>NZ_PXWG01000196.1 GCF_003011965.1 Streptosporangium nondiastaticum
AGGCGCCCCGGGCGCCCCGGGCGCCGCAGGCTCCGCCGCGCCCCCCGCCCCGGCCGGGGCCCCGCGCCCGCCGGTATCCCGTGTCTCCCCCCGTTCGGCCTCCGGCAGCCGCAGGCGGGCGAGCCCGCAGCGCACGTAGGGCGTGACGAACGGCAGCCGCAGCTCGCCGCCGCTGGTCCACAGGCCCGCGCCGACGAGCCAGCCGGCGGGCGCGGGGAACTGCTGGAGCTGTTTGCCCGAGGGGCGCCAGACGCCCACCCAGCTGCCGGTCGCGCCCTCGACCCGGAAGGCGACCGCGCACCCTTCGGGGGTGAGCTCCTGCCCGGGCTGGGTGGCGAAGGGGGTGAGCGCGGCGCCGGCGGGGCGCAGGCACTCGGGGAAGCGGACGGGCCGGGCGGAGCCGAGCACGCCCCAGCCGAGCCGGTCCTGCCCGGGGGCGTCGGAGCGGACGAGGAGGAGGCCGCTGTACGGGTCGGCGAGGAGCAGCCGGTCGTTGCTGTCCTCGGTGATCTGGAGGAGCGGGCTGGTCTCGCCGCCGCGCTCCAGGTCGACGACGACGGTCTTGGTGCGGCCGTCCAGCTCGCGGTCGAGGGCGAGGAGCCGGCCCGTGCGGTCGAGCCAGGCGCCGCCCGTGCAGCGGCCGGGCACCTCGACGACCCGCTCGGGCCCGAAGGCGCCGCCGTGCAGCCGCCACAGCGCGGTCGTGCGCTCGGCGTGGACGAGCCCGTAGGCGGAGGCGCCGCCCGGCGCGGGGGGCAGCAGGGAGAGCCGGGCGCACTCGACGGCGCCGACGGGCAGCTCCCCGGTGCCGGGGCCGGTGGGGTAGAGCAGCGAGAGCGTGTGCCGCTCGGCGACCCGGCGGCGGATGAGGACCCGCCCGTCGGCGAGCGGCTGGACCTCGCTGTCGGGCTCCTCGGGCTGGCTGCCGGGCAGCGGCACGGCGTACGGCTCGGGGCCGTCGAGGGTCCAGCGCTCGGGGAACCAGCCGCCCGTGGCGCCGTCGAGGGCCAGCCGGGCGGCGTACGAGCCGTTCGCCGTGACCGTGAACGCCGGGCGCCTCATGTCCGTCGAGCCACTCCGCGGGGTGCTCTGCGGGGTGCTCTGGGGGGCACAGACCGTCATGAGAAACGTCACCTCCGGCACAGAACGTAGTTATCGCACTTCCTGCCGAACAATGAGAGTCGGCCCGCTTCACGCGTAAGGGTGGCCGTTGTCCGATTCGCCTGAGGGGTACGAGGAGGGTGTGCTTCGCGCCTTCCGCACCGTCACGTAAGGTAAGGCGAGCCTAAGTAGTCGCGGGGGGTGGCTGAAGAGGCCCCCTTGACCAACCGGCGGCCGTGACGGCCGCCCGGCCGGACCCGACCCTGGAGTACGTGATGCCCCTTCGCCGCCGCGGCACCGCCGCAGTCGCCCTGTCCGCAGTCGCCGCGCTCGCCCTCGCGGCCTGCGGCTCATCGGACGGCGGGGACGGAAAGGACGACGGCAGCGGCTCGAAGGCCGTGTCGGAGAGCGGCAAGGACTTCGGCAAGGCCGGCGAGCAGACGGCGAAGATGGGCACGGACGCCGCGCCCGGCCAGTTCCCGCGCACCATCAAGCACGCCCTCGGCACGACCGAGCTCAAGGAGCGCCCGAAGCGCGTCGTCGTCCTCGACGTCGGCGAGCTCGACAACGTGGTCTCGCTCGGCATCCGGCCGGTCGGCTGGGCCCCCAGCGAGGGCAGCCAGGAGCTCCCGGAGTACCTGAAGAAGGACGCCGGCGACCCGAAGAGCGTCGGCACGATCAGCAACCTCAACCTGGAAGCCATCAACGAGCTCCACCCGGACCTGATCCTCGGCAGCAAGCTGCGCGCGGAGAAGAACTACAAGGACCTCGCCAAGATCGCCCCGACCGTCTTCTCCGTCCGCCCGGGCTTCACGTGGAAGGAGAACTACCTCCTCAACGCGGCCGCGCTCGACAAGACGGCCGAGGCGAAGAAGAACCTCGACGCGTACGCCGCCAAGGCGAAGAAGCTCGGCGAGGACCTGGGCGAGAAGAAGCCCACCATCTCGATGGTCCGCTACCTGCCGCAGTTCACGCGCCTCTACGCCGGCCAGTCGTTCATCGGCACGATCCTCAAGGACGTGGGCCTGCCGCGCCCGGAGAACCAGCAGGCCGACAAGCTCGCCGTGGAGATCAGCCCGGAGCAGATCGACAAGGCCGACGCCGACTGGATCTTCACCGGCGTCTACGGCGCCCCGGACAAGACCAAGCGCGACACCGCCCAGGACAACCCGCTGTGGAAGAACCTGCGGGCGGTCAAGGAGGGCCACGCCAAGGACGTCCAGGACGAGACCTGGTACCTGGGCCTGGGCGTCACCGCCGCGGACAAGGTCCTCGACGACCTCCGGGGCTTCCTCGTGAAGTGACGCCCGGGATGCGCCCCGGATCGGGCGGAGCCCGCGCGGGCACGGCGGACAGGTAGCCTTTCCTCCGTGCCCGCACTGTCTGAAGTCATCGCCGCCCTCGACGCCCTCTGGCCCCCGGAGCAGGCCGAGCAGTGGGACGCCGTCGGCACGGTCTGCGGCGACCCCGCGGCCCCGGTCGGCCGGGTGCTGTTCGCCGTCGACCCCGTCCAGGAGGTCGTCGACGAGGCCGTGGCGCTCGGCGCCGACCTGCTGGTCACCCACCACCCGCTCTACCTGCGCGGGACCACGACCGTCGCGGCCTCGACCTTCAAGGGCCGCGTCGTGCACACGCTGATCAAGCACGACATCGCCCTGCACGTCGCGCACACCAACGCCGACCGCGCCGACCCCGGCGTCTCCGACGCCCTCGCCGGCGCGCTCGACCTGCGCGTCACCGGCCCCCTCGTGCCCGACCCGGCGGACCCGGCGGGCCGCCGCGGCCTCGGCCGCGTCTGCGAGCTCGACCCGCCCATGAGCCTGTCCGCGTTCGCCGAGCGCGCCGCCAAGCGGCTGCCCGGCACGGCACAGGGCATCCGGGTCGCCGGCGACCCCGGCCGCACCATCCGCACCGTGGCCGTGTGCGGCGGCTCCGGCGACTCCCTCTTCGACGAGGTGCGGGCCGCCGGCGTCGACGCCTACGTCACCGCCGACCTGCGCCACCACCCCGCCTCCGAGGCCCAGCAGCACAGCCCGCTGGCGCTCGTCGACGCCGCCCACTGGGCCACCGAATGGCCGTGGGCCGAGCAGGCCGCCGCCCAGCTGGACGAGATCTCCGACCGGCACGGCTGGGGCCTGCGCACCCACGTCTCGAAGACCGTCACCGACCCCTGGACCGCCCACGCGGCGTCCGCCGTCACCAACCACTAACAGGAGCCCCCAACTGAACGCCGCGCCCGCAGACCAGATCCGCCTCCTCGACCTCCAGGCGCTGGACACCCGCCTCGGTCAGCTCGCCCACAAGCGCCGGAGCCTGCCCGAGCACGCCGAGATCGCCTCCCTCGAGGCCGACCTCACCCAGCACCGCGACCTCCTCGTCGCCGCGCAGACCGAGGAGAGCGACACCGCCCGCGAGCAGACCAAGGCCGAGCAGGACGTCGACCAGGTCCGCCAGCGCGCCGCCCGTGACCAGCAGCGCCTGGACACCGGCGTCGGCATGTCCGCGAAGGACCTGGAGAACCTGCAGCGCGAGGTGGCCTCGCTGGCCAAGCGCCAGGGCGACCTGGAGGACGTCGTCCTGGAGGTCATGGAGCGCCGCGAGTCCGCGCAGGAGCGCGTCACCGAGCTGACCGGCCGCGTCGGCTCCGTCCAGGCCAAGGTCGACGACGCCGTCGCCCGCCGCGACGCCGCCCTCGCCGAGATCGACGCCGAGGCCGCCTCGGTCACCAAGGAGCGCGAGATCGTCGCCGCCTCCGTCCCGGCCGACCTGCTGAAGCTCTACGACCGCCTGCGCGAGAAGCAGGGCGGCATCGGCGCCGCGCGCCTGAACCAGCGCCGCTGCGAGGGCTGCCGCCTGGAGCTCGACATCACCGAGCTCAACGAGGTCCGCGCGGCCGCGCCGGACCAGGTCGTCCGCTGCGAGAACTGCAGCCGCATCCTGGTCCGCACCAACGAGTCGGGCCTGTAAGCCCGATGGCTCCTCGCTTCATCGTCGAGGCGGACGGCGGTTCCCGGGGCAACCCGGGCCCCGCCGGCTACGGCGCCGTCGTCCTGGACGCGGCGACCGGCGAGGCCCTCGCCGAGGCCGCCGAGTACATCGGCACCGCCACGAACAACGTGGCGGAGTACCGGGGCCTCATCGCCGGCCTGGAGGCCGCGAAGGCCCTCGACCCCTCGGCCGAGGTCCAGGTCCGGATGGACTCCAAGCTCGTCGTGGAGCAGATGTCGGGCCGCTGGAAGATCAAGCACCCGGACATGCGGCCGCTGGCCGCCCGGGCGCGGGCGCTCTTCCCCGCCGGGCAGGTCGCCTACGCGTGGATCCCGCGCGAGGAGAACAAGCACGCCGACCGGCTCGCCAACGAAGCGATGGACGCGGGCAAGGCCGGCCGGCAGTGGGAGGCGGGCGCCTCCGCGGCCGCGCTCGCCGAGCGGACGGCCGCCCGTACGGCCGTGCGGGCGGCGGAGCCCGTGGCTGAGCCGCTCACGGAGCCCAAGGCCGCTCCCGTCGGCTGGGCCGCCCCCGCCGACCTCGGGACGCCGACCACGTTCGTCCTGCTGCGGCACGGCGAGACGGCCCTCACCCCGCAGAAGCGATTCTCCGGAAGCGGCGGCAGCGACCCGGAGCTGTCACCCGCCGGCCTGCACCAGGCCGAGCGCGCAGGCAGAGCGCTCGCCGCCCGCGGCACCATCCAGGCCGTCGTCTCCTCCCCGATGCGGCGCTGCCGCGAGACGGCCGCCGCCGTGGCCGCGCGCCTCGGCCTGGAGATCCGTGTCGAAGACGGCCTGCGCGAAGCCGACTTCGGCGCCTGGGAGGGCCTCACCTTCGCGGAGGTCCGCGAGCGCTGGCCCGACGACCTCGACGCCTGGCTCGCCTCCTCCAAGGCCGCCCCGACCGGCGGCGGCGAGAGCTTCGCCGCGGTCGCCCGCCGGATGTCCGTCACGCGCGACAAGCTCCTCGCCCGGTACGCGGGCCGTACGGTCCTGCTGGTCACGCACGTGACGCCGGTCAAGACCCTGGTACGACTGGCCCTCGGCGCCCCGCCGGAGTCCCTGTTCCGCATGGAACTCTCAGCGGCGTCCCTGTCGGCGGTCGCCTACTACGCGGACGGCAACGCGTCGCTGAGACTGCTGAACGACACGGGGCACCTGCGGTAGGCGAAGCGGGACCAGTTCTCTGTACTTCCGCCGCAGCGGCGAGAAACCACCACGTGCCTGACCGGCGGTGCCGTGCCGTCGGTCAGTTGCCGGCAGACCGTGGCTGGTCGCGCAGTTCCCCGCGCCCCTTACGGGGCGTGACCTTGCAGCCGGACTTCGGCGGAGTGAAGGGCTCACTCCGCCGCCCGCAGGGCCACCGCCTCCTCCAGCGCGGCTACGGCCGCAAGCCGTTGCCGCTCCCGCTCCTCGATGTCCAGCGCGCTCTCCCCCGTCGCCGCGACCCGCGGGCACCGGGGGCACTGCCACCGATCGGGCGCTCCGAGCGCCGGCGGGGTCATGGCCACCTCGCAGTGGGGACAGTTCACGGTCACTCCTTCGACGTGGCCGCACGACGCGCAGACCCATACGGGCCCTTCCGCGTCCTGCTGCCGCCACGCGGTCCTCAGGCACTGCGCGCATCCGGTGGTGACGATCCCGGCCCGGCTCATGACAGGCGGCTCCGGGGTGGTGTCCGCGTACTCGATGATCCGTGCCCTGACCCGGTCGTCCGTGGTGTTGGCCATCCGGAGCAGGTGTGCGACGCGCGAGCGTGCTTCGTCAACGAAATCGTTCATGGCGGCAGCAGGCTACGGCGCGGGGGCCCGCGCCCGGGGCCGGCAGCGCACACGATCACCCTTGCGAGTGCCTCGCCCTCACGTTCGAACCCATTCGAAGGACGTCCTCACACGGGCCGCACACGGGCCGCACGCGAGCCGCACATGAGCCGCGCGCTCACGCGAAGGGCACGTTGACGCACGCCAGCCGCGCCCCCGCCATGCCCGCCCGGCCCGGTGCCGTCTCCGTGGCGTGCTCGTGGATGACGACGGAGCGGGCCTCGCCGGGGCGGAAGCGCCAGGCGACCGAGGCGGACGACGAGCCGTCGCCCTGCCCGTCGGTGGTGAGGTCCAGCCAGACCTCGTTGCGCGGATTGGCGTACGCGGGGTCGGTGGAGGGCTGCTTCGGGTCCCGGTCCTGCTGGTAGTGGCCGCCGGAGTCCTCGGGGCGGGTGCCGCACGGGTTCGTGTGGACGTGGGCGCCGAACGTGCGGTCCGGCTCGACGCCCTCCAGGCGCAGGCGGATGCGGGTGCCGTCGCGGCCGGTGCGCTCGGTGACGGTGACGCGGGCGCCCGGCGGGACGGCGTCGGAGTCGAAGGTCACGGCGCGCAGCACGTCGCCCGTGGGGTCGGCGAAGACGGCGCTGACGTCGGCGCCCTCCCCGTGGGCGCCGCCCGCGGGAGAGCCCGTGGGAGAGAGCCCCATGGGAGTGAGCGCGAGCGTCGATGCGGCGAGCAGCGCTACGGCGAAGGACATCTTCCGCCCCTTTCAGGAGCTTTGACAGCGGCTTCCTGCGTCCCCCGCTCGTGCTTCCCACGGTATCGGCCCCTCACGCACCGCGCGCGGCGGCCGGTGAGGACAATGAGCCGACCATCGCGTACCCCCAGGAGGACGACACATGCCGCCCAAGCCCGAGATACTCGCCGCCTTCGAGGCGGCCAAGGGGTTCATGCCGCTCGACGAGGGGCTCGCCCTCCACGCCGCCGCCGAGGAGGCCGCGGGGCTGGGGCTGCCGCTGCTCGAAGTCGGCACCTACTGCGGCCGGTCGACGATCCTGCTGGCGGCCGCCGCCCGGGAGGCGGGGACGACGGCGGTGACCGTCGACCACCACCGGGGCAGCGAGGAACAGCAGCCGGGCTGGGAGTACCACGACGCGTCGCTCGTCGACGAGGCGGTGGGGCGGATGGACACGCTGCCGGTGTTCCGGCGCACGCTGCATCAGGCGGGGCTGGAGGAGCACGTGCTGGCGCTCGTGGGGCGGTCGCCGCTGGCGGCCTCGCTCTGGGGGCGGCCGCTGGGGCTGGTGTTCATCGACGGCGGGCACACCGACGAGCACGCGACGGCCGACTACGAGGGCTGGGTCCCGCACCTCGCGCCGGGCGGGCTGCTGGTCATCCACGACGTGTTCCCGGACCCGGCGGACGGCGGGCAGGCGCCGTACCGCGTGTACCTCAGGGCGCTGGAGTCCGGGGAGTTCACCGAAGTGTCGGTGACGCGGTCGCTGCGGGTGCTGCGGCGCGGACCGGTTGCGGCGTAGGCCCCCTGCGCGGCGGGGCGGCGGCGTAGCATCGCCGGGTGTCCAAAGGCAGCTTTCCCCGCTTCCCGCGCTCGCCGCGCGCAGGCCGCTCCGGCCGCCCGGCGGGCTTCCGCACGCCCGTAGTGGTCGCGGTGGCGGCCCTGGTCCCGGCCGGGGTCGCGGGCTGGCTGCTGTGGGACGCGGAGGCGGACGGCGGGAGGAAGGCGCCGGTGGCCGCAGCGTCGTCGGCGTCGCCCGGCGCGTCCCCCGCGTCGCGGGCCCCGTCCCGGCAGCCCTCGCCGGAGGGCAAAGAGCCCTCGGCGCCCGGGTCGTCCGCACCGGAGGGCGCGCGGAGCCCGTCGCCCGCCGCCGCTGACGACGGGCCGCTGCCCGACGGCCCGCTCAAGGGCAAGGTGGTCGTGGTCGACCCCGGGCACAACATCCGCAACAGCGAGCACACCGCGGAGATCGACCGTTCCGTCGACATCGGCACGGGCCGCAAGGAGTGCGACACCACCGGGACGTCCACGGACAGCGGTTACGCGGAGGCGTCGTTCAGCCTCGACGTCGCGCACCGGCTGCGCACGATCCTGCGCGCGCAGGGCGCCAAGGTGGTGCTCACGCACGACGGGGAGCGCCCGTACGGCCCGTGCGTGGACGAGCGCGCGGCGATCGGGAACCAGGCGCACGCCGACGCCGCCGTCTCGGTGCACGCCGACGGATCGGCCGTCGGCAACCGCGGGTTCCATGTGATCCTGCCCGCTTCCGTCAAGGGCGGCCACGCGGACACCGCGCCGATCGTCGGGCCGTCGAAGGAGCTCGGCGTGCGGATCGCGGGCCACTTCGTGCGCGTCACGCACAGCGCCGCGTCCAACTACATCGGCGGCGGCACGGGCCTGGACACCCGCGGTGACCTCGGCGGCCTCAACCTCTCGACGGTGCCGAAGGTGTTCATCGAGTGCGGCAACATGCGGGACCCGCAGGACGCGGCCCTGCTGACGGACGGAGCCTGGCGGGAGAAGGCGGCGCAGGGGATCGCCGACGGCATCACGGACTTCCTGGACGGGTAGGTCCGAAGCGGCCCCCGGAGCCGCCGGCACGACCGTCCGTGCAGACCACGGGCTTGTCACGAGGCAGATACGAAGAAGACGCCCCGACCGTGCAGGCGATAGGTTCACCCGTACGATGGGGGGCCACCCCCGCGCCCCCGCATCCTCGCGTGCCGGCGACAGCGACGTTAATGATCACACTGACAAAGGACATGAGAGTGAACATCCGCTCCCTCACTCGAGGCGACGGCGTGGTGATCGGAGCAGCGGTGTTGCTGTTCATCGCCTCGTTCCTCAGCTTCTACTCGTACGACTGCGCGGGTTCGATCTGCCCCACGGAGCCCAACGGCTGGAAGGCCGGCCTCTTCCCCGTCCTGCCGTCGATCTTCCTCGCCGGTCTCATCGCCGCCGGTCTCATCGTCGCCGCGCGCTTCCAGCCCGAGGGGCGCAAGCTCGTGGGCCTGGAGCTCGGCCAGTGGGGCACCGCGTTCGCCGTGTTCGCCGCGTGGTCCTCGCTGTGGACGATCATCGGTGGCGCCCAGGGCGTGTCCCCGGGCGTCGGCCAGATCCTGGGCCTCCTCGCCAACGCGGCCCTGGCCGCCACGGCGCTGATGACGCCGCGCATCCCGGCCCTGAAGGCCCCGCTCGTCAGCGGCCCCGGCCCGCAGGCCCCGTCCCCGTACGGCGCCGGCCCGAACCCGGGCTACGGCTACCCCGGCCCGGGCGGCGCCCAGGCCGGTCCGTACGGCGGTGCCCAGCAGCAGCCCTACGGCGCGCAGCAGGGCCAGCCGGACGCGAGCCTCGGCGGTGCCGCGGCCGCGCCGTCGCCCGC
>NZ_PXWG01000197.1 GCF_003011965.1 Streptosporangium nondiastaticum
CGCCCCGCCGTGCTGCTCGCCCCGCCCCGCCATCCGCATGCCTCCGGCGCCGCCGCCACCGAAGCGCCCCGCGCCCTTCACCGCGGGCCCCGCCGTCACGATCGATCCGCCGTGCGGCGTCCGCACCGTGTTCACCGTGTACGCCAGCGGCGCCGCGAGCGCGCTCGCCACGGACAGCGCCACGGCGACCCGCGCGACAGGCCCGCGCTTCGCGCCCAGCAGCGCGCACCCCGCCGCGACCCCGCCCAGCAGCACCGCCCACTTCAGCCACGGCAGCCACTGCGGAGTGCGGTCCAGCAGGACGTACGCCCAGCCGGCCGTCCCCGTCACCACCGCCGCCAGCGCGGCGAACGCCCGCCGCTCCCACAGCAGTACGGCCCCCATGCCGACGAGCGCCGCCACGTACGGCGCCAGCGCGATGTTGTAGTACTGGTGGAAGATCCCGGACATGAAGCTGAAGACCCCGAAGGTCATCAGCATCGCCCCGCCCCACGCCAGGAACGCCGCCCGCCGGACGTCCGTACGGCCCGCCCGCCGGGTCAGGACCAGCGCGGCCACCAGCAGCACGAACGCCGCCGGCAGCAGCCAGGCGATCTGCCCGCCCATGTCGGAGCCGAACAGCCGCAGGATGCCGGTCTCGCCCCAGCGACCGCCGCCACCGGGCCCGTGTCCGCCGCCGCCCACGCTGCCGGTCTCGTTGCCGTTGAGGCGGCCGAGTCCGTTGTAGCCGAAGGTGAGTTCGAGGAAGCTGTTGTGCTGCGAGCCGCCGATGTACGGGCGCGAGCCCGCCGGCCACAGCTCGACCACGGCGACCCACCAGCCGCCGGAAACGACGGTCACCAGCCCCGCGAGCAGCAGCTGCCCCACCCGCCGCAGCGGCCGGCCCGGCGCGCACACCGCGTACAGCACGGCGAGCGGCGGCAGGATCAGCCACGCTTGGAGCGTCTTGGTGAGGAACGCCAGGCCGAAGCAGAGCCCCGCCAGGAGCAGCCACGCCGTCCGGCCCGCCTCCAGCGCGCGCAGGACGCACGCCACGGCACACACCATCAGCAGGCACAGCAGCGCGTCGGGGTTGTCGAAGCGGAACATCAGCGCGGCGACGGGCGTCAGCGCGAACACCGCACCCGCGAGCAGCCCGGCCGCCTCCCCGAAATGCCGCCGCACGGACGCGTACAGCACGCCCACGGCAGCCACGCCCATCAGCGCTTCGGGCATGAGGATCGCCCACGAGCTCAGCCCGAAGAGCCGTACGGACAGGCCCATCGGCCAGAGCGCCGCGGGCGGCTTGTCCACGGTGATCGCCCCGGCGGCGTCGGACGCGCCGAAGAAGAACGCCTTCCAGCTCGCGCCGCCCGCCTGCGCGGCGGCGGCGTAGAACTGGTTCGCGTAGCCGGACGCGCTCAGGTCCCAGAGGTAGAGCGCCGCGGTGACCGCGAGCAGCGCCGCGGCCTTCCAGGAGGGGCGCCGCCACGGCAGCGGGAATGTCTTGGTCATCGAGCCTTCCTCAGTGTGCGGGCCCCGCTCTCCGCGGCCCCTGCGTGATCGTCGGGCCGGGCCGCGTCCGGCGCCGCCGGTCCGCGCCCCGGGAGTTGCCCACCGCCGCGGCGGGCCCGGGCGGCCGACCCATCACCGGAGCCCGGCTCGGCACAAGAACCCGGCCCGGCACCAAGGCCCGGCCCGGCCGCGTCGGACGCGCCGAAGACCCACGCCCGCAGCAGCAGGAACCGCAGCACCGTCGCCGCCAGGTTGGCCGTGACGAGCACGGAGAGTTCCGCGCCGTGGGAGGGGGAGCCGCCCGCCGCGTGCAGCGCGGCGAGCGAACCGCTGGTCAGGGCCAGGCCGATGGCGAAGACCACGAGGCCCTGCGCCTGCTGCCGGACCGCCCGGTCCCGGCCCCGCACCCCGAAGGTCAGGCGCCGGTTGGCCGCGGTGTTGGCGAGGGCCGACAGCAGCAGCGCCGCCGCGTTCGCCGCCTGCGGGCCCGAGACCGTCCGCAGCAGCGAGTACAGCCCGAGGTAGAGGCCGGTGCTGAGCAGGCCCACGACGCAGAAGCCCAGCAGCTGCCGGGCCAGCCCGCGCGGCACCCCCGCCACGGCCCGGTCCCGCGGGTCGTCGCCGAAGGGGCGGCGCAGCCGGTCCAGCGGCAGCGCGCCCGTGGCGAGCGCCCGCCCGACGCGCCACACGCCCCGCAGGTCCTCGGTGGCCGTGCGGACGATGTGCACGGAGCTGTCCGGGTCGTCGACCCAGTCCACGGGCACCTCGTGGATCCGCAGCCCCGCCCGCTCGGCCAGCACCAGCAGCTCCGTGTCGAAGAACCACCCCGAGTCCTCGACCAGCGGCAGCAGCCGCTCCGCGACGTCCTTGCGCACCGCCTTGAACCCGCACTGCGCGTCCGAGAACCGCGCCGCGAGCCCCGTCCGCAGCACGATGTTGTACGCGCGCGAGATGAACTCCCGCTTCGGCCCGCGCACGACCCGCGCACCGCCCGCCAGCCGCGTCCCTATGGCCAGGTCCGAGTGGCCGGACACGAGCGGGGCGACCAGCGGCAGCAGGGCGTTCAGGTCGGTGGACAGGTCGACGTCCATGTAGGCGAGCACGGGCGCCTCGGACATCGACCAGACGGTGCGCAGCGCCCGCCCGCGGCCCTTCTCCTCCAGCCGGACGGCGGTCACCTCGTCGAGGGAGTCGTCCAGGAGGGCGGAGACCTCGGGGGTGCGGTCGGTGCTCGCGTTGTCCGCGATCGTGATCCGGAACCCGTACGGGAAGGTGTCGGTGAGGTGCGCGTGCAGCCGCCGCACGCACGCTTCCAGGTCGTCCTCCTCGTTGTGCACGGGAATCACGACGTCGAGCACGGTGCCCTGCGGGGGCAAGGGCGCGCGTGCCGGGAGTGGTTGCCGAGTGGCCTCAGTCATGCGCCGACCCTCGCCGGGCCCGCTGTCGCGACCGTGTGCAATCCCTGTGCGCGGCCTGTGAATGCGGGCGGGGCCCACCGCTCCGGGGGCCGGGGGCCTGCCCCCGGTTACGGGAGGTGGGGGCGCCCCCTCCGGGGGAGGGCCGGCGGAATTCCCTCCGCCGCAACGGCACTCAGCCCCGACGACGCATCCCGGCCGTGCCGAACCGGCAACTCCACCGTGAACACGGTCCGCCCGGGCACACTCCGCACGCCCACCCGTCCCCCGTGCGCCGCGACAACCGCCCGCACGATCGCCAGCCCCAGCCCCGATCCCCCCGCCGCCCGCGACCTGGACGCGTCCCCTCGTGCGAACCGTTCGAAGACGTTCGGCAGCAACTCCGCCGGAATCCCCGGCCCGTCGTCCTCGACCGACACCACCGCCCACCCCTCGCGGGAAGCGCCCCGCACACGGGCCGTCACCGTCGTCCCCGCCGGCGTGTGCGTCCGCGCGTTGGCCAGCAGGTTGACGAGCACTTGGTGCAGCCGGGCGGCGTCACCCCGTACGGACACCGGCTCGGCCGGCAGGTCGATGCGCCACACGTGGCCCGGCCCGGCCGCCCGCGCGTCGCTCACGGCGTCGACCACGAGCGGGGAGAGGTCGAGGTCCGCGCACGCCTGCGGGCGGCCGGCGTCCAGCCGGGCGAGCAGGAGCAGGTCCTCCACCAGCCCGGTCATGCGGCGCGCCTCGGACTCGATGCGGCCGAGCGCGTGCCGGGTCCGGGGCCCGACGGGCTCGCCGCCCTCACCGGTGCGCCGCGTGAGCTCGGCGTACCCGCGGATGGAGGCCAGCGGCGTCCGCAGCTCGTGGCTGGCGTCGGCGACGAACTGCCGCACCCGCACCTCGCTCTCCTGACGTGCCATCAGCGCCGAACCCACGTGGCCCAGCATGCGGTTGAGCGCGGCCCCGACCTGCCCGACCTCGGTCCGCGGATCGGCCTCCGCCGCGGGCACGCGCTCGTGCAGCGCCACCTCCCCCTCGTGCAGGGGGAGTTCGGAGACCCGCGTCGCGGTCGCCGCCACCCGCCGCAGCGGCCCCAGCGCGATCCGTACGGTCGCGGCGGCGGCGATCCCGGCCGCCACGAGGCCGGCGGCGGTGACGCACACCTCGACCACGATCAGCGTGTCGAGGGTCTCCTGGACGCTCGCCGTGGGGATGCCGACCAGGTAGGTCGCGCCGTCGGGCGCGGTGACGGACCGGGCCCGGTAGTCCCCGCGCCCGGGCAGGCCGACGTCGTGCGGCCGCCCGTCGCGGGGCAGCCGCGCGAGGGCGTCGCTCTGGGCGGCGGTCAGCGGCTCGCGCAGGGGGTCGCCGTCGCCCCGCCAGGTGCGCGGGGAGGTGCTGACGGCCGAGTCGGTGACCCGCCCGTCGGACCCGGTCAGCGCGCCGACGGTGCCGATGGGCTGGCCGCCGCCCTGGACGAAGCTCAGCGGGCCGCCGCGCCACAGGTTCGGCGGGCGGGGCGCGGCGGCGCGCCGCACCACTTCCGCGAGCTGGCCGTCGAGCTGCCCGTACAGGTAGCTGCGCAGCACGATGGCCGTGACCGTGCCGATCACCGCGCACACGACGGCGACCAGGACGACGGTGGACAGCACGAGCCGCGTGCGCAGCGGCCGCGGCCGGGCGGGCCGTGCCGGGCTCACGCCGGCGCGGGCGCGGCCGGCTTGATGAGGTAGCCGACGCCCCGCCGCGTGTGGATCATCGGCTCCCGCCCGGCGTCGATCTTCCGCCGCAGGTACGAGATGTAGAGCTCGACGACGTTCGCCTGGCCGCCGAAGTCGTACGACCAGACCCGGTCGAGGATCTGCGGCTTGCTGAGCACCCGCCGCGGGTTGCGCATGAGGAAGCGCAGCAGCTCGAACTCGGTGGCGGTGAGGTGGATGTCGGTGCCGCCGCGCGAGACCTCGTGGCTGTCCTCGTCCAGGACGAGGTCGCCCACGGTGAGGAGGGAGCCGGGGCGCGGCGCGACGGCGCGGGCCCGCCGCAGCAGGCCGCGCAGCCGGGCGACGACCTCCTCCAGGCTGAACGGCTTGGTCACGTAGTCGTCGCCGCCCGCGGTGAGCCCGGCGATGCGGTCCTCGACGGAGTCCCTGGCGGTGAGGAAGAGCACCGGGACGTCGGGGCGTTCGCGGCGCAGCCGGCCCAGCACGGTCAGCCCGTCCAGGTCGGGCAGCATCACGTCCAGGACGACGGCGTCCGGGGCGAAGTCCCGCGCGACCCGTACGGCCTCGGCGCCGTCCGCCGCGGACCGCACGTCCCAGCCCTCGTAGCGCAGGGCGAGGCGGAGCAGCTCGGCCAGCGACGCCTCGTCGTCCACGACGAGCACGCGCACGGGACTGCCGTCGTCCCGCAGGAGGGGGGCGGTGGCGGCGGTGGCGGGGGCCGGCGGGAGGGAGGGGTCCGTCATGGGGACGAGGGTGCGAGGGGCGCGTGAGAGGGACCTTTCGGCTCTCTGTGATTCTCCTGAGAATCGCGCGCGGGCGCTGTCACGCTCGGCCAGGAGCGACGGCGCCCGAAACCCGTCCGTCCGGATACGAGTACGGGTAGGGGTGCGGGTACGAGTGCGGATACGCCGAAGGCCCGGTACCTGAGGTACCGGGCCTTCGGTCTTAGTAGCGGGGACAGGATTTGAACCTGCGACCTCTGGGTTATGAGCCCAGCGAGCTACCGAGCTGCTCCACCCCGCGACGGTCGGAAGTCCGAGGACTTCCGGCTGTGCGCTCGGCAGGATTCGAACCTGCAACCTCTTGATCCGTAGTCAAGTGCTCTATCCGTTAAGCTACGAGCGCTCGGCTTCCCGGCGTTTTCTTGCCGGTCGGCGTTGCGTGGACAACATTACATGAACTCCGCCGCGACGCGAAATCCATTCCCCACACCAGCTCCGACCTGCGAAAACGCCCTCCGGAGCGGCTCCGGCGACCCCCGTGGACGAGATCGCCCGCAGCCCGGCGGCGGCATCGTCCCGCCGCGGCTCCGCCACGACTCCACAACGGCCCACAACGACCCGCAACAGCTCCACAACGCAGAAGCCCCGGTCGTCTCGGGGACGACCGGGGCTTGCCGGTGGTGCGGAGGCGGAGGGATTTGAACCCTCGATGGGCTTTAAGGCCCAAACCGCATTAGCAGTGCGGCGCCATAGACCGGACTAGGCGACGCCTCCAGCCCACCCGTGCATGCACGAGTGGTGCGATGCAGATGATGACACAGTCTCCTGGCCGCTCACCAATCGCACCCCTACGGTACCGGGCTTTCACCGGGCGGGGCAAAGACGTTTTCCGGAGCGCAACGCGTTGCCGCCCGGCGCGTTAGAAGGGTGAAGGGATCGGCCGGGCCCTGCGCGCCCCCGGTCCGCGCTCGCCTGCCCCCGGGAGTCCCGCATGCTGCTCCGCCGTATCGCCCTCGCCGCCGCCGCTCTGGCCCCGGCGGCCCTGCTCGCCGTCCCTTCCGCCACGGCCGCCCCGGCAGCCGCGCTCCCCATGCCCCCGGCGAACCCCGAGGGCCTCGACCACCTCACCGTGACCGTCAGCGACAACGGCAGATTCGACGGCAGCGAGGCCACCTCCACCACCTTCTACCTCTACTGCCATCCGGACGGCGGCACCCACCCGCGCGCCCGCGAGGCCTGCCGCCAGATCGACGGCCAGACCACCTGGGGCAAGGACCCGTTCGCCCCCGTGCCCGACGGCACCGTCTGCACGATGATCTACGGCGGCCCGCAGCGGGCCCGCGTCGTCGGCCATTGGGCGGGCCGCCCCGTGCTGGCGGAGTTCAAGCGGACGAACGGCTGCGAGATCGAGCGCTGGGAGAGGTTCTCCCGCCTGCTCGGCACCCCGGTGAAAGGCTGGCCGGGGATCCGCTGACCACCGCCCGGAGCCCCCTCGGCAGGGCGGCCCGGAACCCCGCCGGCGGGGCGGCCGGGAGGACCGCGGGCACGGCCGCGGACACCCCCGCCGGACCCTTGCCCGCCGACCGCAATGTCAACCACAAGGTCTGACACATAAGACATGTCGGGCCTGCGGCAGACGCCCCACGGCGCCCGTACGGCGCGCCTCGCCGCACGCCTCGTCCGCCGCCGCGCCCGCCCCGGCAGCCCGTAGACTGCGCTCCAGTGACACGCCACGGCGCGGCGGCCAGCCCGCCCGGCGCGGTCTGCAAGGTGCGGTAACCAGGGAGGAAGCGTCGTCGTGAGCAGCAGGCCATCCCGAGGCGCTGCTCGCCTCGCAGCCATACTCGACGCCCTGCCCGACGCCCTGTTGCTCGTCAACTGCAACGGCACGGTCGTCAACGCCAACCACATAGCTCTGGAGACCTTCGAGGTCCCCGGCACCGGCCTGGTCGGCCGCGGACTGCTCTCCCTGCTGCCCGACTTCGACTCCCGGCGCATCCCCGGTTCGATCCGTCCCCCGGACGGCGACGCCCGCACCAAGCCCACGCGCATGATCGCCCGGCGCACGGACGGTTCGCAGTTCCCCGTCGAGGTGACGAGCGCGAACCTGGAGGACGGCCGCACCCCGTACGCCGACCACCAGCCCTACACCGGCGACGAACTCCTCATGATCGTCGTGCGCGACCTCACCGGCACGCTCGACACCGAGGCCGAACTCGCCCGGCAGCAGCGGCAGACCGAGATGATCCTGCGCGCCGCCGCGGAGGGCGTCGTCGGCGTCGACACCGCCGGCAAGATCGTTCTGCTCAACCCCTCCGCCGCGCAGATCCTCGGCTACCGCGCCAGCGACCTCGGCGGCAAGGAACTGCACCCGCTGATCCACCACTCCCGGCCGGACGGCACGCCGTTCCCGTACGAGGAGTCCCCCATCGCCGACACGCTGCGCTCGGGCCGCAAGCACCGGGTGCGTGGGCAGGTGCTGTGGGCCAAGGACGGCCGGGCCGTCCCGGTCGACCTCACGACGGCTCCCGTGCGCGACGGCGACCAGCTCGTCGGCGCGGTGATGACCTTCACCGACCGGCGCACGTACGACGCGCTCGCCGCGCGCCACGCACAGCTGCAGGCCGTCCTGAAGGAGTCGCTGCGCGGCCCCCTGGAGCAACTGCGCGCCGAGCTCGGCACGCTGGCCGCCGACCCGGCCGGCCAGCTGTGGCCCGAGGCCAACCAGATCCTGCACCACCTCTCCGCCGGCTACGCCCGGATGACCACCCTCGTCGACAACGTCCTCGCCTACCAGCAGCTGGACGCCGGCGAGGCCAAGCTGGAGCGCGGCCCCGCCGCGCTCGACGAGGTCGTCGCCGCCGGCGTCGACGGCGCGGTCGAGCTGATCGGGCCCGGGCGGGCGCAGTTCGCGGTGCACGCGCCGGCGATCGAGGCCGAGGTCGACGCCGAGCGGTTCGCGCAGGCGCTGGCGCACCTGATCGCGGACGTCGCGGGCGTCGACGCCACGGGCAACGCCCCCGCGGGCGGCGCGCCGTCCGGCGACTCCACGATCGTCGTGGCGGCGGCGCAGCGCGGCGAGGTCGTACGGATCGAGGTGCGGGGGCCCTACGCGGGCGGCGACCCCGTCCACGGGCCGATCGTGCGCGGCATCGTGCGGGCCCACGGCGGGGTGCTGCAGACCCACGACGTGCCGGGCGCGGCGGGCGGCAGCGCGTACGTCCTGGAGGTGCCCGTCTCCGCGAAGGGCGGGCCCGTGAGCCCCGCCGCCACGGAGCGGCGGTCCGCCACGGACACGATGAACGCCACGACCGTCATGCCGGTGCCGTCCCAGCGGGTGCGCGGCACGAGCGAGGCACCTGAGGCCCCTGAGACCTCCGAGGCTTCTGCCGCCGCGGCTGGTGCGGCTGCTCCTGCCGGTCCTGCCGGCGGGGGCGCTCCGGCCGCTGCCAGTGGCGGGACGCAGGGCAGCGGGCGGCGGGCGCGCCGCGCGGCGGACGGCGACG
>NZ_PXWG01000198.1 GCF_003011965.1 Streptosporangium nondiastaticum
GAGCCCCGCCAGGACGATCACCGCCGTGGACGCGGCGGCGAACACCCCCACCGCACCCCGCGCCGCCGCCGCGGCCAGGACCACCGTGCCCGCCGCCATGCCCACGAGGCTCACGAGCGTGACCCGCGCCCCGCCGCACAGCCCGGCGAGCAGACCGCCGAAGGGCCGGGCGGCCGCGCCCAGCACCGTGGCGAGCAGGGCGCACGCGAGCGCCGCCACCGCGGAGGAGCCGAAGCCGCCCCGCAGCACCAGCCCGAAGGCGAGCCCGTACCCGGTGAACGACCCGGCCGTGGCCAGGGTCAGCAGCGACAGCCCCCACACGTGCGGGTCCCGTAAGGCCCCGCGCGGACCGCGGACCGCGGCGCCCCGCGCGACGGGCAGGTTGTCCATCCGCAGCGCCGCGACCCCCGCGGCCAGCGCCACCAACGGCACGTGCACCGCGGCGATCCACACGAACGAGGAGGACCCCCCGGCGGTGACGGCGGCCACGACACCGGCCGTCTGGACGAGCGCGACACCGAGATCGGCCGCGGCCGTCGCAACGGCACCGGCCCGGTCCTGCGCGCGCCGCGGGAAGAACGCGGCCGCCCCGCTCGACGAGGCCGCGGCGGCTTCCCCCGCCCCGGCGGTCGCGGCGACGGCCACCAGCAGCCACAGCGGCGCGCCGGGCCGCTGCAGCACGTACACCGCGGCGAGCACGGGCAGGGCCAGCGCGGCGGTGGTGACGACCGTACGGTCACGGCCGCCCAGCCGGCCCAGCGCCCGCTGCGCGACCGGCCGCAGCACGGCCCCCGCGACGAGCGGCGTGACGAGCAGCAGGGATGTCCCGCCCGGCCCGAAGGCGGGCCCGTCGCCGGCCGGCAGGAACAGCACCAGGACCGCCCACATGCTGCGGACGGACGTCCCGACGTGCCCGCCGAGCGCCGCGAGCAGCAGGTTCCGGCGGGCGACGTGCCGGCCGCCCCGCTCCCAGAAGCCGGGGTCCTCCGCGTCCCACCGCTCGGCCGCCGGCCGTATCGGCGCCGCCGGGTTCGTCATCCCAGCCGGCCCGGCTCGACCGACCCGGCCGGCTCGCCTCGTCCGGCCCGGCGTGGGAAGCCGCCCGGGACGTCGCCCCGGACGCCGTCCTCGACCACGCGCTTGATGCGCGACAGCGACGCGGCCACGTCGTCGGCGAGCTTCTCGTTCCACGCGGCGGTGAACCGCCGCCGCCCGTCCTCACCCAGCTGCTCGAAGATCTTCGCGAGCCCTTCCGTGGGCCGCCCGAGCCGGTAGTGGTGGACGAGCAGACAGCCTTCGGCGGCGGCTTCGAGCTCGTACGTCCACGTGCTGTCCTGCCGCCGGCCGGCACTGTCGCGCACCACCCACTGGAACAGGCGCCACGGCTCGGCGGCCACGACCTCCGACTCGGTGGTCCAGGAGCCGCGGACGACCGGCGCCCAGGGCACGACGTCCGCGCCGCGGTGGTTCTCGCCGCGGAAGACGGCGCCGACCGTGCGGGGCGCGCCGGACACCCAGCGCCCGCCGGTGCATTCGCGGCTCCACTCGCCGCTGCGGGTGAGGTCGCTGACCGTGTCGTAGACGGTGTCCGGCGCGGCGGCGATCAGAACGCGGGCCCGTACCAGGAGGATCGCGGGGGTGCCGGTGGTCGCTGGGGGAGTCATACGGTCCAGGGTGCGCAGTGGGGGAGGGCCCCGGCAACGGGACCGGCGACGATGCGTCAGATCTACGGACCGGGAGGGCGGCTGCGGCTGTGGCTGTGGCTGCGGCTCGCGCGTCAGCACCCGTGGCCCGGCCCCGGGACCCCGCCCCCGGCCTCGCCCTAGCCCTCAGACCCTGAGGACCACCCGCCGCCCCCGCAGTTCCCCCCGCTCCATGCGCCGGTGCGCCTCCGCCGCGTCCGCGAGCGGCATCTCCTCGACGGCCCGCGGCCGCAGCCGCCCCGCGGTGAGCAGCTGCCCCACGGCGTCGGCGGCCTGCGCGAGCTCGGCCACGGTCGCGCGGGAGATCACGAAGCCGACGAGGGCCCCGTCCTTCTGGTACAGCTGCCCCACCGGCAGTACGGGCCGCGCGGTGGTGCCCGCGAACACCACGATCCGGCCGCGCCGGGCGAGCAGCGGCACGGCGACCTCCAGGTCGTGCCGGCCGTGGGTCGCGACGTGCACGTCGACGCCGCGGGGCGCGGCGTCCGCGAGCTGTCCGGCGAGGCCGGGGGCCGCGTAGTCGAGGACCTCGGCGGCGCCGAGGGAGCGCACGTAGTCCGCGTCGGGCGCCGCGGCCGTGGCCACGACCCGGGCGCCGGCCCAGACGGCCAGCGTCACGAGGGCGCTGCCCACGTTCCCGGCGGCGCCGGCGACGAGCACGGTCTCGCCGGGCCGCAGCCGGCCGTGGGTGAACAGCGCCAGGTACGCGGTGGCGGCGGGGTGGGCGACGGCGACGGCGTCCTCCGCGCGCACGCCGGCGGGCAGCGGGTAGAGCCGGTCGGCGGGGACGACGGCCCGTTCGGCGGCGGGCCCCTGGCGCCCGCCGTGCCCGAGGCTGTTGCACCACACGGGATCGCCGGGCGCGAACCCGGGCGCACCGGGCCCGGCCTCGGCGACCGTGCCGACCATGTCCCGGCCGATCACGAAGGGGAAGGACAGCGGGGTCCGGTAGCTCCCGGAGCGGATGAGCGTGTCGACGGGGTTGACGGTCGTGGCGGCGACGTCGACGAGGACGTCCGTGGGGCCGGGGCGCGGCGCGGGGAGGCCGCCGACCACGATCCCTTCCGGCGGGCCGAACCGTTCGATGTAGGCGGCGCGCATGTCACTCGTGTCACCCATGCCCCCCACTGTGGCACGGCGGGGCGGCGGGACCGGGAAAGCGCCGCTGACGGTATGTCACGTCCGCCCCGGGGGACCTGACGGACCCGGCGGCCACGCGTTGACCCGGCCCTTCCGTCAGCGGCGAGATGGAACGCGTGAACGGAAACGGGTGAGACGGCAGGACGTGCGCAGCGGAAGTCCCCTCGGATCGGAATGGAAGTTCCCTCGGAACGGAGGAGCAGACGCATGAACAGCAGTCGTACAGAGGTCGGCATCGTCGGCGTCGGCCCGCGGGGGCTGTCCGTGCTGGAGCGGCTGTGCGCCAACGAGCGCGCAGAGCCCTCGCACTCCGCGGTGACCGTGCACGTCGTCGACCCGTCCGCCCCGGGCGCGGGCACCGTGTGGCGCACCGACCAGTCGCCCCACCTGCTGATGAACACCGTGGCCTCGCAGATCACCGTGTACACGGACGACAGCGCCCGGATCGAGGGCCCGGTCGAGCCGGGGCCCAGCCTGTACGAGTGGGCGCGGGACGTCGCGGGGAGCGCGGACAGCACGACGGGCACGGGAAGCGCCGACAGCACGACGGGCACGGACAGCGCGGACGGCACGGACCACGGCCACGACGCCGCCACCCTCGCCGAGGCCCGGGCGCTCGGCCCGGACGACTACCCCACCCGCGCCTTCTACGGCCGCTACCTCCACGACAGCTTCCGGCGCATCGCCGCCCGCGCCCCCGCGCACATGACCATCGAGGTGCACCGCTCGCGCGCGGTGGCCATGGCCGACACCGAGGGCATCACCGGCGGGCCGCAGGGCATCCGCCTGGAGGACGGCACGCGCCTCAACCAGCTCGACGCGATCGTCATGGCGCTCGGCCACGTGCCCGCGCAGCTGTCCGCCCGGGAGGCCCGTACGGCGTCGCTGGCCCGCATCCACCACCTCGACTACGTGACGCCCGTCAACCCCGCCGACCTCGACCTCGGGCACATCGCGCCCGGCGCGCCGGTGCTGCTGCGCGGGCTCGGGCTGAACTTCTTCGACTACATGGCGCTGTTCACCGCCGGGCGCGGCGGCGAGTTCGTCCGCGACGGGGACCGCACCGCCTACCGGCCGTCCGGCGCGGAGCCGCGGCTGTACGCGTTCTCCCGGCGCGGCGTGCCCTACCACGCGCGCGGCGAGAACGAGAAGGGCGCGCACGGCCGCTACCTGCCCCGGCTGCTCACCGCCGGCTACATCGCCGGCCTGCGCGAGCGCGCCGCGCGCGGCGGCCCGGTGCGCTTCGGCACCGACCTGTGGCCCCTGATCTCCAGTGAGGTGGAGAGCGTCTACTACGGCACGCTGCTGGAGCGGCTGGGCCGGGCGGGGGAGCGGGAGGAGTTCACCGGGCGGTTCCTGGCGCTGGAGAAGGACGACGACCGCGCGGAGCTCCTCGACGCGTTCCGCATCGCCCCCGGCGACCGCTGGGACTGGCAGCGGCTCGCCAGGCCGTACGTGGACCGCGCGTTCGCCGGCCGCGCCGAGTTCCGCGCCTGGCTCCTGGACTACCTGCGCGAGGACGTCCGGGCCGCGCGCGCCGGCAACGTCAGCGGGCCCCTGAAGGCCGCCCTCGACGTCCTGCGCGACCTGCGCAACGAGATCAGGCTCGCCGTCGATCACGGCGGCCTGGAGGGCGACTCCCACCGCGACGACCTCGAAGGCTGGTACACCCCCCTCAACGCCTTCCTCTCCATCGGCCCGCCCGCCTCCCGCATCGAGGAGATGGCCGCCCTCATCGAGGCGGGAGTCCTGGAGGTCACCGGGCCCGGCACCGTCGTCCGCCTGGACGTCGCCGGCCCCGGCGGGCCCTCGTTCACCGCCGACTGCCGCGCCGTGCCGGGGCCGCCGATCCGGTCCCGCGTGCTGATCGAGGCCCGGCTGCCCGAGCCGGACCTGCGGCGCACGGCCGATCCCCTGCTGCGGCACCTCCTGAACACCGATCAGGTCACCACGTACCGCATCCCGACGGCCACGGGCACCGGCTACGAGACGGGCGGACTGGCCGTCACCGAGCGCCCGTACCACGTCGTCGACGGCCGCGGCCGCCCCCACCCGCGCCGCTTCGCCTACGGGGTGCCCACGGAGTCCGTCCACTGGGTCACGGCGGCGGGCATCCGCCCGGGCGTGGACTCGGTGACCCTGTCCGACGCGGACGCGATAGCCCGAGCGGTTCTGTCCCTCCCCCCGGTGGCCCACGTCCCCCCGTCCCTCCGCCCGGCGACCCCCGAAACGGACGAGGAGGGCGTGATCGTATGACCACCCCCGAAAACCCGCCCGGAGCGCCCACCCCCTTGACTCCACCGCCGCGGCGCGCATCCACCACGGTGGAGCCCGGCGGTGCCGTACGTACCGAGCCCGGCTCGGCACCGCCGGACGCCGCCGCTCCGGTTGATCGCCGTTGCGGCGGTGGGATGGCGGCCGCCGGCAGCCGGTCCGGGGCCGCTAAACTGGGTCAGGGTGCGCCCGCTCCCTCGGCTCCGCCGCCGTGGCGCGTAACTCCCGTGGCGGAGCTCGGCGGTGCCGTTCGTACTCGGCCCGGTTCGGTTCCGCCGGGCAGCGTCGTCGTGGCTGATGACCGCCGTTGCGGTGGGATGGCGGCCGCCGGCAGCCCGCCCGGGGCCACCGCGCCGGGGCAAGGGACGCCCACTCCCTTGAATCCGCCGCCGTGGCGCGCAACCCCCGCGGCGGAGCCCGGCGGTGCCGTACAGGCTCAGGACGATCGCCGTCACCGCGATGAGGCGGGCCGGCGTACACCCCCCGCCCCGGCCGGCGAGGCCCCCGTCGCCGACGTCGGGCTCCTGTCCCCCGTCCGGGCCGGCGTGCACGCCGAAGCGGCCACCTCCGACGTCGCCTGGCTGCAGGCCATGCTCGATGCCGAGGCCGCGCTCGCCCGGGCGCAGGCGGGGGTCGGGGCCGTGCCGAAGGGGGCCGCGGGGGCCATCACCCGGGCCGCCCGCGCGGAGCGGTTCGACGTGCGGGCGCTCGCCCTGGCCGCGCGGGAGACCGCGAACCCCGTGGTCGGCCTCGTACAGGCGCTCACCGAAGCCGTCGCCGCGCAGGACCCGCACGCCGCCGACTACGTGCACCGCGGCTCCACCAGCCAGGACATCCTCGACACGGGCGCCATGCTGGTCGCGGACCGCACGCTGCGCACGGTCCGCGCGGACCTGACCCGTACCGCCGAGGCGCTGGCCGCGCTCGCGGCCCGCCACCGGGACACCCTCATGGCGGGCCGCACGCTCACCCTGCACGCCGTGCCGACGACGTTCGGGCTGAAGGCGGCGGGCTGGCGGCAGCTCGTCCTGGACGCGGAGCGGCGGCTGGCCGACGTGCACGCCGGCCTGCCGGTCTCGCTCGGCGGCGCGGCCGGCACGCTCGCCGGCTACCTGGAGCACGCGCGGCTCGCCGGCGCGCGGGGCACCGGAGACGGCAGTTACGCGGACCGCCTGCTGGACGCCTTCGCCGCCGAGACCGGCCTGGCCCGCCCGCCCCTGCCCTGGCACGCCCTGCGCACCCCGGTCGCGGACCTGGCCGCGGCCCTCGCGTTCACCGCCGGCGCGCTCGGCAAGGTCGCGGCGGACGTGCAGTCGCTGGCGCGCACGGAGGTCGGCGAGGTCGCCGAGCCGGGCGGCGGCCGTGCCGGGCGCGGCGCGTCCTCGGCGATGCCGCACAAGCGCAACCCGGTCCTCGCCACCCTGATCCGCAGCGCGGCGCTGCAGGTGCCGGTCCTGGCCGCCGGCGTGACGCAGTGCCTGGCGGCGGAGGACGAGCGCTCGGCGGGCGCGTGGCACGCGGAGTGGCAGCTGCTGCGCGAGTGCCTGCGCCTGGCCGGCGGCGCGGCCCGTACTGCCGCCGAGCTCGCGGAGGGCCTGGAGGTGCGGCCGGACCGGATGCGCGAGAACCTCCGCCTGACGGGCGCGCAGGTCGTGTCGGAGCGGCTGGCGGCCGTCCTGGCGCCCCGCGTCGGCAGGGCGGCGGCCAAGCGGCTGCTCACCGCGGCGTCGGCCGAAGCGGCCGCGAGTGGCCGGGAACTGCACCTGATCCTCACCGAGCAGCCGTTACTGGACGGTCACTTCACCGCGGCCGAGCTGGCCGCCCTCTGTGACCCCGCCGACTACACCGGCGCCGCGGGCCCGCTGGTCGACCGTGCCCTTCCGCCGGCCGACCGCGGACTGTGGTCCTGACAACACTTCACCCGCACTGCCTGCACAGGCCATCCGCCTTCCGTACCCTCGTCCGAGGTCCTGCGGAAGGCGGATGCGTGTTCGGTCATCCGCAGGCGAAGATCGGCCACCCGGCCACGGCCGTGGTTAGGATGATCCGCGTATTCCGCTTCTGGACGGGACGTCAGGGACCACGGCCTCGTCCAGCCGTCCGCATGCCCCCTGCGTCCACGAGGAATTGATGTCACATCACATACCGGACGTAGTGACCTGGTGCCTGGTCGTCGCGCTGATCGCCGTCGCGGTCCTGCTGGTGCGCCAGCGCGGCATCACCGCCGCCCTGCGGCTGCGCGCGGCGACGCTGGAGGAGGGCCAGCGGGCGCGCGACACCGAGCTCGGCCACCTGACCGCCGTCCGGCTCCCCGCGGTGACGGCCTCGATGAACCACCCCGTGCCCCTGCCCGGCCTGCTCGACGAGCAGCTCGCAGGCACCGTCTTCGCGCACGGCCTGCAGTCCGTGATGGACACCTTCACCCAGGCCGTCGACAAGGCGCAGGCCCGCGCCGACCAGTCCGCGAAGGCCGCCCTCAAGGCCTCCATGCGCGCCCTCCAGGGCCTCGCCCACGAGCAGCAGCTCGCCATCTCCGACATGCAGGACCGGCACGACAACCCCGACGTGCTGCGCGACCTGCTGCAGATCGACCACGCCAACGCCCAGTTCGGCCGCCGCGCCCAGGCCATCGCCGTCCTGTGCGGGTCCTGGCCCGGCCGGCAGCGCGCCGCCTCGCCCCTGACCGACGTCGTGCGGGGCGCCACCTCCCGCATCCGCGACTACCGGCGCGTACAGGTGCACAGCCAGGCCGACCTCGCCGTCGTCAGCCGTGCCGTGGAGCCGGTCGTGCTCGCCGTCGCCGAGCTCCTCGACAACGCCGCGCGCCACTCCCAGCCCAACACCACCGTCGAGGTCGGCCTGCAGCCCGTGCACAACGGCGCCTGCATCGTCATCGACGACGCGGGCGTCGGCATGGACGGCCAGGAGACCCAGCGGGCCGGCGCCCTGCTCACCGGCCGCGCCACCGTCGACGTCTCCCGCCTGGGCGATCCGCCCCAGTTCGGCTTCCCCGTCATCGGCGTGCTCGCCGCGCGCTACGGGTTCAGCGTCTCGGTCGACACGCGCTCGCCGTACGGCGGCGTCCGAGCCGTGCTGTTCCTTCCCAGCACCCTGCTCACCCAGATCGACATCGACGGGCCGGACACCACGCCGCTGCGGCCCCAGGCCGAGCAGGGACGTGGCCGCGAGCAGGGGCGTGGCCGGGAGCAGGAGCGCGAGCAAGGGCACAGGCACGAGCAAGAGCACGGGCGCGGACACGGGAACGGGAACGGGCACGGACGCGCGCACGAGGCGAGCCGCCCGGCGGCGACACGGCCCGCGGACCGAGCCTCGGTGCCGGACTTCCCGGACTTCACCGACGCACGGAACTTCCCCGACGCACGGGATTTCCCGAGCACCTCGGACTTCCCAGCCACCTCGGACCTCCCGGCCGCCTCGGACTTCCCGCCTGCCACCGACTTCCCGGCCGCCTCGGACTTCCCCGCGGCGCGGCCCGGCCCGGCCGCCCCGTCCGGCCGCCCCGCCACGCCCTCCGACGCCCTCGACGCCCCCGGCACCGCCGGTCCCGGTCCCGTCCCCGGCTCCATCGGCTCCACCGCCGGCGGCCTCCCCAAGCGCCGCCGCCGGCAGCCGGCTCCCGGGAGCCACCGGGGCCGCCCCGCGCCCACGCCCCTGCC
>NZ_PXWG01000199.1 GCF_003011965.1 Streptosporangium nondiastaticum
GTCCGGCCGGGCCCGCCGGTGCCGCCAGGCCGGTGCACGGTCTTCCTCGCGCTGCGCGGGGCGCGGGCCGCGGGTGCCGCCCACCGCACGGTGGTCCACGCCCCGGACCGCAGCGCGGAGTTGGCCGGAATCTTCGGCGAGGGCGCGCCGCGCTACCGGCCGACGGTCACGGTGCTGCGCCCGGACGATCCGGACGTCCGCCCGGACGAGGGCCACGAAGCCGTCACGCTGACGGCCACGGTCGCCCCGCACGGCCGGGTGGACTGGGCGGACGAGGCGACGGCCGCGGGCTTCGCGGAGCGGATGCTGGACGCGGCGGAGGGCCTGCTGCCGGGCCTGCGGGACCGGCTGCTGTGGCATGAGGTCCGCACACCCGCGGACACCGAGCGGGCGACGGGCGCCGAGGGCGGTGGCGTTCCGGCGCCGGTGCTGGCCGGCGGCGGGGGCGCGTTCCTCCGCACGGCCAACGCGACGCCGCTGTCCGGTCTGTACCTCGCGGGCGGTTTCGCCCACCCCGGCGGGGGGCTGGCCCACGCCGGGATGTCCGGGACGATGGCCGCGGGCCTGATCGTCTCCGGGGCGGACTGGCGCGGCTCCCAGTAGGGCCGCAGCCCGGGCCCGCCCCGGCCCGGGTTCAGTAGCGGTGCTGCTCGTTGTACTGCTCGCCGTAGCCCTGGCCCTGCGCCGGGGGCTGCTGCGGGTACGCGTGCGGGTAGCCCTGCGGAGCGGGCGGCAGGTCGCCGTCGCGCTGCTGCGGCACCCAGACCCCGCCGGGCGGGGTGTCCATGTCGTACTGCTGGGCCGGGGCGTAGGCGTCGGCGGCATGGCCGCCCATGCCGTACGGCTGCGCCGCCGTCTGCGGCTGCTGGTACTGCCCGTAGGTGCCGTACGGGTCGTAGCCCTGCTGCCGGTTGCCGATGTAGGGGTCGGAGTACGCCGCGTACTGGCCCTGCCCGTAGTCGAATTGGCCGGGGGCCGGCTGAGCCTGTGTGCCGTACGCGTCGCCGTACTGGCCGTAGCCGCCGTCCTGCGCCGGGGCGGTGGCGTAACCGGTGTCGCCGTAGCCTCCGTAGCCCGCGTCATGGCCGGGGGCGGGCGCGGGTTCGGCCAGGGGCGGCTGCTCGGCGGCGTGCGTGAACGAGTCGCCCGCGGTGGCCGTCGCGGCGAGCCCCGCGGGCTCCTGGAGCGGAGGGACGGCGGGCATGGCCGCGGTCTCGTCGAGCGGCGCGGCGGAGGAGACCGGAGGGGCGGGCGGGGTCGGCGGGGCCTCCGCGCGCTCGCTCCTGCGGCGCCGGCCGGCCCGCGGCTCCTTCACGCCCTCGTCCTCGGCGGCCGCTTTCCCGGCACGCTTACCGGACTTGACGCCTCTGCCGGACTTGCCACCCTTGACGGACTTTCCGGGATTGCCGGATTCGCCGTTGCCGTCCGCCTCGTTGCCGTCGTTCCGGCCGTCCCGGCGGAGCGCCCAGCCGCGGGAGAAGCCCCGGCGGAAGGAG
This sequence comes from Streptosporangium nondiastaticum, assembly GCF_003011965.1. Taxonomy (GTDB): domain Bacteria; phylum Actinomycetota; class Actinomycetes; order Streptomycetales; family Streptomycetaceae; genus Streptomyces; species Streptomyces nondiastaticus. The sequence goes on from NZ_PXWG01000199.1 coordinate 1,497, forward strand.
AGCGTCACGTAGGTCTGCCCGACGGCGAACGCCACCGCGCCCACCGCGATGACCGCGACGGACGGGATGACGACCCCCGCGACGACGCCGAGGAACCCGGCGAAGGCGAGGAGGCGCCAGCGCAGTCGCGCCTTGTACTGCAGCAGCACCTCGCCGAGCAGCCAGAGCGCGACGACGCCGAACGCGATGTAGAGGACCGTCCAGCCCATTTACGCCCCTCTCGTGGCCGCAGCCCTTCGAGGGGCCGGCCGTCAGGACCGCTGGTGCAGTCCCAGATTCTCGTAGATTTCCAGCGTCGCCGTGGAGTGGTTCAGGGTAATGAAGTGCAGCCCGGGAATCTCCTCGGCCATCAACCGAGCGCACAGCTCCGTGGCGTACTCGATCCCGATCGAGCGTACAGCGGCCCGGTCGTCCTTGACCGCGAGGATCCTCTCGGCCAGCGCGGGCGGGAACGCGGCATTGCTGAGCTGGGCGAACCGCTCGATCTGGCGGACGTTGGTGACCGGCATGATCTCGGGGATGATCGGGGTGTCGCAGCCGGCGGCGGCGACCCGGTCGCGCAACCGCAGGTAGTCGTCGGGGTAGAAGAACATCTGGGTGATGGCGAAGTCCGCGCCCGCGCGGCACTTGTCCACGAAGTGCCGGATGTCCGTGTCCCAGTCGGTGGAGCGCGGGTGCATCTCGGGGAAGGCCGCGACGCCGACGCAGAAGTCGCCGGACTCCTTGATGAGCCGGACGAGGTCGACGGCGTAGTCGAGGCCTTCGGGGTGGCGCACCCACTCCCCCATGGGGTCGCCGGGCGGATCGCCGCGCAGGGCCAGCATGTTGCGGATGCCGACGTCGGCGTACTGGCCGATGATGTTGCGGAGCTCGGCCTTGGAGTGGTTGACGGCTGTCAGGTGGGCGACGGGCGTGAGCGTCGTGTCGGTCGCCATGCGCTCGGTCACGCGCACGGTGCCCTCACGGGAGGAGCCTCCCGCGCCGTAGGTGACGGAGACGAAGGTCGGGCCGACGGCCTCGATCCGGCGGATGGCGTCCCAGAGGGTGCGTTCCCCCTTCTCGGACCTCGGGGCGGCGAACTCGAAGGAGTACGAGCGCTCGCCTGAGGCGAGCAGCTCACGCACCGTGCGCGCATGGTCTGTCCTGGTGGAGGCGGTGCCAAGGGCCATACCCGAAGTTAACCAGCGGTTCCCGCGGCCCCCAATCCCACTTTTTCGATTTGCCCGATAAGCCGGTCTCCCGTCCGCATGCCGGACGGGTTCTTCATGTTTTTTTGACACTCTCGCGGCCGGCCCCGCCCGGAACCCGGCTGCGGGAGGCACACTGCGAGGTTTCTCAGAGGCGCTCGCGGACGCGCTTGGCCAGCTGCGCCGCCGCCTCACCCGGATCGTCCGCCTCGGTGATCGCACGGACCACGACGACCCGGCGGGCGCCCGCGTCGAGCACCTCGTCGAGGTTGCCCGGGTCGATGCCGCCGATGGCGAACCAGGGGCGGGCGGTGCCCAGGGCCGCCGCGTGGCGGACCAGGGACAGGCCGGGGGCGTGGCGGCCCGGCTTGGTGGGGGTCGGCCAGCAGGGGCCGGTGCAGAAGTAGTCCACGCCGGGCTCGGCCGCCGCGGCGTCCACCTCGGCCTCGGCGTGCGTCGACCGGCCGATCAGCACCTCCTCGCCGAGGATGGCGCGGGCGGCGGGCACCGGCAGGTCGCCCTGGCCGAGGTGCAGGACTCCGGAGCCGGCGGCGTGGGCGACGTCCGCCCGGTCGTTGACCGCGAAGAGCTTGCCGTGGCGGCGGGCGGCCTCGGCGAAGACGGCCAGGTGCTCCAGCTCCTCGCCGGCCTCCATGCCCTTGTCGCGCAGCTGGATGATGTCGACGCCGCCGGCGAGGACCGCGTCGAGGAACTCCGGCAGGTCGCCCTGGCGCTTGCGGGCGTCGGTGCACAGATAGAGCCGGGCGTCGTCGAGGAGCTCGCGGGCGGTGGCGGACATCGGGTGGTTCCCCCCGGGTCGGCGGTGCACGGGCGGGGACGGGCCCCGCCCGTGCACCGGACGGTTGTGACGGGCGCGGCTCACCGCGCCCGGTTACTGCGGCTGAGACTTCCGGTCGGCCCTTCGGCTCAGACGGCGAGCGCCTGGGCGCGCCGCTTCACCTCCGTGCCGCGGTTCTCCCGCAGCGCGTCGGCCGGGGTGCCCGGCAGGGTGGGGTCGGCGGTGAAGAGCCACTCCAGCATTTCCTCGTCGCTGAAGCCGTCGTCCCGCAGCAGCGTCAGGGTGCCTGCCAGGCCCTTGACGACCTTGCCCTCGCCGATGAAGGCGGCGGGCACCATGAGCACCCGGTTCTCGCCCCGGCGGACGGCGATCAGCTGGCCCTCCTTCACCAGCTGCCGCACGCGCGTCACCTCCACGCCGAGCATCTCGGCGATGTCGGGGAGGTTGAGCCAGGCGGGAACAAGCGCGTCGATCTTTGCGTCAATCTCGGTCACAGGACAAGCCTGCCATCTGGCACTGACAGCCGGTAGCCGGGTTGACCCGACCCGGGCGCGTCACGCCGTCACGGCCTCCCGCCGCGGCGCCGTGACGCGCCGCTCAGAGCACGGCGGACTTCAGCGGCACGGACGCGTCGGCGGCCTTCGCCCGGTCGAGGGCGGCGCCCTTCTCGATGAGCTTGCGGCCCTGGGCCAGGTCCCGGGGACGGCCGACGGCCAGCAGGGCGACCAGGGCCCCGCCGCGCAGCCAGCACACGCTCCAGGCGGCGCTCGACGGGTCGCCGCGCCACAGCAGTTCGTCGGCGCCGGCGTGGTGGCCCGCGTACTGCACGAACCGCCCGAACTGCTCGGACCAGAAGTACGGCACCGGGTCGTAGACCGGCCCCTCGGCCGTGCCGAGCGCGATGTTCGCGGCGACGGTCCGCGGCCCCTGCATGGCGTTGTCCCAGTGGTGCACGAGCAGCCGCTCGCCGTAGCGCGCGGACGGGAACGACGCGCAGTCACCGACCGCGTAGACGCCGGACAGCGAGGCGCGCAGCCGCTCGTCGGCGACGATCGCGCGGTCGTCGCCGAGCTCGATGCCGGAGCCCTCCAGCCAGCCGGTGGCGGGGCGCGCGCCGATGCCGACGACCACGGCGCCGGCCGGCAGCCGGGTGCCGTCGGCGAGCACGACCGCGCCGGGCTCCACGGTGCTCACGCGCGCGCCGAGCATCAGCCGGGCGCCGCTCTCGGCGTACCAGGGGGCCATGCGCTCGGCGACCTCGGCGGGCATCGCGCCGGCGAGCACGCGGTCCGCGGCCTCGACCACGGTCACCTCGCAGCCCGCCTCCCGGGCGGCCGTCGCGACCTCGGCGCCGATCCAGCCCGCGCCGACGGCGACGACGTCGTGCTGGGCGGCCAGCACCGGCCGCAGGCGCACCGCGTCGTCCAGGGTGCGCAGCAGATGGACGTTGGACAGGCCCTCGCAGCCGGGCAGCCGGACGGGCTCGGCGCCGGTGGCGATGACCAGGACGTCGTACGGGACGGGGCCGTCGGCGGTGTCCAGCAGGCGCTCGGCGGCGCGCAGGCCGGTGGCCTCCCGCCCGAGCTGCAGGTCTATTCCGAGCGAGGCGAAGTCCACCTCGAACGCGGAGCCCTCGGCCTTGCCGAGCAGGACGGCCTTGGAGAGCGGCGGCCTGTCGTACGGCGGGTGCGGCTCGGCGCCCAGCACGGTCACCGTGCCGGTCCAGCCGTACTCGCGCAGGGCGACGGCGGTCTGCACGCCCGCCATCCCGGCACCCACGATGACGACGCTCCGCTCACTGGCGGCAACTGCTTCTTCCCGGTGCTCGCTCACCCGATCACTGTAGGGCGGTGGCGGCGGGGACCGGCGCGCGGGCACCGCCGCGTCGCCGTCCGACGGGCCCTCGCCCGGGCGTCGCGCCGCGTACTAGGGTGGCCGGTACAACGCACTCGCGGGAGCCCGGACGACCGGGCTGAGAGGGAGGCTGACCGGCCTCCGACCGTACGAACCTGATCCGGGTCATGCCGGCGAAGGGAGGGGCTGGACGCCTCATGGACGCGTCTACCACCACATCGGACACATCGGGCCGCACTCCGGCCGTGCCCGCCTGCGACGTCCTCGTCGTGGGCGGCGGCCTGATCGGCCTCGTCACCGCCTGGCGCGCGGCGCAGCGCGGCCTGCGCACCGCCGTCGCCGACCCCGCGCCGGGCGGCGGCGCGGCACGGGTCGCCGCCGGGATGCTGGCCGCGGTGACCGAGCTGCACTACGGCGAGGAAGCGCTGCTCGCCCTCAACCTGGCCTCCGCGCGGCGCTATCCGGGCTTCACAGCGGAGCTGGAGGAGGCGAGCGGCGTCGCCACCGGCTACCGCGCGTGCGGCACGCTGGCCGTCGCCCTCGACGCCGACGACCGGGAGCACCTGCGCGAACTGCACGCCCTGCAGCAGCGCTGCGGCCTGGACGCGCAGTGGCTCACGGGCCGCGAGTGCCGCCGCCTGGAGCCGATGCTCGCGCCGGGCGTACGCGGGGGGCTGCGCGTCGACGGGGACCACCAGACCGATCCCCGCAGGCTCGCGCGTGCGCTGCTCACGGCCTGCGAGCGGGCCGGGGTCGCCTTCCACCGCGCCAAGGCCGTACGGCTGCTGCTCTCCGGCGACCGGGCCGCGGGCGCGGAGCTCGCCGACGGGCGCCGCGTCCCCGCCGGCCAGGTCGTGCTCGCCGCGGGCAGCTACAGCGGCGCGCTCGCGGGCGTCCCCGCCGACGTCCTGCCGCCCGTGCGGCCCGTCAAGGGCCAGGTGCTGCGGCTGCGCGTCCCGGACGCGTACGCGCCCTTCCTCTCCCGCACCGTGCGGGCGGTCGTCCGCGGCGGCCCGGTGTACCTGGTGCCGCGCGAGAACGGCGAGCTGGTCCTCGGCGCGACCACCGAGGAGCTCGGCTGGGACACCACGGTCACCGCGGGCGGCGTCTACGAACTGCTGCGCGACGCCCACGAGCTGGTGCCCGGCATCACCGAACTGCCCCTGGTGGAGACCTCCGCCGGGCTGCGCCCCGGCTCCCCCGACAACGCTCCCCTGCTCGGCCCGACCGCCCTGCCCGGCCTGCACACCGCCACCGGCCATCACCGCAACGGCGTCCTGCTCGCCCCGCTGACCGGCGACGTCATGGCTGAGGTGCTGACCACGGGGCGCCTCCCCGAGGAGGCCCGCCCCTTCTCCCCCCGACGCTTCTCGAACGCGCTCCAGGAGCTGCCCGCATGAACCCCTCCGACCCCACCGACACGCCCGCGGCCCACATGGGCATCAGCGTCAACGGCGAGCACCGCGAGGTGCCCCACGGCCTGACCCTCGACAGCCTCGTGGCGAGCATGACGACCGCGCACCGCGGCGTGGCCGCCGCCGTCAACGAGGCCGTCGTGCCGCGCGGCCAGTGGCCCGCCACCCGGCTCGGCTCCGGCGACCGCGTCGAGGTCCTCACCGCAGTGCAGGGAGGCTGATCAGCCTGATGGCCGACGACCTGCTCACCATCGCCGACACCTCCTTCAGCTCCCGGCTGATCATGGGCACCGGCGGCGCGCCCAGCCTCGACGTCATGGAGCGCGCGCTGCTCGCCTCCGGCACCGAGCTGACCACCGTGGCGATGCGCCGCCTCGACGCGACCGTCCGCGGCTCCGTGCTCTCCGTCCTGCAGAAGCACTCCATCCGGGTGCTGCCGAACACGGCCGGCTGCTACACGGCCGGCGAGGCCGTCCTCACGGCCCGGCTGGCCCGCGAGGCGCTCGGCACGGACTGGGTCAAGCTGGAGGTGATCGCCGACGAGCGCACCCTGCTGCCCGACCCGATCGAGCTGCTCGACGCCGCGGAGATCCTCGTCGACGACGGCTTCACCGTGCTGCCGTACACCAACGACGACCCGGTCCTCGCCCGCAAGCTGGAGGACGTCGGCTGCGCGGCGATCATGCCGCTGGGCTCGCCCATCGGCTCCGGCCTCGGCATCCGCAACCCGCACAACTTCCAGCTGATCACCGAGCGGGCCGGGGTCCCCGTGATCCTCGACGCGGGCGCCGGCACGGCCTCCGACGCGGCGCTCGCCATGGAGCTGGGCTGCGCGGCGGTCATGCTCGCCTCGGCGGTGACGCGCGCCCAGGAGCCCGTGCTGATGGCGGAGGCGATGCGGCACGCGGTGGAGGCGGGGCGGCTGGCGCACCGGGCGGGGCGGATACCGCGGCGGCACTTCGCCGAGGCGTCTTCTCCTGCGGAGGGCTTGGCACGGCTCGATCCGGAACGTCCGGAGTTCGCTCAGTAGCAGGGGCTCCGCCCCTGACCCCGTTGTCCTCAGGCTCCGGGCGGGCTTGATTTTGGCTGGGCGCTCACCCTTTTAGACTCGTCGCGTGGATACGACGCTAGGGGACCCGTTGGTCGGGCACACGCTCGACGGCCGCTACCGGGTCGAGGCCCGCATCGCCGTGGGCGGCATGGCCACGGTCTACCGCGCCCTCGACACCCGGCTCGACCGGGTGCTCGCGGTCAAGGTGATGCATCCCGCCCTCGCCTCGGACACGGCCTTCGTGGAGCGTTTCATCCGCGAGGCCAAGTCCGTCGCGCGCCTGGACCACCCCAATGTGGTGGGCGTCTACGACCAGGGCACCGACGGCCCGTACGTCTATCTGGCGATGGAGTACGTGCCCGGGTGCACGCTGCGCGACGTGCTGCGCGAGCGCGGGGCCCTGCAGCCCCGCGCCGCCCTCGACATCCTGGAGCCGGTGCTGGCCGCGCTCGGCGCGGCCCACCTCGCGGGGCTCGTGCACCGCGACATGAAGCCCGAGAACGTCCTCATCGGGGACGACGGCCGCGTGAAGGTCGCCGACTTCGGGCTCGTACGGGCCGTGGACACCGACACCACCGCCTCCACCGGCTCCGTCCTCGGCACGGTGTCCTACCTGGCCCCCGAGCAGCTGGAGCACGGCACCGCCGATCCGCGCGTGGACGTCTACGCGTGCGGCGTCGTCCTCTACGAGATGCTGACGGGCGGCAAGCCGCACACCGGCGGCACCCCGGCCCAGGTCCTCTACCAGCACCTGCACGCGGACGTCCCGGCGCCGTCGGAGGCCGTGCCGGGGCTGGCCGCCGGGCTGGACCGGCTCGTCGCCGAGGCGGCGTCCCGCGACCCGCAGCTGCGCCCGGCCGACGCGGTCGCGCTGCTCGGCCTGGCCCGCACGGTGCGCGAGGGGCTGAGCGACGAGCAGCTCGACGCGCTG
>NZ_PXWG01000019.1 GCF_003011965.1 Streptosporangium nondiastaticum
GCCGCCTCCGCGCCGCCGTCCGGAAGCCGGTCGCCGCCGCGGGAGCGCGCCCCGCGCCGCTGGTCCGCGAAGAGCGCCAGTGCGTCCTCCGTCGCCCGGTCGAGCGCGGAGTCCCCGTCCACTTCCTTCATCGCGGGCCGTCGGCCTTCCCGGCGGCGCCGTCGTCGCCGGGCTTGCCCGCGGCGTGGTCCTCGGCTGCGGCGGCCTCCGCCGCCCACTGCTGGGCCAGGGCGACGGCCTTGCGGGTCGCCTCGGCCACCGCTTCGGGGCCACCGCCCAGGCGCCCTGCGGCGTAGCCGACGAGGAAGGTGGTCAGGGGCGCGGCGGGCCTGGCCACGCCGTGCGCGGCGTCGCGCGCGAGGTCCAGGAGGGCGGTGGTGTCGACGTCGAGGTCGATGCCCAGCTCGGCCTTGGCCGCGGAGATCCATTCATCCAGCACGCTCCCATCGTCCCTGATGCGCGCGCGGGCGGTGGCGACGTCCTCCCAGGTGTCGCAGTCGAAGGAGGCCGTGGGGTGGGGGAACCTGCCGAGGGTCAGCTCGTCGGTGAGGAGCCGCAGCGGCAGCCCCGCGAGGCTGCCGTGCTCGGCGGCGAGCAGCGCCAGCTCGCGGCGCAGCGGCTCGGTGCGGTAGGCGGCGACCAGCGGCTGGTCACGGCCGTCCAGGTCGGTGAGGAGCACCCCTTCGACGTACGGGCCGCCGGTGGCGGCTGCGGCGAGCAGGGCCCGTACGGTCTCGGGGCGCAGGAACGGCAGGTCGGCGGAGAGCACGAGGGTGGTGCGGGCGGCCGTGTGCCGCAGGCCGGCGGCGAGCCCGGCGAGGGGGCCGCCGCCGGGCGGCTCCTCCCGCGCCCACCGCACGGGGCGTGCGGTGGGGCGCCGGGGGCCCACGACGACGGTCTCCTCGGCGTCCGCGCACGCCTCCAGCACCCGGTCCAGCAGTGTGCGCCCGCCCACGCGCAGGGTGGGCTTGTCGGTGCCGCCCAGCCTGCGGGCGGCGCCACCGGCGAGCACTACGGCGTCGTAACCAGTCACCCGACGAGTATGGCCGTTCGCCTTGCGGCGAAGGCTCAGAGGGAGCGCAACAGTACGGCGGGCTGCTCGACGCAGTCGGCCACGTAGCGCAGGAAGCCGCCCGCCGTGCCGCCGTCGCAGACCCGGTGGTCGAAGGTGAACGACAGCTGCACCACGTGCCGTACGGCCAGCTCGCCCTCGTGCACCCAGGGCTTGGGGGCTATCCGGCCGACGCCGAGCATGGCCGCCTCGGGGTGGTTGATGATCGGCGTGGAGCCGTCGACGCCGAACACGCCGTAGTTGTTCAGCGTGAACGTGCCTCCCGTGAGCTCGGCGGGGGTCAGGGTGCCCGTGCGCGCGGCCTCGGTCAGCCGGGCGATCTCCGCGGAGAGGCCGGCGGCGTTGCGCAGGTGGGCGTCCCGGACGACGGGGACGACCAGCCCGCGCTCCGTCTGCGCGGCGAACCCGAGGTGGACGCCGGGCAGCCGGACGATCTCCCGGGCCTCGGTGTCGACGGTGGAGTTGAGGTCGGGATACCGGGTCAGGGCGGCCGTGCAGATGCGGGCGAGCAGGGCCAGGAGGGAGATCTTCGCGCCGCCGGCGGCGTTCATGGCCTTGCGGGCCGCCAGCAGCTCGGTCGCGTCGGCGTCCACCCAGCAGGTGGCGTCGGGAACCTCCCGGCGGCTCCGGCTGAGCTTCTCGGCGACGGCACCGCGCAGCCCCCGCAGGGGGATGCGCTCGGCGCCGGCGACTCCGGCGGCCGGGGAGGGGGCGGGCGCCCTGTCCGCGGCCGCGGCGGCGTGCACGGCGCGCTCGACATCGGCGCGCAGAATGAGCCCGTCACGGCCGGTGCCGGTCAATGTCCGCAGGTCGAGCCCGTGTTCACGGGCAAGCTTCCGCACGAGCGGAGAAACAACGGGAACGGGTCCGGTCGACACAGGAGCCTGTGGCCCGGCGCCGGAAGCCACGCCGGCCCCGGCCACGCCTTCCGCCGCGACGGCGCTCAGCCCACGCAGACGTGACCGGCGGTGCCCACCCGCCTCCGGGCCGCCCGGATCCGTCGGGCCACCCGCCGGACCGGCACCGGCCGGGCTCCCGGACGCCCCGGAAGGACCGGCCTCCGGCCGGACACGGCGCCGCCGCGCCGCAGGCGCCCCCGTGCCGTAGCCCACGAGCACATTGCCGGAGCCCTCCGCCTCGGGGGCGGCGCTCGCCTTTGAGGGCGCGCCGACGGCGACCGTCAGAAGCGGCGCACCGACGGGAAGCTCCGTGCCCTCCGCGCCGAAGCGGGCCGTCACCACGCCCCCGTAGGGGCAGGGGACTTCGACCATCGCCTTGGCCGTCTCGACCTCCACGACGGGCTGGTCGATCTCCACGACCTCGCCGACCTCCACCAGCCAGCGGACGATCTCCGCCTCGGTGAGGCCCTCGCCGAGGTCCGGCAGCCGGAATTCCTTGACCTCGGGCATCAGCTCTCCGCCTCCCACTGCAGCCGTGCGACCGCGTCGAGCACCCGGTCGACGCCGGGCAGGTGGTGCCGCTCCAGCATGGGCGGCGGGTACGGGATGTCGAATCCGGCGACGCGCAGCACCGGCGCCTCCAGGTGGTGGAAGCAGCGCTCGGTGATGCGGGCCGCGATCTCCCCGCCGGGGCCGCCGAATCCGGTGGACTCGTGGACGATCACGGCGCGCCCGGTGCGCCGGACGGAGGCGCAGACCGTCTCCTCGTCGAAGGGCACGAGCGAGCGCAGGTCGACCACTTCGAGGTCCCACCCCTCGTCGGTGGCCGCTTCGGCCGCTTCCATGCAGACAGGCAGGGAGGGCCCGTAGGTGATGAGCGTGGCGGAGGTGCCCCGGCGGCGGACGGCGGCGCGGCCTATGCCGGGCACCGCTTCGGGCGTCCCGGGGTCCCACTCGGCCTTGGACCAGTAGAGCCGCTTGGGCTCCAGGAAGACGACGGGGTCGTCGGAGGCGATGGCCGCGCGCAGCAGCCCGTAGGCGTCGGCGACGGTGGCGGGCGTGACGACGTGGAGGCCGGGCGTCGCCATGTAGTACGCCTCGGAGGAGTCGCTGTGGTGCTCGACGCCGCCGATGCCGCCGCCGTAGGGCACCCGGATGGTCAGCGGCATGGGCATCGCCCCGCGGGTGCGGTTGCGCATCCGGGCGACGTGGCTGATGAGCTGCTCGAACGAGGGGTAGGCGAAGGCGTCGAACTGCATCTCGACGACGGGCCGCAGCCCGTACATGGCCATGCCGACCGCCGTGCCGAGGATGCCGGCCTCGGCGAGCGGGGTGTCGGTGCAGCGGTCCTCGCCGAACTCCTTCACCAGGCCGTCGGTGACGCGGAAGACGCCGCCCAGCGCGCCGACGTCCTCTCCGAGGACGTGGACGGACGGGTCCTCGGCCATGGCGTCGCGCAGGGCCCGGTTGAGGGCTTGGGCCATGGAGGCGGACCGGGCTTCCGCCCGGACGGGGGCGGTGGTCATCGCTGTGCCCCTTCCGGGGTCGCGGGGGCGGCCTCGGCCGCTGCCGCGAGCTCGGCGCGCAGCATCTCGGCCTGCTCCCGCAGTTGGGCGGTCTGCTGGGCGTACACGTGGGTGAAGAGGTCCATGGGGTCGAGCGGGGGGTCCTGGTTCATGCGGTCGCGCAGGTCGGCGGCCATGCGCTCGGCGGCTTCCCGCTCGGCGGCGACGACGGACGCGTCGAGCAGCTTGCGCTCCGTCAGCTCCTGCTCCAGCAGGGCGATGGGGTCGTGGCCGCGCCAGGTGTCGACCTCGGCCTCGCTGCGGTAGCGGGTGGCGTCGTCGGCGTTGGTGTGGGCGTCCATGCGGTAGGTGACGGCTTCGACCAGGGTGGGGCCGCCGCCTTCGCGGGCGCGCCGCACGGCGTCGGTGAGCACCTCGTGGACGGCGGCGACGTCGTTGCCGTCGACGAGCCGGCCGGGCATGCCGTAGCCGACGGCCTTGTGGGCGAGGGAGGGGGCCGCGGTCTGCTTGGCGAGCGGCACGGAGATGGCGAAGCCGTTGTTCTGCACGAGGAAGACGACGGGGGCCCGCCACACGGCGGCGAAGTTCAGCGCCTCGTGGAAGTCGCCCTCGCTGGTGCCGCCGTCGCCGACCATGGCGAGCGCGACCACGTCGTCGCCTTTGAGGCGGGCCGCGTGTGCGAGGCCCACCGCATGCGGCAGTTGGGTGGCCAAGGGGGTGCACAGCGGTGCGATCCTGTGCTCGTGGGGGTCGTATCCGGTGTGCCAGTCGCCGCGCAGGAGCGTGAGCGCCTGGACGGGGTCGAGGCCGCGGGCGACCGCGGCGAGGGTGTCGCGGTAGCTCGGGAAGAGCCAGTCCTGTTCCTGCAGGGCGAGCGCGGCGGCGACCTCGCACGCCTCCTGCCCGGCGGAGGAGGGGTAGACGGCGAGCCGGCCCTGCCGGGTCAGCGCCGTGGCCTGGCCGTTGTAGCGCCGGCCGCGGACGAGGTGCCCGTACAGCCGCAGCAGCAGCCCGGCGTCGAGCCCGCCCGCCGCCTCGGTGCCCAGCACGCGATACGGCTCCGCGTCGGGAAGCAGGGGTGCGGGGTCGGTGCGGGGCCGCCAGGCGGGCGGTGGTGTGGGCCGGTACGAGCCGGGCTGCTCCAGAACCGTCATGACGAGCACCTCCTTCGTGGGGACGGGCTTGACCGGACGCGCGGCCGGATGCGCCGGACGCCCTCCCTACCGATTGTTCGGTCGTCGGCACATTTTGGCTACAGGCGGCCCGAGCCTGTGGACAAACGGTTCTCCACAGCCTGAGATATGGCCAGGACGTCCAAGAGGGGGAGGCGGGACGCCATGCCGGACGAACAGATGGCTCTCACCGGGAGCAGGGCACCCGCGCGGCCGCTGGACGAGATAGACCGCGCCATCCTGCGCATGCTGCAGACGGACGGGCGCGCGTCGATACGGTCCGTGGCCGAGCGGGTGCATGTCTCGCGCGCCAACGCCTACGCGCGGATCAACCGGCTGATCGACGACGGGGTCATCCGGGGCTTCAGCGCCCGCGTCGACCAGGAGCGGGCCGGGCAGAGCGCGTCGGCGTACATCACGCTGAAGATCGTGCAGAACTCCTGGCGCGCGGTCCGCGACAAGCTCCTGGAGCTGCCGGGGGCCGCGCACATCGCCCTGGTGAGCGGTGACTTCGACGTGCTCCTGCTGGTGCACACCAAGGACAACCGCGCACTGCGCGAGCTGGTGCTGACCCGCATCCAGGCCATGGACGAGGTGCTCAGCACCCGCACGCTGCTGATCTTCGAGGAGACGGACCTCCACGAAGGAGGCCTCTAGGGGGCCGGAGGGACCTAGCGGTCGGTCCGGAGCCCGTCGAACGCCGTGCGCACCACCGCGTCGGCGACTTCTTCGCTGGTCGCCGCCCCGCCGTGATCGGGGCGGTACCACTCCACCACGGAGTTGATCATCCCGAAGAGGAGCCGGGTGGCCAGCCGGGCGTCCACGTCCGCCCGCAGGTCGCCGTCGGCCGCCGCCTGCTTGAGCAGCTCGGCGACGCGGTGGTCGAACTCGCGGCGGCGCTCCATGGCCCAGCGCTCGGTGCCGGTGTTGCCGCGCACGCGCAGCAGCAGCGTCACGTACGGCAGCTCGGCCATGAGCACCTCGACGGTGCGGCGGGTCACGTACTGCAGCCGGTCCACGGCCGGGCCGCCGGTCGCCCCGGGCTCGTCCAGCACGGCGAAGAGCTCGTCCAGGGCACGGCTTATCGCGAGCCGGAGCAGCTCCTCCTTGCCCTTCACGTGGTGGTAGATGGAGGACTTGGAGATGCCGGCCGCCTTGGAGAGGTGCTCCATGGACGTGCCGTCGTAGCCCCGCTCGTTGAACACCCCGACGGCGACCGCGAGCAGCGATTCGGGCGTGTAGGTGTCGCGCTTGGCCATGGTCATGATTACAGCAGGCTCTCTTCGACGGCCGCACGGCGGCGGAGGGACAGGGAGGGGTCGTAGCGGCCGCCGGGGTACTCCTGGGCGAGGCCCCACAGCATGCTGCGCACGTGCGTCAGGCCGATCTCGCGGCCCCACTCCAGCGGGCCGCGCGGGTAGTTCACGCCCAGCCGCATGGCGGTGTCGATGTCCTCGCGGCTCGCCACGCCGCGCCCGGCCGCGTCCTCGGCGAAGTCGACGAGCATGGCGACCGTACGGGCGACGATGAGGCCGGGGACGTCCCCGATGACGCTGACGCTCTTGCCGAGCACCTGGAAGAGGCCCACGGCGGCCTGCACGTCCCGCGCCGAGGCCGTCTCCGAGGGGGCGAGGGCGATCCGGGTGCAGGTGCGGTAGTCGAGGGCCAGGTCGAAGTAGATGTGCGGCCCGCCGTTACCGGGCGTGGCCGCCTCGCCGCCGGTGAGGGTGAGCGCCGCGCCGTCGGGGAGGGTGATGTACCACTCGGACTCGTACGGCGCGCGGTCGCGCACGACCTTGATCCCGGCTTCCTCGATCATCTCCCGCAGGGGGGCGCAGACGCGCGGGGGCCGGGCGTGCCAGCCGATCTCCGCGGGCGGCTCGCACGGCGCCGCCGTGGCCGGTTCGGGCCGGTCGGCGCCCTCCTCGTACGGGAACCATCCGCGGCCGGACTTCCGGCCGAGCAGCCCGGCCTCCACGAGCCGCTGCTGGGCGAGGGAGGGCGTGAACCGGGGGTCGTGGAAGAACGCCTCGTAGACCGAACGGGTGACGGCGTTGTTCACATCCTGGCCGATGAGGTCGGTCAGCTCGAAGGGGCCCATGCGGAAGCCGCCGCACTCCCGCAGCACGGCGTCGATGGTGGCCGGGTCGGCGCCGCCTTCCTCGTGGACGCGGAAGGCCTCCGCGTAGAAGGGCCGGGCGAGCCGGTTGACGATGAAGCCGGGCGTGTCGGCGCAGGCCACCGGGGTCTTGCCCCAGGCGGCCACGGTGGCCCGGGCGCGGTCGGCCGCTTCCGGGTCCGTGGCAAAGCCCCGGACCACCTCGACCAGCGGCAGCAGCGGGGCGGGGTTGAAGAAGTGCAGGCCGACGAAGCGGCCGGGGAGCCGCAGGCCGCCGGCGACCGCGGTCACCGACAGGGACGAGGTGTTGGTGGCCAGCAGGCAGTCGTCGGGGACGACCGGTTCCAGCTCGGCGAACAGCTTCTGTTTGGTGTCCAGTTGCTCGACAATCGCCTCGATGACGAGGGCGGAGTCGGCGAGTTCGGCGAGCCGCGCGGCGGGCTGCAGACGGGCGAGGGCCTCGTCCCGGCCGGCCGCGTCGAGCCTGCCCTTGTCCACGAGGCGGCCGAGCCGGGCGGCGATCGCCCGCGCGGCCTCCTCCGCACGGCCGGGCGCGGCGTCGTACAGCCGCACGGCGTGGCCCGCTGCCAGGGCGACCTGGGCGATGCCCTGGCCCATGGTGCCGGCGCCGACGACGGCGACGGTCCCGGCGGGGTCGATTGGGGTCATGGCAGTGATCCTCCCCGAAGAGTTGTCCACAGGTTCGCCGGGCCCCCTTGTCCCGACCGATCGTTCGGTTACTGTATCCACCGGGGGTGCGTCTGGTCCCCCGTATCGGAGCCCCGCTCGACAAGGAGTTGGTCAGCCGTGACCGCCGGACTCACCACCGCTCAGTTGACCGAGAAGCACCGCCCCACCCTGGATCAGGCGCTGGATGCCATCCGCACGCGTGCCTACTGGTCCCCGTTCCCCGAGCACCCGAAGGCGTACGGCGCGGAGGGCGCCGTGCCCGGCAGCCTCAGCGCCGCCGAGGGCCGGGCCGCCTTCGAGGCGCTCCGGGGCGGGCGCTTCGAGCTGGACCAGCCGGGCACCGACGGCTGGGCGGGCGCCGAGGTGTCGCCGTTCGGGATCGAGCTCGGCATCGAGTATCCCCACCCGGCCGTCGATGAGCTGCTGCCGGCGCTGCGCGCGGCGATGCCGCAGTGGCGCGAGGCGGGCCCGGAGGCGCGGGCCGCGGTCTGTCTGGAGATCCTCACCCGGATCAACGCCCGCTCGCACGAGTTCGCGCACGCCGTCATGCACACCAGCGGCCAGGCCTTCATGATGGCCTTCCAGGCCGGCGGCCCGCACGCCCAGGACCGTGGCCTGGAAGCCGTCGCCTACGCGTATGCGGAGCAGGTCCGCACGCCGGGCTCCGCCGACTGGTCCAAGCCGCAGGGCAAGCGGGATCCGCTGGAGCTGCGCAAGGAGTTCACGGCCGTGCCGCGGGGCGTCTCCCTGCTCATCGGCTGCAACACCTTCCCCACGTGGAACGGCTTCCCGGGCCTCTTCGCCTCCCTCGCCACGGGCAACGCCGTCCTGGTCAAGCCGCACCCGCGCGCGGTGCTGCCGCTGGCCCTGACCGTGCGGATCGCGCGCGAGGTGCTGCGCGAGGCGGGCTTCTCGCCCGACCTGGTGGCCCTGGCCGCCGAGCGGGACGGCGAGGGCATCGCCAAGACCCTGGCCGTGCGCCCCGAGATCCGCATCATCGACTACACCGGCTCCACCGCCTTCGGCGACTGGCTGGAGGCCAACGCCCGCCAGGCGCAGGTCTTCACGGAGAAGGCCGGCGTCAACACGGTCGTCATCGACTCCACGGACGACTACAAGGGCCTCCTCGGCAACCTGGCCTTCTCGCTGTCCCTCTACAGCGGCCAGATGTGCACCACCCCGCAGAACTTCCTGATCCCCCGCGGCGGCATCGCGACCGACGCCGGGCCCAAGTCCTACGACGAGGTGGTGGCGGACCTGGCCGCCGCGGTCCAGGGCCTGCTGAGCGACGACGCCCGGGCGAACGGCCTGCTCGGCGCCATCGTCAACGACCAGGTCAAGGAGCGGATCGACGCCGCGGGCCGGCTCGGCGAGGTCGCCCTCGCCTCCCGCGCGGTGGAGAACCCCGACTTCCCCGGCGCCACCGTCCGCACCCCGGTCATCGTGAAGCTGGACGGCGCCAAGCCCGATGCCGAGGCGGCCTACTTCTCGGAGTGCTTCGGGCCGGTGTCCTTCGCCGTCGCCGTCGACTCCGCGGCGGACGCCGTGGAGCTGCTGCGCCGCACGGTGCGCGAGAAGGGCGCGATGACCGTCGGGGCGTACACCACGTCGCCCGAGGTCGAGCGGCTGGTGGAGGAGGCCTGCCTGGAGGAGTGCGCCCAGCTCTCCCTCAACCTGACCGGCGGGGTCTTCGTGAACCAGACGGCCGCGTTCTCCGACTTCCACGGCTCCGGCGGCAACCCCGCCGCGAACGCGGCCCTGTGCGACGGCGCGTTCGTCGCGAACCGCTTCCGCACGGTCGAGGTGCGCCGCCCGGCCTAGTCCCGGTCCGGTCTAGTCCCGGCCCGGGCCCGGGCCGCCCCAGTGGAACAGCGCCATGGCGACGCTCGTGGCGAGGTTGTAGCTGGAGACCTGGGGGCGCATGGGGAGGGCGACCAGCCGGGTCGCCCTCTCGCGCAGCTCGGGCGAGATGCCGTGGCGCTCCGAGCCGAAGGCGATCAGCGCGTCGTCGGGCAGGGTGAGGGAGCGGATGTCGTCGCCCTCCGGGTCCAGGGCGTAGAGCGGCCCGGGCGGGAGCTCCGTCAGCGGCAGCCGCTCGACGGCGGTGGCGTAGTGCAGGCCCGCCCCGGCCCGTACGGCGTTGGGGTGCCAGGGGTCCATGTCCCCGGTGGTGACGACGCCCGTGGCGCCGAAGCCGGCGGCGAGCCGGATCACGGCGCCCACGTTGCCGAGGTTGCGCGGGTTGTCGAGGACGACGACGGGGGCCTCGCGTGGCGCCCGCGAGAGTGCGTCGAGGTTGGCCCTGCGCTCCGGCCGCACGGCGAGGGCGGCCACGCCCGTGGGGTGGATCCTGGGCACCAGCTCGCGCAGGGCCTTGGCGGGGATCTCGATCAGGCGCTCGGCGAGCGTCCCGGTGAGGTCTTCGGCCAGGGCTTCGGCGAGCGCCAGCGCCGCCTCTTTGTCGCTGGTGACCGCCAGCGGCACGTCCGCGCCGAAGCGCAGCGCGTGCTTCAGGGCGTGGAAGCCGTCGAGCAGTACGGCGTCGGGGGCGCGCTCGCCCCACTGCCGGACTGCGGCAGCTGCTTCGTCCTCGGTCATGCCCTCAGCCTACGAGAGTCCTGGTCACCGCCTCGTCGCCCTCGCGCTGCGCCGGGACCTGCTGTGGCCGGGCGGGGAGCAGCCGGTCGCGGGCGCGGCCGGCGGCGGCGCCCAGACGGCGCAGGAAGGGGGTGGGCAGGAAGACCGCGTCGGCGACGATCATCGCCAGGGAGAAGAACGGCAGCCCGAGCAGGAGGGCGATGCCGAGGTGCTCCAGCATCATCACCCCGAGCAGGACGTTCTTCACGCGCCGGTTGAGCAGGGTGAAGGGGAAGGCCACCTGCACGGCCACGGTGCCGTAGCTGAGCAGCAGGACGAGCAGCCCGCTGCCGGCGAGGGCGTGGGAGAGCTCGGGCCAGGGCGAGAAGTAGTCGAGGTGCAGCGGGTAGTAGAGCGCGGTGCCGTCCTGCCAGCGGGAGCCCTGGATCTTGTACCAGCCGGCCGTGGCGTAGATCAGGCAGACCTCCGCCATGATCACCAGCAGGCCGGCGTTGTGCAGCAGGTTCGCCAGGACGTCGAGCACGGCGCGGGGCTCGCCCGGGCCGTACCGCTCCGCGAGCCACCACAGGCCCTGGACCAGCCAGAGGGCCCACAGGGCGCCGGCCCAGCCGACGCCGGGGAGCGGACCGTGGTCGGTCCACGACATCCGGGTGTCGCCGAGGAGCATCGCCGCGGCCAGGGCCAGGCCGCAGCAGGCCCACAGCACGACGCCCGTCAGGTCGAGGCCCGCGGGCCGCCCGGCCCGCTTCGCCGCCCGGCGGGCGTCGAGGGACCAGACGCGGCCGCAGCGCGTGAGGATCAGGTAGAGCGCCATCAGGTGGATGACGTTGTCGCCGCCGTCGCCGAGGAAGACGCTGCGGTTCTGCAGCGACAGCACGCCGACCATGGAGAGCACGGTCATGGTCCGGGTGCGCCACCCGAGGGCGAGCAGGGCCGCGGTGACGACGGCGAAGGCGTAGACCGCCTCGAACCACAGGCCGCCGTCGGACCAGAGCAGGGCGGTGAAGGCGTGGTTGTCGGCCGTCAGCCGGCGGGCCATCTCCCAGCTCCACGGCCCGTCGGGGCCGTACATCTCGTGCCGGTTCGGCCACTCGCGCAGCAGGAAGACCAGCCACGTGAAGGAGAGGCCTATCCGGATCACGGCCGTCTGGTGGGCGCCGAGCGCGGTGCCGGTGACGCGGTCGATCCCGCGCGAGAGGCGGGCGCCGAGCGGAAGGGACGTGCTCATCGGTTCTTCGCCTCCGTACGGTCGGCGGCGGTGACCGGCCACCAGCCCAGCACCCGGTAGGCGGGCTTGGGTTCGGTCTTCTCGTCGCTCCAGGACGGCGGCGCGACCAGGGTGGTCACGGCGCGCACCTGGACGCGCTGGACGGTGCGGCCGCCCTGCCCGTCGCCGAGCCGGCCGACGACGATGCGCCGGACGTACTGCTCGGAGAGGGCGCCGCGCAGCCCGTTGGGCTGTTCCTTGACGTCGTGGGAGTTGGTGTAGAAGTCCCAGGCGCGGCGCAGCTCGTTCTGCTGCGTGTGGCTGGGGAGGAGGTTGTGGCGGATCTCGGCGCCGTCCCGTGCGGTGAGGTCGGTCCAGCCCGTGACCGTGGTCCGGCCGTCGGGGCCGCGGAGCTCGGCGCGGGCCTGGACGGCGACGTTCTGCTGGAGCGGGTTGGGAGCGAAGAACTTCCAGTTCTGCTCGTACTCCGGATAGATGTAGTCGTCTATCGCCGCGGCGTTCTGCTTGGTGACCGTGTTCGACGGCGCCACGTGCAGGAACACCATTCCCAGGTGAACGGCCGCCGTCACCGCGATCACCGCCGCGCCCGCCGCGACGACGAGGCGCGCGGGCAGGGACAGCCCCGCGAGACCGCCGGCCCGCTCGTGCCCGTCATCCGACTCCATACCCGCCCCGTTCCTGCGTCCGCCGTCTGCTGTGCACCCGAACGGTACCGAGGTCGCCTCGCGGGGCACAGCGCCCGGGGTTATCCACAGGCTTGACACCCCCCGGCGGCCGCCCCACCATTGAACCGAACGATCGGTCGGTCGGGCCGTTCGCGCAGCGGGCGGGAGAGGCAGGGGGCAATGCCATGACGACGATGGCGCCGGACGCAGGAGCCCAGGACACCATGGCCCAGGAGGCGGTCTTCGACGCCGCCGTGGCCGCGGACGAGCGCATCGAGCCGCGGGACTGGATGCCCGACGCCTACCGCGCCACCCTCGTCCGCCAGATAGCGCAGCACGCCCACTCCGAGATCATCGGCATGCAGCCCGAGGCCAACTGGATCACCCGCGCGCCCTCCCTGCGCCGCAAGGCGATCCTCATGGCCAAGGTGCAGGACGAGGCCGGCCACGGCCTCTACCTCTACAGCGCCGCCGAAACGCTGGGCACCGGGCGCGACGAGCTGCTCGACAAGCTCCACTCGGGCCGCCAGAAGTACTCCTCGATCTTCAACTACCCCACCCTGACCTGGGCCGACGTCGGCGCCATCGGCTGGCTGGTGGACGGCGCCGCGATCACCAACCAGGTCCCGCTGTGCCGCTGCTCCTACGGGCCCTACGCCCGCGCCATGGTCCGCATCTGCAAGGAGGAGTCCTTCCACCAGCGCCAGGGCTACGAGCTGCTGCTGGCCCTGAGCCGCGGCACCGAGGCCCAGCACGCGATGGCGCAGGACGCCGTGGACCGCTGGTGGTGGCCCTCCCTGATGATGTTCGGCCCGCCGGACGCGGAGTCCTCCCACTCGGCGCAGTCCATGGCCTGGAAGATCAAGCGGCACTCCAACGACGAGCTGCGCCAGCGGTTCGTGGACATCTGCGTCCCCCAGGCCGCCTCCCTCGGCCTGACGCTCCCGGACCCCGACCTGCGGTGGAACGAGGAGCGCGGCCACCACGACTTCGGCGCGATCGACTGGACCGAGTTCCAGGAGGTCCTCCGCGGCAACGGCCCCTGCAACGACCAGCGGATCGGTCAGCGCCGGCGCGCCCATGAAGAGGGCGCGTGGGTGCGCGAAGCAGCCGCCGCGTATGCGGCCAAGCACGGAAAGGCGACGGCATGACGAACGCTGACTGGCCGCTGTGGGAGGTCTTCGTGCGCAGCAGGCGCGGGCTCGCCCACACCCATGCGGGCAGCCTCCACGCCCCGGACGCGGAGATGGCCCTGCGCAATGCGCGCGACCTCTACACCCGCCGTTCCGAGGGCGTCTCGATCTGGGTCGTGCCCTCCGCCGAGGTCACCGCCTCCTCGCCCGACGAGAAGGACCCGTTCTTCGAGCCCGCCGCCGACAAGCCCTACCGCCACCCGACCTTCTACGAGATCCCGGAAGGGGTGAAGCACCTGTGACCGGAGCACCAGTGACCGGAGCACCTGTGACCCTCGGGGAGACCCCACTGGCCACGGCCGCCCTGGCCCTCGGCGACGACGCCCTGGTGCTCTCCCACCGGCTGGGGGAGTGGGCCGGGCACGCACCCGTGCTGGAGGAGGAGGTCGCCCTCGCCAACATCGCCCTCGACCTGCTCGGCCAGGCCCGCTCCCTGCTCTCCCTCGTCGGCGACGAGGACGAGCTGGCCTATCTGCGGGAGGAGCGCTCCTTCCGCAACGCCCAGCTCGTCGAGCAGCCCAACGGCGACTTCGCCCGCACGATCGCCCGCCAGCTCTACTTCTCCGTCCACCAGCACCTGCTGTACGGGCAGCTGGCCGCGGGCGACGGCCCCTTCGCGCCCCTGGCGGGCAAGGCCGTCAAGGAGGTCGCCTACCACCGCGACCACGCCGAGCACTGGACGCTGCGGCTCGGCGACGGCACGGAGGAGAGCCACGCCCGGATGCAGCGCGCCCTGGACGACCTCTGGCGGTACACGGGCGAGCTCTTCGAGCCCGTCGAGGGTCTGTCCGTCGACCGGACGGCCCTGCGCGAGGGCTGGCTGGCCGCGGTGACCGAGGTCGTCGAGCGCGCCACGCTGAAGCTGCCGGACGGCCCGCAGACCGGCGCGTGGACGGCCGGCGCGGGCCGGCAGGGCATCCACACCGAGCCGTTCGGGCGCATGCTCGCCGAGATGCAGCACCTGCACCGCAGCCACCCGGGGGCGTCATGGTGACCACCTCAGCCCCTCGTGAAACCACCAGCCGCGAATCCGCCGGCCACGAATCGGCCCCCCGCGGGGCCACCCGCCTGGAAGAGGAGCTCCGGGCGCTGGCCGGGGCCGTCCCCGACCCCGAGCTGCCCGTGCTCACCCTGGCCGAGCTGGGCGTGCTGCGCGGCCTGCACGTCACCGGCCCCGGCCGGGTCGAGGTCGAGCTGACCCCCACGTACACCGGCTGCCCCGCGGTCGAGGCGATGTCCGCGGACATCGAGCGCGTCCTGCACGAGCACGGGCAGGCCGAGGTGTCCGTCCGCACGGTGCTCTCCCCCGCCTGGTCCACCGACGACATCACGGCCGAAGGCCGCCGCAAGCTGCAGGAGTTCGGCATAGCGCCGCCGCGCCCCACGGGCCCGGCCGGGCCGGTCATGGTAGGCCTGGCCATCCGCTGCCCCCACTGCGGATCCACGGAGACGACGCTGATCAGTCGCTTCTCCTCCACCGCTTGCAAGGCCCTGCGCCGCTGCGAGGCCTGCCGCGAACCCTTCGACCACTTCAAGGAGTTGTAGATGGCCGCGGCCCGCCACGGCGCCTTCCACCCCCTGCGGGTGGCGGCGGTCGACCCCCTCACCGACGACTCGGTCGCCGTGACCTTCGCCGTGCCGCCCGAGCTGCGCGAGACCTACCGCTGGGCACCGGGCCAGCACATCGCCGTCCGCCGCACCGCCCGGGACGGCACCGAGATCCGCCGCACGTACTCGGTGTGCATCCCCGCGCCCGCCCCGGAGGCGCCCGGCCCCGCCGAGCTGAGGGTGGGGGTCCGGCTGGTGGACGGCGGCGAGTTCTCGACGTACGCCCTCAAGGAGCTGGCCGCCGGAGACACGGTGGAGGTGATGGCGCCGGCCGGGCGGTTCGTCCTGGAGCCGCGGGCCGGGCACTTCGCCGCGATCGTCGGCGGCAGCGGCATCACGCCCGTGCTGTCCATCGCCTCGACGCTGCTGGCGCGGGAGCCCGGCGCCCGGTTCTGCCTCATACGCAGCGACCGGACCACGGCCTCCACGATGTTCCTGGAGGAGGTCGCGGACCTCAAGGACCGCTTCCCCGACCGCTTCCAGCTGGTGCAGACCCTCTCCCGCGAGGAGCAGCAGGCCGGGCTGCCGTCCGGGCGGCTGGACGAGGAGCGGCTGACCCGGCTGCTGCCCGCCCTGGTGCCGGTGGAGGAGATACGCGGCTGGTTCCTGTGCGGGCCCTTCGGGCTGGTGCGGGGGGCGGAGCGGGCGCTGCGCGCCCTGGGAATCGGGCGGGACCGCATCCACCAGGAGATCTTCCACGTGGAGGGCTCCGGTGCGGAGGCCCGCCGGCCGGCCCCCGCCGGCGCGCCCGCGCGCAGCACGGTGACGGCGAAGCTCGACGGGCGCGGCGGCAGCTGGCCGGTGCGGGAGGGGGAGACGCTGCTGGAGGCGGTCCTGCGGAACCGGCCCGATGCGCCCTACGCCTGCAAGGGCGGGGTGTGCGGGACATGCCGGGCGTTCCTGGTGAAGGGCGAGGTGCGCATGGACCGGAACTTCGCCCTGGAGCCGGAGGAGATCGAGAGCGGCCATGTGCTGGCGTGCCAGTCACACCCGGTGACGGCGGAGGTGGAGCTCGACTTCGATCGCTGAGCATTCCCAAATGCCCTCGCCCCGCCTACATTGACGGTCCGTCAGATACTGGGCGGAGCCGGCGGACGGGCAGCGGGTACGGGAAGGCGGCGGCAGTGGACTTCACCTTCAGCGAGGAGCAGCAGGCGGCCGCCGAGGCGGCGCGGGCCGTGTTCTCCGGGGTCTCCCCCGACGGCGTGCCCAGCCCCGTGCTGTCCCGGGGCCCGGTCGCGGAGGACTTCGACCGCGCGCTGTGGCGCAGGCTGGCCGCGGCGGACCTGCTGAGCCTGACCGTCGGCACCCGGCACGGCGGAGGGGGGCTCGGGCCGATCGCCCTGTGCCTGGTGCTGCGCGAGGCCGGCCAGGTGCTCGCCCGGGTGCCGCTGCTGGAGGCCGGAGCCACGGCGCTCGCGCTGAGCACGCACGGCGGCGCGGCTGGGGCACGGATCCTGCCGGCGCTCGGGCGCGGCGAGCCGGTCGTCACGGTCGCCTCCAACGGCCGGACGGGGCACGATGCGGCGGAGCTCTCGGTCGCCGCCCGGCCGGCGGCCGGAGAGGGCTGGGTGTTCGACGGCCTGCAGACGGCCGTGCCGTGGGCGCGGTCCGTCGACCTGATCATCGTGCCCGCGTGCGACGCGGACGGCCGTGCCGTGCTCGGGATCGTCCCCCGCGACCACCCCGGGGTCGCCCTGGCCCGGCAGGTGTCCACGAACGGCGAGCAGTACGCCGAAGTGCGGCTCGACTCCGTACGGCTCGACGGCATGCAGGTGATCACGGACGAAGGGGCCTGGCCGCGGCTGCGCGCGCTGCTCACCGCCGGGACGTGCGCGCTCGCGCTCGGGGTGGGGACGGCGGCATGCCGTATGACCAGCGCGTACACCAGCAAGCGGGAGCAGTTCGGCTTCCCGTTGGCCACGTTCCAGGCGGTGGCCGTCCAGGCCGCGGACCGCTATGTCGACCTGCGGGCCATGGAGGCCACGCTCTGGCAGGCCGCGTGGCGGCTGGAGACCGGTGCGGGCGGGGCCCTGCCCGCCGAGGCGGACCTCGCCGTCGCGAAGGTCTGGGCCTCCGAAGGCGTACGGCGCGCCGTGCAGACCGCGCAGCACCTGCACGGCGGCTTCGGCGCCGACACCGGCTACGCCCTGCACCGGTACCACGCGTGGGCCAAGCAGCTGGAGCTGTCGCTGGGCCCGGCCGCGGCGCACGAGGAGGCGCTGGGCGACCTGCTGGCCGCCCACGCGCCCGAGGGGTAGCACCCGCCCGAGCCGGAGCCCGAGCGGGTCCGGAGCGGGTCCGGAGCAGGCTGCGGCTAGATCACGGAATGCGGCTGGATCACGGGATGCGGCTAGATCACGGTCCCGGGAGCGCCGTTGCCGTCCACGACCGGGCGGCCGGCGGCCTCCCAGACCTGCATGCCGCCGTCGACGTTCACCGCGTCCAGGCCCTGCTGCACCAGGTAGGCGGTGACCTGCGCAGACCGCCCGCCCGAGCGGCAGATGACGTTGATCCGGCCGCCGTCCGGCGCCTTCTCCGTCAACTCGCCGAAGCGGGCCACGAAGTCGCTCATCGGGATGTGCAGGGCGCCCTCGGCGTGGCCGGCCGCCCACTCGTCGGCCTCGCGCACATCCAGCAGAAAGTCGTCGGACGAGAGGGCGTCGACGCCGACCGTGGGGATTCCGGAACCAAAGCTCATGCCCACGACGCTACCCGACCAGTTCCCGCAGCTGCGCCTCGCGCTCGGCGACCTGGGCGCGCAGGCCCTCGCCGATCTCCTCCAGCAGGCCGTCCGGGTCCTCCGGCGCCATCCGCAGCATCGAGCCGATCGCCGACCCCTCCAGCTCGGCGGCCAGGGCCGACAGCATCTCCTTGCGCTGCGCCAGCCACTCCAGGCGGGCGTAGAGCTCCTCGGCGCGGTCCAGGGGGCGCGGCTCCGGCGCCGGGCCCGCGGCCCACTCCGCGGCCAGGGCGCCCAGGAGGTCCTCGTCACCGTCCGCGTACGCGGCGTTGACGCGCACGATGAACTCCTCGCGGCGCAGCCGCTCGGCCTCGTCCCGCGCCAGGTCCGGGTGGGCCTCGCGGACCAGCTCCCGGAAGGCCCGGCGGGCCTCGTCGCTCGGGCGCACCCGGCGGGGCGGGCGGACCGGCTTCTCCGTGAGCATCGCCGTGCCCTCCGGGGACAGCCCGTCCGAGTCCAGCCAGCCGCCGAACAGCTCCTCCACCCCGGGCAGCGGCTGCACCAGCGCACGGGCCTCGCGGGCCTTGCGCAGGTCCTCCGGATCGCCGCTGCGGGCGGCGACGGCCTCGGCGATCTGTGCGTCCAGCTCTTCGAGGCGGGCGTAGACCGGGCCGAGGCGCTGGTGGTGCAGGCGGGAGAAGTTCTCCACCTCCACGCGGAACGTCTCCACGGCGATCTCGAACTCGATCAGCGCGGTTTCGGCCGTGCGGACGGCTTGCTCCAGGCGGGAAGTGTCTGCTTCCGGATTCATCACCCGACCAGCGTAGTTCCCTCCCGGAGGGTTACCCGGACCGCGGCGGCCCGCCCCCGCAGCCGCCGCCGCAGCCTCCCTCTCGCCTGCGGCGAAGAGGCCGGGGCAGGCACCGCCCCGAACCGCCCACCGGCCGGCCGCGTCGCCCGCTAGACGCCCGTTTCCGCGGCCACGCGCCCCGCGCGGATCGCGCGGGTCAGGGCCTCGTGATCCGCTTCCATCCGGTCCGCGTAGACCCGGGCGAACTCGGCCAGCGCCTCGTCCAGGGCCTCGGACTTGCCGCAGTAGGCGGCTATCAGGCGCGGGTCCGTGGTGTGGGAGTGGGCGCGGGCGAGGAGCGCGCCGGTGATGCGAGCGTAGTCGTCCAGTTCGGCGGGGGCGAGGGCGGCCGGGTCGACGCTGCCCTTGCGGTTGCGGAACTGCCGCACCTGGTACGGGCGCCCCTCGACCGTGGCCCAGCCGAGCAACACGTCGCTCACGACCTGCATCCGCTTCTGCCCCAGCACGACCCGCCGCCCCTCGTGCCCGTCCGGCGGCAGGGCGAACCCGGCCTTCTCCGCGTAGGGCAGCAGGACCGAGGGGCGGGCCTCCTTCACCTGGAGGACCAGCGGCTCCCCGCGGTGGTCCAGGAGCAGCACCACGTACGAGCGCAGGCCCACGCTCCCGGTGCCGACGACGCGGAACGCCACGTCCTGCACCTCGTACCGGGCGAGCAGCGGCAGCAGCTCCTCCGGGAGGGTGCCGAGGTAGCCGCCCAGCGCCGAGGCGACCGCGCCCGCCTCGGCGTCCGGCAGGCGGCGCAGCACCGGCGGGGCGTCCACGAAGCGCCGCCCGCCGCCCGCCTTCTCCGTGGCCTTGGCGGCGAAGCGGGCGCTCGTGTTCCGCCGGGCCTTCCCGGCGACGCGCTCCAGCGTGCCGGTGAGGTCGCGGGCGTCCGCGTGGGAGACGAGCCGCTCGTCGGCGATGGCGTTCCAGGCGTCCGCGACGGGCATGCCGGCGAGCAGCCGCATCGTGTGCCGGTACGAGCCGGCCGCGTCCTTCGCCGCGGCCCGGCAGGTGGCCTCGTCCGCGCCCGCCTCCCGTCCGGCCAGCACCAGCGAGGCGGCGAGCCGCTTCACGTCCCACTCCCAGGGCCCGTGCAGGGTCTCGTCGAAGTCGTTGAGGTCGATGACGAGTTCGCCGCGCGCGTCGCCGTAGAGCCCGAAGTTGGCGGCGTGGGCGTCGCCGCAGATCTGGGCGCCGGCCCCGGTCACGGCGGTGTCCATCAGGTCGTACGCCATGAGCCCGGCGGACCCGCGCAGGAAGGCGAACGGCGAGGCGGCCATCCGGCCGACGCGTATCGGCGTGAGCTCGGGCAGCCGGCCCGCGTTCGAGGCCTCGACCTCGGCGACCGCGTCCGGCCGGTCCGCCGCGGGGGACCACCGCGCGTGCGCGGACCGCGGCACCCGCTCCCGCAGCGCCTTGCCCTCCGCCTTCGGTGACCCCGCCGCCCCCTTGGGACCGGCGGAACGGGCGAACCCCGGAACGTACGGCAGTCGCGGCATCGCGCCCACCTCCCCCTTCATACGTCTCTTACGGCACACGTCTCTTACGGCATACGTCCCTTACGGCGCGCGCCGCGCTGCGATCGGTTGCCGAGAACCTACCGGCGGAGCACCCGCAGGAGACAGGGAGGGGGAGGCCGGGCGGGGCAGCCGGTTCAGGCGCACAGGGGCGTGACGGACCCCGTCACGCGCCGCCGCCGCGCCGGGAACCGCCGCGTCCCCGCCCGCGCGGCGACGAGGTGGGCGACCGAGGCCAGCGTGATGTGGCGGTGCCAGCCCTGGAACGAGCGGCCCGCGAAGTCCCGGACGCCGGTGTGCTCGGAGATCTCCGCGAAGTCGCGCTCGACGACGTCCGTGAGCCGGGTCAGCCGCAGCAGGGTGATGAGCGGCAGCCGCCGGGAGTCGGTGAGCCACAGCCGGGACGGCCACCGGCCGGAGGAGCGCCAGTCGCCGATGAGCAGCATCGGCCGGTGATGGACGGGGCCGGGGCCGCCCCCGGGCCCGCCGCCGGGCGCCTGGCACGCCAGCAGCACGGGAATGGCGCTCACCACCCCGAAGTGCATGCCGCCGCCCGCCGCGTCCGACCACTCCACCTGGCGGCGCATCCGCTTCATCGAGGAGATCAGGCTCAGGGCGGGCACCTCCTTGTCGCTGTATCCCTGCAGCAGGGAGCCGTCGACCCGCAGCGGCGTCGCGCCGTCGATGCGCAGGATCAGGGAGGCGCCCGCGCGGGCGAAGCGCCCCACGGTCGCCCCGGCGTCGAGCCCGTCCACGTCCACGACGACGGGGCGCCGGCGCAGGCCCCAGGCCTCGGCGGCCTCCAGGGCGACGGATCCGGCGTGCTCCTCCAGGGAGACGACGCGGCTGGCGTCGGGTATGTGGGCGCGGCTGCGCCGGGCCGGGTCCTCCAGCCAGTTCCGGGAGAGCACCAGGCTCCAGTTGAAGGGCACGCTGATCCGCTCCGAGGCGCTCCACGCGCTGAAGGCCCGCTGCCCGTTGACGGTCTGGCCGAGGTGGGGGAGGAACTGCTGGTCGACGCCGACCGAGTGGATCCCCGCCTTGGGGATGACCGTGGAGTTGACCACCCACGCCTGGGGGCGCACGGCCTCGTCCGCGAGCCGGGCCAGCGCGCCCCGGACGGGCGCCCAGTTCCAGGACGACGCGGTGATGAAGTGGTGGACGCTCTGCTGGAGCGCCTTTCCGCCGATCTGTTCCGCGACGTTGCGCAGGGTCTTGCGGCCCTCCGCCGCCAGCAGGCCGCGTACGTACTGCTCGGCCATCCGGCGCTGGTCGTTCCGCGCGAGGGAAGCGAACAGTTCCGGCTCCACGTCCCAGTGGTCGGCGAGGGCTGCCGTCCCGCTGGGCACAGGGCCGGGTTGCGCGGATCTGACTTCCATCGGATCTCCCCACGTGGGTGTGGCTACCGGGACTGGCGCCCGACCGTACCAAACCGACCGCGTGGTTTCTATTGATGCTTGAACCTTGCAACACCCGGCCTCGCGCGAGCCGCCCCCGGAGGACGGGCCGCGACGGGCGGCCCGCACCTTGGCCGAATTCGACCGATTGCTGCATCACCCCTGGTCACAGATTGATCAAAAAGTGAACTCGCCCCCGATGCGGCAACCTTTAGCCGAATGCGGGCTTTTAGTTAGCCCTAAAGGTGGCATCCTCTAAGAGGAAGGCGCCTAAGGGCGCCGTGAGTTCTTGGTTCCAGGGGGTAGGGATGACGTGGCGCGACAGACGTGATCATGGACGGGCGGCCGACGAGGCCGGAGGCCGGCTGGCACGCCACGCGACGGCATCCCTTGCGGGCCTCCTCGCCGAACGCGGCATGACCCGTAAGGACTTGGCGGAGAGCATGGGCGTCTCGCCGGGCAGAGTGAGCCAAATCCTCTCCGGCGACGAGAATCTGACCATGCGTTCGCTCGCCGCCGTGGCCGACGCGCTCGACGTGAAGATGGAGATCTCCTTCGTCGACGCTTCCGCCGCCGGCTGCCAGGAACAGCCCGCGCACAGAGCGTTGGCCAAGACGTACCACTGAGACTGCTCAGCCGGCCGAAGGCCCGGCGGCGGCCACATACAGAGGCTGCCGCCGCAGTTCGAGGATCTTCTCGTCGTCGCTGCGCTTGCCGTGCGCGTGGGCCAGCTCCAGCAGGCGCGCGCACAGGTGCTCGGCCTCGCCGAAGGCCCGCAGCGTCCGCCCGATCTCCTCGCGGGTCCGCTCGCGCTGCTCGTCCGAACAGGCCTTCTCGATCTCGGTCTCCAGCGTGTCCGCCCGCTGCACGGCGGCCCGTACGTCCTCGTACCGCGCGTCGATCGAGGCCCCCGGGCCGTTCTTGCCCCTGGACGAGCGCCCGGGCACCTCGACGCGCGACTTCAGGTGCCGCGCGACCCGGTCGGCGAAGACGTCCAGCTCCCAGCAGTTGTCGAAGCCCTCGGCCAGCCGGGCGCACCACTCGGCCCGATCCGTCTGCAGCCGGTCCATCAGACTGTTGATCAGCAGGGAATGGCCCAGTGTGAGAATCGCCATGACGGGGTGCTCCGCCTGCTCGCTCCGCCGCTTGGGCACCAGGCCCGCTCCCGCGACGATGCCGACCGCCGCCGGCGGCACGGCGTCGGCGTGCGGTAACAGCAGGCCGCTCGCGAGCGCCGCCATCCCGGACGTCCACACCACCACGGCCAGCGCCGAGGCGGCGGAACGCACCGTCCCCAGCAGCCTCCCCTGTCCACGGAAGCGGTGCACCAGGCACACCCAGGTCACGGGCGCGCAGACGACGGCAGGCAGGATCCACTCGGAAAATACGGACGTCTGGTCACCAGCCACCCCGGGCCCCCCATTCCGGATCACACAGCGCCCCGGTACGACTACGGAATGATGTTCCCACTCCAGCCACTACGGCGTGCCAGGTTCCGGCCAAGCTCCAGGATCACAAGGGCCCCTCGGGGCACAGAAGGACGTCAGAACAAAACGAGACAGACCCCCCGGAGTGACCGAAGTCACTTCGAGGGGTCTGTCCTCACTGTGCGCGAGGGGGGAGTTGAACCCCCACGCCCTTGCGGGCACTGGAACCTGAATCCAGCGCGTCTGCCTATTCCGCCACCCGCGCATGGGTGTCGTCCTCGGGTTTCCGGGCTTCTTCCGGGGGACTTGCCCTTCCGGTTTCTGCGCCGTTCGCCTTCCGACATCGAGAACATTAGCACGCCTTCGCGGGTGCCTTCACACTCGTTCTCCCCGGACCGGCCCCGGCGGGGGCCGCGGGGCCCTCCCGGGCCGCCGGGACCGGTGGGGACCCCGCCGGTTGCGGGACACTGGCTCCCGGCCGCCTCTACGATCCCTATGAAGGGGTCCCCATGAAGGGATCTCTATGAAGGGGACAGGGAGGTCGCGCCGGCGGGCCGGGGCGACACTCGTCACTCCTGGCCCCGAAGGGGAACCGGCCGTTTCCCGAACGCGTGGATACGATCAGTAAGCAGTATCAGGAACGACACCGAGCATCAGGAACGTCACTGAGGGAAGGAGGTGCCCCGTGGGAGTACTGAAGCGCTTCGAGCAGCGTCTCGAGGGTCTCGTGAACGGCACCTTCGCCAAGGTGTTCAAGTCCGAGGTGCAGCCGGTCGAGATCGCGGGCGCGCTCCAGCGCGAGTGCGACAACAACGCCACCATCTGGAACCGTGACCGCACCGTCGTCCCGAACGACTTCATCGTGGAGCTGAGCACCCCGGACTTCGAGCGGCTCAGCCCGTACTCCGGTCAGCTCGGCGACGAGCTGTCCGGCATGGTCCGCGACTACGCCAAGCAGCAGCGGTACACCTTCATGGGGACCATCAAGGTCCACCTGGAGAAGGCGGACGACCTCGACACCGGCCTGTACCGGGTGCGCAGCCGCACCCTCGCCGCCAGCGAGTCGCAGGACCACCAAGGCCAGCCGAGCCAGCGCCCCGGCAGCCCGCGCCAGGGCGGCCCCGTCACGCACGGTGCGGGCTATCCGGCGCCCCCGTCGGGGCTGCCGCCCATGCCCGCGTCGCCGCCGCCCTCCGCGCCCCCGGGGCGGTCCGCGCCGCGCGCGGGCGGGAGCGGTCCCGCGGCCGGCGTGCCCGGCGCCCAGACACGGCGCTGGATCGAGATCAACGGCACCCGCCACCAGATCTCCCGGCCCACCCTCGTGCTGGGCCGCAGCACCGAGGCGGACGTACGGATCGACGACCCCGGCGTCTCCCGCCGGCACTGCGAAATCCGGGTCGGCACCCCCGCCACCATCCAGGACCTGGGGTCGACCAACGGCATCGTGGTGGACGGACAGCACACCACTCGCGCTACGCTCCGCGACGGCTCACGGATCGTCGTGGGCAGCACCACCATCGTTTATCGGCAAGCCGAAGGGTGAAGCGGGGGCAATGTCAGAGCTGACCCTCACGGTCATGCGGTTGGGTTTCCTCGCCGTACTGTGGCTGTTCGTGATCGTGGCCGTTCAGGTCATCCGCAGTGATCTCTTCGGCACCAGGGTCACCCAGCGTGGCTCCCGCCGGGGCGGTGGCGAGAGCCGGCCGCAGCGCGCGCAGGCCCAGGCCGCGCCCCCGCAGCAGCGCCAGCAGCAGACGGGCGGCCGCAGGGCCGACCGGCGCGCGGACCGGGGCCGCCGCGGCGCCCCCACCAAGCTCGTGGTCTCCGAGGGCTCCCTCGCGGGCACCACGGTGGCCCTGCAGGGCCAGACCATCTCGCTGGGCCGCGCCCACGACTCCACGATCGTGCTGGACGACGACTACGCCTCCAGCCGGCATGCCAGGATCTACCCGGACCGCGACGGCCAGTGGATCGTCGAGGACCTCGGCTCGACCAACGGCACGTATCTCGACCGCACCCGGCTGACCACCCCGACCCCGATCCCGCTCGGCGCGCCGATCCGCATCGGCAAGACCGTCATCGAGCTGCGGAAGTAGTAGGACCATGACGACCGGAGGGTGGGCAGCGTGGCTGGGAAGGGGCTGTACCCGGAGCCGACGGGCGAGGTGCGCATGAGTCTGTCTCTGCGCTTCGCCGCCGGATCGCACAAGGGCATGATCCGGGAGGGCAACGAGGACTCCGGTTACGCCGGCCCGCGCCTGCTCGCCATCGCCGACGGCATGGGCGGCCAGGCCGCGGGCGAGGTCGCCAGCTCCGAGGTGATCTCCACCCTCGTCCAGCTCGACGACGACGTCCCCGGCTCGGACATCCTCACCTCCCTCGGCACCGCCGTGCAGCGCGCCAACGACCAGCTGCGCGTGATGGTCGAGCAGGACCCGCAGCTGGAGGGCATGGGCACGACGCTCACCGCCCTGCTGTGGACGGGCCAGCGGCTCGGCCTCGTGCACGTCGGCGACTCCCGCGCGTACCTGCTGCGCGACGGCGTCCTCACCCAGATCACCCAGGACCACACCTGGGTGCAGCGGCTGGTGGACGAGGGCCGGATCACCGAGGAGGAGGCCACCACCCACCCGCAGCGCTCCCTGCTGATGCGCGCGCTGGGCAGTGGCGACCACGTCGAGCCCGACCTCTCGATCCGCGAAGTCCGGGCGGGCGACCGCTATCTGATCTGCTCCGACGGCCTCTCCGGCGTGGTCAGCCACCAGACGATGGAGGAGACCCTCGCCAGCTACCAGGGCCCGCACGAGACGATCCAGGAGCTGATCCAGCTCGCCCTGCGCGGCGGCGGCCCCGACAACATCACCTGCATCGTCGCCGACGTCCTCGACGTGGACGGCGGGGACACCCTCGCCCAGCAGCTCAACGACACGCCGGTGATCGTCGGCGCGGTCGCCGAGAACCAGCTGCAGCTGGGCGTCGACGGCGCCATGCAGACCCCGGCCGGCCGTGCCGCCGAGCACGCCCGCGCCAACCGGCCCGTGCCCTCCCAGCAGCCCGGCGGCGCCTTCGGCCCGCCCGGCAGCGGCGACGGCGGCATGGGCGGCGCCCCGGACGGCTCGTTCGGCGCCTTCATGGACGAGGACTTCGTCAAGGAGCCCCGGCGCGGCCGGTGGCTCAAGCGGACGCTCATCCTGGGCGTCGTCCTCGGCGTCGTCGCGGGCGGCCTCTACGGCGGCTACAGCTGGACCCAGACGCAGTACTACGTGGGCGCCAAGGACAACAACCACGTGGCGGTCTACCAGGGCATCAACCAGGACCTGGCGTGGGTGAGCCTCAGCAAGCTCTACCAGGACCACCCCGAGATCGAACTCAAGTACCTGCCCGTCGACCAGCGCAGCCGCGTCGAGGACACCATCGCCCTCGACAGCCGCGAGAAGGCGGAGCAGAAGGCCAAGGACCTCGGCCTCCTCGCCGGCGCCTGCAAGAAGGAGGACGAGCGGCGCAAGGCCGAGCAGGCGCAGCGGGATCGGGAGAAGCAGAACGGCGACCGGGTCGGCTCCGTCGGCGACCTCCCCAAGGACCCCAAGGACCCCAAGGACGCCAAGCCGGGGGGCGCCGGCCTCTCCGCCCAAGCCACCCCGGTGCCGAGCCCGGGCCCCACCCTCACCGAGGAAGAGCAGAAGTTGGTCCCGCAGTGCAGCGCTCAGCAGTAAAGCCGTAGGGGGCCATCAACTCATGTCAGCCATGCCATCCATGCCATCCAGCGCGGGCAGCAACACGACCGCGACGACCACGATCAGCACCGTGGGCCCGCCCAGCCGGCGCAACACCGAGCTGGCGCTGCTCGCGTTCGCGGTGATCCTGCCCTGCTTCGCGTACGCCAACGTCGGCCTCGCGCTCAACGGCGAGATGCCTTCCGGCATGCTCGGCTACGGGCTCGGCCTCGGCCTGCTCGGCGGCGTCGGGCACCTGGTGGTGCGCAAGTTCGCCAAGTACGCCGACCCGCTGCTGCTGCCGCTGGCCACCCTGCTCAACGGCCTCGGCCTGGTGATGATCTGGCGGCTCGACCAGTCGGAGCGGCTGGCGCGGCTGGCCAAGGCCCAGGGCTTCACGTTCCAGCCCTCGGCCCCCAACCAGCTGATGTTCTCCGCCCTGGGCATCGCGCTGTTCGTCGCCGTGGTGATCTTCCTCAAGGACCACCGCATCCTGCAGCGCTACACCTACATCTCCATGGTGGTCGCGCTGGTCCTGCTCGTGGCCCCGGTGTTCTTCCCCGGCAAGTTCGGCGCCAAGATCTGGATCGTCATCCCCGGCCTCGGCTCGATCCAGCCCGGTGAGTTCGCGAAGATCATCCTGGCGATCTTCTTCGCCGGTTACCTGATGGTGAAGCGCGACGCCCTGGCGCTGGCCAGCCGCCGCTTCATGGGGCTGTACCTGCCGCGCGGCCGCGACCTCGGCCCGATCGTGGCCGTCTGGGCGCTGAGCCTCGTCATCCTCGTCTTCGAGACCGACCTCGGCTCGTCGCTGCTGTTCTTCGGCATGTTCGTCGTCATGCTGTACGTCGCCACCGAGCGCACCAGCTGGATCGTCTTCGGTCTGCTGATGTCGGCGGGCGGCGCTGCCGTCGTCGGCTCCGTCGAGCCGCACGTCAAGGTCCGTGTGATGGCCTGGCTGCACCCCTTCGCGGTCTACGACAACCCGCGCCCGTCCTGGGCCACGACCGAGCAGATCGCCCAGGCCCTCTTCGCCTTCGGCTCCGGCGGCGTCTTCGGCACCGGCTGGGGCCAGGGCGCCTCCGACCTGATCCAGTTCGCCGCCAACTCCGACTTCATCTTCGCCTCCTACGGCGAGGAGCTCGGCCTGGCCGGCGCCATGGCGATCCTGCTGATCTACGGGCTGATCGTCGAGCGCGGCGTGCGCACGGCCCTCGCCGCCCGCGACCCCTTCGGCAAGCTGCTCGCGACCGGTCTCTCCGCCGCCTTCGGCATCCAGGTCTTCGTCGTGGCGGGCGGCGTCATGGGCCTCATCCCGCTGACCGGTATGACCATGCCGTTCCTCGCGGCGGGTGGCTCGTCCGTCATCGCGAACTGGGCGCTGCTCGCCATCCTGATCAAGATCAGCGACACCGCACGGCGCCCGGCCCCGGCCCCCGCCCCGTCCCCAGACGCCGAGATGACCCAGGTGGTCCGCCCGTGAACAAGCCCGTACGCAGGATCGCGATCTTCTGCGGCCTCCTCGTCCTGGCCCTGCTCCTGCGGGACAACTGGCTGCAGTTCGTCCAGGCGGACGAGCTGAAGACGCACAAGAACAACCGCCGCGTCGACATCGCCCGCTACAGCCAGCCCCGCGGCAACATCATCGTGGACGGCCAGGCCATCACCGGCTCGGTCGAGACCGGCGGCGTGGACTTCAAGTACAAGCGGACGTACACGGACGGCGCCATGTGGGCGCCCGTCACCGGCCGCTCCTCGCAGGTCTACGGCGCCACCCAGCTGGAGAAGCTCTACGACCGCGTCCTCATCGGCGACGACGACCGCCTGTTCTTCAACCGCACCGTCGACATGATCACGGGCAAGGGGAAGAAGGGCGGTGACGTGATCACCACCCTGAACAGCAAGGCCCAGAAGGCCGCCTTCGAGGGCCTCGGCGACAAGAAGGGCGCGGTCGCGGCCATCGACCCGCGCACCGGCAAGATCCTCGCCCTGGCGTCCACCCCGTCGTACGACCCGTCGAAGATCGCGGGCGCCAACGACGGCAAGGAGTGGACGTCGCTGGACAAGGACAAGAACCAGCCGATGCTCAACCGGGCGCTGCGCCAGACGTACCCCCCGGGCTCCACGTTCAAGGTCGTGACGGCCGCCGCCGCCCTGGAGAACGGCCTGTACAAGGACGTCGACTCCAAGACCGACTCGCCGGTGCCGTGGACCCTGCCGGACACGGTCACGGAGCTGAAGAACGAGGGCAGCATCCAGTGCAAGGACGCCTCGCTGCGCGAGGCGCTGCGGGTCTCCTGCAACAGCGTCTTCGGCAAGGTCAGCGCTGACCTCGGCAACAAGAAGATGATGGAGCAGGCGCAGAAGTTCGGCTTCAACAACGACAAGCTCGACACGCCCGTGCGCGCCGCCCAGAGCATCTACCCCAAGGACAACCGTCCGCAGAACGCCATGGACGGCATCGGCCAGGCCTCCAACCGCGCCACGCCGCTGCAGATGGCCATGGTCGCCGCCGCGGTCGCCAACGACGGCAAGCTCATGGAGCCGTACATGGTCGACAAGGTGCGCGCCCCCAACCTCAACGTGATCGAGACGCACCAGCCGAAGGAGATGTCCCAGCCCATGTCGCGGGACACCGCCCGCAAGCTGCAGTCGATGATGGAGACGGTGGTCAACGAGGGCACCGGCAAGAACGGCCAGATCAAGGGCGTCACGGTCGGCGGCAAGACCGGTACGGCCCAGCACGGCGTCGACAACAGCGGCAACCCGTACGCGTGGTTCATCTCCTACGCCAAGGGCGCCGACGGCTCCCCCGTCGCCGTTGCCGTGGTGATCGAGAGCTCGGACACGCTCCGCGACGACATCGCCGGTGGTGCCCTCGCCGCGCCTGTGGCGAAGAAGGTCATGGAGGCGGTGCTCAGCACGTCGAAGTGACGGGCCTCACCTCCGCCGTCCGGTGCTGCCCGCGACGGTACCGGTCGTGTATCAGGTGGCCGTCACGGCCGGAACGGGCGTGACCTGCCGGGTACCGTATGCCGGACAGCACACCGCCGGACGTAGTGAAGGTGCGGTCAGGAAAACGGAAGGGCTGGAGCTATGGAAGAGCCGCGTCGCCTCGGCGGCCGGTACGAACTGGGCTCGGTGCTCGGCCGCGGTGGCATGGCCGAGGTCTACCTCGCCCACGACACCCGGCTCGGCCGCACCGTCGCCGTGAAGACGCTGCGGGTGGACCTCGCCCGCGACCCGTCCTTCCAGGCCCGGTTCCGCCGCGAGGCCCAGTCGGCCGCCTCGCTCAACCACCCGTCGATCGTCGCCGTCTACGACACCGGCGAGGACTACGTCGACGGCGTGTCGATCCCGTACATCGTCATGGAGTACGTGGACGGGTCGACGCTGCGCGAGCTGCTGCACTCCGGCCGCAAGCTGCTGCCCGAGCGGTCGCTGGAGATGACCATCGGCGTCCTGCAGGCGCTGGAGTACTCCCACCGGGCCGGCATCGTCCACCGCGACATCAAGCCGGCCAACGTCATGCTGACGCGCACCGGCCAGGTCAAGGTCATGGACTTCGGCATCGCCCGCGCGATGGGCGACTCCGGCATGACGATGACGCAGACCGCGGCCGTCATCGGCACCGCCCAGTACCTCTCCCCGGAGCAGGCCAAGGGCGAGCAGGTCGACGCGCGCTCGGACCTCTACTCGACCGGCTGCCTGCTGTACGAGCTGCTGGCGGTCCGGCCCCCGTTCATCGGTGACTCGCCGGTGGCCGTCGCCTACCAGCACGTGCGGGAGGACCCGAACCCGCCGAGCGTCCACGACCCCGAGATCACGCCCGAGATGGACGCCATCGTCCTCAAGGCGCTGGCCAAGGACCCGGACTACCGCTACCAGTCGGCCGACGAGATGCGCGCCGACATCGAGGCGGCCCTGGAGGGCCAGCCCGTCGCCGCCACGGCCTCCCTGAACGCCGTGGGCTACGGCGCGGACGCCCCGACCGCCATGCTCCGCCCCCAGGCCCCCCAGGGCCCGGGACAGACCTCCATGCTGCCGCCCGTGCGGGACGACGACGGCGGGTACGGGGGCTACGACGACGGCCACGGCCGGCGGCGCGGCGGGGGCGGCAAGAAGAGCAACCTGTCGACGATCCTGCTGATCGTCGCGGGCGTCCTGGTGCTGGTCGGTGCGATCTTCATCGGGAAGTCGCTGTTCAGCGGCAGCAACAACGCCTCCAAGGTGTCCGTGCCGAACCTGGTCGGGCAGACGCTGAAGGACGCTCAGCAGCAGGGCGTCAACGGCGACTTCAAGGTCGTGGAGAACGGCACCGAGACCTGCGAGCAGGCCAAGGGCAAGATCTGCAGCCAGGACCCGGCGGGCGGCGGCAAGATCGACCGCGGCGGCGAGGTCAAGGTCAAGGTGTCCGCGGGCGCGGCCAAGGTCGAGGTGCCGGACGTCACCGAGAAGCAGCTGGAGAGCGCCCGGAAGATCCTTGAGGGCAAGGGCTTCCAGGTCAACACCAAGAGCAAGCAGGTCGACGGCGTCGCGGCCGACACGGTCCTCGACCAGGACCCCAAGGGCGGCTCGAAGGCCGAGAAGGGCTCCGAGGTCACCCTGACCGTCGCCACGGCCAAGCCGACCAAGACGGTGCCGTCCGTGGTGGGCCAGAACGTGGACGCCGCGAAGAAGCAGCTGTCCGACAACGGCTTCCAGGTGTCGGTGACGGAGGAGGACGCCCCCGGGCAGCCGGCCGGCACGGTCACCAAGCAGAGCCCCGACGGCAACACCCAGGCCGCCCAGGGCTCCATGGTCACCCTGACCGTGGCCAAGGGCGCCCAGAACGTCGGCGTGCCGCCGGTGCTGACGCACAAGTTCAAGGACGCCAAGAAGGAGATCGAGGCCGCGGGCCTGAAGGTCGGCAACGTCATCGGCCCGCAGGACGACAACGCCGTCGTGCAGACCACCAACCCGCTGCCGGGCACCCAGGTCGCCAAGGGCTCCGCGGTCGACGTGACCACCACGGCGGGCGTCCCGGGCTCCGACACGGGCAACCCCGGCACCCCTGGCGGTGACCAGGGCGCGACGGGCAACACGGGTTTCATCGGGGGCGGTTTCATAGGGGGCCGCCGCCACTAGCGCCTCCGGCGAGGGGCACGAACGCGCAGGGTCCGGTGGCTTCGATGCCGCCGGACCCTCGTCGTTGTGGCGACTCGCCGTCTCGGCGGAAGAAAAGCGCTCTACCGCAGCCCCGCCCGGAGGGCTACCGCAGCTCCGCCGGAGGCGTGCGCTGCGCGTCGACCTTCTCCGTGCGCTCCAGCTCCGCCCAGACGATGTACCGGTAGTCGGAGGTGTAGACGGGCGTGCAGGTCGTCAGGGTCAGGTAGCGGCCCGGCTGCGTCTTGCCGGACTCCTTCGGGACGGGGTCGATGACGTCGACGTTGTACTTCGAGGTCTGCTTCAGCTCGGCGTAGACCTTGTAGACGTACCAGACGTCGCGGGTCTCGAAGACGACCCGGTCACCGGTCTTGATTTTGTCGATGTTGTGGAACTTCGCGCCGTGGCCGTCGCGGTGGGCCGCCAGAGTGAAGTTGCCCTGCTGGTCCCACGGCATCGCGGACTTCGCGGGGGAGGTGTAGAAGCCGGCGACGCCCTCGTTGAGGACGTCCGTGCCGGTGCCGCGCTTGACCAGGACCTCGCCGTTCTTCATGGCGGGGACGTGCAGGAAGCCGATGCCGTCCTTGGTGTCGAGGGCGCCGGGGCCGGCCGGGGCCTTCGCCCAGCGGTCGCGCACCTGATGGCCCTGCCGCTTCGCCTCGCGGTCGGCGAGGACGTTCGTCCACCACAGGGAGTAGACGACGAAGAGGGCCAGGATCAGGCCCGCTGTGATCAGCAGTTCGCCGATGACGCCCACGGCGACGGCGAGGCGCCCCCGTCCCCGGTCAGTCCGTGCCACTGACGTTCGTACCCCGCTCACTGTTCCCCGCGTGTCTCAGTTGACGAGCGCGTCCGGCTTTCCCTTGCTCCGGGGCCGCTCGTCGACCATCTTGCCCCACACGATCAGGCGGTAGGTACTGGTGAACTCGGGGGTGCAGGTGGTGAGGGTGATGTAGCGGCCGGGGCCGCGGAAGCCCGATCCGGCCGGCACCGGGGCGATGACCGTGACATTCGCGGGTGACGTCTGGTCCAGACGGCTCGTCATCTCATACGTGTAGAACGCGCTCCGCGTCTCCACGACGATCTTGTCGCCGGGCTTCAGCCGGTTGACGTAGCGGAACGGTTCGCCATGGGTGTTGCGGTGGCCGGCGAGGGCGAAGTTGCCCTGCTTGTCCCACGGCATCGCGGTCTTGAGCGCGCCGGACGGCTCGCCGTAGTGGCCCACCATGCCGCGGTCGAGGACCTTCTGCTTGCCGACGCCCTCGGCGATGGGCGCCTTCACGTCCAGCGAGGGGATGTAGAGGATCGCGAAGCCCTCGCCGGGCGAGAAGTCGCCCGCGTCCCGGTCGGCGGCGCCCTGGCCGTCCTCGTCCCAGCGGCTCTGCAGGTGGTGGGCGGCCCCGCCGGCCTGCTGCAGGGCGCGGACGTTCGTCCACCACAGCTGGTAGGCGACGAAGAGCAGCATCAGCACGCCGGCGGTGATGAACAGCTCGCCCGTCAGCCGGCACAGCAGCACGCCCACGCTGCCCCGGCGCGCCCTGCGGGCCGCGTGCCGCCGCGCGGCGCGCCCCCCGGTCCGTACGGGCCGGTGTGCGGCCTGGGCCGGCACCTCCACCCTGCGCAGCTGCATCGTCGCCCGATCCTCGGGCGGCAGCGGCTGCGATACGACCCGCGGGGACGTGGTCACGCCCCGGCCTTGCCCACCACCGGGGCCAGGCCCGCCGATCGCTCCACCGCCGTGGTGTCGCCGCAGGCGACCAGCCAGTTGGCGAGCATGCGGTGGCCCCACTCGGTGAGCACGGACTCGGGGTGGAACTGCACGCCCTCGACCGGCAGGTCCCGGTGGCGCAGGCCCATCGCGATGCCCGACTCCGTCCAGGCGGTGATCTCCAGCTCGTCCGGCCAGTTCTCCCGCTCGACGGCCAGCGAGTGATAGCGGGTGGCGGTGAAGGGCGACGGGAGGCCCTGGAAGACGCCCGCGCCCTCGTGCGTCACCAGCGAGGTCTTGCCGTGCAGCAGCTCGG
The DNA here is from genome assembly GCF_003011965.1 of Streptosporangium nondiastaticum. Classification (GTDB taxonomy): domain Bacteria; phylum Actinomycetota; class Actinomycetes; order Streptomycetales; family Streptomycetaceae; genus Streptomyces; species Streptomyces nondiastaticus. Next base: position 33,533 of record NZ_PXWG01000019.1, read on the forward strand.
GCGCCCGGCCGACCACGCCGCCGTACGCGACGGCCATCGACTGCATGCCCAGGCAGACGCCGAAGACGGGGATGCCCTGCTGGGCGCAGTGCCGCACCATGTCGATGCACACGCCGGCCTGCTCGGGCGCGCCCGGGCCGGGGGACAGCAGGACGCCGTCGAAGCCGTCCTCCGCGTGGCGGGGCTCGACCTCGTCGTTGCGCCGCACTTCGCACTCGGCGCCGAGCTGGTAGAGGTACTGGACGAGGTTGAAGACGAAGCTGTCGTAGTTGTCCACGACGAGGATGCGCGCACTCACTGGTTGACCGCCATTCCGTTGTCGACCGTCACGTCGTTGAACGGCAGCAGTGGTTCCGCCCAGGGGAAGACGTACTGGAAGAGGACGTACACGACCGCCAGTACGAGCACCAGCGAGGTCAGTGCCCGCACCCATGCGTTGCCCGGCAGATGCCGCCAGATCCAGCCGTACATGCTGTCCCCACTTGCCGATGACGTAGTCGAAATTGCAGCACCAGACTAAGGGTCGGGCGCGTGCCGAGGGGGTCAGGCGGACAAAGCCCCGGGGCGGCCCTGTGCGACGGGCGAGGCGGCGTCCAGGTGCGCCCACACGATCAGCCGGTGGCTGTGGCCCCACTCCGGCTCGCAGGTGGTGAGGGTCAGGTAGCGGCCGGGGGTGCGGTAGCCGGAGGCGGCGGGCACGGGGTCGATGACGCCCGTGTCGTCGGGGCGGGTGCGGTACGGGCGGCCGTCCACGCGGTACGTGAACCAGGTGGTGCCGTCGTTGATCACCACCGCGTCGCCCGCGCGCAGCTCGTCGAGGTCCTTGAAGGGGTCGCCGTAGGTGCGGCGGTGGCCGGCGACCGCGAAGTTGCCCGGCGCGCCGGGGCGGGCCGTCCGCTCGTAGTGGCCGAGGCCCCGCTTGAGGAGCTCGGTGCCGGTTCCCTCCAGGACGGGCTTGGCCCAGCCGGCGCCGAAGCGGGGGACGTACATGACGGCGAAGGCCCGGCCGGCCCGCAGGTCCGTCCCCGCGGGGGGCGCCTGGCCGGGGGTGCCCGCGCGGGGCTGGGTGCGGGTGGGCGCTCCGGGCTGTGCCGGTGCGGACGGGGCACCCGGCCGGCCGGGCGGGGCGCCGGGATCGGGCGGCGCGTCCTCCGGCTGCTGCCCGGGCTGCTGTTCCGGGGCCGGCTCCGGCTCCCCCGGCGCGGCGGCCGCGCCCACGGACCCGCTCGACCAGCGTTCCTGGAGCCGGCCGAGCTCCTCGTCCATGGCGCTGTCGGCGCGTACGCCCGTCCAGTAGAGGACGTAGACGACGAAGAGGACGAGCAGGGTGCCGGTGGTGACGCACAGTTCGCTGAGCGTGCGGACGACGGTCCTCGGCCTCACCGCGGGCCTCCTCCCGCTCGTGCTGCTCTGTCGCGCCCTCAGGTCAGGGGCTTGGCGTAGTGGAGGTCCACTGTGCCCGAGTAGCCCGGAAGAGTCACCGCCTCGTGCTGGTCGACTTTCCAGCCGAGCCCGTACGCGTTGACGTACTGGAGGTAGTTCTGGATCGCCGGGGAGGCGTCGACGGCCTTGCGGAGCGCGCCGCGGTCACCGACGGCCGTCACCTTGTACGGCGGGGAGTAGACGCGGCCCTGGAGGAGCAGGGTGTTGCCGACGCAGCGGACCGCGCTGGTGGAGATGAGCCGCTGGTCCATGACCTGGATGCCCTTGGCGCCGCCCTGCCAGAGGGCGTTCACGACGGCCTGCAGGTCCTGCTGATGGATCACCAGGTCGTTGGGCTGCGGCTGCGGGACGCCGGGGATCCTGGCCGTGGCGTTCGGCGGGGCGTCGTTGAGGGTGACGGTCAGGCCGGGGCCGCTGATCGGTGTGGTGCCCGCGGCCGCCGCGAGGTCGGCCATCTTCTTCTTCTGGGCGGCGGAGTTGCCGTTGTCGCGCCCGGCGAGGGTGTCGACCTTGGAGCGGACGGCCGCGGCGCTCTCGTCCAGGTCGGCGTTCTTCCGGCTGCGTTCCCGGATGAGGTCGGAGAGCCGCAGCATGGAGTCGTCGGTGCGGATGTTGGTGCCGTGGGCGGTGTTGAAGCTCATCCAGAAGATGAGGCCGGCCAGCGCGAACACGCCTCCGGTGAGCAGCCGGACGGGCTTGAAGCGCCGGGAGGGCCTGCTGGTGGAGTCCGCAGAATTACTCAACGTACCCTTATCCTCTCCGGCGCCACGGAAGCACTACGCTAACGGACGCCCGGGGCAAGGTGGCGTTCCCGCCGCCCACCGCCCCGGACCAGCCTTTTGTCCCGCCCCATGCAGCCCCCAGCGCGGTCACGCAGCGCATCGACAGGAGAGTTCCTCGTGCCGAAGTCACGGATCCGCAAGAAGGACGACTTCACGCCGCCGCCGGCGAAGCAGCAGAACATCAAGCTGAGCAGTGGGCGGGGCTGGGTGGCGCCGCTGATGCTGGCGATGTTCCTGATCGGGCTGGCCTGGATCGTCATCTTCTATGTGACCAGCGGCGACATGCCCATCGAGTCCCTCCACAACTGGAACATCGTGGTCGGTTTCGGCTTCATCGCGGCGGGGTTCGTAGTCTCCACACAGTGGAAGTAGCAAGTCTTCCGGACAGCCTTCCGGGGAGTTATCCACACCCTCGTCCACAGTGGGGAAAAACTCAGAAGATCTGTGGATAACTTCCCCGGCGTTGACGCCGGTGTGACTGATCACAAGCGCGGTGGGCCGCTTGGCGGCCCCGCCCACCAGCGAAAACGCAGCTCTGTGCGAGTGCGGACACGCGTTCCCCACAGCGTGCACAAGATTCTGTACGCGCTGTGGACAAACCTGCGGGTCGGTCGGGGGTCCGGCCCGGGTCAGCCGGAGAACGCGACGAGCTCCGGCAGCGTCGCCGCCCGCACGACCACGGCCGCGACGATCACCGCCAGCGCCACGCCGCAGGTGAGCCCCTGGACGAGCGCCCGCTTCTCCCGCGGGGCGTGCACCATCCCGTACGCGACGGCGGCGCCCACGACCAGCCCGCCGATGTGGGCCTCCCAGGCGATGTTGTGCCACGTGAACGTGAAGATCAGGTTGAGCACGAGCAGGGCCGCGACCGGGCGCATGTCGTAGTTCAGACGGCGCATGATCACCGCCGTGGCGCCCAGCAGCCCGAAGATCGCGCCGGACGCGCCGAGCGAGGGCTGGCGCGGGTCCGCGACGACGAAGGTGAGCGCGGAGCCGCCGAGGCCGGACAGCAGGTACAGCGCGAGGTAGCGGGCCCGGCCCAGGGCCGCCTCCAGCGGCGGGCCGATCCACCACAGCGACAGCATGTTGAAGGCGATGTGCATCGGCGCCTGGTGCAGGAACACCGCGGTCACCAGGCGGTACCACTGCCCCTCCGCGACGCCCTGCGGCTCGCCGGCGAGCACGGCGCGCCCGAACAGCTCCATCTCGTCGATCAGGCCGTCGCCGGTGGCCATGACCGCGATCCACAGGGCGACGTTGACCGCGAGCAGGACCTTGGTCACCAGCCGGGGGTCGGCGGCCCGCACGCCGCCCGCGATGGTGCGCGGCGCGGTGGCCTGCGGCCGGTGTCCCGTGCCGGAGTCGCCGGCGACGCAGGCCGGGCACTGGAACCCGACGGATGCGCTCACCATGCACTCCGGGCAGATCGGCCGCTCGCAGCGGGTGCAGCGGATGCCGGTCTCCCGGTCGGGATGCCGGTAGCAGCCGACGGCCTGGTCGTTCATGCGTTCCCCTTGCGCCGGTGGTGGGCGGGCCTGTCCGGGACGCGCGGCCCCGCCCGTCATACGGACGAGCGGGGCGCCGGGTTCCCTCGGGCGGACGAGGGCGGGTGAAGGAGGCGGAGAGAGCGCGTCCCGGCGTCGCGTCCCGGCGTCAGCGGGTCTCGATGACGACCGAGTTGATGACCACGTCGTTCACCGGGCGGTCGGTGCGCGGGTTGGTCTCGGTGGCGGCGATGGCGTCCACGACCTTCTTCGAGGCCTCGTCGGCGACCTCGCCGAAGATCGTGTGCTTGCGGGTCAGCCACGTGGTCGGCGAGACGGTGATGAAGAACTGCGAGCCGTTGGTGCCCGGGCCGGCGTTGGCCATGGCCAGCAGGTAGGGCTTGTTGAAGGCCAGGTCGGGGTGGAACTCGTCGGCGAACTTGTAGCCGGGGCCGCCGGTGCCGTTGCCCAGCGGGTCACCGCCCTGGATCATGAAGCCCTCGATGACGCGGTGGAAGACCGTGCCGTCGTACAGCTTGTCCGTGGTCCTCTCGCCCGTCTCCGGGTTGATCCACTCGCGCTCGCCCGTCGCGAGCTCCACGAAGTTCTTCACCGTCTTCGGGGCGTGGTCCGGAAGGAGCCGGATCTCGATGTCGCCCTGGTTGGTCTTCAGGGTGGCGTAAAGCTGCTCGGCCACGGTCTACCTTCCCTAGTCTGCTCTGACGGCTAACGATCCTCGCACGTACGGGTTGGCGGCGAGTAGCGGACAAACGCCCGCGCGCCGCGCGAAACCGTGGCATGGTCGAGCGGGGCTCACCGTCCCTTCACCCCACGCTCACTTCCCCGATGACCCGGATGCACGCTCGCACATGCCGGACCGCCCGTGCGCAGGCATGATTTTTCACTGGGTGGAAAGGCGACAAAACATACGCCACCGAGGAGGAGGATCTCGTGACCCGCAAGGACAGCGTGCGCGCCGCGACCAGCTCGGCGAAGGACAGTGTCCGGCACGCCGCGGAAGTGGTGGCGCCGTACGCAGGCACGGCGAAGGACGCCGCCGTGCACTACGCGCATGAGGCCCGGACGCGGCTGGCTCCCAAGGTCGCGGAAGCCGCGCACCTGGCCGCGCACCAGGCCCGCTCCCAGTACGACGCACATCTCCATCCCCGGCTCGAGCACGCCCGCGACGCCCTGCCCCCGAAGATCGACCAGGCCGCCGTGCGGGCCCGCACGGCCGTCGAGCCGGTCCGGGACGAGGCCGTCGCCCGGAGCGCCGCCGCCCTCGCCGCGCTGCGCGGGCAGGTGAGCCCGAAGGAGATCGAGAAGCTGATCAGCCGGCGCGACCGGCGGTGCCGCGCGGGCCGGCTGTTCCGCCGTCTGGCGGTGGCCGGCCTGATCGCCGGCGGGGCGTACGCCGCCTGGAAGTGGTGGGACAAGCAGGCGAATCCGGACTGGCTGGTCGAGCCGCCGGAGGCCACGGAGGTCCAGGACCGGCCTCCGCTGACGTCGGTCGACGGCACGGGCCCCGAGAGCGCGTCCTCGCCGCTCGACCCGGAGGTCCAGGCCAAGCAGGCCGAGGCGGAGTCCTCTCCCGACAACAACGACGGCCCCCGCGACCGTCCGTAACCAGCGGCCCCCGGGCGGGGCCGCGCGCCCCGTCCCCCGCGTCCGTGCCGAGGCCTTCCGGCCCCGGCACGGACGTATTTTTTTCGGCCATAGCAATTCACGCCGAAAAGCGGAGCCTGTTACTCAACGAGCGGCGGCGGTTACCCGCAGGACATTCCCATTCCTTTTCGGAAAAACCGCCGGTAGAGTCGGCGAAGGCTGATTGACGGGGTCACGGCGCGGCCTCGCCTTCGTTTCCATGGGCGGCCGCCCGGCCCGAGCACCAGGACCGCCTGCCCGCGCAATGCCGCGCGGGACGACGAGGAAAGAAATAGCGACTTGAAATTCATGTGAAATCCTCCCCGGTTATCGCGGCGACGAGCCAGGCACCCCGACCAGGCCGACGAATGAGAAGAAAATGGATAAAATCGCTACGGAGGCGCCGACGCTCTCGCCTCTCGGTGACCTCCATGTGCTGCTCTACCGCATGGCGCTCGAACAGGGCAGACTCCGGCCGGAGGCGGCCGCGCGCCGCCTGGACGTGCCGGGCGCCGACGTCAGCGCCGCCGTGGACGACCTCCACCGGCTGCACCTGCTGCACCCCGCCGAAGAGGGGCCCGGCACCGCCCGCCCGCCCGGGGAGCCCGCCGCCGGCGCCCGCCGCGGCACCGAGTACGCGGCCCGCAGCCCCGACGTCGCCGTCACCCACGTGACCGGCCCCATCGAGGCGCGGATCCAGCAGCTGCACCGCGAGTCCGAGCGGATGAGCAGTCATGTGCTGGCCATGAAGCCGGTCTTCGAGGAGTCCTGGCACGGCCACTTCACCCGGACCCCCATCGAGTACCTGACCCTCCCCGACGCCGTCCGCTCCGCCCTCGAACGCCTCTACGCCGCCGCCCGCACGGAGGTCGCCGGCGCCCACCCCGACGTGCCGGACCCCGCGACCCTGGAAGAAGGGCTGCAGCGCACCACCGAAGTGATCGGCCGTGGCGTGCTCGTCCGGACCCTCTATCCCCACTCCGTCCTCACCCACGCCCACGTGCAGCGGCACCTGGGCCGGGTGGTGGCGCTCGGCGCCCAGGTCCGCACCACCGCCCACGTGCCCGACCGGGTCCTCTTCTTCGACGCCGGCACCGCCGTCCTCGCCGACCACGGCAGCTCCTCCGGCGACGGCAAGGGCGCCCTCTCCGTCCGTGACCCCTCGCTCGTGCGCTTCCTCTACCGGTCCTGGGAGAGCGCCTGGGAGTCCGCGCGGCCCTTCACCGGAGCGCCCGGCGACGGCGGCGCCAAGGACGAACTGCGCCGGTCCGTCCTCGAACTCCTGGAGTCCGGCATGAAGGACGGCATGGCGGCCCGCCGGCTCGCGATGTCCGTCACCACCTACCGGCGCCACGTCACCGAACTGCTCGCCGAGCTCGGCGCCCAGAGCCGTTTCCAGGCGGGAAGCTACGCCCGTCGCGCGGGCCTGCTGGACGGCTGAGGCGCGGCGCGTCCCGGCCGCACGGCCTGGGCACAGCACAACGCAAAAATCCCCTCCGGTCTACGTTTCCGCAGGTCGGAGGGGATTTCTTGTGGAGCCTAGGGGAGTCGAACCCCTGACATCTGCCATGCAAAGACAGCGCTCTACCAACTGAGCTAAGGCCCCGTCGCCGACCAGACTACCCGGTGCCCGCGGTGTTTTCCGACCGGGTATCGCCGGGGCCCAGCACTCTCCGTAGGATGCACCGCAAGATTCGCTGCAGCGAAGCGAAGGGGAGAGCGAGATGGACGCAGCACAGCAGGAAGCCACCGCCCGCGCACGGGAGCTGCAGCGGAGCTGGTACGGAGAGCCGCTGGGAGCGCTCTTCCGCCGTCTCATCGACGACCTCGGTCTCAACCAGGCCCGGCTCGCCTCCGTGCTCGGTCTGTCGGCCCCCATGCTCTCCCAGCTGATGAGCGGCCAGCGCGCGAAGATCGGCAATCCGGCCGTGGTCCAGCGGGTCCAGGCGCTCCAGGAGCTCTCCCGCCAGGTCGCCGACGGCACCGTGAGCGCCGCCGAGGCCGCCGACCGGATGGAGGAGGTCAAGAAGAGCTCGGGCGGCTCCGTCCTCAACTCCACGCAGACGACGGCCAGCAGCGGCGCGCCGACCGTGCGCCGGGTGGTCCGCGAGATCCAGTCCCTGCTGCGCTCCGTCGCCGGCGCGGGCGACATCATCGAGGCCGCGCAGAGCCTCGCCCCCACCCACCCCGAACTCGCCGAGTTCCTGCGGGTGTACGGCGCCGGGCGGACCGCCGAGGCGGTCGCGCACTACGAGGCCCACCAGAGCTGACCGCGCGCACGCGATGGGTGAGCTCTTCGCCGGGCGCTACGAGCTGGTGGACCCGATCGGCCGGGGCGGGGTGGGGGCGGTCTGGCGCGCCTGGGACCGGCGCCGGCGCCGCTACGTGGCGGCCAAGGTCCTCCAGCAGAGCGACGCCCACACCCTGCTGAGGTTCGTCCGCGAGCAGGGCTTACGGATCGACCACCCGCACGTGGTCGCGCCGATGAGCTGGGCCGCCGACGACGACAAGGTGCTGTTCACCATGGACGTGGTGAGCGGCGGCTCCCTCGCCCATCTCATCGGCGACTACGGGCCCTTGCCGCCGCACTACGTGTGCGTCCTGCTGGACCAGCTGCTGTCCGGCCTCGCGGCGGTGCACGCCGAAGGCGTGGTGCACCGGGACATCAAGCCCGCGAACGTCCTCCTGGAGGCGACCGGCACCGGCCGGCCCCACGTCCGGCTCTCCGACTTCGGCATCGCCATGCGGAAGGGGGAGCCCCGGCTGACGGACGCCAACTACGTGATGGGCACCCCCGGTTATTTCGCGCCGGAGCAAATGCTGGGCGACGAGCCCGATTTCCCCGCCGACCTCTACGCCGTCGGCCTCACCGCGCTGTACCTCCTCACCGGCCGCAAGCCCGACGCCGAGGCGCTCGTGGAGCGCTTCACCGAGCACGGGACGCCCGGCGCCCCGGAAGAGGTCCCCGAGCCCCTCTGGCACGTGATCGCGGGCCTCCTGCAGCCGGATCCGGGGCTGCGCTTCCGTACCGCCACGGGCGCGCGCAAGGCCCTCGCCGAGGCCGTGGAGATGCTGGGGGCACCCGGCGCGGGCGAGGAGCCCATCGAGGTCTTCGACCAGCTCGGGCCGTTGCCCGCGGGGTTCGGCCCGGACGGACCGCAGCGGCCGGCCGCACCGGCGGGACCGGTGGCGCCGCCCCTGCCGGCCTATCCGCCGCCCACGCGCGCGTACACGGCGCCGCAGCCCGTACCGCCGCAGCCCGTCCCGCCACGGCCCGCGGAGCCGCCGGCACCACAGCCCGCGCGGCAGCCCGGCCCGCCCACGAAGGTGGCCGTGCCCGTGCTGATCGTCGCGCTGCTCTGCCTGGGCATCGGCTTCTGGGCGCTCAGCATCAGCTAGATTGCGCCCGCAAATAAATCATTTGCATATGAAAACAGCAGGGCCCCGGCCATGTCGGCCGGGGCCCTGCTCAGGACTCGTTTGTCTCACACACCCGAACCTGCGGGCACGGAGTCGGTCGCCTCCGTCCACAGGTCCTGCTCGGCGCGATCCGCCTGGATCTGGCGGTACACGAGGAGCCCGCCGATGGCGGCCAGTGCGACCAGGAGGAGCTTCTTCACCGCGCGACCTCGTCTTTCCTTGACGTAAGGGGACCTCTGGTGGCCGATGATACACACCGGCCGATACCGATCGGTGACCTGTGCGGCACCCGGTCCGCCGTCCGGTCGCGGGCCCAACTCCCCACCTGGGGAAAACAGATCGGCCCGGGCGGAGAAATCTCCGTCCGGGCCGATCGTGCGGTGGGGCTAACAGGACTTGAACCTGTGGCCTCTTCCTTATCAGGGAAGCGCTCTAACCGTCTGAGCTATAGCCCCGCGCGACACCGAAAGATTAGCGCACTTGGGGCCCAGTCCCAAAATCCTGTCCGGCCGGGCCCCCGCGCACGGCTATTCGTCCTCGGCGAGGGTCAGCTCCACGCCGCCCACGAAGCCCGCCGAGAGGTTGTAGACGAAGGCCCCCAGGGTGGCCAGCGCGGTCGCCAGGACCACGTTGATCACCGCGATGACCGAGGTGAAGAGGAGCACCCGGGGCAGCGACAGGAACGACTCCAGGTCGAAGCCGCCGCCGTCGCTGGAGGTCGTGGCGTCGCTGATCGTCCCGCCGACGGTCGAGAAGACGCCCATGGCGTCCATGACGCCCCACAGCACGCCCGCCGCGACGATCGTGCAGATGCCCAGCGCGATCGACAGCAGGAAGCTGACCTTCATCACCGACCACGGGTCGGCCTTGGACACCCGCAGGCGCGCGGTGCGCGTACGGGGCGCGGGGCGCCCTGCCGGGCGGGGCGCGGCGCCCTGCGGGGCCACGGGGCCCGGCACGGGGCCGGCCGCCCCCGCGGGCTTCCCGGCCTCCTGCGGGGCCGCCTGGGCCGCCTGGGGGCCCTTGGGGGCACCCTTCTTGAGAGCGCCTGCAGCGGGCTTGGAACCGCCCTGGCCGGGGATGCGCGGCGGAGCCTTGACGGCGTTCCGCGGGTCGGCCGCAGGGGCCTTCGCCGCGCTCTTCGCGGCGGGCTTGCCGCCGTTGCTCCCGGCGTTCCCGCTCTCAGCCTCGTCTGCCACGGATGCAGCCTTCCCGGCCCCGGCGGCCTTCACGTCTTCGGACTGCGCCGTCTTGGAATCCGCGGCCTTCTCGGCCTTGGCCGTCTTGGCAGCCTTGGCCGGCTTGCCGGCACCGCCGGACCCGGCAGCCGATCCGGCCGGGGCCGGGTCACCCGACCCGGCCGACTTGGCGCCGGCCGAACCGGCCGGAGGCTCGTACGCCTGCGGCGGGTGGTACGGCTCCGGCTTGCGCGTGTCCGTCAACGTCCCCCCCTGGGAGCCGGCGTCCGCGGCGGAGCCACGGGCGCCGGCCTCATCGGTAGCAGGTGCGGCGGTAGTGCTGCGCTCGGCACCTGCACCGCTTGCCGCGGCGCCCGTGGCTCGACTCACGACTTACTCCTCGATGTTCCCTGCCGGGGCGGATGCGCCCTCGGCACCCTCAGCTCCGTCGCCCTCGACTGCATCGGCCGGCTCATCGACCTCTTCAGCCTCGCGACCCGCTTCGGCGTTCCGTGCGATGCCCACAACGGCATCGCGCTTGCCCAAGTTGATCAGCTGGACGCCCATGGTGTCACGGCCGGTCTCCCTGACCTCGTTGACCCGTGTGCGGATCACGCCGCCGCTGAGCGTAATGGCAAGGATCTCGTCGGTCTCCTCGACCACCAGCGCACCGACCAGCGAGCCCCGATCCTCCACGATCTTGGCCGCCTTGATACCGAGGCCGCCGCGGCCCTGAACGCGGTACTCGTCCACGTTCGACCGCTTCGCGTAGCCGCCGTCGGTCGCGGTGAAGACGTACGTCCCCGGGCGCACGACGCTCATGGAGAGCAGCTCGTCGCCCTCGCGGAAGCTCATGCCCTTCACACCGGACGTGGCCCGGCCCATCGGGCGGAGGGCTTCATCCGTAGCGGTGAACCGGATGGACTGCGCCTTCTTGCTGATCAGCAGCAGGTCGTCCGCGGCGGAGACCAGCTCGGCACCGATCAGCTCGTCCTCGGCACCGCTCTCGGTCTCGCGCAGGTTGATGGCGATGACGCCGCCGGAGCGCGGGGAGTCGTAGTCCTTCAGCGGGGTCTTCTTCACCAGGCCGGACTTGGTGGCGAGCACCAGGTACGGCGCGGCCTCGTAGTCGCGGACGGCGAGGATCTGGGCGATCTTCTCGTCCGGCTGGAAGGCCAGCAGGTTGGCCACGTGCTGGCCGCGGGCGTCGCGCCCGGCGTCCGGCAGCTCGTAGGCCTTGGCGCGGTAGACCCGGCCCTTGTTGGTGAAGAACAGCAGCCAGTGGTGGGTGGTGGAGACGAAGAAGTGGTCGACGATGTCGTCTTCCTTGAGCTTCGTGCCCCGCACGCCCTTGCCGCCGCGCTTCTGCGAGCGGTAGTCGTCGGTCTTGGTGCGCTTGACGTAGCCGCCACGGGTGATCGTGACGACGATGTCCTCCTCGGCGATCAGGTCCTCGATGGACATGTCGCCGTCGAAGGGCACCAGCGCCGAGCGCCGGTCCTCGCCGAACTTCTCGACGATCGCCGTGAGTTCCTCGCTGATGATCTGGCGCTGGCGCTCGGGCGAGGCGAGGATCGCGTTGTACTCGTTGATCTTCGCCTGGAGCTCGTCGTGCTCCGCCACGATCTTCTGCCGCTCCAGGGCGGCCAGCCGGCGCAGCTGCATCTCCAGGATCGCGTTGGCCTGGATCTCGTCGATCTGCAGCAGGCCCATCAGGCCCTCGCGGGCGACGTCGACGGTGTCGCTGCGCCGGATCAGCGCGATGACCTCGTCGATGGCGTCCAGGGCCTTGAGCAGGCCGCGCAGGATGTGGGCGCGCTCCTCGGCCTTGCGCAGCCGGAAGCGGGTGCGCCGGACGATGACCTCGATCTGGTGCGTCACCCAGTTGCGGATGAACGCGTCCAGGGAGAGGGTGCGCGGCACGCCGTCGACCAGGGCCAGCATGTTGGCGCCGAAGTTGGTCTGCAGGTCGGTGTGCTTGTAGAGGTTGTTCAGCACGACCTTGGCGACCGCGTCCCGCTTGAGGACGATCACCAGGCGCTGGCCGGTGCGGGAGGAGGTCTCGTCGCGGACGTCGGCGATGCCGCCGATCTTGCCGTCCTTCACCAGGTCGGCGATCTTCTGCGCGAGGTTGTCCGGGTTGACCTGGTAGGGCAGCTCGGTGACCACCAGGCACTGGCGGTTCTGGATCTCCTCGACCTCGACGACGGCGCGCATGGTGATCGAGCCGCGGCCGGTGCGGTAGGCCTCCTCGATGCCCTTGCGGCCCACCACGAGGGCGCCGGTCGGGAAGTCGGGGCCCTTGATGCGCTCGATGAGCGCGTCGAGGAGCTCCTCGGAGCTCGCCTCCGGGTTGGCCAGGAACCACTGGGCGCCCTCGGCCACCTCGCGCAGGTTGTGCGGCGGGATGTTGGTGGCCATGCCGACCGCGATGCCCGCGGAGCCGTTCACCAGCAGGTTGGGGATGCGCGACGGCAGGACCGTCGGCTCCTGGTTGCGGCCGTCGTAGTTGTCCTGGAAGTCGACGGTCTCCTCGTCGATGTCCCGGACCATCTCCATCGACAGCGGCGCCATCTTGCACTCGGTGTAGCGCATGGCGGCGGCCGGGTCGTTGCCCGGGGAGCCGAAGTTGCCGTTGGAGTCCACCAGCGGCATCCGCATGGCCCAGGGCTGGGCGAGGCGGACGAGCGCGTCGTAGATGGAGGCGTCGCCGTGCGGGTGGTACGTACCCATGACGTCACCGACGACACGGGCGCACTTGTAGAAGCCCTTCTCGGGGCGGTAGCCGCCGTCGTACATCGCGTAGAGCACGCGGCGGTGCACCGGCTTGAGGCCGTCGCGCACGTCGGGCAGCGCACGCGAGACGATCACGCTCATCGCGTAGTCGAGGTAGGAGCGCTGCATCTCCGTCTCGAGCCCGACGGGCTCGACGCGCATGCCCACGCCCTCCAGCGGGGCGGGCGCGCCCTCGGGGGTCACCTCGGGCACGGGGGCGGTGGGGGTCTCAGGGGTCTCGTCGGCCATGGGTGTTCAAAGTCCTTTCGCGCTGCGGCTGTCTCGGGGTGGGCCGACAGGCTCAGATGTCGAGGAAGCGGACGTCCTTGGCGTTGCGCTGGATGAAGGAGCGCCGGGCCTCGACGTCCTCGCCCATGAGCACCGAGAACAGGTCGTCCGCCTGCGCGGCGTCGTCCAGGGTGACCTGGCCGAGGACGCGGTGGTCGACGTCCATGGTGGTCACGCGCAGCTCCTCGGCGTTCATCTCGCCGAGACCCTTGAAGCGCTGGACCGAGTCGTCCTTGATCCGCTTGCCGTTCTCCCGGCCGAGCTGGATCAGGGCGTCGCGCTCGCGGTCGGAGTAGGCGTACTCGAAGTCGTCCCGGCCCCACTTGATCTTGTAGAGCGGGGGACGGGAGAGGTAGACGTGACCGGCCTCGACCAGGGGGCGCATAAAGCGGAAGAGGAAGGTGAGCAGCAGGGTGTTGATGTGCTGACCGTCGACGTCGGCGTCCGCCATCAGGATGATCTTGTGATAGCGGAGCTTCGCGATGTCGAAGTCCTCGTGCACACCGGTGCCGAAGGCGGAGATCAGCGCCTGGATCTCCTGGTTCTGCAGGATCTTGTCGATCCGGGCCTTCTCCACGTTGAGGATCTTGCCGCGGATCGGGAGGATCGCCTGGTACTGCGGGTTCCGGCCGGACTTGGCCGAGCCGCCGGCGGAGTCACCCTCGACGATGAAGATCTCGCACTTGGCCGGCTCGTTCGACTGGCAGTCGGAGAGCTTGCCCGGCAGCGACGCCGTCTCCAGCAGGCCCTTGCGGCGGGTGAGGTCACGCGCCTTGCGGGCCGCGACGCGCGCGGTGGCGGCCTGGATGGACTTGCGGATGATGTCCGCGGCCTCGTTCGGATTGCGGTCCAGCCAGTCCGTCAGCTGCTCGTGGACGACCTTCTGCACGAAGGTCTTGGCCTCGGTGTTGCCCAGCTTGGTCTTGGTCTGGCCCTCGAACTGCGGCTCGCCCAGCTTGACGGAGATGATCGCCGTCAGACCCTCGCGGATGTCGTCGCCCGTGAGGTTGTCGTCCTTCTCGCGGAGCAGCTTCTTGTCGCGCGCGTAGCGGTTGATCAGACCGGTCAGCGCCGCGCGGAAGCCCTCCTCGTGCGTACCGCCCTCGTGGGTGTGGATCGTGTTCGCGAAGCTGTAGACGCCCTCGGTGTACTGGGTGTTCCACTGCATCGCGATCTCGACCGAGAGCATCCGCTCCTTGTCCTCGGCGTCGAAGTCGATCACCGTGGGGTGGATGACCTCGCCCTTGCGCGAGTTGAGGTAGCGGACGAAGTCGGAGATGCCGCCCTCGTAGTGGTAGCGGACGGTGAGGGGCTTGCCCTCCTCGTCCACGTGCGCCGGGCGCTCGTCCGTCAGCGAGATGGTCAGGCCCTTGTTGAGGAAGGCCATCTCCTGGAAGCGCCGCGAGAGCGTCTCGAAGGAGTACTCGGTGGTCTCGAAGATGTCGCCGTCGGCCCAGAAGGTGACCGAGGTGCCGTGCTCGTCGGTCGCCTCGTTCTGCTGCAGCGGGGCGGTCGGGACGCCGAGCTTGTAGTCCTGCGTCCAGCGGTAGCCGTCGGTCTTCACCTCGACCGCGACGCGCGTGGACAGGGCGTTGACGACGGAGACGCCGACGCCGTGCAGACCGCCGGAGACGGCGTAGCCGCCGCCGCCGAACTTGCCGCCCGCGTGCAGGACGGTCAGGACGACCTCGACGGCGGGCTTGCCCTCGGAGGGCACGATGCCGACCGGGATGCCACGGCCGTTGTCGACGACGCGGACGCCGCCGTCGGAGAGGATCGTGACGTCGATGGTGTCCGCGTGGCCCGCGAGGGCCTCGTCGACGGAGTTGTCCACGACCTCGTAGACGAGGTGGTGCAGGCCGCGCTCACCGGTCGAGCCGATGTACATGCCGGGCCGCTTGCGGACGGCGTCCAGACCCTCCAGGACGGTGATCGCGCTGGCGTCGTAGGACGCGGCGCCGGGTGCGCCCGCGGGTGCGGTCTCCGCCGCTCCGTCCGTAGAAGGGGTGGTGTTCTCGTTGGGGTTGCCGGAATCGGCCACGAAGCGCCCTTTCTGGCACAGCACAGGCCATCCCCGACTGCGGCGGGGAGACCCCACCCGAGGCAGGCAGGAGCGGCTGCGTCGTTCTGCGTTGGTCGACGAGTCCCGCGAGCCGGCGGGATTGCCACCAGTCTACCGGTAGCGCTGACATGAATGGGGGTTTGGCGGTGCCTGAGCCTGCACGTGCCGCCCTGAACCGGCATCAGCCGACTCCCTATATGCGCCCCCGGGCTCCGAGAGGCTCACAGCGGCACTCAGCGCTTCGGGCTGTCAACCGCCCGCTACCGTGAGCGGGGTCTCAGCGCCGGCCCACCCGCCCCGCGGATCGACCCGTGTCCCGCACCCCTCCGCGGACGGCTCCGCGATCAGCCGTACGTGTCACCCGGGCCCGTGCTGCCGGGGGCGCGCAGCGAGCCGTAGCGGCGGCCCGGCCCGCCCGGGCCCAGCACCTTGATCGTCCGTACCGTGCCGTGCCCGAGGTCGTCGTTGAGCCGGGCCACGAGCTGGGGCGCCAGCAGGCGCAGCTGCGTCGCCCACGCCGTCGAGTCGCACTGCACCGTCAGGACGTGGGAGTCCTCGTCGAAGTTCTGCGGGGTGCAGTGCAGGGCCAGCGCGTCGCCCACGATCTGCGGCCAGCGGCCCATCACCCCGCCCACCGCCGCGGGCTTCTCCCAGCCCCGCTCGGTGATCAGCCGGTTGATGGCGGCGCCCAGCGGCAGCGGGTCGCGGCCGTCGGCGCGCGCGCCCGAGCGCAGTCCGCCGCCGCGGCGCACCTGCTTCTTCTGCTGGGCCGCGGCGCCCCGCGCCCGCGCCTGCTCCTTGGCCGCGCGCAGCGCGACCCGCGCCAGGTCCACGCCGGAGGACTCGGGCGGCTTCGGGTGCTCGGACGGCGTGCTCATACGCGCTCGACCTGCCCGCCCGAGACCGCGTACCGGGCCCCGGTGAGGACCTCCGGCACGTCGTCGTCCACGGCCGCGGTGACCAGCACCTGCTCGCCGTGGGCCACCAGCTCCGCCAGCCGCTCCCGGCGCCGGGCGTCCAGCTCCGCGAAGACGTCGTCCAGGACGAGCACCGGCTCGTTGCCCTCGGAGCGCAACAGCTCGTACGAGGCCAGGCGCAGCGCCAGCGCGTACGACCAGGACTCGCCGTGGCTCGCGTACCCCTTGGCCGGCAGCTGCCCGAGCCGGAGCAGGAGGTCGTCGCGGTGCGGGCCGACCAGCGTCACGCCCCGCTCGATCTCCTGCTTGCGGGCCTCGGCGAGCGCCGCGAGCAGCGCCTCGTACAGCTCCTCGCGGGTGTGGGCGCCCTCGATGCCGGCGGGCCCGCGGTAGTCGAAGGCGACCGGGCCGCCGCCGGGCGCCAGCTGCTCGTAGGCCTTGTCGGCCAGCGGGCGCAGCGCCGAGATCAGGTCCAGCCGCTGTGCCAGCAGCTCGGCGCCGGCGCGGGCCAGGTGCTGGTCCCAGATGTCGAGCGTGGAGAGGTCCAGGCCGCGACCGCCGTGGCGGCGGGCCATCGCCGCGCTCTTGAGGAGGGTGTTGCGCTGCTTGAGGACCCGCTCGTAGTCGGAGCGGACGCCCGCCATGCGCGGGGTGCGCGCGGTGATCAGCTCGTCCAGGAAGCGGCGGCGCTCTCCGGGGTCGCCCTTGACGAGGGCCAGGTCCTCGGGGGCGAACAGCACGGTGCGCACGATGCCGAGCACGTCACGCGGTCTGACCTGGGACGATCTATTGATCCGGGCGCGGTTTGCGCGGCCGGGGTTGAGCTCCAGCTCGATCAGCTGCTGCCGCTCGCCCTGGACCACGGCGGCCCGTATCACGGCGCGCTCGGCGCCCATCCGGACCAGCGGGGCGTCGGAGGAGACCCGGTGGCTGCCGAGGGTGGCCAGATAGCCGATCGCCTCGACGAGGTTGGTCTTCCCCTGGCCGTTCGGGCCCACGAACGCCGTGACGCCCGGGTCGAGGGAGACCTCGGCCCGGGCGTACGAGCGGAAGTCGGCCAGCGACAGATGCGTGACATGCATGGTGCGCCGACCTCTTCCGCTGTGTACTGCTGTTACTGCTGATACCGCTGTGTGCTGCGGCAGGTGCTGCTGTTGAACTGTTGTCCGAGTACTACGTACTACTTGCTCTCGACGGCGTGGCCGCCGAACTGGTTGCGCAGCGCGGCGATCATCTTCATCTGCGGCGAGTCCTCCTGACGGGAGGCGAAGCGCGCGAAGAGCGACGCGGTGATCGCGGGCAGCGGCACGGCGTTGTCGATCGCGGCCTCGACCGTCCAGCGGCCCTCGCCGGAGTCGGCCGCGTAACCGCGCAGCTTGTCGAGGTGCTCGTCCTCGTCGAGCGCGTTGACGGCCAGGTCGAGCAGCCAGGAGCGGATGACCGTGCCCTCCTGCCAGGAGCGGAAGACCTCGCGCACGTCGGTGACGGAGTCGACCTTCTCCAGCAGCTCCCAGCCCTCGGCGTAGGCCTGCATCATGGCGTACTCGATGCCGTTGTGGACCATCTTGGCGAAGTGGCCGGCACCGACCTTGCCCGCGTGCACCGCACCGAAGTCACCCTCGGGCTTGAGCGCGTCGAAGACCGGCTGCACGCGCGCGACGTTCGCCGCGTCGCCGCCGTACATCAGCGCGTAGCCGTTCTCCAGGCCCCAGACACCGCCGGAGACGCCGCAGTCGACGAAGCCGATGCCCTTGGCGCCCAGCTCCTCGGCGTGCTTCTCGTCGTCGGTCCAGCGGGAGTTGCCGCCGTCGACGACGATGTCGCCCGGGGAGAGCAGCTCTCCGAGCTCGTCGATCGTGGACTGGGTGGCGGCACCGGCCGGGACCATGACCCACACGACGCGCGGGCCCTGGAGGGAGTCGACCAGCTCCTTGAGGCTGCTGACATCCGCGAGGTCAGGGTTGCGGTCGTATCCGATGACGGTGTGGCCTGCGCGGCGGATGCGCTCGCGCATGTTGCCGCCCATCTTGCCGAGACCGACGAGACCGAGCTCCATGGGTGATCCTCTATGCCTTGATTGGGTGCGTACCTGGCTCCGAGCCTACGCCGGGCAGGCGCTGCACACCTGTGGGGTGACGGCGCTCAAAAGGAGGGCCGGCGCCCCCAGGGGGCGCGGGGCGGCATCACTCTGCGGCTCCGCCGAGCGGACGCGGCCGACCGGGCGCGCCCTGTAAGGGGCGCGGGGAACCGCGCGACCAGCCACGGACGGCCCGCAGCCGAAAAGCCGCCGCGGGCCCTCACAGCCTCGCTCAGCCGGACAGGCGAACCGGCATGATCAGGTACTTGTACGCGTCGTCCGCCTCGGCGTCGACCGCCGGCTTGCCGCTCAGCAGCGCCGGCTTCGTCGACGTCGTGAAGGACAGCTGGGCGACCGGCGAGTCGATCGCCGACAGGCCCTCCAGCAGGAAGCCGGGGTTGAAGGCGATCGAGATGTCGTCGCCGTCCAGCTGCGCGTCGACCCGCTCCACAGCCTGTGCGTCGTCGCTGGAGCCGGCCTCCAGGATCAGCACGCCCTGCTCGAAGCTCAGCCGCACCGGGGTGTTCCGCTCGGCGACGAGGGCCACGCGCTTGACGGCCTCGACGAACGGCGCGGTCTCGATGACGGCGACCGAGTTGAACTCGGTGGGGAAGAGCGTGCGGTACTTCGGCAGGTCGCCCTCGAGCAGCCGCGTGGTGGTGCGGCGGCCGGCGCCCTCGAAGCCGATCAGGCCCTCGCCCGCGCCGGAGCCGGCCAGGGCGATCGAGACCGAGTCGCCGCCGCTGAGGGACTTGGCGGTGTCCAGCAGGGTCTTGGCGGGGACCAGGGCGACCGCGGAGATGTCCGGGGTCTCGGGCTTCCACATGAACTCGCGGACCGCGAAGCGGTAGCGGTCGGTGGAGGCCAGGGTGACGGTGTCGCCCTCGATCTCGATGCGCACACCGGTGAGCACGGGCAGCGTGTCGTCACGGCCGGCGGCGATGGCGACCTGGGCGGCGGCGGCGGCGAAGACCTCGGCCGGGACGGTGCCGGTGGCGGTGGGCATCTGCGGCAGGGCCGGGTACTCCTCCACAGGCAGGGTGTGGAGTGTGAATCGCGAGGAGCCGCAGACCACGGTGACGCGCACACCGTCGGTGGAGATTTCCACAGGCCTGTTGGGAAGTGCGCGGCAGATGTCGGCGAGGAGGCGGCCGGAGACGAGGACGGTGCCGTCCTCCTCCACATCGGCGTCGACCGAGACGCGGGCGGAGACCTCGTAGTCGAAGCCGGAGAGGCTCAGGGAGCCGTCCTCGGCCTTCAGCAGCAGGCCCGCGAGGACGGGCACCGGCGGACGGGCCGGGAGGCTGCGGGCCGCCCAGGCCACTGCCTCCGCGAGTACATCGCGCTCCACCCGGATCTTCACCGGAACCGCCTCCTGCTTGTTGCTGGCTCGCCCTGCTGGCTTCTTCGTCGGCTGCTTGCCGGAGACCAGTCTGACGTACGCCGCTGACAGCTGGTGCGACTCGGGGTCAAGTCGGGTCGGAGGGCGTGGCGCGGCCCGCGGCCGAGTTGTGCACAGGACCCACTTCGAAACGAGTTCCCCGCTTGATCTCTGTGGTCGTAGTAGTAGGGCCTGTGGAAACGGTGGACAACCCTCTTTGCGCAGGTCAGTGCCGCTTTTTTGTCCACCGGGCCTGTGGGCGGGGGCAGTGGATAAGCGGGGTGTGCTGTGGACCGCGGAAAGTTCTGCACAGCCGGTGCACAGGCGGGGCGCACTTCTCCCCAGGCCTGTCCCCAGTTTTACCCAGGTTCCCCACAGCCCAATCCGGCACCTTGGTGTGACGCCTTTCACTCGGTGCGGTGAGACCGGGCGTTTCGTTGCCGAACAGTGGACAGGGGTGTGGAAAGACTGTGTACAACATCCACTCCCCTGTGGGCGGCCGGTGGACAACGCCGAGGGGGCCTTGTGGGTGATTAGTCTGTCCACAGGCTGTGGAAGAGCGTCGGCCACAAATCCACACGCCCGTGACCTCGCCTGATGGGCTATCAACAGCCTGCGCTGTGGACGGCGTATGGACAACTTCGCAGCCCACAGGGTGTGGACAGCCGGTCGGCAAGGAAACTGTGGAGAACCCCGGGTACGGCGCACGAAATCGAACAGAGCCGTCCACTGCTGTGGATGCCCGGCGGCCCCGGAACGCCTCCGAGCCGGCCCCGGAACGCTCCGAGCCTCCCCCGTGACTCCCCTCAGGGCGCACTCAGAACGCACTCGGACGTCCTCAGGACGTCCTCAGGACGACCTCAGGACGACCTCAGGACCGCGAAAGGGCGCCCCGGGAAGCCTCCCGGAGCGCCCCATGGGCGTCCTGCGCGGTGTCCTCAGCCGTTCTTGATGCGGTTGGTCAGTTCGGTCACCTGGTTGTAGATGGAGCGCCGTTCGGCCATCAGCGCACGGATCTTCCGGTCCGCGTGCATGACGGTCGTGTGGTCCCGCCCGCCGAACTGCGCACCGATCTTCGGCAGCGACAGGTCCGTGAGCTCGCGGCAGAGGTACATGGCGATCTGCCGGGCCGTCACCAGCACGCGGCTGCGCGAGGCCCCGCACAGGTCCTCGACGGTGTGCCCGAAGTAGTCCGCGGTCGCGGCCATGATGGCCGGCGCCGTGATCTCCGGAGAGGCGTCCTCGCCGCCCGGGATCAGGTCCTTGAGGACGATCTCGGTCAGGCCCAGGTCGACCGGCTGCCGGTTCAGGCTCGCGAAGGCCGTCACCCGGATCAGCGCGCCCTCCAGCTCGCGGATGTTGCGCGAGATGCGGGAGGCGATGAACTCCAGGACCTCCGGCGGGGCGTTCAGCTGCTCCTGCACGGCCTTCTTGCGCAGGATCGCGATGCGGGTCTCCAGCTCGGGCGGCTGGACGTCCGTGATGAGGCCCCACTCGAAGCGGTTGCGCAGCCGGTCCTCCAGCGTCACCAGCTGCTTGGGCGGCCGGTCCGAGGACAGCACGATCTGCTTGTTCGCGTTGTGGAGGGTGTTGAAGGTGTGGAAGAACTCCTCCTGCGTCGACTCCTTGCTCGCGAGGAACTGGATGTCGTCGACCAGGAGGATGTCCATGTCGCGGTAGCGCTTGCGGAACGCGTCCGCCTTGCCGTCGCGGATGGAGTTGATGAACTCGTTGGTGAACTCCTCGGAGCTCACGTAGCGCACGCGCGTGCCCGGGTAGAGGCTGCGCGCGTAGTGCCCGATGGCGTGCAGGAGGTGGGTCTTCCCCAGGCCCGACTCGCCGTAGATGAAGAGGGGGTTGTACGCCTTCGCCGGCGCCTCGGCCACCGCGACCGCGGCGGCGTGCGCGAAGCGGTTGGACGCACCGATCACGAACGTGTCGAAGAGGTACTTCGGGTTCAGGCGGGCGGTCGGCTCGCCGGGGCCGGGGGCCGGGGACGGCTTCGCCGCGAGCGGGCCGGGGGCGCCGCCGGACGGGGCCCGGTCGGAGCGGTCGCCGCCGCGCGGGCCGCTCTCCGGCAGCTCCCGGCCCGTGACGTCCCGGCCGGCCATGTCACGGCCGCCCATGTCACGACCGGGCATGTCGCGGCCCGGCATGTCGTGGCGCTGCTGCTCGTACGGCATGCGCTCGGACGGCTGCGTCCGGTAATCGGAACCTTGCGGCTCGTAGCCGCCGGAGTGCTGCTGCGAGGCGTACGGATCGCGTTCGCTCTCAGCGAAGCCGCCGAGGCGCGGCTGCTGCCAGCCGTAGTCACTCCTGTCACCCCTGTCACCGGGCGGCGGCACCGGGGGCCCCGAGGGGGCCGAGTGGCGCGGCCACGCACCGGGCTCGGGGCGCTGCTGCTGGTAGTCCGGATAGGCGGGGCGCACGGACGGCAGGTCGTCGGCCGGGGCCTGGCGGCCGTAGCTCTCGCGGCCCTCGTAGGCGCCGTTGTCGAAGCTCTCGTAGCCGTCCCGGGACTCGTAGGCGTCGCGGCCCTGGCCGCCGCCCCGGCCCGCGGGCTCCTCGTAGCGGGACTGCTGCGCGGCCTGGGGGCGCTCGGCCGGGGGCTCGCCCGCGGAGTCGTCGACGGTGATCGCGATCCGGATCGGGCGGCCGCACTCACGGCTCAGCGCGTCGCTGACCAGCGGCGCGAGCCGGCCCTCGAGTACGCCCTTGGCGAATTCGTTGGGCACGGCCAGCAGGGCGGTGTCGGCGACGAGGGCCAGCGGCTGGCACCGCTTGATCCAGTGCTCGTCCTTGGTCTCGACGCCCTGGCCGCGCTTGTCGCGGCCCTCGCCCAGGAGCTGGTCGAGCACGCGCGGCCACACTGCGGCAAGATCGGCGGGCAGGTCAGCCACAGGGCACGCTCTCTCAGTCACTGGGGGCGCCCCGTGAGTCCCACGAATGTGTGGTTCTCGGGACGGGCGGGAAGGATTCGGAGTTCAGCCACGGTAGGCCGCCCGCGGTGCGCGGTTCAAGTCGTTGTCCACAGGGTGTGTACAAATGTGCCATGGGGCGAGCCGTGTCGTCCCACCGGCCCGCGGCGGGCTACGGTGTATCCCTGGTGCGCTGCCGGTTTGACCGAATGGCGTAGCCGCGCGTACCGTGACCAGGTCGAGTTGTCGATGGCTGCTGCCGCCTGCCTCCGATGGGCAAAGATCGCGTCGAATCAGTACACGGTCAAGAAGCGGTGCACTCGGGCGTTGCGAGCTTCTCGTGGGCGCACGGTGACAGCCAGGCGATGTCCCGCCACCACCGATTCATTTCTGGAGCCCCCGAGTGAGCAAGCGCACCTTCCAGCCGAACAACCGCCGTCGCGCGAAGACCCACGGCTTCCGCCTGCGCATGCGCACCCGTGCCGGCCGCGCGATTCTCGCGTCCCGCCGTGGCAAGGGTCGCGCCCGCCTGTCGGCCTGAGCAGCCTGACGACCAATAGGTCCATGCCGTGCTGCCCAACGACAATCGTCTGAGGCGGCGCGAGGACTTTGCGACCGCGGTACGCCGAGGACGCCGGGCCGGCCGCCCGCTCCTCGTCGTCCATTTCCGTAGCGGTACAACGGACCCGCACACACCTGGGGAGAGTGTTCCCCCGGTGCGTGCGGGTTTCGTCGTCAGCAAGGCCGTCGGCGTCGCAGTAGTCCGCAATCTGGTGAAGCGCAGGCTTCGCCACCTGATGCGTGACCGGCTCGATCAGCTGCCCGCCGGTAGCCTGGTGGTGGTACGGGCCCTGCCCGGCTCGGGCGAGGCGGACCACGATGAGCTGGCCCGTGATCTTGACACCGCACTGCAGCGGCTGTTGGGAGGGGCGCCGCGCCGTTCCGATTCCTCCGGGGAGACCCCCGGGGACCTTGGCCGAAGCCAGGGAGGGAGCGCACGGTGAAGTATCCGCTGCTGTGGTTGATCAAGCTCTACCAGTGGACCATCAGCCCGCTCCTGGGCCCGGTCTGCAAGTACTACCCGTCGTGCTCGCACTACGGCTACACGGCCATTGACGTGCACGGTGCGGTCAAAGGAACAGCGCTGACGGCCTGGCGCATCCTGCGCTGCAATCCGTGGTCGCTCGGTGGCGTCGACCACGTTCCTCCCCGGAAGCGTCCGGTCTGGCACCAGCGGCTGAGGAGCCGACTGGGCGGGCACCCCGTCGCGGGGCCCGTCGCACAGCCCGAGACTCAGCCCAACGCCCAAGGAGCCTGATTCGTGGACACGATCCTCGGTCCCCTCTACTACGCAGTTTCCTGGATCATCGTCCAGTTTCACTCGCTGTACAGCCTTGTCTTCGACAAGAACAGCGGCTGGGCGTGGGGGCTGTCCATCGTCTCCCTCGTGGTCCTGATCCGCATCTGCCTGATCCCGCTCTTCGTGAAGCAGATCAAGGCGACGCGGAACATGCAGGCGCTCCAGCCGAAGATGAAGGCGATCCAGGAGCGCTACAAGAGCGACAAGCAGCGCCAGTCCGAAGAGATGATGAAGCTCTACAAGGAGACGGGCACCAACCCTCTCTCGAGCTGTCTCCCGATCCTGGCCCAGTCGCCTTTCTTCATCTCGCTGTACCAGGTCCTGAACCACATCGCCCAGGGCAAGACGGTCGGCTTCATCGACCAGGAGCTGCTGGCCAGCGCCCGTCAGGCGCACATCTTCGGCGCCCCGCTGTCGGTGAAGTTCCTCGACTCCGCCTCCAAGGTGGAGAGCCTCAGCGCCACGGTGACCGACGTCCGCGTCGTCACGATCATCATGATCGTCCTGATGTCGCTGTCGCAGTTCTACACACAGCGCCAGCTGATGACGAAGAACGTCGACCTGTCGGTCAAGACGCCCTTCATGCAGCAGCAGAAGATGATGATGTACGTCTTCCCCGTCATCTTCGCCGTCATCGGCATCAACGTCCCCGTCGGTGTGCTCCTGTACTGGCTGACCACCAACGTGTGGACCATGGGCCAGCAGATGTTCGTCATCCGCCGCAACCCCACCCCGGGCAGCCTCGCCTTCAAGCAGCGCCAGGAGCGCCTGCGGGCCGCGGGCAAGCTCAAGGAGGACCCCGCGGAGGTCGAGGCGCGCCAGGCCGCCGAGGCCGCCCGTGCCAAGCGTCAGCAGCCCAAGCGCCAGACCAAGGCCAAGCGCCAGGTGGCGGGCACGACGCCGGCCGGCACCGCCTCCACCGCGGCCGAGGAGAAGCCGTCGCTGGAGAAGAAGCAGGGCGAGGCCGGGACGGACGCCAAGGCCGCCGGCGGCGCCAAGGACGCCAAGGCGGGCGGTAAGCCCGGGCAGCGCAAGAGCGGCCCGCAGCGGCCCAAGCACCCCTCCAAGAAGTGATGAAGGAGTCCACTGTGACGGACACGCAGCGCCAGACCAGCGGTGTCGCCGCTGAGGGCACCGACACCCTGTCCCGCCTGGAGCAGGAGGGCGAGATCGCGGCCGACTACCTCGAGGGTCTGCTCGACATCGCCGACCTCGACGGCGACATCGACATGGACGTCGAGGCCGACCGCGCCGCGGTGTCGATCATCAGCGACTCGACCAGCCGTGACCTGCAGAAGCTCGTCGGCCGTGACGGCGAGGTGCTGGAGGCGCTCCAGGAGCTCACCCGGCTGGCCGTGAACCGCGAGACCGGTGACCGCAGCCGCCTCATGCTGGACATCGCCGGCTTCCGCGCCCGCAAGCGCGAGGAGCTCGCGAAGGTCGGCGCCCAGGCGGCCGCCGAGGCCCGCAGCACCGGCAGCCCGGTCAAGCTGGACCCGATGACGCCCTTCGAGCGCAAGGTCGTCCACGACGCCGTGGCCGCCGCGGGCCTGCGCAGCGAGTCCGAGGGCGAGGAGCCGCAGCGCTTCGTCGTCGTCCTCCCCGCCTGAGTCGTCTCCCCGGCCCGACCGGACCGAGCGGTTTCCCCGCTCGGTTCCCCCCGGCTTTCCCGATCCCACTTCTAGGTGTGTCCGGCCCCGTCTGCTCGCAGGCGGGGCCGATCCTTGTCAGCCTGATATTCAGACTCTGAATCCCAGTGATGCTCAGAGAGACGTCGTACGGAAGGACGGTTTCCCGTGGATGAGGCAGCGGAGCTCCCCCCGGCGCCCCCGGAGGCACGGGAGGTATTCGGTGACCGCCTGCCGGAGGCCGTTCGGTACGCCGAGGTGCTCGCGGACGCGGGCGTGCGGCGCGGTCTCATCGGTCCCCGTGAGGTTCCGCGACTGTGGGAACGGCACCTGCTGAACTGCGCGGTGCTCGCCGAGGCCGTCCCGGACGGCGTTTCCGTGTGCGACGTGGGCTCCGGGGCCGGGCTGCCCGGCATCCCGCTGGCCCTGGTCCGGCCGGACCTCCAGATCACCCTCCTGGAGCCCCTGCTGCGCCGTACGACCTTCCTGCAGGAGGTCGTCGAGCTGCTGGGCCTGGACCACGTCACGGTCGTCCGTGGCCGCGCCGAGGAGATGCTCGGCAAGGTGCAGCCGGTGCACGTCGTCACCGCGCGGGCCGTGGCTCCGCTGGACCGGCTCGCGGGCTGGGGCGTGCCCCTGCTGCGGCCGTACGGCGAGATGCTCGCCCTCAAGGGCGACACCGCGGAGGAGGAGCTGAAGGGCGCGCGTGCGGCGCTCAGCAAGCTCGGTGTGGTCCGGACCTCGATCCTGCAGGTCGGTCAGGGCATCGTGGACCCGCCGTCCACGCTGGTCCGGGTCGAGGTGGGGGAGAGCCCCGGTGGTGTGCGCTTCGCCGCCAAGCGGGCCAAGGCCGCGGGACGCTCGCGCCGCCGGCGCTGAGTTCACTCGTCCTGGGGTCACCCCGGTGGAGTAGAGCAATGCTCCATACAACCTGCCAAACCTATCCATAACGGAGTGTCGTCGCCGAGGTGCAGTGCGTGCGCTGCATCGTGTTTCACGTGAAACGACGCTCCTTGCTGCAGGGAATCATCGACCGGGGCCGCGCGGCCGTGCCGCGCGGCCAGCGGACGGCCGAGCACGCCGATCGCCCCGGCGACGCTGGTGTATCCACAGGAATGCTGGATTCATCCACAGGAGAACGGCCCTCGCTGGTTCACAACCCCGAAAGCATGGCAGGCTCTGTCCATTGCGAGCCTGATGTCGAGGAGAGTGAATCCTTGCGGTCCGACGCCAATATCGCGGGGCCGATGGCCGATCCGGTCCCCGGTCCCCGTCCCGCCGACCCCGAACCGTCGGCTGATCCCGGGGTGCTGCCCGTGAATGAACTCGTCGGCTCGGTTTCACGTGAAACACCGCCGCCGATGCCCCGGCCGGAGCAGACCCGGGTCATGGTGGTCGCCAATCAGAAGGGCGGCGTGGGCAAGACCACCACGACCGTGAACCTGGCGGCCTCCCTGGCCCTGCACGGCAACCGTGTCCTGGTCATCGACCTCGACCCCCAGGGCAATGCGTCCACGGCACTGGGCATCGACCACCACGCCGAGGTCCCGTCGATCTACGACGTCCTGGTGGACAGCAAGAAGCTCGCCGACGTGGTGCAGCCGGTCGTCGACGTGGAGGGCCTCTTCTGCGCGCCCGCCACGATCGACCTGGCGGGCGCCGAGATCGAGCTGGTCTCCCTCGTCGCCCGTGAGAGCCGGCTCGACCGCGCGATCAAGGCCTACGAGCAGCCGCTGGACTACATCCTCATCGACTGCCCGCCCTCGCTCGGCCTGCTGACGGTCAACGCCCTGGTCGCGGGCGCCGAGGTGCTGATCCCCATCCAGTGCGAGTACTACGCCCTGGAGGGCCTCGGCCAGCTGCTGCGCAACGTCGAGCTGGTGCGGGGGCACCTCAACCCCAAGCTCCACGTCTCGACGATCCTCCTGACGATGTACGACGGGCGGACCCGGCTGGCCTCCCAGGTGGCCGAGGAAGTGCGCACCCACTTCGGCCACGAGGTGCTGCGGACCAGCATTCCCCGGTCCGTCCGCATCTCGGAGGCGCCCAGCTACGGGCAGACGGTGCTGACGTACGACCCGGGTTCCAGCGGAGCGCTCTCCTATCTGGAGGCGGCCCGGGAGATCGCGCTGCGGGGGGTCGGCGTACGTTACGACGGCAGTAGGGCTCACTTGGTGGGCCGTCAACAACAGCAAGACCAGCACAGCATGTCGGAGGGGCTGCAGTGAGCGATCGACGTAGAGGACTGGGCCGTGGGCTCGGTGCCCTGATTCCAGCGGCACCGAAGGCATCGGAGGGCGCCGGCACGGCCGTGGGGCCGGGCGCGACGTCCCCCGCCGCGATGCCGGTTCTCACGCCGGAGCGAGGGCTGGCGGCGGCCAAGGTCACCGCGCTGCCGGTGAAGGACGTCGCTGTTTCACGTGAAACGGAGGCGGAGGAGATCCGGGGAGCCGGGGCGTACTTCGCTGAGCTGCCCCTGGATGCGATCACGCCCAATCCGCGGCAGCCGAGGGACGATTTCAATCCGGATGCCATGGCCGAGCTGGTCCACTCCATTCGTGAGGTGGGTCTGCTCCAGCCCGTGGTCGTACGGCGTGTGGGTCCCGAGCGCTACGAGCTCATCATGGGCGAGCGCCGGTGGCGGGCTTCCAGGGAAGCCGGCCTGGAGGCCATCCCGGCCATCGTCCGGGCGACCGAGGACGAGAAGCTCCTGCTCGACGCGCTCCTGGAGAACCTGCACCGCGCGCAGCTGAACCCCCTTGAGGAGGCGGCTGCGTACGACCAGCTGCTCAAGGACTTCAACTGCACCCATGAGGAGCTGGCGGACCGCATCGGGCGGTCGCGTTCTCTGGTGTCCAACACGCTGCGGCTGCTCAAGCTCTCTCCCGAGGTGCAGAAGAAGGTCGCGTCCGGCGTGCTGATGGCCGGACACGCCCGGGCACTGATCTCGGTCGAGGACCACGAGGAACAGGTCCGGATCGCCACGCGCATCGTGGCCGAGGGGCTGTCGGTGCGTTCCGTGGAAGAGATCGTGACCCTGCTGAAGCGGGAGACGAAGGGCTCGGCCAAGCCCAAGGGCCCGCGTGCGGGCGCCCGGGTCTCCCCGGCGCTCACCGATCTGGCGACCCGGCTGTCGGACCGCTTCGAGACCCGGGTGAAGGTGGATCTGGGCCAGAAGAAGGGCAAGATCGTCGTCGAGTTCGCCTCGATGGAGGACCTGGAGCGCATCCTGGGCACGCTCGCCCCGGGTGAGGGCCGGGTCATGGAGCAGAAGCTCTCCGCCGACGAGGACTGAGGAGCGGCAGAGGGCTGAAGCCCGAAGCTGAAGGGCGGGTGGTGTTTCACGTGAAACACCACCCGCCCTTTGCCTTGTCACGCTGTTCGCTCAACCCCTGCCCGGATACGATGCGTTGGGGTATGGCGCAACCACGTTGACACAGTTCGCGGAGGGGCGGGGCCATGCGAAGGGTGGGCCGGACCGGACTGGTGGCAACAGGCTTCGGCCTGGGAGCAGTCGGCGGATTCGTCGGCAGCCTCCTCTGGGAGCGGAGCGCATTGAGCGCCGCCCGGGGTATGGCACGCGACGGAAGTGAGGAATTGGCTCCATGGGGCGTCGGCTCGTACCGCTCACGCTGGACAATCTCCCGGACCTCCCCCAGCGCTGTCGCTCCTGCGTCTTCTGGGAACTCGACCCGGTAAGCGGTGAGGCCGCGCTGAAGGCGGGCCGGCCCGAGCTGGAGAAGGAGGCCTGGATCTCCGGCGTCCTCCTCGAATGGGGATCCTGCGGTCGTGTGGTGTACGTCGACGAGGTCCCGGTGGGCTTTGTGCTCTACGCACCACCCGCCTATGTCCCCCGCTCGGCCGCCTTCTCCACCAGCCCTGTCGCAGCGGACGCGGTCCAGCTGATGACGGCGTGGCTGACCCCCGGCTTCCAGGGGCAGGGCCTCGGCAGGGTCATGGTGCAGACCGTCGCCAAGGACGTCCTGCGGCGGGGATTCAAGGCCATCGAGGCCTTCGCCGACGCGCGCTGGAAGGAGCCGGCCTGTGTGCTGCCGGCGGACCATCTGCTGGCCGTCGGCTTCAAGACAGTGCGGCCGCACCCTCGCTATCCGCGGCTGCGGCTGGAGCTCAGGACGGCGCTCTCCTGGAAGGAGGACGTCGAGCTGGCGCTGGACCGGCTGCTGGGGGCGGTCCAGAAGGAGCCGGCGCTCCGGCCGCTGTGAGGGGCTGCCGCAAACGCGAACGGGTCCGTCCCCTGGAGGGACGGACCCGTTTCACGTGAAACCGAGCAGTGCGCTCGGCTGCCTCACTTCTCGCTGAGGAAGCTGTCCAGCTCGCGCTCCAGAGCCGCCTTCGGCTTGGCGCCGACGATCGTCTGGACGACCTCGCCACCCTGGTAGACGTTGAGCGTCGGGATCGACATCACGCCGTACTTGGCGGCAGTGGTCGGGTTCTCGTCGATGTTGAGCTTGACGATCTCCAGCTTGTCGCCGTGCTCGGCCGCGATGGCCTCCAGGGAGGGGGCGATCTGGCGGCACGGGCCGCACCACTCGGCCCAGAAGTCCACCAGAACGGGCTTGTCGCTCTTGAGGACGTCCTCGTCGAAGGTCTTGTCGGTCACAGCCTTGAGAGCCACGGAGGTCTCCTTCAATTCTTGCGTGGGGAGGGTTGGGGGGAAGGGCAGGTCAGGCGGTCTTCTCGGGCTCGCGGACGTGCTCGCTGTCCGAGAGGGAGGCGAGGAAGCGCTCGGCGTCCAGCGCGGCGGAGCAGCCCGTACCGGCGGCGGTGATCGCCTGGCGGTAGGTGTGGTCCACGACGTCACCGGCGGCGAACACACCGGTCAGGTTGGTGCGGGTCGAGGGGGCGTCCACCTTGAGGTAGCCCTCGTCGTCCAGCTCCAGCTGGCCCTTGAAGAGCTCGGTGCGCGGGTCGTGGCCGATCGCGATGAACAGACCGGTCACCGGCAGCTCGGAGGTCTCGCCGCTCTTGAGGTTGCGCAGGGTCAGGCCCGAGAGCTTGTTCTCGCCGTGGATCTCGGCGACCTCGCTGTCCCACACGAAGGAGATCTTCGGGTCGGCGAAGGCGCGCTCCTGCATGGCCTTGCTGGCGCGCAGGGTGTCACGGCGGTGGACCACGGTGACGGACTTGGCGAAGCGCGAGAGGAAGGTGGCCTCCTCCATCGCGGTGTCGCCGCCGCCGATGACGGCGATGTCGTGGTCCTTGAAGAAGAAGCCGTCACAGGTGGCGCACCAGGAGACACCCCGGCCCGACAGCTCGTCCTCGCGGGGCAGACCGAGCTTGCGGTGCTGCGAGCCGGTCGTGACGATCACGGCCTTGGCGCGGTGGACGGTGCCCGCGGAGTCCGTGACGGTCTTGATCTCTTCGCTCAGGTCGACCGCGACGACGTCGTCCGGGATCAGCTCGGCGCCGAAGCGCTCGGCCTGTGCCCGCATGTTGTCCATGAGGTCCGGACCCATGATCCCGTCACGGAAGCCGGGGAAGTTCTCGACATCGGTGGTGTTCATCAGGGCACCACCGGCGGTCACGGCGCCCTCGAAGACCAGCGGCTTCAGCGAGGCGCGGGCGGTGTAGAGCGCGGCCGTGTAGCCCGCGGGCCCGGAGCCGATGATGATCACGTTGCGGACGTCGCTCACGGGAGTCTTCCTTGTCTGCCGACTGCTGTCTCGGGTCCTTGAGGGGTTTCACCCCACCCAACGGATCCTACGGTGCAGGCATTCCCGTAGGTGCCTGCTGCGGCCGGTAGGGCTCAGGCGCGTGGCAGCGTCTCGTTCAGCAGTACCTTGCCCGGCGTGGTGCCGCCGGCATCGACGCAGGTGGCGGAGACCACATAGGCGTCGACGAGCGTGCCGTCCCCGGGGTGCGGCAGGACGATGAGATAGGCGTCCTCACCCTGATAGGTCTCCGGCTCGGAGACCAGCACCTGCTCCGAGCGCCCGGTGCCCTGCCGCACACAGAGCGGGGCGGCGCCGTTCGGGGCGCTGAGCGTCGTACCAGGCGGGTTCTCCGGGCTCTCGGCCGTCTTCCCGCGGGACTCGTTGGCACTGAAGGGCGACGGCTTCAGAAGCTCCTGCACCCGTGCCGTGAGATCGCCGGAGGCGAGGGAGGGCGCCGTCGCACTGCTCTCGCGGCCCTTGGCGGGGGTCTGTGTGGAGCTGTCCGTGCCACCGGACTGCAGGAAGATCCCTCCCACACCGATCGCGGCGGCGACGCAGGCGCTCCCGAGCAGCACCGCGGGCCAGCGCCGCCGGGTGCGCTTGGAGCCGGGTGTGCCGGGCGCCGGCGTCTGCCGGCCGGGGCCGGTGGCGGGGCGGGACCGGCCGGTCCCGCGTGCCGCGCTCTTCCGGGGAGCGGACCCTGTTTCACGTGAAACGGCGTCGTGCGTTTCACGTGAAACGACGTTGCGGGCCGGGGGCTCTGTTTCCCGCGTCGTTTCGTATGTCTCTGTTTCACGTGAAACGGAGACCGGCACCCGGACACCCGACGGCGGCGTGGTCGAGTCCAGCAGTGCCTCGGCGGCGAGGGCGGCGTCGATGCGTCCGGCGATGTCCGCCGGCATCCGCGGTGGGCCGGGGAGCGTGCCGAGCGCGCCGCGGATCTCGTCCAGGGAGCTGCGGACGTCCTCGCAGAGCTCGCAGCCCGCCAGGTGCTCCCGGACATCCGAGGTGCGCGCCGGCGAGAGCACGCCCTCGGTGAGCGCGGAGATCTCCGCGACCTCCGGGTGCCCATCCGTGCCGGTCATCGAAGTCACGCTCGCCCACCTCCGCCCTTCACTGGATCTGCGTCGCTCTGTCCTGCCGGTGGTGGGACGGACGCCCCTTGCGTCCGGTTCCTTCCCCCGTCGGACGGTGGGCTACCCCCGCCACCGGGACGCAGATGGGTGAGGATCGGCAGCAGCCGGGCTCTCCCCCGTGCGCAGCGGCTCTTCACCGTGCCCACGGGAACGTCGAGCACTTCCGCCGCCTCGGCCACGGGATACCCCTGCATGTCGACGAGGACGAGGGCCGCGCGCTGGTCGGGAGGCAGGGTGGACAGCGCCTGCAGCAGTTCCCGGTGCAGGTCCCCGCGCTCCGCGGGTGCGGCGGCCGACTCGTGGGGCTCGATGAGCTGGTCGAGCCGCTCGGTCTCGGCGAGGGGTGCCGTACGCCGGGAAGCGGCCTTGCGGGCGCGGTCCAGGCAGGCGTTGACGGTGATGCGGTGCAGCCAGGTGGTGACGGCGGACTGCCCGCGGAAGGTGTGGGCGGCGCGGTAGGCGGAGACGAGGGCGTCCTGCACGGCGTCCGCGGCCTCTTCCCGGTCGCCGAGGGTCCGCAGGGCCACGGCCCAGAGGCGGTCCCGGTGCCGGCGCACGATCACGCCGAAGGCGTCGGGGTCCCCGGCGACGTGCCGGGCGAGGAGATCGGCGTCGCTCAGGCCGTCACGCATGACGTCGTCCACCGTCGAGCCCTCCCCCTGAGGTCCGTCCTGCGCGTCAGCCGGTGAACTTCACGTTGGTGATGCCCTGCTTGTAACCGGCGCCGGCGTAGGTGTCACTGTCAGCGCCAGAGTAAGGCGCCGCGGTGATCCACAGGAGGACGTAACGGGTCTCCGGGAGCTTCTCCAGAGAGAGATTTACCGAATCGGTCGACGTGCTCTTGGTCTTGAGCTTCTTCATCGACTTCAGCGACTCGGAGCCGGAAAGGGACTTCGCCGCGTAGAGCGTGACCTCGGTGTGGTCGCCGCCGTAGAGCAGCTTGATGTCCGCGGCGCTGATCTGCTGCTTGGTGCCGAGGTCGTAGATGATGCCGACGCCGCCCTTGTAGCTCGCCAGGGAGGGGCCCTCGTTGTAGGTGCGCGAGCGCCAGACTTCCTTGCGGCTGTCGTTCTGCGTGTAGGTGTTCTTCACCCGGTCCGCACCCTGCGGAGATCCGTCCGGGGCGAACTCCTTGGCGTCGACGATCTTTATGGGTTCGCCCGTCGGCTTCGAGCCGTCGTCGCTCGTCGAGTCGGAGATCTGTGGGCGGTCCTCCTGCCCGTCCTTGAGGAGGGTGTCCGCGAGCTGCCAGCTGGCCAGGCCCAGGGCGGCGATCAGCAGGGCGGCGACGCTCCACTTGAGCGCCCGGCCCGTGCGGCCCTGCAGCGGGGGCGGCGGGGGCACCGGCATGGGGCCCGTGGCAGCGCCACCGTGCGGCGGCTGCTGGCCGTAGGCGTGCGGGCGCGGGTAGCCGCCCGGCGGCGGGGTGAAGGACGGCTCCGGGGGCCGGATGCGCGGCATGGCGGCGACGGCCTTGGACAGCTCTTCCGGCGTCGTGCACGGCTGCTCCTGCCGCGACGCGGTGGAGCCGCCGCCCGCGAGCGCGCGCATGGCGAGCTCGGACAGGCCGCGGTGGACGCCGGCGCGGACCTGGTCGGGGGCGATCAGGCCGACCCCCTTGGGCAGGCCGGGCAGGCCGTGGGCACTGTCCTCGTACGGCCAGCGCTGGGTGAGCGCGGCGTAGAGGAGCGCGCCGATGGCCTCGGTGTCGGTCTGCTGGGGGCGGTCGGACGTGATGCCCCGGAGGGCGGCCATGACGGCGAGGCCGCGGATGCGGTACTGCCCGGTGCCCGTGCGCAGCACGGAGCCGGGGTGGAGGCGCAGGTGCGCGAGGCCCTCGCGGTGGGCCGCCGCCATGGCCTGGGACACCTGGCTCACGAGCTGGTAGGCGTCGTGCGGCTCCATGGGGCCGGCGGCGAGGACGTTGGTGAGCTCGGTGGCGTCGGGCAGCCACTCGTGGACGACGTAGACCAGGTCGTTCTCCTCGACGGCGTCGAGGACCTGGACGAAGCGGGGGTCGCCGAGGAGGGCGGCGGAGCGGGCGGCGGCGAGGACGGGACGGGCGCGCGGGTGGTCGGCGGGCAGCAGGTGGACGCCCACGGCGCGGCGGAGCTTCTCGTCCACGGCACGCCAGCTGCTGAATCCCTCCAGACGGGTGACGCACTCCTCCAGGCGGTACCTTCTGGCGAGCTTGTGGCCGCTGTGCAGCTCGGGGGCCCGGTCGTCGCGCGCGGGCTTCCCGGCGCCCGTCTTCTTGCCGTCCGGGCGCCCGGTGTCCTTCTGGGTGCCGGCCTTGATCGCGGCCTCCGCCCCGTCGGCCGTGGCCTTGCCCGCCTTGGCGGTCAGCGGCTCACCGCCGCTGTTGCCTGCCACGTCGACGGCAGCTGTGCTCCGTTCTGCCACCGTCGTTCCTGCCTCCCCATCCGTTGCACGCTGTCCACGGCCAAGACAATTGTGCCCACAGTCCGGCGCTATGCACGACACACGGCGGCGGGCGAAGGTTGTGCTCCCGTCAGCGTCCGAGGCGCCCGCGGACCATACCGACCATGGCCGTCAGCTCCTCGATCCGCATGCGCTTCGCGGCGACGTAGAAGACGGCGATCAGGATGAGACCACCACCGATCAGAGAAGCGAGCGAACCGAGCACGCCCCTGCCGAGAACCTCGCCGATCCCGTAGGACACGGCCCCGCTGATGAGGGCAGCGGGCACGCACGCGCCGGCCAGGCGGGCGTACGTCCGGATGACGCGCGAGCCGTCCAGGTCGCCGCCGAGCCGGGTACGCAGCCTGCGCCACGCCACACCCACGCCGACGGCGTAGCCGAGACCGTAGGAGAAGGCCATGCCGGCGACGGCCCAGCGGGCGGGGAGGACGAAGTAGCTCAGGACGGAGGCGGCTGCGAAGACCGCGGAGCAGATCAGCGTGTTGTAGAAGGGTGTCCGCGTGTCCTCGTAGGCGTAGAACCCGCGCAGGACGACGTACTGGGCGGAGAACGGGATCAGGCCGAGGCCGAAGGCCATCAGGATGAAGCCGATGTTGGTGGCGCCCTCGACGCCCGAGCCGCCCGAGAACATCAGCGTGGACATGGGGACGCCCAGGGCCAGGAAGGCGAAGGCGCACGGCACGATGGCGACGGCCGAGGTGCGCAGACCGTGGGAGAGGTCGTCGCGGACGGCGGAGGCGTCGCCGTCGTGGGCCGCGCGGGAGATCCGGGGGAGCACCGCGGTCATCACCGAGACGGTGATGATGGCCTGCGGCATCTGCCAGAGCTGCAGCGCGAAGTTGTACGCGGTGATGCCCGTACCGGTGTGGTGGGCCTTCTCCGCCAGCGCACCGGCCTTGGTGGCGAGCTGCGTGACGACGACCATGCTGAGCTGGTTGGCGAGGACGAAGAAGAACGTCCACTTGGCGAGGCCCGCGGCCTTGCCGAGGCCCTGGCCGCGCCAGTCGAAGCGCGGCCGGATCCGGAAACCGGCGTCACGCAGGTAGGGAAGCATGGCCAGCGCCTGGACGACGAGGCCCAGCAGCGTGCCGATGCCGATCAGCCGCACGCCCTCGGCCGGGATGTTGGTCGCGTCGACGTGGCTGCCGGTGAAGGGACCGAAGGCCCAGATGAACGAGCCGAAGGTGGCGATGATGATGATGTTGTTGAGGACCGGGGTCCACATCATCGCGCCGAACTTCCCGCGCGCGTTGAGGATCTGGCCGAGCACCACGTGCACGCCCATGAAGAACATCGTGGGCAGGCAGTAGCGGGCGAACGCCACCGCCACGTCCATCCGGTGCGGGTCGGCGGCGATGGTGGGTGACATCGCCTGGATGAAGAGCGGTGCTCCCAGCACACAGACCGTGGTGACACCCGCCAGCAGCACGACGACAAGGGTCAGGAGGCGGTTGGCGTAGGCCTCGCCCCCGTCGTCGTCGTTCTTCATCGCCCGCACGAGCTGGGGGATGAAGACGGCGTTGAGTGCACCGCCGCCCACGAGGATGTAGATCATCGTCGGCAGGACGTTGGCGACCTGGTAGTCGTCGTTCAGCGTGCCGACGCCGATCGCCGCCGCCATGACGAGGTTCCGGCCGAAGCCGAGAAGCCGGGAGACCATCGTGCCCGCCGCCATCAGCGCGCTCGACTTCAGCAGGCTCGCGGCCTTGCCGCCCTTGGCCTGGGGGGCCGGCGCGGACTCCGGCTCCGCGGCCGGCTCGGCGGCCGGCACCTTCGGCGGCGGCACGGGGGAGCCGTACTGCCCGGGCGCCGGGATCTGCTGCCCCGGCGGCCGCGGCGGCTCGTAGGGCTGCTGCTGGTCGCGGTAGAGGTGGGCGAACGCGTCCCGCCGGGGGCCGCCGCCCTCCCCCGGCCGGTCGGCGAAGCCGTCCACGGCCGCGAACGGCTGCGTGGCGTCGGCGTCAGCGGAGGACGGGAAGCCGGGCGCGCCCTCGGGCCGTCCGGAGGCCGGGGGCCACGAGTGGGAGCCGGTGCCGGGGCCCTGCTGCGCCGGATGGGTGTTGCGGTACGCGCCGGGCGGCGCCGGGGGCGCGGCCTGGTCGTACAGCGCGTCGCTCACCGGGTCCTGGGCGGCCGGGTCGTGGCCGGGGTAGGGCTCGGAGGCGTAGGCGTCCCGCAGGTAGGGGTCCCGGGCGTACGGGCCCTGGCGGGGCGTGCCGGGGGCAGGCGGGGGCGGCGGGTACTGACCCCGCTGCTCACCACCCGCGCCCTGCCCGCGGTCACCGTCGTACGGCGCGTTCATCGCTACCCCACCTCATCGTCCGCGGCCGGCCGGCCCCACTACGCGTCAACGTTCCACTTTCTCACCCGAGCCGGATGGCTCCGTGTCATGCGATCCGGTGTCCGGGGCCGGGTCACCCGGCTGCTGCCCCGGCCGGCCGTCGTCCGGGCCACCGCTCGCCGGCCCGTCGCCGTCCGCGCCGGGCCCGCCACCGTCGGCCGTGCGGGCGGCGGACCGCTTCCGCTTGATGTAGATGCGGAGCCCCGCGAGGACCAGCAGGAGCACCCCTCCGGCGATGACGAGGAGAACCATAGGGGTGATGGACGTGACATGCACAGTAAAGAGGACCGGGTCGCCGTAGGGCTGGCCCTCGTCCGTGTACAGCCGGGCCGTCACCCGCACCGGGCCGTTGGCGTTGGCCCGCGTCTCGAACTTCACCGACTGGTTCTGGCCGCCGTTGATCTTCACCGGCTGGGACCGGTCGATCTGCAGGCGGTTCGTCTGGCTGGACTCCAGCACCAGGTGGAGCCCCTCGATCCCCTGCAGCAGGCCGTTGTGGACCGTCATCGGGATCGTCGCGCTGCGCCCGGACAGGGTCACGTCGGACTTCTTGATCAGCTCCACCCGGCGGGTGAGCCCGTACAGATAGGACTGCACGGACTCCCGGAACTCGGCGGCACCCTTGGGGTCGCCGCGCCAGGAGGTCGACATCTCGCGCATGATCGCGCTGCCGAAGGGGGTCACCACGCGGTCCTGCGAGGTCAGGATGACCTTGAAGCCGTCCAGGGTCGCCTGGGTCTTCTGGATCTCCTGGAAGGCCTTGGTGGAGAGCTCCTGCTCGCGCAGCCGGTCCGGGTACGAGCCGGAGCCGGGCACCTGCTGGTTCGCGTCGGGGTCCGGCTTGGCGGCGGCCGCGTCGCCCAAGTTGAGCGGCTGTGTCCAGCGGCCGTCGGAGATGCCGGCGAGCGCCGCGGCCATCGCCTGGGCCTGGCTCGCGGTCGGCATGCGCTGCGGCGCCACGACGATGCTGCGCTCGTTGTCCGGCGCCTGCCGGTTCACCAGGAGGCTCTGGGCGGCGAACCGCTGCACGGCGAGCGAGTACTCGCCGGCGCGGACGAGGTCGCCCTGGAAGCCGGTGGACATCCGGGCGTCCGCCACGACGGCCGTGTTGCCGCTGCCGATCTGGCGGGCCGCGGTGGGAGTGTACGAGGTGTGGTCGCGGAAGCTGTCGCTGCGGGCGATCACGTTGTGGGAACCGGCCGAGGTGGCGACGTCGATGACCGACGAGTCGACGGCGCCGTCGACGGGCCACGCGAAGTCCGTGCGCGGCTTCACGCCGAGGATCGTGTCCACGGTCGTCGAGGCGAGCTCCGTGGCCGACTGCAGGTGGCTCAGGGAGCCCGAGACGTCCTTGCCGTGGTGGGCCAGCGACGCGAGGTCGGGGTCGCCGAAGGGCAGCGCCACCACCTGGTCGCCGGCGACGGCGGTCTGCAGCTGGCTGAGCCACTGCTTGGCGACCGCCTGGCCCCGGCCCGGGGTGTTCTTCCCGTCCGGCCCGCCCACCCGGTACGCCTTGGTCATGGCCTCGACCGTGGCCAGCAGGTCCGGGTCGATCACCCAGGTGATGTGCAGGCCCTTGCCCAGGGAGACCAGCTGCTGCAGCCGCCCGCCCGGCGCCAGCTCCGCGGCCAGGTCGTCGTTGGGGAAGATCGGCGTCTGCTGCTGGTCGGACTCGGTGCGCGCCGTCAGGTGGGTCGCCGAGATCAGCGGCCACAGGAAGGTGAGCTGCGTCTTCTTGCCCTCGATCCCGGAGGGCTGCCAGGGGAGCAGGGTCCGGCCGATGCCCAGCACCCGCTCGGACCCCTGGTCCGCGGTGTGCCCGGACAGGGAGACGCCCAGCTGGTAGACCGCGTCCTTGCTCAGGTCCAGGTCCTTCGCCGGCAGCGAGATGCTGAACTCGCGGCTGGCCCCCGGGGGGAGCCGGTCGAGCTTCTGGGTGTGCTTGCCGATCTCGGCGCCGTCGGTGCCGGGCGAGAAGGGGGAGCGGTTGCCGATCTCGTCGGCGTCGACCCGGCTGTTGAGCTGGCCGCCCACCCGCAGGCCGACGTGCGCGTCGGAGACGGTCGAACCGCCGTTGTTGGTGACGGTGCCCGAGACGGTGAGCGTGTCGTCCGGCTTCGGCGCGACGGGGGTCAGCGTGTTGATGGAGACGTCGACCTGGCGGGAACCGGCGGACTCGGCGCGGGCGGGCTGTGCGCCCGGCAGCTGCACCAGTCCGAACAGCAGCGCCGCGCCCGTCAGCAGCGCCGTGAGGAGCCGGGACAACCGGCAGGCAGAAGCGGAGGTGGTCTCCTGGATCTCTGCCGCCTCGGCCACGCGCTCGCCCG
The DNA here is from genome assembly GCF_003011965.1 of Streptosporangium nondiastaticum. Lineage (GTDB taxonomy): Bacteria > Actinomycetota > Actinomycetes > Streptomycetales > Streptomycetaceae > Streptomyces > Streptomyces nondiastaticus. Next base: position 72,811 of record NZ_PXWG01000019.1, read on the forward strand.
TCCCTCGTCGTCGTCAGTGGTCGTCGGTTGTGCGTCCACGAATGGTAACGAGGCCCGCTGTGACGAAGTGCCGTGGACCGCTCCACAAGATCGCGCAGTCGGCCCGATGTCCCAGCTGCGCCCGCTTTGTGTGGCCTGCGCCATGCGTCCGTAACCGGGAGGCCCCGGGGCGCGCAGCCACGTACCCTCTTCTGTTGTGCCGAACGCCAACAATGACAGCCTGACCCAGTCGTCGACCAACGAGCTCAACCACGTGCAGCGCCGTGCCGTGAGCGAGCTCCTGCGGGTCTCCCCCGTGGCCGACGACCTCGCCCGCCGATTCCAGGAAGCCGGGTTCACGCTTGCCCTGGTCGGCGGATCCGTACGGGACGCGCTGCTCGGCCGGCTCGGCAACGACCTGGACTTCACGACGGACGCCCGCCCCGAGGACGTCCTGAAGATCGTCCGGCCCTGGGCGGACGCCGTCTGGGAGGTCGGCATCGCCTTCGGCACCGTCGGCTGCCGCAAAGCGGACTTCGATATTGAGGTCACGACATATCGGTCGGAAGCCTACGACCGGACCTCCCGCAAGCCGGAGGTCTCCTACGGCGACTCCATCGAGGAAGACCTCGTCCGCCGCGACTTCACGGTGAACGCCATGGCCGTCGCGCTGCCGGAGAAGGAGTTCATCGACCCGCACAACGGCCTGGAGGACCTCGCCGCGCGCGTCCTGCGCACCCCCGGCACCCCGGAGGAGTCCTTCTCCGACGACCCGCTGCGCATGATGCGGGCCGCCCGCTTCGCCGCACAGCTCGACTTCGAGGTCGCGCCCGAGGTCGTCACCGCGATGACGGAGATGTCCGGCCGGCTGGAGATCGTCTCCGCCGAGCGGGTCCGGGACGAGCTCAACAAGCTGATCCTCTCCGACCACCCGCGCAAGGGCCTGAAGCTGCTCGTCGACACCGGGCTCGCCGCCCTGGTCCTGCCCGAGCTGCCCGCCCTGCGCCTGGAGCGCGACGAGCACCACCGCCACAAGGACGTCTACGAGCACACGCTCACCGTCCTGGAGCAGGCCATCGCCCTGGAGGCCCCGCGCGACCAGCCCGGCGGCGGCCCCGACCTGGTGCTGCGCCTCGCCGCCCTGCTGCACGACATCGGCAAGCCGCGGACGCGCCGCTTCGAGAAGGACGGCCGTGTCTCCTTCCACCACCACGAGGTGGTGGGCGCCAAGATGACCAAGGCGCGCATGACCAAGCTCAAGTACTCCAACGAGCTGGTGAAGGACGTCACCAAGCTGGTGGAGCTGCACCTGCGCTTCCACGGCTACGGCACCGGTGAGTGGACCGACTCCGCCGTGCGCCGGTACGTGCGGGACGCGGGCCCCCTGCTGGACCGGCTCCACAAGCTGACCCGCTCCGACTGCACGACGCGCAACAAGCGCAAGGCCAATGCGCTCTCCCGGGCGTACGACGGTCTGGAGGAGCGCATCGCCCGCCTGCAGGAGCAGGAGGAGCTGGACGCGATCCGGCCGGATCTGGACGGCAACCAGATCATGGAGATCCTGGGCGTGGGCCCCGGCCCGCAGGTCGGCAAGGCGTACAAGCACATGCTGGAGATGCGGCTGGAGCACGGCCCGATGTCTCACGACGAGGCCGTCGCCGCGCTCAAGGAGTGGTGGGCGGCTCAGGGCTGACCGCTCCGGCACGTGCCTGTTTCACGTGAAACCGAGGGCCGTGGTGTTTCACGTGAAACACCACGGCCCTCGTCCTATGCGTCCGCGCGCCGCCGGAGGCCCGCGAGCGCGACGGCGACCACCGCGTAGAGCACGGCGACGGCGGACACCAGCAGGCCCGAGCGGCCGTCGGGCGGCAGCATCAGGGCCGCCACCCCGGCCGCACCCACGAAGGCGACGTTGAAGAGGACGTCGTAGAGGGAGAAGATCCGGCCCCGGAAGGCGTCGTCCACCGCGGCCTGGACGATCGTGTCCGTGGCGATCTTCGCGCCCTGGGTGACGAGGCCGAGGACGAAGGCGGCGATCAGCATGGGCACGCGCTCGAAGGGCAGGCCGAGCGCGGGTTCCAGCACCGCCGCGGCGGCCGCGCAGGCGATCATCCAGCCGAGGCGGCCCAGCCGGGACACCGCCCAGGGGGTGACGAGGGCCGCCACGAAGAACCCCGCTCCCGATACCGCGACGGCGAGCCCCAGCAGGGCCAGGCCCGCGGACTCGGTGCCGGCCCACGCGTAGCGGCAGAGCATCAGCACGGTGACGGTCAGGGCGCCGTAGCAGAAGCGCATCAGGGCCATGGCGCCGAGCGCGTGGGCGGCCGTGCGGCGCTCGGCGAGGTGGCGCAGGCCCGCGGCCAGGCCGCGCGCGGTGCCGGTCAGGGCCTCGCCCAGCCGGCGGGCGACCGGTGTGTCAGGGCCGAGCAGATCGATGGGCATCAGCAGCGAGGACATCGCGGCGCACAGGTAGAGGCTCGCGCCGAGCAGGACGACCAGGGCGTCGGCCCCCGTGCCCGCGGGGGCGGCCAGGCGCACGGCGAAGGCGAGGCCGCCGCCCGCGGTGGCCGCCAGCGTCCCGGCGGTGGGGGAGAGCGCGTTGGCCATGACCAGCCGCTCGCGCGAGTCGACCACGCGCGGCAGGGAGGCGGAGAGCCCGGCGAGCACGAAGCGGTTGACCGCGGTGACCGACAGGGCGGAGACGTAGAAGAGCCAGTCGGGGACGCGCGCGACGATGAGCACGGCGGTGACCGTGGCGAGGGCCGTGCGCAGCAGGTTGCCGTGGAGCAGGACCTGGCGGCGGCGCCGGCGGTCCAGGAGCACCCCGGCGAAGGGGCCCAGCAGGGAGTACGGCAGGAGGAGCACGGCCATGGCCGAGGCGATCGCCGTCGGGGACGCCTGCTTCTCCGGGGAGAAGACCACGTAGGTGGCGAGCGCGACCTGGTAGACCCCGTCGGCGGCCTGGGAGAGGAGCCGGACAGCCAGCAGGCGGCGGAAATCGCGAAGGCGGAGCAGGACGCGAAGATCACGCACAACGGGCATGGTCACAGCCTCACACAACGCGCAGGTCCCCGGGCGGACAACCCGGGGACCTGCGCGAGGAGGGGAACGGAAGCGGAACGCTTAGCGCTCGACCTCGCCCTTGATGAACTTCTCGACGTTCTCGCGGGCCTCGTCGTCGAAGTACTGCACCGGCGGCGACTTCATGAAGTACGAGGAGGCGGAGAGGATCGGGCCGCCGATGCCGCGGTCCTTGGCGATCTTCGCGGCGCGGACGGCGTCGATGATGACACCGGCGGAGTTCGGGGAGTCCCAGACCTCGAGCTTGTACTCCAGGTTCAGCGGGACGTCACCGAAGGCGCGGCCCTCGAGGCGGACGTAGGCCCACTTGCGGTCGTCGAGCCAGGCCACGTAGTCCGAGGGACCGATGTGGACGTTCTTCTCGCCCAGGTCGCGGTCGGGGATCTGGGAGGTGACGGCCTGCGTCTTGGAGATCTTCTTCGACTCCAGGCGGTCGCGCTCCAGCATGTTCTTGAAGTCCATGTTGCCGCCGACGTTCAGCTGCATCGTGCGGTCCAGGATGACGCCCCGGTCCTCGAACAGCTTGGCCATCACGCGGTGCGTGATGGTGGCGCCGACCTGCGACTTGATGTCGTCACCGACGATCGGGACACCGGCCTCGGTGAACTTGTCCGCCCACTCCTTGGTGCCGGCGATGAAGACCGGGAGGGCGTTGACGAACGCGACCTTGGCGTCGATGGCGCACTGCGCGTAGAACTTCGCGGCGTCCTCGGAACCCACGGGGAGGTAGCACACCAGGACGTCGACCTGCTTGTCCTTGAGGACCTGGACGACGTCGACGGGAGCCTCGGCGGACTCCTCGATGGTCTCGCGGTAGTACTTGCCGAGGCCGTCGAGGGTGTGGCCGCGCTGGACGGTGACGCCGGACGCGGGCACGTCGCAGATCTTGATGGTGTTGTTCTCGCTGGCGCCGATGGCGTCCGCGAGGTCGAGGCCGACCTTCTTCGCGTCGACGTCGAAGGCGGCGACGAACTCGACGTCACCCACGTGGTAGTCGCCGAACTGCACGTGCATCAGACCCGGCACGCGGCCGTTCGGGTCGGCGTCCTTGTAGTACTCGACGCCCTGCACCAGCGAGGCGGCGCAGTTGCCCACGCCGACGATGGCTACGCGAACCGAACCCATTCCGGTTGCTCCCTGTTAGTACTCGACGAAGCCCTGCGGAGTGCAGGGCTCACTGGTCCGGACCGGTGCGCTTGTCACGCCCGGCCCGCTCGCTCTCGATCAGCTCGTTCAGCCAGCGGACCTCGCGCTCCACGGATTCCATGCCGTGCCGCTGAAGCTCGAGGGTGTAGTCGTCCAGCCGTTCCCGGGTGCGGGCCAGGGAGGCGCGCATCTTCTCCAGGCGCTCCTCCAGACGGCTGCGGCGGCCTTCCAGCACGCGCATCCGTACGTCCCGCGAGGTCTGCCCGAAGAACGCGAAGCGGGCGGCGAAGTGCTCGTCCTCCCACGTGTCCGGACCCGTGTGGGCGAGGAGCTCCTCGAAGTGCTCCTTGCCCTCTGCCGTCAGGCGGTAGACGATCTTCGCTCGTCGTCCGGCCAGGGACGCCGCACGAGCGTCCTCCGGAGCGCTCCCGGGCTCCTCGACCAGCCAGCCGTTCGCCACGAGGGCCTTCAGGCAGGGGTAGAGGGTGCCGTAGCTGAACGCACGGAACACCCCGAGCGAGGTGTTCAAGCGTTTCCGCAGCTCGTAGCCGTGCATCGGGGACTCGCGGAGCAGGCCGAGGACGGCGAACTCGAGGATGCCGGAGCGTCTGCTCATGTTTCGCCTCCTTGTCGCACACAGCCTAGTCCTTGTGATCCCTAGTCCCTTTTTGGTCCCTTTTGCCGACGCCGAGCCGACCTTTATGCCGAGCTGATGTATCGACTCGATACATCCAGACGATAGAACGGCCACCTGCACGCGACAAGAGGGGGCACGGTGAACGAGGTCACATCACCGATTCGTGGGACACAACCTGCCTGAATTGGAGTGAACATCCGGAGTCGGCGCGATTTGGCCGTGCGTAGTCTGTGCGCCATGCAGACCAGCGGGAACCGAGTGACGGCGACAGGCGTCCTCGTCCCGTATGCAATGCGCCCGGTTGCCTCAGGCAGCCGTCCGGCGCATCGGGGGGAACGCAAGCCACCTGCCGCTTCCAGGCGATAGTGCCTGCCCGAGGAGTAGTCGTTCGATGAGCGAGCACCGCCGCAAGCCGCCGCAGCAGCCTCAGGGCGGCGGACGAGCCGCGGCCAGGCGCGCGGCGCAGCAGCCGGGACCCGGCCGCCGTTCCGCGCCATCCAGCAGTTCCGCCGCGCGGTCCGGCCGCGGCGAGTCC
>NZ_PXWG01000001.1 GCF_003011965.1 Streptosporangium nondiastaticum
GCCCTGACCCCCGACCCTGCGGTCCGCGCCCGCCGGCTGACCGGCACCGCCACCGCCGCGTGGCTCGGCGGCCGCCCGGGCCGGGCCCACTCGGCCCTCGCCGCGGCCCGCGAACTCGCCCGCGAGCCCCTGCTGCGAGCAGAGATCGCCCGGCTCGACGCCAGGTTCGAACTGTCCTCGGGCAACGCCGCCGAGGCCCTGCGCACGCTGCTGTCGGCAGCGGAAGCGGCCGGGGGCGGCGGTCCGGAGGAGCAAGCCCACGCGACCCGGCGGATCGTGCTCGCCTTGCTCGCCGACGCCGGCGAGGCCGCCTCGCTTGTCGGCGACACCGGGGCCGCGGTGCGCATCGGCCGCCGGGCGGCCACGGTGACGGCTCCGCCGGGGGTGCCGGAGGATACGGGCGACGCGTTCCTGCGCGACGTCTTGACGGGCATGGGCGCGCTCTACGACGGCGACGCCGACCGCGGCACGCACCTGCTGCGCAGGGCCTTGGCTGCTCTCCCAGATCTTCCGGAGCTTCCGGGGCTCCCGGAGCTTCCGGACTTTCTGGAGCCCCCGGATCTGCCGGGCGAGGACACCACCGCGTACGACGGTCCGGCTCATGACGGCTCCGGCCGCGATGCCGCGGCGTACGACGGCCACGGTTCCGTCAGCTCCACCCGCCCGGTCCCCGCCGGCCCCGGCTCTGCCCTGGAGAGCCCCGCCGCGCGGTTGCTGTGGGCGGCGGCCGCCGCCAGCTTGCTCGGGGAGAGCGATGCTGCTGCCCGCTACGGCGCCCGCGCCGGCCGTGTCGCCCGCGTCTCCGGCATGGTGGGGACGCTGCCCGTCGTCCTGGAGCACGCCGCCACGGCCGAGCGCATGAACAGCGGCTTCGCGCTCAGCGCCGCGCTGTCCGAGGAGGGGCTGGCCCTCGCCCGGGAGACCGGCCTCGACAACTCCGTGGCCGCCCACCTCGCCAACCTCGCGGTCTGCGCGGCCGTGCTCGGGCAGGAGGACGCGTGCCGGGCCCGCGCCCAGGAGGCGCTGGCCATTGCCATCCCGCACCGCCTGGGCCTGCGCGCCGGCGTGGCCTCGTACGCGCTCGGCCTGCTGGACCTGGGCCTCGGCCGCTTCGGCCAGGCCCACGAACGGCTCACCGCCCTCGCGTCCGCCGGACCCGGCGCGGGTCACCACATGGTGGTCTGGGGGTCGGCCGCCGACCGCGTGGAGGCGGCCGTCGCCGCCGGGGACCGCGCGGCGGCCGGCACCGCCGCGGAGTTCCTCGGGCAGTGGTCCGCCGAAGCGGCCTCGCCCCGCGCGCGGGCACTGGTGGCCCGCTGCCGGGCCCTGGTCGCCGACGACGCCGAGGCGCCCGGACTGTTCAGGAAGGCACTCGAACTCCTCGCCGCCGACGGTGACCAGGACGCCACCGCGTACGACCGGGCCCGCACGGAGCTGCTCCTGGGCGAGCGGCTGCGCCGGGACCGCCGCGTCGGCGAGGCACGGCCCCATCTGCGCCGAGCGGCGGAGGCGTTCCACCGCATGGGAGCGCTGCCGTGGGAGCGCCGTGCGCGGGGGGAGCTGCGAGCGGCCGGGGAGACGGCCGGCCCGAACGGCCCCGCGGCCCTCGACGGGCTCACCGCGCAAGAGCTGCGCATCGCCCGGCTCGTCGCCGAGGGCGTGAGCAACCGGGATGTCGCGGCCCGTCTCTTCCTCAGCCCGCGCACCGTCGAGTACCACCTGTACAAGGTGTATCCAAGCTCGGCATCAGCTCGCGGACCGAGCTGGCCCACCTGCTGCGGTGACGCCCGGTGCTCCCCCGGTGGAGTACCAGTGGTCCTACGGATGGCACCGGTGATCCCACCCGGCAGAGTTGTCCTCGTTCGCGGCACGAGCGGACGGGAAACGAACGGACCGGAGAACGGGGACGGTATGCCGGCGGAATCGAAGGCGTGGGAGACGGCAGTGACAGGACGCATGGTCGAGGCCAACGGCGTCGAGCTGTGGACGGAGGAGTTCGGCGACCCCGTGCACCCGCCGGTGCTGCTCATCGCCGGCTCGATGGCCCAAGGCCTGCTGTGGCCCGACGAGTTCGTGGGACGGATCGCGGCGGCCGGGTACCGGGTCGTGCGCTACGACCACCGGGACGTGGGCCGCTCGACCGCCCGCGATTTCGAGGAGCACCCGTACACCTGGGCCGATCTGAAGGACGACGCGCTCGGGCTGATGGACGCCCTGGGGCTCGCCTCGGCCCACCTCGTGGGCCACTCGGCGGGCGGGCTGATCGCGCAGTGGATCGCGGCCGACCACCCGGCCGCCGTCGCCAGCCTCACGGTGATCGGCTCCTCGCCCCTGGGCGCCCGCGAGGGGCAGGTGCTCATACGGGCCCTCATGGGCGAACCGCAGCCGGAGGGCGCCCTGCCCGAGCCGGAGCCGGAGTTCCTCGCCTTCCTCCGGAACGCCGCCGCCGGCCCGCCGCCCGCCACCCGGGCCGAGGCCGTCGACTTCCAGGTCGGAATGGCGCGCGTCCTCCACGGCCGGGAGGGCGCGGCCGACTTCGACGAGGACGCCCAGCGCCGCCTGGAGGAGCGGCTCCACGACCGCATGCGCGACCCCCGGACCGCGACCAACCACCGCCTCGCCGGGATGGCCGCCCCGGAGTTCGAGCCGGTGGGCGCCCTGGCCCGGGTGACCGCCCCCACGCTTGTCGTCGAGGGGACCGCCGAACCGGTCAAGCCCGGCCACGGCCGGCTCATCGCCCAGGAGATCGCCGGGGCCCGGCTGCTGATGGTCCCCGGAATGGGCCACAACCTCACGCCGAACGCGGCGGGGACGGTCGCGGACGCGCTCGTCGCACACCTGGCGGCGGCGCCGAGCGGCGTGTGAACCTATCCCCGGTAGCACGGTCAGCGGACAGGTCAGTGGACCTGGTACTGGCCGACTTCGAGGAACTGACGCACGGCCGCCGGACCGCCGTCGAGGGCCTTGCTGGCGGCCGTGCGGAACTTCTCGCTCGGGTTCTGGGCCATCAGGCGGAGGATGGCGAAACGATCGTCCTGCTCCTGGGCCTTCTCCCGGCCTGTCTCCAGGAAGTAACGCAGGCCCGCGGCGTTGCCGTCGAGGGCCTTGCTGGCGGCCTCCTTCACCGAGCGGCCGGGGTTCTTCCCCAGGATGGCCAGGACGGCGAAGCGATCGTCCTCCTCCTGCGCCGTGTACTGGGTCACCTGCAGGAACTCGATGAGGGCCTCGGCCGTGCCCTTGTTGAGGGCGCGGTTGCCGTAAAGCCGCATCGAGGAGCCCTCGGGGCTCTTGCCCATGAGAGAGAGGACCTCGACCCGCAGGTCGTCCATCGACATGTGCGAGTAGTCCTTCGCCGCCGGGGATGCGGAGGCGGTGGCGGATGCGACCGTTCCGCGTCCGGCGGCTCCGTCGGCCATGGCCGGGGAGGAGAGCAGAACGACCGGGGCCAGGACAGCTGCGACGGCAACGGCAGAAACGCGGACCGGCTTCATAAGGCGCACCTACTTCACAAGAAAGATCAACAATGCCCGGTCAGCCTAAACAGGCCCGGAGCAAGCATGATCGGTCATCCCCGTATGGGTTCCGTCAGGATTCGCGGCAGGAACGGATGGGCCGCGCAGCCGGCCGGGGAGCTGCTCGTCGGAACGGACGCGATACTGAAGGCCATCGATGAGATCGTGCAGGACCACCGCGCCGCTGCTGTCGCCACCGCGCCGGACCTTCGCTCAGAGGCTCGTGAGGAGATCGTCGAGCGGGGTCGGCACTTGTTCGAGGCCGAGGTCGAGGGCATCTACGAGGAGACGGCCGTAGCGGATCTTGCGGCCCTTCTTCGTACCGAGGAAGCGCCGCAACTGCTGGTGGCGGGCACGGCCGTGCTGTGCGGGCTGACGCAGGAAGGTCTGCCACGCACGGAGGTCGTCTTCGGCCCGGACGATCTCCTCGACCCTTGCCGTGCCCAGCGCGCGGATGAGCTCGTCCTCCAGGTCCCTCACGCATACGAAGAAGCCGCCGTGCGGTGCCCCTGCCCGCTTCAGTCCACGGGCGTAGAAACGCTGCTCGCCTTCGTCGCACAGCCCTGTCAGGCGGAGGCCGAGGCCGGGCGGCCCGAGGAGGCCGGCGTAGCGGCCGACGCTCATCGCCCCGCCCATCGGCACGACGCACACGCCCTCGGCGGCAAGGTCCCGTCCCCGCCGTGCGGCCAAGGCTTCGACGGCCGCGAGGTCGCTCGGCCCTTCCAGCAGCACCGCTGTCCGTACCCCCAGCTGCACAGCCAGTGCCCTCGCCGCGTCGCCGGGGCCGCCATTTGCCCAGCTGTCCACCGCGTCCCGGAATGCCCGCATGTCCGTCATGGAGCGAGTCTGCACGTCCACCGGCGGCACGGCACGGAATATTCGCCGGGGTCGACCGTCGCGGCCCGAGGCTCGCACTCGGCCCAGTGTGGGCATGGGCTCGCTCTACGACGGCGACGATCGGCGACTTCGGCCGGTTCGGCTATCACGTTCCGGAGACGAGCTCGGCCAGGTGGTGCAGCGAGTTGCTGAGATGCTCCGGGCCGAACGGCGGGAACTGGAGGTACTCCCGGATGGACTGCGGCACCGCCGACCAGTCGTAGGTGAGCGTGACCTCGGTCTCGGACGGGCCGAGCGGCGCAAGGTCGTAACGCCAGAACCAGCCGCCGAACTCCAGGTGACCGTCGTCCTTCTCCTCCCCCGTCAGCCAGCTGATGGCGCGCGGGGGGTCGATCACCTGGACCTGGTTGGCCACCTGGTAGTTACCGTTCGGATGGCCGGGGTGATACATGCCCATCCGGAAGACCTGCCCCGCCTCGGTCAGCGGCGCCCGGTCGACGGCTCTCTGAACCCATCCGGTGCCATCGATCGCGCAATGCGTCGTCGGGTCCGCCAGCACCGCGAACACCTTCGCGGCAGGCGCGGCGACAGTCAGCGTGGCGCTCACGTTCTCCTGGTCCACGTCCACCGTGTGCACGCTCCTCGTCATCGCGTCTCGGCTCACCTCATCTTGGGCCTTCCGCAGGCGCGGATGCGGGACGTTCCCACATGCGGACGGCACGGCGCGGCGGACCTCATCGGCGAGAAGGACCTCATCGGCGAGGCGGCCGTCGCGTACCCGAAGTCATGCCACGGCCGTTTCGTTGGTACGCAGACGTCCCCGGGCCGCGAGGCGGTCGAGCCGTTGCTGCTCGGCGGCCGCCCAGCGGCCCACGCGGCCGGGGTCGAGGGGCGCGCCGTGGCCGACGTGGAGCTTGGTGGGGCCGAGGGCCGGCATCTCGCGCAGGCTCGCCAGGTTGCCGAGCCGGTCGTCGTGGAAGGGCGGGTTGGCGGGCCGTCCCTTGACGAAGCCCAGCAACGGGGTGGCCACGAGGTCCCCGGCCACCAGGTCGCCGTTGTCGGTGAGGACGGAGACGGAGCCGGCGGTGTGGCCCGGAGTGGGCATGATGCGGGCCGCGACACCGAAGTCCGACAGGTGGGTCTCGCCACGGATGAGTACGTCCGGTTCGAACGGCTCGGCGGTTTCGCGGGCCTTCGAGGTGCGGGCGAAGAACCGTCCGAACAGTCCTGTGGGCAGGTACGGCTGACCGGCCCGGCCCGCTCGGTAGGCGCCGAGGTCGGCGATGTGGGCGGCTATCGGTGCGCCGGTCAGCCGGCTGAGTTCTGCGGCGGAGCCGAAGTGGTCGATGTGCCCGTGGGTGATGACGATCAGTCGGACGTCCGTGGGGTCCACGCCGTGCGCGGCGACTTGACGGTGAATCAGCCGACCGCTGCCGGGTGTTCCGGCGTCGACGATGATCGGGTGCCTGCCCAGCAGCAGGTAGGCGTTGACGGCGTGCCGGCCGAGCACGGGAAGGGCGATGACCTTGGTGGGGGACATGGAGGCAACTCCTCAAGAGGCGTGGGGCGGGGCGGACGCGCGGCGGGAGAACCGTGAGGACGCCGCCTACAACCGGGCGACGAACGCGCCGATGTGCGTTGCCACCTGGTCGGGCACCTCAAGGGGCGAGAGGTGCCCGGTGTCCTCGAGGACGGTCAGCGAGGCGGTCGGGATGAGCGGCAGCAGGTGGTCGGCGAGCACGGCCGGCGGGTCGACCTTGTCGTGGCTGCCCGCGAGAACCAGCACCGGCACGTCGATGGCTCCGATGCCGGCCGACACGTCCTGGACCAGGCCCCGGCGCGGCCACGCGAGGCGGGCCTGGTCGTCGCCGCGCAGACTGTCCTCGACCACCTGCCGGCGCAGCTCGGGAGACAGCCCGCCGTGGGTCAGCATCAGGTCGATGCTTCGAAGAACCGCCTCTTCGTTGTCGTAGGCGTGGGAAACCGCCTCCTGCACCTGCTCGGTCACCCCGGCCGGCGCGGGCGGCGCGGGTGCCACGAGGACGACTCCGGCCAGGCCCTCGGGCCGGCGCGCGGCCAGCATCTGAGCCACCTTGCCGCCCATGGAATGTCCGACGAGCACATGGCGGGAGCATCCGAGCGCGTCGATGACCCGCTGCGCGTCGTCCGCGAGCTGCTCCAGGTCATGAGGTCCCGGCACGCCCGCGGAGTCGCCCCATCCGCGCTGGTCGTAGGCCACGAAGCCCTGCCCGGGGGCCAGCCGCTCCAGCACCGGGACCCAGGTGCGCCGTGAGCCTCCCCAGTAGTGCAGGAAGATCAGCGCCGGGCCGTCACCCTCGCGGACGTGGGCGTACACCCGGCCACCCTGCACGTCGATGAAGCGGCCCACCACATGTTGCGAAGTCATCGTCAGTTCCTCGTCCACGGCCGGGGCCCGGACCGCTCCACCGATGTGTGGAGCTGGTTGTCCCCGCGCTCGGGATCCGATTCTTCTCCAGACCCGTCCTTTCAGGACACGGCTCATCTGCCGGCGTGCGCATTTTTCGGGCCAAGGTTGGTGTGGATGGACCGCCCTGCTCCGGCCGCACAAACCGCGGCCTGAGCAGGGGATTTGTCGAGGTCCACCCAAGGCACCGACGGACAGGGCAGGTACCGGCCCTCCCGGCGAATGAGTGTCGGCCATAACATTGCGGCCATGAACAAGCACCGCGTCGCGGTTCTGGCGGTGGACGGCGTGCTGCCCATAGATCTGGGAATCCCCACCCAGATCTTCAACGCCCGTCCGAACACCCCTTACGAGCTCACCGTGTGCGGAGACACCGAGGGGGCCGTGACCACCAGCGCCGGATTCACCCTCGGGCTGACGGCGGGACTCGAAGCGCTCGCCGAAGCGGACACGGTCATCGTCCCGGGCTTCGAGGACTACCGGCGGCCCCCGCACCCACGGGTGAGGGCCGCTCTCAAGCTCGCCGGCCGCGCCGGGATCCGCATCGCCTCGATCTGCACGGGCGCTTTCGCCGTCGCCGCGGCCGGGCTGCTCGACGGCCGCACCGTCACCACCCACTGGGCCAGCGCGGATGACCTCGAAGAGCTCTACCCTCTGCTGCGCGTCGACCGGAACGTCCTCTACATCGACAACGACACCATCCTGACGTCCGCGGGCGTCACCGCCGGCATCGACCTGTGTCTGCACCTGGTCCGTAAAGACCTCGGCGCAGCCGTCGCGAACGACATCGCCAGGGAAATCGTCGCTTCCCCGCACCGTGCCGGCGGACAGGCCCAATACATCACGAGGAGCCTCCCCGCCCCCAGGGCCACCACGCTCGCCGGCACCCGGGAGTGGGCCCTGCGCGGCCTCGAAGGGGACCTCACCATCCCCGAGCTCGCCGGCCACGCCGGCGTCTCGCCACGCACCCTGACCCGTCTATGGCGCCAGGAGACCGGCGTCAGCCCGCACCAATGGCTCCTGACCGCCCGCATCAACCGCGCGCGAGAACTCCTGGAGACCACCGACCTCCAGGTGGAACAGATCGCCACCCGGTGCGGCCTCGGCAGCGGTGCCAACATGCGTGCCCGGTTCCGTGACGCCGTCGGCATTCCGCCTACGACGTACCGCCGCGCGTTCCAGCACGGGGCTCCCTGACGGTGGGGTCGGGCGGGGCGTCACGGAGTTCGCCTACGCCGGTCGCCTTGCGCTAAGTGCATCCCTGCCCGGATTACATTCATCACCCATTTATCATATGTCAAGGCGTAGTTGATGAGATCGGCATTCCGCTTCAGGACAGCGACACGAAGGAGTAACTGTCTTGATCACTCATCTTCGACGTGGTGCCGGCCCGCGGAGGGCACTGGCGCTGTTAGCGGCACTGTGCGGGATCATCGGGGTCACCGCGCTCAGTACGACCCCGGCGGCCGCGGCCGATCAGCGTCAGGCGATCTACGCGATAGCGCACCGGGTCGACACCCTCGACGGCGTCGACGCCGCGCTCAACCACGGCGCCAACGCCATCGAGATCGACGTCTGTGCCTGGTGGAACCCGAACGAATGGCGCGCCTACCACGACTGCTCCTCGGCCGGTGAGAACCGGCTGGGCCCCAGCTTCGACAGCATGATCGACCGCATTCTCTCCAACGCCGGGGCGGGGCGCCGGCTGTCGCTGGTCTGGCTGGACATCAAGGACCCGAACTACTGCGGAGAAGCGCCGAACCGTACGTGCAGCGTCGCCGGACTGCGCGACAAGGCGCAGCGGCTGACGGCCGCCGGAATCCAAGTGCTCTACGGTTTCTACGAGTACCACGGCGGCAGCACTCCGGACGTCGGCGGCAGGGGCTGGAAGAGCCTGGAAGGCAAGCTCGGCAAACTGGAGGGCATCACGACGACCGGGACCCGCGATCAGGTGCTGGGCGCCTTCAACCGGTCCGGTTCCGGATTCCCGAACGGTCGCCGGGCGATGGACTACGGCGACAGCGACATCACCAAGGGATTCGGCAACTGCACGGAGGCCGGCTACAACACGTGCGCGGAACTGAAGAAGGGCGCCGCGGACCGCGCCGCCGGACGGCTCGCCGCCACGCTGTCCTGGACGACCACCTACAACGACCCGTGGTACGTCGACAAACTCCTGGGCGACGCGCGCGTGGACGGCATCATCGCCGGCTACGGCGCCTTCACCGGAGTGCGCGAGTACGACAACAGCTGGCAGTGCGCCAACGCCGTCAAACTCGTCCGTGACTGGGTGAACCGCCACGGGGCCACCCACCGCATGGCCACCAGCAGCGACCGCTTGTTCAAGTAGCAGATTGTTCAAGCAGCAGAACCGCCGGGCCGGATCCGTAGCGGCCCGCGCTCCATACCCCCCTCAAGCCGTCGGCCGGAACCCCGGCCGGCGGCCTTTCCGGCGCCTTCCCCGGCCGGACCGGCCTGCCTTTTGTCAATGCCGTATAGCAGAATCGCGTCCATGTCGTCCTCGGATACCTCTGTACGGTCCTCTTGGGCCCGCATCGACGCCTGGCTGCGTGCTCAGGCACCGGCAACGTTCGCCGTGCTGGCCGGCCCCGCCGACCTGGACGGCATCGAGGCGGCACAGACGGAGATGGGAGTGCGGTTTCCTTCCGACCTGCTGGACTCCCTTGCCTGCCACGACGGAGTCACGAGCTCGAAGACGATCCTCCCGGTCCAGTCGCCGCTGTCGGTCAAGCGGATCGCCGAGTTCTGGAGCCTGAACGAGAGCATCGCGGGTTCGGACCGGGACCTGCGCGAAGCGAACGAGGACGAGGGCGAGGACGAACCGTGGTGGCACCGGGACTGGATTCCGTGGGCGGCCAGTGACGGGGACGCTCAGGTCATCGACGTGCGAGACGGTGCCCACTGGGGTCGGCTGGGGACGACCGCCCACGACGGAACCGGCTGCCTCCGCGATGGATGGCCGTCGTTGGCGGCGTATCTGTGTGAGGTCGCCGACGCGCTGGAATTCGGCGGTGATGTCTACGGGCTGGTTCCCTACCTGCTGCCCGGCGGGGAGCTGTGGTGGGACCTTCCCGGGGAAACACGGCTCAACGGAGCCAAACTGACCCCGGCACCCACCACGCACGTCCGCTGAATGTCTCCCAAGGATGCCTTGATGCGCAAGGAATCGCGTTAGCGGTTGCCGCTAAAGGATCGTCAGGGTCGTCACTCCGGTGGTGCCGGTGAGACCGTCGCCAAGGCACTGCAAGGCGCTCGGCTGGGGCAGGGGGATGACCTGGAGCAGGCTGTGGCCCTGGAAGCGGCCGTCGGTGACCGTGCCGGTGACCGGGGTGACCACCTGGCCCACTACCGCTGTGCTGCTGCCACTGATGTCGGCAGTGCTGGAGTCACTGCTGTGCCGTGGGCCGGCGTCATCGGTGCTCCGATCGGTGTTCCAGGTGTAGGTCCGGCGGGACCGGAACCCTTCCAGAAGGTTGTTGCATCCCGTGACCAGCGTGATCTCCTCGTGGTACCCACCGCTCTTCACCGTGCCGTCACCACCGGCGCAGGAGGCGAAGCGCCCGTCGACCGTGATGTGGATGGGGCGGGCCCGGAGGATGATCCCCGGTTGGTAGCTGACGGATTCGGTGCCCTGGCACTGCAACAGGCCGGGATCCCGGGGGTCGGCGGATGCCGGAGCCGGGGCGGCCACGCCGAACAGTACGGTGGCCGCCAGGGCGACCGCCCGCAGCCGCTTCCCGCCGACCGCCACCGCGGCTCTCCTCACACTGAGCACCATGGGGCAATCGATGCCCCAGCCCTACAGCCCGCAGACAGGCGCGCCGGAGCGACGAGCGGTGCCCCGGTCCGCGGGCCCCGCGTGCGCCCCGGGCCGCACGCCTACCCGCGCCGGCCGTGCCAGGCGTAGTCTCGTGCCGCCCTTCGGCATCCCCAGGGCCCGCGCCGGAGGGAGCTGGAGAGAAGGAGAAATGAACACGGTGGAGAGCGGCACACTGGCCGTGCCGGGCGCAAGGCTTTACTTCGAAGTACGCGGCACCGGACCGCTGCTGCTGCTCATTCCGGGCGGCGCCTCCGACGCCGAGGTCTTCCGGGATCTGGCCGACGAGCTCGCACCCTGCCACCGCGTCGTCACGTACGACCCACGCGGTATCTCTCGCAGCACCCTCAACGGGCCGCCGGCCGAACCGTGGCTCGGCACCCAGGCCGACGACGCCGCCCGTCTGCTCGCTCACCTCACCCGGGCCGGCGAGGCAACGGCCGGCGAGGCAACGGTGCGGGTGTTCGGCAGTTGCGCAGGGGGCCTGATCGCCCTGGAGCTCTTGGTCCGTGATCCGCAGAGGGTCCGGCTGGTGGTCGTCCACGAGCCACCTGCCATGGGGCTGTTGCCGGACGCGGCACGGCACGCTGTGTTCTTCGAGGAGGTGTACGCGACGTTCCGCAGAGAAGGCGTCCCGGCAGCTCTGGACAGGCTCCGGGTCATCTTCAGCGGCAGACCCTCCCCACCGCTCCCCGAAGCAGCCGACAACAGTGTGTACTTCCTCTCCCACGTGCTGCTGCCGTCCACCCGCTGCGTGCCCGACGTCACCGCCCTGGCGGTCGTGGCGGACCGGGTCGTCCCGGCCGGGGGCGAGGGATCGCGCACCCACGACGTGCACCGGCCGGTGACGGTCCTCGCGCAACAGCTCGGCCGGGAAGTGACGGAGTTCCCCGGCGGGCACGCAGGCTACGCCACGCAGCCCGCCCCCTTCGCCGCGCAGCTCGCGGCAGTCCTGGCCGGCGCGCAACCTGCTCTCGGCTGAAGCGTCATGCGCATCCTGATGGGCGCCCAGAACTGCGGCTTCGGCCCGGCCTCCGTACTCGTCGCCGTCTCCCGGCTGCTCCCAGGACACGAGCGGGTGTTCGTAGGAGACGGGATCGCGGCGGAGTTCGCCCGCCGCAACGCCACCGCCTTCGACGGCGTCCACGAACTCACCGATCCGTACGGAAACGGAGCCGCGCTCCTCGACCGGCTGCTGGAGAACAGCGACCAGGTCGTCTCCGTGATGGACGCCGACCTCGTCCTGCGCTCCGTTGCGGCGGCGCGGCCGGTGGTCCTGGTGGACTGTCTGTTCGGCTTCTGGCAGCACCACCGTCACTCCCCGGGGCGGATCCACGAGCTGTGCGCGACCCTTCCCCGTACCTCTTTCACGGCCGTACGCCACCACCTGGCCGGCCTCTCGCCGCACGAACGCATCCTCGCCGCCCACCTGCTGGCCGACCACAATGTGGTCCAGAACTTCCCCGGCGTTTCACGGCGCATGGCCGAGTTCACCGGCGCCGGTGCGGGCGGTGCGATGCATCTGTCCGGTCCGCTCGTCGACCTGGAGGGACTGCGGGAGGCGAGAGGAGACGAACCCTCCGTCGGCGGGCCGGACTACGACCTGCTGATCAACACCGGCGGTTTCAAGAACTTCCTCCTGGACTTCGAGGCGAACAACGACTACCTGCAGCTCATCGACCGCTGGATCCCGGACCTCCTCGCCGACTGGCCACGGTTCAGGCGCGTCCTGATCTGCGGCGGCGCGTACGCCGGACACCGCGGCGGCACCCACCGGATGTCCGGACGACGGATCGACCGCCGGTTCCTGCCCCAGCGCGCACTGCTGCCGCAGGTGGCGAGAACTCCGCACAGCCTCATCGCGCCGGGCCTGTCGGTGCTGAACGAAGCCACCCTCCTGGGGCGTCTGCCCTTGGGGCTCCACGAGCAGCACTACGCGCACACTTACACCATCCGGAACCTCGCGGACACCCTCTTCGGGCGCCTGGCCGCCCGGTTCGCCGACGTCCTGCCCGGCCACGCGCTGCCCGAGGACGACTACGCCGGCACCGCGGCCCTGGTGAGCATCGCAGGCCGGATCCTCAAGGACGACGACCTCTACGCGCGCTTCCGCAGCGCCTTGAACGAACGCCTCGAGCAGTACCTCTTCCTCACGCCGGAACAACGGCGCGGGGGAGTGGCGGAACTGCGCCGCCTCCTCGACGGCCCTCCCGCGTCCTCGGTGATCGCCTCGATCCTCACGGCGGCCGCATGACCGGACGGCATCGGCGTCGGTGCCACCAGTGAGGTGAACACGCCCGTGGTTGCGGCTGCGAGAGCGAAGTCCGTCGTCGTTTCAGGCCGTCGGGTCAGGCCGTCGGGTCCCAGAGGCCGCCGGCTTCGCCGCGGGCGAGGTGTTCGGCGTAGACGCCGACCTTCCAGGTGATGACGGAACGGCACTCCTCCAGTGCCCGGATCTGCGCGTCGACGCGCTGCCGGTGGGTGTCGAGGAGCTGCAGGCGTTCCGCCTCATTGCCCGGACCGCGCCGCACCAGCTCGGCGAACTGCTTGAGGTCGGCCAGGGGCATGCCGGACTCACGCAGCTTGACGCAGATCTGAAGCCACTCGACGTCGAACGCGGTGTACCGCCTCCGGCCGCCGGACGTGCGCTGGACCGGTCCGGCCAGCAGGCCCTGGCGCTCGTAGAAGCGCAGGGCGTGCACGCTGAGTCCGGTCTGCTCGGCCACGTCGCCGATGCTCAGTGGCTCCGCAGAGGGCTTGGTGGTCGTCATGCCGGCGGTGGTCGAGGCCATACCGGCGGTGGTCGGGGTCATGCCGCCCAGTCTAGGACTTGATCTAGACCTCGCTCTAGATCGTAACGTCGCCGGCATGACCAGCACTGACCAGCAGCCGCTCGGCTCGCCCTTCTCCGCCGCCAGCACCGCCACCGACGTCATGGCCGGCCTCGACCTCTCCAGCACGAGCGCCGTCGTGACCGGGGGCTACTCCGGGCTCGGCCTGGAAACCACCCGGGCGCTGGCGGCCGCCGGGGCCCGGGTCGTCGTCCCGGCACGCCGGCCCGGCATCGCCCGTACTGCGCTCGCGGATGTGGAAGGCTGCGACATCATCCCCATGGATCTGGCGGACCCCGGAAGCGTGCGCGCCGCCGCCGTACGGATCAGCGACTCCCTCAGCAGGCTCGACCTGCTCATGGCCGTCGCCGGCGTCATGGCCACACCGGAGCGGCGTGTCGGACCCGGCTGGGAGAGCCAGCTCGCCGCCAATCACTTCGGACACTTCACCCTCGCGTGCGAGCTCTACCCGCTCCTCGCCGCGGCCAACGGCGCGCGCGTCGTCGTCAACAGCTCCGCGGGACACACCCTGACCGGCATCCGCTGGCACGACCCCCACTTCCGCACCGGCTACGACAGGTGGCTGGCCTACGGCCAGGCCAAGACCGCCAACGCCCTCTTCGCCGTGCAGCTCGACGCCCTCGGACGCGACGACGGCGTCCGGGCGTTCGCCCTCCACCCCGGCAAGATCATCACCGGCCTTCAGCGGGAGATGACGCTCCACGAACAGATGGAACGCGGATGGGTGGACGCGCACGGCAACGTGATCGGCGCCGGCTTCAAGACGCCCTCCCAGGGCGCCGCCACCGGCCTGTGGGCAGCCACGTCCCCGCTCCTCCACGACCGGGGCGGCCTCTACCTCGAAGACTGCGACGTCGCGCCCGTCTCCGCCCCCGGCACTCCCATGGACGACGGCGGCGTCCGCGCCTACGCCATCGACCCCGACGCGGCCGCACGGCTGTGGGAACTGTCCGTCACTGCGACCGGCGCCACCCCGATCCCCCGATAGCCCCGCACCGGGCACGGGCTGAGCCACATGCATTGCGTGGTGGTCGTTTTCTGACCCGGGGGGGCGATGCTGCGGGCGCGCTCAAGGGTGGTCAGCCGAAAACGAGCTCGACGTCCTTGTCCAGGCAGAACCTCATGACGGTGGCCAACTGGCGGAGGTCATCGATGCGCCGTTGGAGAACCGGGTCGCTGCCATCGTGTTGCTGTTGGCCGAGGACCGCTTCCAAACGGGGCAGCATGGCCGCGCACTCAGCGGGCGTGAGGTCCGGGCCGTCGTCGTCCGGATGGTGGAGCAGCGGTTCCAGGGTGGTGGAGACGCTGCTCCACGAGCGGTCTCCGCCAAAGCCGTGCATGTCAGAGAGGGTGAATCCCTCGGCCTGGGCCAGCCACTCCCTGAATATGTTGAAGCCGCTGTAGGACCACGAAATGTCCGGGCTGGTCACGTCATCGTCTCCGGGGAACAGTACGAGCCCCATCTTGTCTCCTTGTTCACCCCAGCGCTCAGGATTGGTCGCGGGGCTCGTTGTTTTGGTTGCACCTGGGCCTGGAAGGCTCCCCGGGGGCTGAAGTCCGCCCGTGAGAGGCCGGTTAGAGTCTGCGCCATGTCTGCTGTCACCGAGCCCCTGCCCGCTCATACCTTGCGTCCCGCGACCCGTGCCGACCTGCCTACCGTACTGGCCCTGCTCGCCGACGAGGACCAGGTGGTCGACCCGGCCACCGTCGTGGTGACGGAGGCGTATGAGCGCGCCTTCGCGGCGATCGACACGGACCCGCGCAACGAGATGCTGGTCCTGGTGGAGGACGGCGGCATCGTGGTGGGGTGCCTGCAGGTGACGTACATCCCTGGACTTGGCAAGGGTGGCGCCGAGCGCGCCCTCATCGAGGCGGTGCGGATCCGTGCAGACCGGCGTGGGGATGGGCTCGGCCGGACCTTGATGGCGCACGCGGTCACGAGGGCACGCTCGCGTGGCTGCGCGCTGGTCCAGCTGACCAGCAACAAGCAGCGTGAGGACGCGCACCGCTTCTACGCGGCACTGGGCTTCGCACGCAGCCATGAAGGGTTCAAGCTCGCGCTGTAAGAGCGTTCGCCTGCCCTCATGCGGACCGGAGACTGCGGAGCCCGATTCCTCTCCTCTCTTTGCAGAGTTCGGCGTCGTGGCTGACGGGCCGACCGCCCTATCCGGCGCCGAGACCTGCAAGCCCCGCTCCCGGCAGAGCCCCGCTCTCTGCCCGGAAGCCGGGCGCGTGGGCGGGAAGGCGGCCGGTCCCGGAGCCGATGTCGAGGATGCGCTGCCCGGTGACGTCGCCCAGCAACTCGTCCCCGGGGCCCGAGCCCCAGAAACCCCGATCCAGGCGACCGGGCTCCGGGACTACGGTGCCGCGGTCCAGATGGTGGCGACCGTAGAGCGTCCACGCCTGGCCGTTCACCGCGATGTCGTCCATGGAGTCTCCCTTTCCGAGGGCCGGGTGTTCAGGGGGCTGCTCACCGGGCGTCGCTCCTCTCAGCCGCATCGGCTGTCCGCTGTCCGGGCAAGGCGGCGTCCTGGTACTGGACGCGCTGCATCTCGTACAGCTCGCGGAAGACGCCCGCGGCCGACTTGTGCAGGAGCTCTTCGAACGTGCCCGACTCCCGCAGTTCGCCTTCTTCGAGGACGTGGATGAGGTCGGCGTGGCGGACGGAGGCGAGGCGGTGGGTGATCAGCACGACGGTCCGGCCGCTGTCGGCGAGCTTGCGGATCCGGTCGAAGACTTCCAGTTCCGCTTTCGCGTCGAGTGCGGAGGTCGGCTCGTCGACGATGAGGATGCCGGCATCGCGGTAGCGGGCCCGGGCGATGCCGAGACGTTGCCACTGGCCGCCGGAGAGCTGGTGCCCGCCCTTGTAGCCCTTGGACAGGAGGGTGTCCCATCCGCGGGGCAGCTCGGCGATCAGCTTCCCGGCTCCCGCGTACGTCGCGGCGGCATCCAGGGCCTGTTGGTCGAGGGGGCGGTCCGTGCGTCCGATGGCGACGTTCATGCGGCAGGTGAAGGGCCAGCGGTGGAAGTCCTGGCCGACCATGCCGATCCGTGACCACAGCTGTGAGCGGTCCAGGTCGCGGGCGTCGGTGCCGTCCCACAGGATGCGGCCTTCGTCCGGCTGGTACAGGCCGGCGAGCAGTTTGGAGACGGTGGTCTTGCCCGAGCCGTTCTCGCCGACCAGCGCCACGATCTTCCCTACGGGGATGTCGAGGGTGACGTCCTTGAGCGCGGGTCGCTTCTCCTTGGCGGCGAGGCCTTCCGGTTCGTCTGTGTCGTCCGTGTCGCCTGCGTCGTCGGGGTAGTGGAAGGTGACGTCCTCGAAGCGGATGAGGGACAGTTCGTCGGGGAGGGGCAGGCCGCCGGCCGGGATCTCGTGTCGTGCCGCTTCCTGGAGGAGGCGTTCGAGGTCTTGGACGTAGCAGGCCTCCTCGTACAGGTTGTTGACCTGGAGGACGAGGGTCGTCAGGCTCTGTCCGCCGCTGCGGATGGCCAGTACGGCCGTGCCCGCGATGGACAGGGACATCACTCCGGTGGCCAGGAGGGCGCCGAGGGAGGCGTAGGCGAGGGCCGCTGCGACGCCGGTCAGGGCGGAGGCGGTCAGGCGTACCCGGGCCCGGCCGGCCGCGAGGCGGGACTGCTCGGCCTCGGACGTCTCCGACATCCCCCGGAAGTGGTGCAGCACGAAGGGTCCCACGCCGTGGACACGGACTTCGGGAGCCGGCCCGGTCTGCATCAGCGACTGGACCAGGAGCCGCCCCGCCCGTGAGTGCTGCATCCAGCGCAGGTAACTCGCGTATCGTGCCCGGGCGTTGCGGAGCGAAGCCCAGGAGCGGGGCAGGGTCATCAGGACGAGGAGGGGCAGCAGCACCGGGTGCAGGACGGTGAGGACGCCGGCGGCCGCCACGAACGACACGAGGGAGCCGATGACTCCGGTGCAGATGTTGACCATGCGCCTGGCTGCCCCGGCCCCGTACTGGGCACTGTCCATGAGGCGGTTGAAGTCGGCATCCTCGATCGCCGCCAGCTCGACCCGGGCCACGTGCGCGAGGTACGTCTCGGTGGCCACGCGCTCGACCTTCGGCTCCAGCCGGCCGGTTCCGGAGGTGGAGGCGGCGTTCGCCAGGGCGCCGATGACGCCGGTGGCCGCGACACCGATCATGGCGGGGATCGCGGCCTGCACGCGGTGCCCGATCGAACCCGTGGCGAGGACGGTGGCCAGGACGCTGTTGACGGCGACCAGGCTGATGGCCTGGCTGATGCCGCGGACCAGTTCCCCGGCACCGACGGTCCACAGGGCGCGGCGGTCGGCGCTCCAGGCGAGGCGCACGGTGAACGCGACCAGGCGGGGCAACTGCAACGCCATCGCCCACAGGGACATCGCGAAGAATGCCTCGTTGTGATGGGCCCAGCGTGCGGTGTACAGCAGGGGGCCGCCGAAGAGGAGGTTCTCCGACTGCGAGCCCCGGGCTTCCTCCGCCTCGGGAACGGCCGCCTGCGGGGCGGTTCCGGCTTTGCCGTGTTCGGCCTTCATGCCCGGCCTCCCGTGGTGGTGGTCCGGCTCGCGGTGCCGGTGCGCGGGACGGCCCGGCGCAGGATCTGAGGGCGGGTTTCGAACGGCAAGGGCGCCTCCGTGGTGATCAAGCGACGTTCGTTGCGGTGATGCACTGCAACTCCTCGTTGACGATCGGGGTCGGACGGGTGCTCGGAAAACGACCCCCGATCGGGGTCGTCACGGCCCCGGGCGGGCGCTTTCTCGTACGAAAAATCGAGTGCGCGTCAATCGGCCCGCCGTCGCCGGCCGGGCGGGCGGGCGGCCGGTGTGCGATTCACCCGGGCGTGGTCGGTCACCCGATCCGGTACTTGCGTTGCGGCCGGAAACGGCGCGGCGGGCGGCCTCGGTCCGGCGGTCTCCGTGGAGACGGCGGTTACGGATTTGCAATGGAGATCGCGGGCGATCGAGAGTAATCCAGTAGTGGCTGATTCATGCACCTTGCATGCGTTTTGCGTCCGCACATAGTGTCCCGAACGTTCCGGCACATCAGGCGTATCCCATGACGCACGCGGCGATCCCGTGTGCCTGAGGAGGCTGTCGTATGCCCGAGTTCCCGTCCCAGGCGGAGCCGGTCGAGGCCGAGCCCTCGGTCGCCGAAGCCAACCGGCGGATCGTCAGCACGATCCCACCGAACTCCGAGGACTTCGAGGACGCCCGCCGCGGCCTGATCGCACTCCCCGAGATCCCGGCGATCCCCGCCCGCCACAAGGGTGACCGGATCGTGTGGAACTTCGTCAGCTACGACTTCCTGAGCGAGGGCTCGACGGACGAGGCCCCGCCTTCCGTCAACGCGAGCCTGTGGCGCCAGGGACTGCTCACCGCCCAGGCCGGCCTCTTCCAGGTCACGGCCTACGAGCACGGCGCGATCTACCAGGTCCGCGGCTACGACCTGTCCAACATGACCATCGTCGAAGGCGAATCGGGCATCCTGGTCATCGACCCGCTCGCCTGCTACGAGACGGCCCAGTGGGCGCTGAAGCTCTACCGGGACGCCACCGGCAGCCGGCGGCCGATCGTGGGGATCCTCTACACCCACAGCCACGTCGACCACTTCGGCGGTGTCCGCGGCCTCTTCCACGACAAGGGCGGCGTGGTCGACCCCGACATACCGATCATCGCGCCCGACGGCTTCCTGGAGCACGCCGTCAGCGAGAACGTCTACGCGGGCCCGGCCATGGCCCGCCGCTCGGAGTACATGTACGCGGCCAAGCTCGACAAGAGCCCGTACGGTCAGGTCGGCGCCGGCCTCGGGCTGACCATCTCCACCGGCGAGGTCACCCTCGTCCCGCCGAACGTGAACGTCGGCGGCAGCGGCACCGCCCCCGTCCCGCGCGACCAGTGGTCGGCCAAGGACGTCATCCCCTGGCGGCCCGGACTCCACCGGCAGCTCGTCGACGGCATCCGGATGATCATCCAGCTCACGCCGGGCACCGAGGCCCCGGCGGAGATGAACATCTACTTCCCGCAAGCCCGTGCCCTGTGCGCCGCGGAGAACGCGACCCACACCCTGCACAACATCCTCACCCTGCGCGGCGCCCAGGTCCGTGACGCCCACGCCTGGTCGAAGTACCTCACCGAGACGATCCAGA
Organism: Streptosporangium nondiastaticum; assembly: GCF_003011965.1. GTDB lineage: Bacteria > Actinomycetota > Actinomycetes > Streptomycetales > Streptomycetaceae > Streptomyces > Streptomyces nondiastaticus. The sequence goes on from NZ_PXWG01000001.1 coordinate 19,630, forward strand.
CCTTCGGCGAGCACACCGACGTCGAGTTCGCCTCCCACCACTGGCCCCGCTGGGGCAAGGAGAAGATCGTCGAGTTCCTGAGCGTCCAGCGCGACGTCTACGGCTACCTGAACGACCAGACCCTGCGGCTGATCAACGCCGGCAAGACGGGCATCGAGATCGCCGAGGAGCTGGACCTGCCCGAGTCGCTCGCGGGCCACTGGTACACGCGCGGCTACTACGGCTCCCTCAGCCACGACCTCAAGGCCGTCTACCAGCGCTACATGGGCTGGTTCGACGGCAACCCGGCCCACCTGTGGAACCTCCCGCCGTCCAAGGCGGGCGTGCAGTACGTGGCGGCCATGGGCGGTGTGGAAGCCGTCGTCACCACCGCACAGCAGGCGTACGACCAGGGCGAGTACCGCTGGGCCGTCGAACTGCTCAACCACGTCATCTTCGGCCACCCCGACGACAGCGAAGCGGCCAAGAAGCTCCAGCACAAGGCCCTGACCCAGCTCGGCTACGGATCCGAGAACGGCACCTGGCGCAACTTCTACCTCACCGGCGCCCACGAACTGGCCCACGGCGTCGAGAAGCCCTACAACCAGGAACCCGGCGACCTCATCCTCAGCACGACCCTGGAGCAGTACTTCTCCACCCTCGCCCGCGCCCTCGACGGCCCCAAGGCCGCCGCTGAACAGGGCGAACCGATCGTCCTGCAGTGGGTGATCGAAGGTGCCGAGGAAGAGACCTGCACGACGACGCTGCGCAACGGCGTGCTCGTCTACGTACCGGGCAGGGACCGCTTCGCCGGGGCCGGGTTCTCCAACGCCGGGGGGCCGGGAACCCCCCTCAGGCTCTCCGTGATCAAACTGACCCGTGACGTCCTCAACGGCCTGATGTACGGCGCCGATGGCGACTACCGCACCGCCTTCGACAACGCCGTGCGCGACGGGCTCGTCCAGATCATCGAGGGCAAGCAGGAGTACGCGGACACCGTGTTCGGCTACCTGACCCGGCCCGACACGACCTTCCCGATCGTCGCCCCGGCCGTCCCCCGGTAGCCGAGGGAAAGGGGAAATCTCACGTCTGCCGGCCCGGCGCCCCGGACGTGCCGTCGTCCCCCCGCTGCCGTCGGCGATCGTAGTCTGCGACAGCCGCGTTGGTGAGGCGCAGACCGCTGCGCAGGCAGGCGTCGCGAGGGCTCGGGTAGTCCGTCCGGTGCCGGCGTTCGACGAGGTTCGCCGCCCGCAGTGCGGTGGACGCGTCGTGGCCGGACAGGGCCGCGTCCAGGGCCCGGCGCGTGGCGTCGATGAGCGGGGCAAGCGCGCGCACCGCCCGGTCGAGTGGGACGTCGACCGGGCGGTGCGCGCGTGCTTGGAGTTCTTCCGCGAAGGAGCGGAGGGTGATGGACGTGCGCTGGGCCAGTTCGATCCGATCGCCCAGCTCCGCGAGTGCGGCATCCCGCGCACTGCGGTGGCGCCGCACGGCGGGCCGTCGGAGGGCCCGGCGGGCTCGGGAGAGCTGGACGGCCAGCGCGTGCGGGCGTTCACCGAGGGCGAGCGCACGGTCCGTGGGCGGCTCGACGCGGCCGGCGGCCGTCTCTTCGGCGGTGCCGCGCAGCAGGGCCGTGACGTCCCTGCGGTAGGCGTCGAGGCCGTCGGCCAGCAGACGTACGGGGTCGGGTGGCCGGAGCAGCGGAGCGAGCAGGATGACCACGGCCGCGCCCACCAGGGTTTCCAGCACCCGTGCCTCGGGGTAGCCGGCCACCGGCACGCCGAAGATCAGGATGGAAGTGATGACCACCTGGCGGTCGGGCACTCCGTCGTGGCGGAGGAGGAGACTTCCCGCGATGCCCAGCACGACCACCAGGGGGAAGGCGAAGGTGCTGTGGGGCATGACCCTCAGCACGGCCACGCTCAGCACCGCGCCGAGGACCACCCCGCCCACTCGCTGGTACGCGAGCCGGGGCGCGACGGCGAGGCTGCCGCTCAGGAGCAGGACGCAGGGCAGGGCCGCCGGGACCGGGTCGTCGCTGGTGCCCAGGAGTACGCAGGCGTACCACGCGACCGTCGCGCAGACGAGGATGCGGGCGGCGACGGCCAGTTCGGAGCGGCTCGGGCGGTGGAGACGCCGGCCCGGCGTGCTGAACCGCGCGGCCGCGGCCGTGGCGGACGCGCGGCAGCGCGCCCGAGCCGCGCTCACCGGCTCTCGTCCGGCAAGTACCAGGCGTAGGGGTGGATGAGTTGATGGATGCTGTCCGGCCCCCACGAGCCGGAGGCGTAGGACTGCACGGGGGGAGGGTTCTGCAGCAGGGGTGAGGACGCCTCCCACAGCCGCTCGATGCCGTCGGCGCTGGTGAAGAGGGACTGGTCGCCCAGCATGGCGTCGAGGATGAGGCGTTCGTAGCCCTCCAGGGCGTGGGCGGTGTTGAAGCAGTCGGTGTACGCGAAGGTCATGCGGGCTTCGCCCAGGCGCATCTCGGGGCCGGGTTCCTTGGCGAGGAAGCGGGCGGTGATGCGGCCGGGGTCGTCGAAGTCGATGACGAGGGCGTTGTGCCGGCCGCCGGCGGCGTCGCGGGAATCGGTGGGGAACATCCGCAGGGGCGGTTCGCGGAAGCCGAGGGTCACCAGGTGTCGTCCCTGGGCCAGGGCTTTGCCGGAGCGCAGGTAGAAGGGGACGCCGGCCCAGCGCCAGTTGTCGATGTCGACGCGCAGGGCGGCGAAGGTCTCGGTGTCGGAGTGCGGGTCGACACCGGGTTCGTCGCGGTACGCCGCGTACTGGCCGCGGACGACGTGCGCCGGGTCCAGGGGCCGCATGCTCTGGAAGACCTTGTCCTTCTCGGCCCGCAGGGAACGGGCGTCCAGGGCGGCCGGCGGCTCCATGGCGACGAAGCCGAGGATCTGGAAGAGGTGGGTGACGATCATGTCGCGGAAGGTGCCGGTCCCTTCGAAGAACCCCGCGCGGCCCTCGATGGTGAGCTTCTCCGGCACGTCGATCTGCACGTGGCTGATGTGGTCGCGGTTCCAGACGGGCTCGAAGAAGCCGTTGGCGAAGCGCAGGGCGATGATGTTGTCGACGGACTCCTTGCCGAGGAAGTGGTCGATGCGGAAGACCCGGTCCTCGTCGAAGACGCCGTGGATCGTCTCGTCGAGGGCGCGGGCCGAGGCGAGGTCCGTGCCGAAGGGCTTCTCCACGATCAGCCGGCCGCCCTCCGCCAGCCCGGTCGCGCCGAGCTCTCCGACGACGGACGGGAACGCCTTGGGCGGCACCGCGAGGTGGAACAGCCGCCGCGGGTTGCCGCCGATGGCGTGTTCGGCGTCGCGCACGGCGGTCAGCAGGGGGTCGTAGGCCCCGGGGTCGGCGGCGCCGAAGGAGAGGGTCGCCTCGAACTCCTGCCAGGCCGGGCCTTCCGGCTTGGACCTGCCGAACGCGGCGACGGCCTCCCGGGCGTGCTCGCGGAAGCCGTCGGTGCCGAGCGCGGCGTCGGCCGGCGCGGAGCCGACGATGCGGTAGCGGTCAGGCAGCAGTCCCGCGCGCGCCAGATGGAAGAGGCCGGGCAGGAGTTTGCGCTTGGCCAGGTCGCCGGTGGCGCCGAAGAGGACGACGACGTGGTCGTCGGGGCGCGGGCCGTGCTTGCCTGCGGTGCGGGAGTCGGTCACGGTCACTCCTTCTTCTCGGCGTGGCCGCCGAATTCGCTGCGCATGGCAGAAAGCACCTTGGCGGTGAACGTGCCGAGGTCCCGGGACTCGTAGCGCTGGTTGAGGGCGGCGCTGATGACGGGGGCGGGGACGCTCTCGTCGATCGCGGCATGCACGGTCCAGCGGCCCTCGCCGGAGTCGGAGACGCGGCCGGCGAAGTCGTCGAGCCCGGGGGGGCGGGCGAACGCGTCGGCGGCCAGGTCGATCAGCCAGGAGCTGATGACCGAGCCGCGTCGCCAGACCTCGGCGACCTCACCGACGTCGATGTCGTACGGGTAGGCGCCGGGATCGCGCAGCGGGGCGGTCTCGGCATCCACCGCGCGCTCGTGCAGGCCGGCGTCGGCGTGCTTGATGATGCTCAGCCCTTCGGCGATGGCGGCCATCATCCCGTACTCGACGCCGTTGTGGACCATCTTCACGAAGTGCCCGGCGCCGCTGGGGCCGCAGTGCAGATAGCCCTCGGGGGCGGTGCCGCCGGTGCGGGTCCGGCTAGGGGTCGGCTCGGCGTCGCCCGTGCCGGGGGCGATGGAACGGAAGACGGGATCGAGGCGGCGTACGGCCTTCTCGTCGCCGCCGATCATCAGGCAGTAGCCGCGGTCGAGGCCCCGGACGCCGCCCGAGGTGCCGCAGTCGACGTAATGGATGTCGTGCGCGGCGAGCCGGCGGGCGCGGGTGATGTCGTCGAGGTAGGAGGAGTTGCCGCCGTCGACGACGGTGTCGTCGGCGCTCAGCAGCGTGGTCAGGTGGTCGAGCACCGGCTGGACCGCGCCGGCGGGGAGCATCAGCCAGACGCTGCGGGGAGGATCCAGTTTTCCGACGCATTCCTCCAGGGAGAGGGCGGCGGTCGCGCCTTCCTTCTCCAGGGCCCGGACGGCGTCGTGGTCGAGGTCGTTGACGACGCAGCGGTGGCCGTCGCGCATGAGGCGCCGCACGAGGTTGGCGCCCATCCGGCCGAGGCCGATCATGCCGATCTGGCACGGGGTGTCGGTGGTCATGGCCGGTCTCCGTCCTTCAGGGGGTGGTGGTGGCGGACGGGGGCGCCGGCGGACGAGCGGTCCGGGCCCCGGCCGGCCTGGTGGCCACTGCGCGCGGAACGCGACAACGTCAACGCCATCGGATCGCGACCGCGTCACCTGACCGCGGCCGACCGTGCGACGGGCTTGACGGGCTTGACGGGCTCGACGGGCTCGACGGGCTCGACGGGCTTGACGGGCTTGACGGGCTCGACAGGTTCGATGGACTCGACGGCCCGGTCGCCCTCATGCCCCGGCCTCCCGCTGCCGCGCCCCCACGAGTTCCCGTGCCCGCTGGGCGACGCGCTCGGGGGTGAAGCCGAAGTGGTGCAGCAGCTGCTTGAGCGGGGCGGAGGCGCCGTAGGTGTGCATGCCGACGACGGCCCCGCCGCTGCCCACGTAGCGGTCCCAGCCGAAGGTGGACGCCTGCTCGATGCCCACGCGTGCTGTGACCGCGGGCGGCAGGACCTCGTCGCGGTACTCCTGCGGCTGGCGGTCGAAGAGTTCCCAGCAGGGCATGCTGACCACGCGGGCCCCGATGCCGTCCACGGCGAGCTCTTCGCGGGCGGAGAGGGCCAGGTGGACCTCGGAGCCGGTGGCCAGCAGGATCACGTCCGGTTCGCCCGAGGGAGCGTCGGCCAGGACGTACGCGCCGCGGGCCACGCCCGCGGCCGCCGCGAACCGGGAGCGGTCGAGGGTGGGCAGGTTCTGGCGGGACAGCACGAGGGCGGCGGGCTCGTGACGCAGCCCGGCGACCACCCGCCAGGTCTCCACGACCTCACCCGCGTCCGCCGGCCGGAACACCAGCAGCCCGGGCATCGCCCGCAGCCCGGCGAGCTGTTCGACGGGCTGGTGGGTGGGGCCGTCCTCGCCGACGCCGATGGAGTCGTGGGTGAAGATGTGGACCACGGGGATCTCCATCAGCGCGGAGAGCCGGATGGCCGCCTTGGCGTAGTCGGAGAAGATCAGGAACCCCGACCAGTAGGGCCGCACCTTGACCAGCGCCATGCCGTTGGAAACGGCCGCCGAGGCGTGCTCCCGCACGCCCAGGTGGAGGTTGCGGCCGTCCGGGCTGCCGGGCTGGAAGCTCTCGGCGCCCTCGAACTCCAGCAGCGTCTTCGTCGACGGCGCGAGGTCGGCCGAGCCGCCCATCAGCCACGGCAGTCGCTGGGCGAGGGAGTTGAGCACCTTGCCCGACGAGTCGCGCGTCGCCAGGCCCTTCGGGTCGGCGGGGAAATCGGGCAGCGCCGCTTCCCAGCCGTCGGGGAGCTTACGGCGCTGGATGCGCTCGATCTCGTCCGCGAGCTCCGGGTACGAGGCGCGGTACGAGGTGAAGAAGTTCTCCCAGGCGGTGCGCAGCCCCGCGCCCCGGGCGCCGATGCCCTGCTCGAACCAGTCCCGCACCCCGGCGGGGACGTAGAACTGCTCGTCCTCCGGCAGTCCGAAGAACCGCTTGGCCGTGCGGACGCCGTCCTCGCCGAGCGGGGAGCCGTGGGCCTTCGGCGAGTCCTCGACGGGAGAGCCGTAGCCGATGTGGCTGTGCACCACGATCAGCGTGGGCCGCTCGGTCTCGGCCTTGAAGGTGTGGAAGGCGCGGGCGACGGCGTCCAGGTCGTTGGCGTCCGCGACGGTCGTCACGTTCCAGCCGTAGGCGAGGAAGCGGGCCGCGACGTCCTCGGTGAAGGTGATGTCGGTGTGCCCCTCGATGGTGATCCGGTTGGAGTCGTAGATCCAGCACAGGTTGGACAACTGCTGGTGCCCGGCGAGCGAGGCGGCCTCGGAGGCGATCCCCTCCATCATGCAGCCGTCCCCGGCGAGCGCGTACACGTCGAAGTCGAAGACCCGGAAGTCGTCCCGGTTGTAGCGCGCGGCCAGCCACCGGCCGGCCATGGCCATGCCGACGGACGTGGCCACGCCCTGCCCGAGGGGCCCGGTCGTGGTCTCCACTCCACTGGTCCACCGGTACTCGGGGTGCCCGGGGCAGCGGGAGTCGAGCTGCCGGAAGGTCTTGAGGTCGTCGAGGGTGACCGACTGCCGGCCGAGCACCTCGTAGTCGGGGTCGACCGCGCGGACCCCCGTGAGGTGCAGCAGGGACCACAGCAGGGTGGAGGCGTGTCCCTCGGAGAGCACGAACCGGTCGCGGTTCGGCCAGATCGGATCCTGCGGATCGAACCGCAGGAACTTCTGCCACAGCGTGTACGCGACCGGGGCGATGCCCATCGGGGTGCCCGGGTGCCCGGACTCCGCCTGCTGGACGGCGTCCATGCACAGCCCCCGGATGGTGTTCACCGCGAGGGTGTCCAGCTCCGTCGTGGGCATCGAAAGGCTCCCCTGACTGTCGGCGGACCTGCTCTTCCCAGTAGACGGCAGGGGCAGAGGGCGTGCATCTCAGCGACCGCCCGGCGGCCATCGACCGAGGGCGGACCTGCTCGTCGACCGTCACCTCGGGGAACCGCTTCCGGTGGGGCTCCGCGGGTCCTGTGCCGCCGCCACCGTCTTCGCGCACCATCATCACGGGGCGCCGAGTGACGTCTTCTCCACGGGTACGGGGTGGCGTACGGGCTGCCGCCGCGCGTCGTACGGAATTCGAAGGCGCTGCTGCGGGCTGGCGTCTTCGATGTGAAGGGGGTGTGGGTGATCTTCCTTCGAATGTGGTGCAACGCGTCCTGCCGTCGGGAGGTCGCGGCGGGTGGTGGGGGTGACCCGTCGTCCGCTGCTCAGCGTGTCGTGTCCTCAGCCGACGTGCCACTGCTGCTGCGCACTGCCGTTGCTGTCCCACATCTGGACGGCCGCACCGTTCCACTGGTTCGCGCCGGAGATGTCCAGGCACTTGTTGCCGTGGATCAGCTGCTTGCCGTTCCAGGCCCAGGTCTGGCCGCCGTTGCAGTCCCACATGTTCAGGGCGGCGCCGTTGGCGCCGTTGCCGTCGGCGACATCGAGGCACTTGCCGTTCAGGTCACTCTCCAGCGCGTCGGGGTGAGCGGCGAGTTCGGCGGCCCGGCGCAGCGCCCAGATGTCAGCGCAGGGCGACCGCCGCGCCCGATCGTTCGGTGGCGATCTTGACGGCGAAGCCGGCCAGCGCGGTACCCATCGCATAGCGGTGCAGGCGCTGCCAGAGCGGGTGCCGGGCGAAGAACCCGGCGGCGGAGCCGGCCGTTACGACGAAGAACGCGTTGCCCGCGACACCCACCGCGATCAGGGTCACCCCCAACAGCAGCCCCTGCAGGCCGACGTGGCCGCGCTCCGGGTCGACGAACTGCGGCAGCAGTGAGACGTAGAGGATGGCCACCTTGGGATTGAGCAGGCAGGTGACGAAGCCCATCAGGAAGAGCTTGCGGGACCCGTCGGGCGCCAACTCCTGTGCCTCGAAAGCGGATCGGCCGCCCGGCCGGACAGCCTTCCAGGCCAGCCAGAGCAGGTAGCCCGCTCCGGCCAGCTTGATCGTCAGGTAGATCTCCGGCACCAGCGCGAAGACGGTGGCGATTCCGGCGGACACCGCGAGGAGGTAGATCAGGAAGCCGAGGGCGACCCCGGCCAGCGAGATCAGCCCTGCCCGGCGGCCCTGGGCGATCGAGCGGGAGACCAGGTAGATCATGTTCGGCCCCGGTATCAGCACCATGCCGAGCTCCACCACCGCAATCCCCGCTATTGCTCCCAGCCCGATCACAGCACTACCTCCGTACACGCGTTCGCCTGGGCGCAACCTAGCAGCTCACGGCCATGCGCGGCTCAGCGCGCCGAACCGGGACGGCGGCCACCTCGCCACGCTGACTGCTGCCAAGACTGAGACCGGTCCGATCTCGGCAGAGTGCCCGGCCAGGGCGTGCGACTGTAGGGGTTGTGCGACCACATGGCTTTGCAGGTGTGTTGGAAGTCGGCTCGGCCGGCAGCGCGGCGGGCTATGAACGCGAGGTGCCGAGCGGTTGAGCGCCAAGCGTCCCTGGAGTGCGATGACTTGGCGTGCGTCACCTGTTTGACCGGTGATGCATGCTGTGCCACAGTCGTCTGGCACGCCCACGGAGGCCGTCGGTACCCCCGTGTGCGTGGGATCTCCTGCGAGGCGCGCATCGGTCGCAGGCCGGCACTTCGAGACGCACGGAGGGCTCCACATGATCAACAGGCGTACGTTCGGCAAGGCTCTCGGCTTGGGCGCCGGTGGCACGGTCGCCGCAACGCTGACGGAACTGTCGGGACCGGCACATGCCTCGGCTCTGACGGGGCAGCAGACCGGTCCGGCCGCCGCGCCCCCGGCAGTCGGTCCGGCCGCCGTGCCCCCGGCCGGACCCGGCGGGCGCACCGCGTTTCCCCCGCTCAAGAAGGTCAGAGCCGGCCTGCTGGAGATCGGCTACGCCGAGGTGGGGCCGGCCCGCGGGGCGCCGGTCATCTGCCTGCACGGCTGGCCGTACGACATCCACAGCTATGTCGATGTCGCGCCCATGCTGGCAGCGGAGGGATACCGAGTGATCGTTCCCTATCTGCGCGGCCACGGCACGACGCGCTTCGTCTCGCCCCGGACCGTCAGGAACGGGCAGCAGTCGGCCCTCGCCCTCGACATCATCGCCCTGATGGACGCACTGGGTCTGGAGAAGGCGGTGCTCGCCGGATTCGACTGGGGAGCGCGGTGCGCCGACATCATCGCGGCGCTCCGGCCGGAGCGCTGCAAGGCCCTGGTGTCGGTGGGCGGATACCTCGTCGTCAACCTGGAGACGAACCTCCTGCCGCTGGCGCCGGCGACGGAGCACGCCTGGTGGTACCAGTACTACTTCTCCACGGAGCGGGGCCGGCTCGCCATGGAGGACAAGGACAAGCGGCACGACCTGACACGGCTGGTCTGGGACACCGTCTCCCCGACGTGGGACTTCGACGACGCCACCTTCGAGCGCACGGCCGCCGCCTTCGAGAACCCGGACTACGCCGCCATCGTGATCCACAACTACCGCTGGCGGCTGAGCCTCGCCGAGGGCGAACGGCGCTACGAGCCGTACGAGAAGCGGCTCGCCACCCGGCCGGTCATCACCGTACCGACGGTGACGCTCGACGCCGAGCGGGACCCCTTCACGGTACCGGGCGACGGGACCGCGTACCGGGACAGATTCACGGGCCCGTACGATCGCCGCACCCTGAAGGGCATCGGCCACAACGTGCCGCAGGAGGCGCCCGAAGCGTTCGCCCGAGCCGTCATCGATGCTGATCGTCTCTGATGGGGCATCAAGCCCCATTCGCAGGCGTGTCCATATCCGATTGTTGTCGTGCCGCGCGCAAGGGCACCGAGGCAGCGGGAGGCTGATGATGAAAGACCACAACACCCGGGACAGCGGCTCGGCGATGCGCCGCGCACGGTTCGGCGCGTTGCCCGAGCGAATCGCCTACGAGGACATGACCGAGACGAAGGAGGCCTCACCGAGGGACCCGGCGCGGGACGCCTACGACCCCGAAGGGGCGAGGAGCCTCCTCTCCTGCCTGGCATGGGACCTGGCGCTCTGACGCGCGCCCTCCTCTGCCGGACATCCTGAAGGACGCCGACCGGCGTGCTGTGATCGTGCTCGATGCCGTTCGGCAGGGGGCACGGCCCATCTGGCCGCACCGGGCCGCGTGCGGCGACCGCCGTCTGCGGCAGCGCCGGCCGGGCCGCGGGATCCGGCTGAACGCCACGGAAGAACGGGGCCCTCTGTAACGGCTGACGATCCTTGCGAGCGCCATCGTCACCCTTCAAGATGGTGACGTGAACATAGATCATGCCTTTGTGTGCGGCAATCCGGCCCTGGACTTCGCGGGCACGCTCCGGGCGCGCCGCACGGTGCGATTCGAGATGTTCGCGACGCCGGACCGCCTGGACGCGTGGTACGTGGAGTCCGGCATCGTCGACTCCGTCTCGCCCGCCCGGCAGGTCGACGTGGGACGGGCGACGGCCGTACGGGAGGCCGTCTACCAGCTGATCACGGCCCGGCGCCTCGGCACGGACTTCGACGACGAGGCGCTGGCCGTGGTCAACGAAGCGGCCCGCAGAGCACCCGCGGCACCGCAGCTGACCCACGCCGGCCGCTGGACGGCGGCGACACAGCGAGAAGCGCTGTCCACCGTCGCCCGGCATGCAGTGGAATTGCTGAGCGGCCCGGACGTACTCCTGCTCAAGGAGTGCGACAACCCCGAGTGCACGCGCGTCTACATCGACCGCTCGCGCGGCATGCGACGCCAGTGGTGCGGCATGGAGTCCTGCGGCAACAAGATCAAGGCCGCGGCGTACCGCGCCCGCAAGAAGACTGCCGTCACTCCCGCGGGATGACTGTGTTCCCTCGGCCGGTCACATCCACCGCTCGTGGACCGGCACGCTGGGCACCGGGCCCAGGTCCTGGACGGCTCTCTCGCTGATGACGACTTTCCAGGAGATCCGCAAGCCCTGGTCACCTCCGCGGCAGCCACCTTGCTGTTCATCAGAGTCGATGACCCCAAGACGGTGAAGAACCGTGTGCATCTGGATCTCCAGCCCCAGGACCGCACCCGGGACGAGGAGGTCGAGCGGCTGCTCGCGCTCGGGGCCACGCTTCAGGGCAACCACCGACGGCCCGACGGAACGGGGTGGGTAACGCTGCACGACCCCGAGGGCAACGAGTTCTGCGTGGAACGCAGTGCGGGGGAGCGGGCGAAGGGCTGAAGTCCTGCTGTCCGGTTCGGTCGTGCTCGGGCTGTCTCCGTACACTGACGGGCATGGCATGCCGCATCAGCGAGTTGGTCATCGACTGCGCCGACCCCGAAGGGCTCGCCGCTTTCTGGAGCGAGGTCCTCGGCTACGTCGAGCTCGAGCGCGAGGACGACGGAAGCATCGCGATCGGGCCGCCCGACGCCGGCTTCGGCGGCCCGCAGCCCACCCTCGTCCTCAGCCCCAGCAGCACCCCGCGGACCGGCAAGCTCCGGCTGCACATCGACGTCAACGCAACCGACCGCGACCAGGACGCCGAGCTGGAGCGGCTGCTCGCTCTCGGCGCCGAGCCTGTCGACGTCGGTCAGACCGGCGCTGAGAGCTGGCACGTCCTGGCCGACCCGGAAGGCAACGAATTCTGCCTCCTGCGCACCCGGCTCAAGCCCCTCTGAGGGCCGCCCACCGGTGAGCTCGTGCAATCCTCGTGCCATCATTCGTGCAATCAACGCGCGCCCCGCTATCGCCAGTCCCTCGCAGAGCCGGTCCGCCCTAGGGCGTGTCCGGCGGGTCGGGTGGCCGGCAGTGGCAGGACCTCGCCCTTCGGCACGGCTAGCACGCAGCACACGTCGTTCTTCCAGCCAGGCCCGCAGCGTGCGGCACTGCCCGTACGCCTCGTCGGCGAGGAAGTAGGTGAAGGGCACACCGGCGCCTGGGGTCGTTCCTGACATCCCGGCGAGTCCAGCTGTGGAACGCCCCCGCCCGTCAGGTGGTCAACGGCCTCTATAACCCGGCCTCGTCCGGGCGGAGCTCCGGAGACGTCGTCGCGGCCGGCGCCCCGTGCCCTTCCTCCTCGCTCAAGTACTCGGCCGCGACATCGAGGTACGCCCGTCGGCTCGGGCTGATGGCCTGCCAGACCCTCTCGTCCTGCGGTTCTCCAGGGTCACCCGGGCCCTTGCGGATCACATCCTGTACAGCGAACGCGGCTTCTCGCGCCGCGTTGTTGACCTTGGACGCGCACACCAAGTGGATCGTCTTCTGGGTCACCCACACCCTGTCGAGGGCCCGCCTGGCCCGCATCTGCCACTCTGCATCGGTCTCATTGTGGTGGTAGCGGTCCACGGCGCCCCGTTCGGCTTCCTGCAGAGCGCACAGGAAGGCAACGATGTGGGTGAGGTGTTCGTTGCGGCGTGCCTCGACGCGTTCGCGTTCGTTGCGGCGCGCCTCCGCCCGCTCCGATGCGCGGCCTTGCAGGAGCTGGCCCACGAGCGATGCGACGGTCCCGAGCATGACGCCGATGAACGGCGGAAGTGATGTCGTCCACACCCGCACAGTGTGGCAAGAACCAGACTTGTCATATCGTAATTCCGGGCTTATTGGGCGGCATCCCGTCGCGTGCTGTATAAGCCCTCCGCACCTGCGCCTCTACGGGGCGCGGGTCGTCGCGGGCCTCCGAGTGCCACTGGACGCCGATCGCGAAGGGTGGTCGCAGTACTCGACGATGTCGCCGACCGACTGGTGGTGGGCGGCCACCTGCCGTACCCGAAACGCACGAGCTCACTCACCGTGGAACAACCGGCTGCAGCACTAAGGACTGTCCGGCGGGTCACGAGCGAAGCCAGAGGCGAATGGCAGCGACGGTCACGGTGCTGTGGAAGATGTACGCCCTTTTGCCGAATCGGGTGGCTACAGCGCGGAAGTCCTTGAGGGCGTTGATCGTTCGCTCGACTTCGTTGCGGCGTTTGCAGATCGTCTTGTCGAAGCCGACGGGTCGGCCGCCCGCGCTGCCGCGGCGCTGGCGGTTGGCCCGCTGGTCCTTGCGTTCGGGGATGGTGTGCTTGATCTGCCGACGCCGTAGGTACGGCGGTTCTGGCGGGACGAGTACGCTTTGTCGCCGCCCAAGTGATCGGGGCGTGTGCGCGGATGACCGCCGCCGGGCCGTGGGACGCGGATGCGTTCGAGGACTGGGATCAGTTGCGGGCATCACCCCACTGGCCTGGTGTGATGACGAACGCGAGCGGACGTCGGCCGCCCTCACCAGCCAGATGGATCTTGCAGGTCAGCCCTTGATGGGAGCGGCCTAGGGCCTCATCCGAACGATGTTGAACAGGCCGGCCGCGTCGTCCAGGGATACGCGGTGCGTTGGTGTGGGCGCCCGTGGCATGCTGATGAGCACGGCACGCGGTCGAGTCCACGCTGACCATGCTCCAGCCGATCCGGCCTTCCGCATCAGCAACGGCCTGGACGGCCCGCAGGATTCTCTCCCACCTGCCGTCCGCCGACCACCTGCGATGCCTGTCGTGCACGGTCTTCCACTTCCCGAACCGTGCCGGCAGATCACGCCATGGGACACCGGTCCGCTGCCGGAAGAGAATGCCATTAGTCACCCTGCGATGACTCTTCCAACGACCACCCCGCGTCCCACGTTCTTCGGCAAGTGCGGCTCCAGCCGAGCCCATTCCTGATCCAACAGATCGCCCCGCCCCACACGGCCGGAACGATATGGATGCAGGCCTGGTCACGCGACCCATCGGACAGTGCCTAGAACTCCCACGTCGCGTGGCTGAGCATCCAGAAGAATCCCACCACGCCGCAGATCACCAGGCCGAGCGTCGCCAGGCACGCCCCGGTCGCGGCGCCTGCCCCGGCATGTTTTCCACGAGCGCTCGCAACGATCCCTCCCAGCGACGCCCCCGCCAGGGGGACACCGAAAACGAGGAGGGACACCACCTCGAACTGCACGTTGTTGTCATGGTTGAGGTGCCAGTCCGATGTCGACGACTGCTGGACCGCGTGGAGAGTCCTCGACCAGACCCACAAGCAAGGTGTCAGCAAGAGCGCCGTCATGACGAGCATGTACAAGATCTGGGCTCCTCTGCCCGGTCGGTCGGGTGCGGTGCCGGTGTTGTCGGTCATGGCACCCACCCTCGGCGAGGCGGCCCGCGGCTGCCAATCCGCTCTCCTACTCAGATTGCTCAACAGACGCCCGGGCAACCTGCCCGCCCTTGACGACCGGACGGCAGCCTAGACCTCCGCGACCTGCTTCTTGACCTGCTTCTTGACCTGTTTCGATTCCTGCTTCCAGTCCTGGGCGAGGAGCCCGAGCAGCACCTCGTCCAGGAACTCGCCCATCACCCAGGCCGAGGAGCGCAGCAGGCCCTCGCGGACGAAGCCGTTGCGCTCGGCGGAGCGCAGCATCGCGGCGTTGTCCGCCAGCGTCTCGATCTGCAGCCGCTGCAGGCCGCGCACGATGAAACGGGATGTCTTCCTCGTGCCGGGCCCTGAGCCCCACCTTGTCGCCTCTCAGCATGCGAGCTTCCTATCCGGCCGGACTGGCCGGCGGCAAACCATTAAGCCGGCGGTAATCCATTAAGCGGTCGGGGTCGCCTCACCTCAGGCTGTACCTGACCAACTGCCTGCCCCGTTCTCCCGGGCCTCGCCGAGAAGGATCCCTGCCCATGACGAACTCCCTCACCTCGTCCATATGGACTGAAGCCGTGACACAGACCCGCCTCCTACGCCCCGACTTCGTTCCCGTAGAGCTGATGCACGCCACCGACAAGAGCATCTTGATCGCCGGAACCTGCTGCGCTGAGGCGGCGGTTGCGAAAGTCCTCACCAGCCGGGAGACGTTCTGGCGGGAGAAGTTCACCCGCGAGATCGCCGTCTATCGAGCCTTCGCCCGCAGCGCGCCGCCGGTGCGCGTACCGCATCTGATCGCCGCCGACGCCGAGCAAGGAGTGCTGCTGCTGGAGCACCTGCCCGGCCGACGTCTCGGCCCGGACCGCTACCCGCCCGCTCCGCTCGCCCGCCAGGACGTGTGCCCGGCTGTCGACGCCCTGGGCGCCCTCGCGCACTGGGCCCCCGCGCCGGGAGCATTCGCCCACGCCTGGGACTACGAGCACCGGCTGGACCGCTACCTCGGCTACGGCCTGGTGCAGGAGTCCGACCACCGGGCCCTGACCCGTCTCCTGCAGGAAGCAGGATCTGCCCGGTACTTCGCCCACGGCGACCCGCTGCCCGGCAACATCCTCCTCGACCGCCACCGCGTCGGGCTCCTGGACTGGGAGTTCGCCGGCTACTACCTCCGCCACCTGGACTGGGCCCTGCTCTGGGTCCTGCTCCGCGCCACGCCCGTGGCCCGGACCCTGATCGAGGAACGCGTCGCAGCCGGCGACCCCGCCGACCAGGCCGCGTTCACCGTGAACCGGGCCATGCTCCTGACACGGGAACTGCGCACCCACCAAGAACTGCCCACCGCACCGTGGCAGCAGGCCCGCCTTGCCGCGCTCACCCGAGACTGGGACGCATTGTGCGCTGACTGGCGCCGGTGAGCTGTCTCTCCCCCGAGCCGCGCCCCGGCTGCCATGCCATGCCATTGACCTTGCCCTTGCTTTACCCGGGAGGGTTGCTCGATGCCCTGGCCGTCTTCACCGAGCTGCGCCTCCTGCGCAAGACGCAGGAGGCCTGGGACGACGCCCGGGAGACCTGGCGGCAGGTGGCGGGGGCGGTCCACCTTCCGGACCAGGCCCGGGAGTGGGCCGACGGCGGCGCGCGATGCGGAGCGGCGGGCCGGCCTGGAGGCCCGGGCGGAAGAAGCCCGCACGCACATGGCCGCCTACGCCGAACACGAGCGCCAGTGGGCCGCCGACGATGCGGCGCGGAGCGCATCCACTGCCCGGTGGGGAGCGGCCGTCCGCGCAACGCTGGGGCCTGGGGCCCGGGGCGTGGTGACGGTCCCGGCAGCCTGGCTCGTATAGGGCTGGACCTGGCCGTCCATGGCCGCAACGATCTCCTGGCACCTGCCCTTGCTGACCCTGGCGGCCTACACAGCCCGGCTGCCGAGAGCCGTACAGCTGGGTGCGGCCTACCAACCTCCCCTCCGGCGGCCGAGTAAACGGCTACCGGCCGACCTCGCGAGCATCCGGGGAGGCCTGCTCAAGGCCGGTTTCGTTTGCCGTTCCTGCCTCAGCCTGCGCGTCGGACCGGCTCCGCTCCGGTCTGCGTCAGGAAGTCGGTCAGGGCTGCTGCGAGCCGTTCGGGCTGGTCCTCGGGGACGAGGGTGGACGAGCCGGTGATCTCGATCAGCCGGCCCTTCGGGTACAGCTGTGCCAGCCGGGGGCCGTGCGCACGTGGCATCAACAGGTCTTCGGTGGCCCAGACGACCAGGACAGGACGGTCGAAGCCGCGCAGTTGCTCGCTCCAGGCCAGCAATGTCTCACGGCCGGGCGCCGAGGTGGCGAACTTGGCGAAGTCCCGGCGAATGGCCTTGCTGCGACTCGCGGGAGCGAACCAGTCCTGCATGATGTCGTCCGGTACGCCGCGCAGGCTCATCCCGCCGTAGCCGCGGCGGTTGGCCCGTACGGCGGGGATGCGCATCAGCCGTGTCAGGAGCCGGACGCCGCCGGGAACCTTGCACACGACAGCCAGGGCCTTGGCCGCTCCCGGGGGAAAGTTGTCGAACGCCTCGCAGGCCACCAGTACCAGCCGCGCGATCCTTCGGCCCTGCGGCTCCAGGACGAGGAACTGGCCGCCTCCCCAGTCGTTGAGGACGAGAGTCACGTCGTCCAGGTCCAGGCGTTCGATGAACTCACCCAGCAGGCGCGCAACGCCTCGGTGGGAGAGGTCGGCGTCCGGGCGCATCGGCCGGTGGTGTCCTCCCATCGGCAGTGTGGGCAGGATGCAGCGATACCCGTCCAGCAGGGGTACCACCTTGCGCCACTGCCTCCCGTCCATCGGCACACCGTGGCCGAACACCAGCACGGGCCCTTCCCCGCCGGTGTCCTGATAGTCGATCGGTCCGTACGACAGCTGGATTTCCGGCATCGCACCCCCTTGATAGATCGTTCTACTAGAATGTAGAGGAGACGAGCGGGCACGCCAAGACCTCGGCGCAGAGGAGTGACGGCGATGGGGCACGGGCAGGGACAGGACCGGCCGGACACCCGGACCAGAATCCAGGACGCCGCGACGGTGCTCTTCCGTCGCAACGGCTACGCCGGCACAGGCCTGAAGCAGATCGCGGCGGAAGCAGACGCACCCTTCGGGTCCATCTACCACTTCTTCCCCGGCGGCAAGCAGCAGCTGACCGAGGAGACGGTCCGCACCGCCGGAGCCGCGTACAGCTGCATGGTGCTGGCACTGCTGGACAGCGTTGCGGACCCGGTCGAGTCCGTCACGCACGCCTTCGCGACAGCCGCCGACGACCTTGAGGCGACCGGCTATGCCGACGCGTGCCCGATCGCAACGGTGGCATTGGAGGTCGCCAGCACCAATGAAACCCTCCGCATCGCCACCGCGGACGTCTTCACCGAGTGGATCGCCGCCGGTGAACAGTGGTTCGCCCGCTGGGTCCCCGACCCCGGCACGGCGCGGTCGCTCGCCCAATCGCTGATCATGATCCTGGAAGGGGCCTTCGTGCTCGCCCGGGCCGCCCGCGACCGCGAGCCGCTGTGCGCAGCCGGCCGGTCGATGGCGGCACTGCTGCGCTCAGCCATCGAAGAGGCCGGGCGGCCGTCCGCGTGAGCACCGGCGTGACCGCCGACCTGCCGGTGTGCTGTCGTGGTGGTTTCGGCCCCACTTGGAGGAGAGCATGTCCGCATCCACCCCGTCCACCCGTACGCTCGCCGATCCGACACCGAGCTACCGGGCCGTCGAGAACCTGATCGCACGTTACGCCGAGCTCGTGGACGACGGCGATTTCGCAGGACTCGGCAACCTTCTCGCCGACGCCGTCTTCATTGGCAGTGGTGGGCCGGTGCGGGGGAGCGACGCGATCGAGAAGATGTTCCGGGACTCCTTGCTCGTCTACGCCGACGGCACGCCGCGAACCCAGCATGTCACCACCAATGTCGCCATCGAGGTCGACGAACAGGCCGGCGTGGCGGTTGCTCGTTCGTACGTCACCGTGTTTCAGGCGCTGCCCGAACTGCCGCTGCAACCCGTCGCCGCAGGCAGGTACCGTGACCGCTTCGAGCGCCGTGATGGGCAGTGGCGCTTCGCGGAGCGACGGGTCCGCATCAACCTGGTCGGTGATGTGAGTCGCCATCTGCGGCAGGCTGACGCACCGCGATAGTCCTGCCCGGGCGGGCCCGTTTCGGAACTCCGCCCACGGCTTGTCCGCCGGCGCCTTCGGCCTTGACCACGACACCGGCGGACTACGGAATTCGTTACGAGATTCGCTACGAGGGCGGCAGCGAGAGTTGCTCAAACCAGCTCGGGCTGCGCTTCCAGCTGCCGCGCGGACATGGTCTTCGACGCCTGCTGGTCCCACTGCTTGGTGGTCCGCACGTAGCCGTAGATCACCGAGGCCATCGCCAGAACGAGAAGCGGCCCGAACACCCACGGATGCTCGGCCATCTCCATCGGCAGATAGCGGTAGGACGCCAAGAGCGCGGCGAAGACCGTCGCGCCGTACGTGACGAGCACGGTTCCCGACCGGTCCCAGCCGCGTTCGAGCGAGCGCAGAGCTGCCTCGATCGTGAGGGAGAACACCACGCCGGCAACGAGGTCCACGCCGTAGTGGTAGCCGAATCCCAGCGTTGCGCTGAGCGTGGCAATCAGCCAGAACGTACCTGCGAAGCGCAGGATCCGTGAGCCCTTGCGGGAATGGATGAAGATCGCGGTGGCCCATGCCGTGTGCAGGCTGGGCATGCAGTTGCGAGGGGTGAGGTCGTCGTAGAGCACCGGGTGCGGGGCACTGATCGGCGGCAGCGTGTCGGGCCACAGGTTGGCCACCGCCCAGTCCACGCCGCCGGTGCCGGAGGCGCCCGGGCCGTAGGCGAAGACCGGTCCGACCACCGGGAAGATCATGTAGATGGCCGGCCCGAGGAGGCCGATCACCAGAAAGGTGCGCACCAGGTGGTGGCGCGGGAAGCGGCGCTCGGCCGCCACGTTGCGCAACTGGTACAGCGCGACGACGACCGCGGCCACCGCGAGCTGGGCGTAGACCAGGTCGAGGACGTGGTCACCGATCGGGGCGGTGGCCTTGACGATCCGGCCCATCAGCCAGGACGGGTTGCCCAGCGCGTGATCGGCGGTGGCCACGTACGGGTCGAGCACCATCGGGCGTGTCTTCGACGTGATGAGCAGCCAGGTGTCGCCGATCTTGCGGCCGGTCACCAGCAGCAGACCCAGCCCGACGCCCTTCAGCAGCAGGGCGCGTTCCTGGCCGGTGCGGCGAGTGACGGCGATGACCGCACAGCCCAGCATCACCCACAGAGCGCCGTTGCCGAAGAAGTGGCCGTCGGGCACCTTGACGTCGAGCGCCCATCGCACCAGCACGAAGACGACATCGATGCCGATCGCGACACCGGCCGCGATGAACCGCTGCCGCCAGGTGAGCACCACCATCATCAGCGCCAGGCCGCCGTACAGCGGCCCCGGCTTGGGGGCGAAGATCACCTCTCCCACCTGGGTGGTCATCGGCCCCGGCACGCCGGCGTAGCGCCGCGCGACGATCTCCAGCGCGATGAGGAGCCCGAGGGCCACCACACCCGCGGTGGTCCACAGGATCGCCCGTGGTTGTCGCAACGCGGCGAACTTGTTTCTGCTGCTTATTCGCGAAAACACCCGCCATACTATAGGCATCTTCGACTGTTCGATTTGTCGTCCCTTAGGTAGAAATCTCACTCTTCACCCGAAAGGGCGCGGATTTTCGGTGAAGGGTGGGTTGTGAAGGCGCTTGTCGAGACTCTGATCATGTCATCGGGGTGACGTGGGCGCCTTCGGTGGGGGCGCCTTCGGCGGGGGTGGGCGGTGTGGACGTCGGCCGATGTCACGCCGGTGGTTCGGCTAGTCAGGTGCCCCGGTGCGGGATCGCACAGCAACTCGAAGAGGTGTTCGACGGGTCGCGTGGCCAGGTCGTACGTCTCGAAGAACACGGGACCGGGGAGGATGGACGTGCCACCGCAAGTCGATCAGCGGGGTTGTGTCCCGGCATCGGATACGGGTGGCTCACAGCGTGGGGGAGGGGCCCCTGCGGGCTGCTCAGGTCACTGGTCTGCTCGCCGGTCACGGAGTGCTCGGCCCGCGGAGACCAGCAGCGGCTGATCTCCGCGGGCAGGACACACCCGAACACACCCGAGGTCGTCTCGCCCTTCAGGCGCGGCCCCCGAGCGGGAGTCTCAGCCCTTGGTCAGGGTGCGGTCCAGGAGCGGGAGCAGGCGGTCCCAGTGGTGCTGCAGTGCGGAGGGGTTGAAGGCGCTGGTGTCGGACATGGTGAAGCCGTGCACGGTGCCGGGGTAGATCTCGGTGGTGTAGTCGACACCTGCGGCGTCCAAGGCCTGGTTGAGCTCCTTCATGGCCTCGGGCGGCAAGTCGTTTTCGGCGAAGCCGAAGTGGACTTCGGCGCCGAGGCTGTGGACGAGGCGGTGCGGGCTGTCGGGCGCGTCGGTGACGAGGAAGCCGGGGTGGAAGCCGGCGACGGCGGCCACCTGATCGGGGT
Source organism: Streptosporangium nondiastaticum (assembly GCF_003011965.1). Classification (GTDB taxonomy): domain Bacteria; phylum Actinomycetota; class Actinomycetes; order Streptomycetales; family Streptomycetaceae; genus Streptomyces; species Streptomyces nondiastaticus. The sequence continues at coordinate 40,402 of NZ_PXWG01000001.1, forward strand.
GGGCCGCTGCGGTGCGCGTCGCCAGGACGGCGCCCATGCAGTAGCCGATCGCGGCGACCGGGCCCGCGCTGACCTCGGGCTGGGCGGTGAGGAACTTGAGGTAGGCGTCGGCGTCGCGCAGGGCGCGGTCGGTGGTGTGCTCCTCGACCAAGGGCATCAGCCGGCCGAAGACCGCGGGCCGGTCGTCTTCTCCGATGTACTCGGGGAGTTCGACCACCGGCGCCGGACCGTGCCGGTAGAAGAGGTTGGGGACGAGCACGTAGTAGCCGTGTCCGGCCAGTTCGCGCGCCATCTGCTCCAGCACGGGCCGCAGGCCGATGGCGTCCATGTACAGCAGGACTCCCGGGTGCCGCTCGCCGTGGTCGGGGAAGGCGGCGAAAGCGTCGGCCCGGCCGTCCGCGGTGGGAATCTGCAGCGTCTTGGTAGCTATGGCGGGTCTTCCTTCCTTGGGGCTGATGCTGGTACTCAGCCTCTATCAGGGATGCGGTGAATCAGACGCTCTCAGTGACAGCAGCGGTCCGCTGGTCGATGCGGTGGGTGAGGCCCTGCTCGAGCTGCTGACGCGGGCGTATCAAAGATCCACAGCGCGACCCTAGCGCGGAACTCGTCCCTCGTGCCGTGACTTCGCACACAGGTGATTTCGCGGCGGGTCCCGCAACCATCCTGAAACCCTAGGGAGTTGCTCGCGAACGAGGGGCTCGCCGGGTCTGGACTTGTGGGTCCAACCCTGCCTTCCTGCCGCACTCCCACACACCCGCATCGTTCCCCCAAGTCCCCCACCCCGTCACCTCTGTTGCTACACTGGCACGTAACTGATCTTGATATGAGGAGACCGGACATGGTGGTGGACGACGACATCTCCGGGTGATACCCGGACCCGACAGGCCACCGGCCGGTGCGCAGAAGCGCCGCCGCAGTGGCTTCGTTGTCGTCCCCTCCTTCCCCTTGTCTGCTGCCGAGGCAGAGATCTCAGCCCTGCCTCGGATCCTTCCTCGCGAGGTCACCTCCATGTCCGACACTTCCGTCGTCTGTTCGAACCTGTCCTTCGCCTGGCCCGACGACACCCCCGTCTTCCAGGACCTGTCCTTCACCCTCGCCTCCGGCCGCACCGGTCTCGTGGCGCCCAACGGCACCGGCAAGAGCACCCTGCTCAAGCTCATCGCCGGTGACCTGCGCCCCCGCACCGGGTCCGTCTCCGTGGCCGGCACCCTCGGCTACCTCCCGCAGAGCCTGCCCCTGACCGGTGACCTCACCGTCGCCGAAGTGCTGGGCATCGCCACGATCATCCGGGCCATCGACGCCGTGGAGTCCGGAGACGTCGACGAGAAGCACTTCACCACCATCGGCGACGACTGGGACATCGAAGAACGCACCCGCGCCCAGCTGGACCGCCTGGGCCTGGCCGGCCTCGCACTGGACCGCACGCTGAGCACCCTCAGCGGCGGCCAGGTCATCACCCTCGGCCTCGCCGCCCAGCTGCTGAAGCAACCCGACGTGCTGCTCCTCGACGAGCCCACCAACAACCTCGACCTCGCCGCCCGGCACAAGCTCTACGACGTACTGGCGGACTTCAGCGGCTGCCTGCTCCTGGTCAGCCACGACCGCGCCCTGCTCGACCGCATGGAACGCATCGCCGAACTCGACCGCGGCGAACTCCGCTTCCACGGCGGCAACTTCACCGCGTACGAGGAAGCCGTCCGCGCCGAGCAGGAGGTCGCCGAGAAGAACGTCCGGAACGCCGAACAGGAGCTCAAGCGGGAGAAGCGCGAGATGCAACAGGCCCGCGAACGCGCCGAACGCCGCCAGAGCAACGCCGCCCGCAACCTGAAGAACGCCGGCCTGCCCCGCATCTTCGCCGGCAACATGAAACGCGGCGCACAGGAGTCCGCCGGACGGGCCGGCCAGATGCACACGGGCCGGGTCAGCGAGGCGAGGGCCCGCCTGGACGAGGCCGGGCGCGCACTGCGCGAGGAACAGCGCATCACCGTGGACCTGCCCGCCACCAACGTGCCCGCCGGACGGAACCTCTTCCTCGGCGAACAGCTCCGCGTCCGGCTCGGCGACACGGACGTGTTCGCCGGAGACGGCGCCGACCTGACGATCCGAGGCCCGGAACGCATCGCCCTGACCGGCCCCAACGGCGCCGGGAAGAGCACCCTGCTGCGCCTGCTCAACGGTGACCTCACCCCGGAGAACGGCGGGATCAAGCGGGCCGACGGCCGCATCGCCTACCTCTCACAGCGCCTCGACCTGCTGGACCCGGACCGTACGGTGGCCGAGAACTTCGCCCAGTACGCCCCGAAGCGACCGGAGGCCGAGCGGATGAACCTGCTCGCCCGCTTCCTCTTCCGGGGCGCCCGCGCCCACTTGCCTGTCGGTGTCCTCTCCGGCGGCGAGCGGCTGCGCGCCACCCTGGCCTGCGTCCTGTGCGCGGAACCGGCCCCGCACCTGCTCCTCCTCGATGAGCCGACGAACAACCTCGACCTGGTCAGCACGGGCCAGCTGGAAAGCGCCCTGAACTCGTACGAGGGAGCCTTCGTCGTGGTCAGCCACGACGAGCGGTTCCTCCACAGCATCGGCGTGAACCGGTGGTTGCAGCTGACCGACGGCACCCTGAAGGAAGCGGCAGCCCCTGAGAGGGTGTGAGCTGACACGCGGATCCGGTCCGCGTGCAGGCATCCGCCGGGAACCGTCGCTCGCGGCGCTCCCGGAAGAAACACATGTCGGCGCCGCGTCGAGGGTTGTCCCCGCCGCGGCGCCGGTCTCCCGGACCATCAGATGGTGATGGTCTTGTACTCGACATAGGTGTTCAACCCCGCGAAGCCGTACTCGCGGCCCACGCCACTGGCCTTGAAGCCGCCGAACGGGCCGTCGAAGCCGACGGATGTGCCGTTGACCGTGACGGTGCCGGTCCGTATGCGGCGGGCGATCTCCAGGGCGTGTCCCTCGTCCGCGCTCCACACGCCGCCGGACAGGCCGTACTCGGAGTCGTTGGCGATGCGCACGGCGTCGTCCTCGTCCTCGTAGGCGATGACGACCAGCACCGGGCCGAAGATCTCCTCCTGGGCGATCCGCATCGAGTTGTCGACGTCGGCGAAGACGGTCGGGGTCACGTAATAGCCCTTCTCCAGGCCGGCCGGCACCTCGGGGCCGCCGGTGACCAGGCGCGCGCCCTCCTCGATGCCGATCTCGATGTAGTCCCGCACCCGCTGCTGCTGGTCACGGCGGACCATCGGGCCGATGAACGTGTCCGGGTCCCGCGGGTCCCCGACCTTCAGCGACTCCACGGCTTCCTTGACCGCGGTGACGACCTCCTCGTAGCGGCCGCGGGGCGCGAGGGTACGGCTGTGTGCGATGCACGCCTCACCGTTGTTGAGCAGGGAGGAGAACTTCAGGCCCGCCTTGAACTTCTCCAGGTCCGCGTCGGGCAGGAAGACGGCGGCGGACTTGCCGCCCAGCTCCAGGCTGACCCGCTTGAGCTGCTCGCCCGCGATCGAGGCGATCCGGCGTCCGGCGCGGGTCGAGCCGGTGAAGGCGATCTTGTCGACGTCGCGGTGGGAGACCAGGTGCTCGCTGGTCTCACGGTCGGCCGGCAGCACGCTGATCGTGCCGGCGGGCAGCCCGCAGTCGGAGAGCAGCTCGGCCAGCAGGCCCATGCTCAGCGAGTTCTCCGGCGAGACCTTCAGGACGACCGTGTTGCCGGCCAGCAGCGCCGGAATGACCTTCGCCATGGCGGCTGAGAACGGCGAGTTCCACGGAATGACCGCGGCGACGACGCCGATGGCCTCCCGGCGGACGATGCTGCGGACGGTCGCCGAGGGGTCGGTAGGCGTCAAGACCTCTTCCCATGACAGTCCCTCAGCCGCCTTCAGGTAGGCGTCGGCCTGACGGGACAGGCCCGCCTGCCCGGCGCGGGTGAACCAGCCCGCGGAACCGTTCTCCGCGGTGATCACGGCCGCGATCTCCTCCGCCCGGGCCTCCCGCAGGGCGTTGAGGCGGCGCAGTACCGCGATCCGCCGGGCCGGCGGGGTGTTCGGCCAGGTGCCCGCGTCGAAGGCGGCGCGGGCGATGGTCACTGCGCGGTCCACGTCCGCCGGCTGAGCCTGGGCGGCGCGGCCGACGACCGACTCGTCGTGCGGAGACAGGATGTCGAGCAGTTCCGGGTTGCTCGGCTCCGTCCAGGCGCCGCCGATGAAGAGCTTGTCGTAGGTGATCACGTGCTTTCTCCCAAGTCCGTAGCCGAGAGCTCCTCCATAACTGTCACATCAATGTAGCGCTTCACGGTCAAATAAGCACATGCCTGTGCCGATAGGCGGGGCGTTTCGCTCAGCCCTGGCTATCCTGAGGGCGTGAGAGCCGACGCAGCACGCAACCTGGAAGCAGTCATGACCACCGGTGCACGCCTGCTCGCCGCCGATCCGGCCGTGAGCATCGCGGCCATCGCGGCGGAGGCCGGCGTGGACCGCCGCACCGTCTACCGGAACTTCGCCTCGCGCGAGGAGTTGCTGGCGGCCATCTATGAGGCGCGCTTGTCGGCCATCGAGCGGGCCACCGAGGACGCCCGGCTGCGCGAGGCCCCCGTCGCCGTCGCCCTGCACCGCTACGTTGAGGGCATCATCGGCGTCAACCGCACATGGCCGGTCGACCTGAGTCGGATGCTGGCCGACGAGCCCGTACGCCGGCGCCGCGAGCACTCGGTCCGCGAGCTCACCGACTTCCTGCGCCGCGCCACGGACGAGGGACTGCTCCGCTCCGGACTGCCGGACGGATGGGTGAGCGCGCTCCTGCCGCAGCTCATGAACATCGCCTCGCGTCAGCTGACCGGCCTCAGCCCCGCGCAGGCCGCCGATACGGTCGTCGACACCCTTCTGAACGGTCTCGGCGCGGGCGGCGCCGGGGCCGCCCCGCCGACCGCCGTAACTCAGGCCCGGCCGTAGCTCAGGCCCGGCGCGCGGCCGACCACCGGTAGTCACGCAGCCGGGCGCGGCTCCGATGCGTGCGGCTGTGGTGGGCGAGGACGGCGTGCGGATCGTCGCCCGTGGACCGGTAGTCGGTGTGGACGGTCGCCGCGGTCAGCCGTGGCACGGCATGCATGAGCGCGTGCTCGGCTGCCACGGCCAGGGCGTGCGCCCGGACCACGGTCAGATGCGCATCGACGACGATGTCCGCCTCCGCACGCAGCCAGTGGCCGACCCAGCGCATGCGGACCTGGCCCACCCCGCGTACGCCGTCGACCTCGCGCAGGGCGCTTTCGGCGGCGTCGACGAGCTGCGGGTCGATGGAGTCCATCAGCCGCCGGAAGATCTCGCGTGCAGCGTCGCGCAGGACAAGGAGGATCGCGGTGGTGATCAGCAGACCGATGACCGGGTCCGCCGCCTGCAGGCCGAGGGCCGTGCCGCCGGCCCCGAGGAGGACGGCCAGGGAGGTGAAGCCGTCGGTGCGGGCGTGCAGGCCATCGGCGACGAGGGCAGCTGAGCCGATCTTGCGGCCGGTGCGGATGCGGTGGCGGGCCACCCACTCATTGCCGATGAAGCCGACCACGGCAGCAAGGGCAACGGCCCACAGGTGTGTGACGGTGCGGGGATTGAGCAGCCGGTCGACGGCCTCATAGGCGGCCACCGCGGAGGAGGCGGCGATGGTGAGCACGATGGCGATACCGGCCAGATCCTCGGCCCTGCCGTAGCCGTAGGTGTAGCGGCGGTTCGCCGCTCTGCGCCCGAGGACGAACGCGATGGCCAGCGGCACCGCGGTCAGAGCGTCGGCCGCATTGTGGATCGTGTCGCCCAGCAGTGCCACCGACCCCGACACCGCGACGATCGCCGCCTGGACGACGGTCGTCGCGCCGAGAACCGCCAGGGACAACCACAGCGTGCGCATCCCTTCACGCGAGGTCTCCATCGCGGTGTCGACCTTGTCCATCGCCTCATGGCTGTGCGGGGTCACCAGGTGTGCGAGCTGGTGACGTATCCGCTGCCACCGGCCGCTGTGCTGGTGATCTTGTCCATGGTGGTGGCCGTGGCCGTCGTGGTGTGGATGGTCATGGCCGTGCGAAGGGGTGTGATTGCCTGCCATACGAATCACCATGGCACAAGGATTCGATTGCGGCCATAACCGTCATACCGTCCGTGGTCAGGCGCAGGTGCCCGTGCTGATCGACGACGGGCCTGCTCCAACCGGGTGAATGCGGTCACCCACACGAGGGTGCGCCGTCAACGAGCATGGACCGAGAACGGTGAGAGTGAGACAACGGCTCTACAGGCCTTCCTGGAGCTGAGTTCACCTCGCTCCCCGGCTAACAGGAGTCGACATGCGTCGTATTGCTGTCGCTGTTTCCGCGGCTCTTCTCGGTATCTCCCTGACGGGACTTGCGGGAACAGCTGTGGCCGCGCCCGCAGACGTCACGGCCAACCAGTGCATGCTGGGAGGCGGGCGAGTCGTCGTGATCTCGCCCACCCTGAAGGTCTGCGTTGGTGGAATTTTCGACGGCCAGAAAGTCTCCGGCTGATGGCTGATGGCTGATAAGTGCGGTGCTCAAACCGCCTCAAGGTCAGACGGGCGGCATCAGATCGCTCTCGCTGATGGTGTACGTCAGCGGGGGGTAGATGAAGCCCGTCTCTTTGTTCTCGCGGCGCCGTAGCTGGTAGAACTCGCGCCGCTGCTCCTCGTCGGCCGATGTGAGGCGCGCACCCTGCGGGAGGTAGGCATGTCCGTCGCTGAACCGCACGAAGGTCTTTGACGTTCGAAACGTTACGCCCAACCATTGGTTGTCCGCTGCCTGGAGGGACGGGTCCAGCACGATTTTGTGCCTGAGTCGCCGATTTGAGGCGACGGAAAACGTGACGATGCTGTTGTGGGCGAGGGGGATCTCGAACCTCTCGCCACCTGACCCCTTTGCTTCGACGATCAGCTTCCTCGGTGGGATCGCTTCGGGGTGTTGGTAGCAGGAGAAGACGGCGATGAACGACTCGTCGGCCAGGTCGAGGGCTTGGTCGGAGTGGCTGCCCATGGTGGTGTAAGCGTTCGTGTAGCTCTCGATGAGAGCGTTGTTGAAGCCGACCGTGAGCGCCGCACGTTCTTGAACCCGTTGCGCCAGCCGTTCGTGCACCGACCGGAAGCGCTGCGTCGGGTGAGCGTATTGAGTGGTAGTGCGTACGAGAGGCACACCACCCGCCTCGTCGACCCTGGTCAGCGTGGCGCCTCGTCGGCCTTTTCCTACCTCTTCCCAGCGGACCGACGCGGACAGCTCCGCAAAGAGATCCTCATCGGTCGGCAAATCGTACGAGAGGATCTCGTCCGAGATCCTAGGCTCGGGGGGCAAGGTAGTCTCCTGTGTTCATGCTGAAGAGAAATTTGTCGCCGTAGTCGATGAAGGACGAGGTTCTGTTCTCCTCGGCGTACAGCCTGCGCAGCTCGTCCATGCCGGCCGATGTGGGCGGCTGGAGTTCCACCGGATCTCCGGCCGCTTTGAGGAACGTGCTGCCGTTCTTGTGAACGGCCTCGGCGCTCGAACAGCGCACCACGTATCCCAGGCGGGTCGGGAGCGACTCGGCGTCCAACGCCGAGGGCCGGATTTCGTGCGTATACAGACGATTGGTGGACAGCGGCATGAAGAACACGGAGCCGGGATAGAGAGTCAGGGTGAACTGTGGGGGGAGCGCTGTCCCGTTGTGCTTTCCGTTCGGCTCCTTGAGACGGAAGTGGAGTCTGGTCAGCCCGCTGACACCCTTCACGCCGTAGTCGAAGGCGTCTTCGGCCAGGGGCTGCAGCTTGTCGAGCCCGTCGTAGAACGTGCAGAAGGCCATGATGCCGTTGACGGGCATGTCCTTGGTCTTGTCGGCATGGGCCGAGATCTTGGCCTTGGACTGCTTGCGCTCGGCCGTGGCAAGGGTGTTGTGGTAGATCTGAGCAAGGACGTGATTCAGTGGTGCCTGGTTCCGGAAGAGGGTGGCGGCCTCGCGGTTCAGATCCCCGACGATGCGCGTGTCGGTCGGGCGAAAGCCCTCGGTCGGCCCCGAGAGATTCGTGGAGCACCGGAGCAGGCGGAAATGCAGTTCGTCGCCGTGCCGTGTGACGGGCGTCAGATAGATTCCGCTGCGATGGGCTGTTCCGGGCTTGGTGGACTCCGTCAGGGACTGGAACTCGTGCTCCGCGCGGATCCGTCCGAAGTGATCGGCGTCGAGCCCGAAGAAGCGGCGGTAGTACACGCCGACACCGTGTACGCGGAGGGGAACCCGACCGAGGTCGATGAGAGACCAAGGCGTGTCGGCGTCCTCGTGGTAGCCGTGTGACAACTCCCGGATGACGAATATCCGGGCAGCCTCATGCAGTTGGCGGCTACTGATCCCGGATATGTCGCCGCACAGGTAGACGGTCTTCTGCGCGAGGTCGGGCGAACCGGAAGCAAGGTCCTCCGGGGTGATGACGGACCCGAAGAAGTCCCTGGTCAAGTCACCATCTTGCAGCGTCGAAGGCGCCACCAAGATGTTGCTCGCATCCTCGATGCAGGCTTCTCTCATCTCTGTTGTGCACATCAAACGGTACCTGTCATTCGGCGATCGTGGTGGATTGCTCCAAACCGTGGACACGACAACGGCCGCACTTTTCTTATGCGTTGCGCAGCGTAAAAGAAAGGAGACGGACCATTGGACCTTGATGCTCTCACGGGGCTCGACAGCGGACAACGGGGTTGTGATGTACAGGCGGCGTAGCGCAGCACGTTCAGCCGATGAGGCGCCGGCGCCAGTCCAAGGGGGCGACGGTGATGGCCTTGCCGGGGTCGGAGTCCCACTCGGTGCGGAGGCCGGCCGCTTCGATGGCGGCCACGACCTCGTGGCCGATGGCCGCGGTGGTTTCGGGCGATCCGTCGAAGCCGCCGTAGAGGAGCGTCAGGCCGTGGCCGGCCGCGGCGGAGTCCGTGCACTGGGTGTGGAAGTAGACGAAGCCGCGGGCATCGGGCTCGCCTTCGCCGCCGATCTCGGACTGGCCGCAGCTGGGGCAGCAGGTGAAGTTCTCCCGGGCGGTGATGCCGGCCTCCTGCAGGGCGGCGAACGCCCGGGTGAGCCGCTCGGGGTCGGTCTCGCCCTCCCATTCGGCCTGCTCCGCGACACGCTCCAGCCACATACGGTCGGCCAGCGCCTCCGCCTGCGCGCGGGAGACGGGCCGGCGGTCCTTGGTGACCAGGTAGTCCTCGGCGAGTTCTGCCAGTTCGGCGCGAGAGGAGTAACCGCCCACCAGCACTTCGCGGACGCGCTCCTCCAGCTCCTCGCGCTCGGCTTCGCCAAGGTCGAGCGGCGGAACCTCGGGGGTGGGGCCCATGTCGAGCAGCGACCAATCCAGACCGGCGTCCCAGCCGGCCTCCCTGCGGGCCCAACCGGTCAGCGCCGCGATCACGGCCTCCGGGCTGTCGGTCATCACCTGGAAGTGCCGGTCGGCGGCACCGTCGCGGTGCTCCAGCGTGTAGCCCCCACCAGCCTTGTGCCATACCTGGGCGAAGACGTCAGGAAGGTCGGGTATCCGCTGGATCACCAGGAACAGGTCACCGTCACCGCCGATCCGCCGCACCAGCCCGGCCAGCTCCTCCGCGGACACGCGGACGTGCCGTTCCCAGTTCTCCGTCTTCACTACGATCTCGAGCATGCGCAGACTCTGGCACACCCCTCTGACAGCGGGCGTCCCGGGATCCGCGACGCTCCGGGGCGGTGACGACGCGGTCCGTGATCCGATCCGCCGGCCGTGTCACTCGCTCCCGGCCGCCGCAGGCTCGGACCGGTCGAGTCTCCCCTGCTGCCCAGGAAGCCCGGGGGAGCCGTCCGCTCAGGGAGTGTCCCCCCGCTGTCCGCTCGCGGCCAGGATGGACCGGCTGGTCGGGACCCGGGTGTAGAAGGCGTTGCGCGCGGCCGGGTCGGCGATGGTCCGCCCCTTGGCCCGCAGGACTGCCCGCGCCCGGTCCAGCCAGGGGGCGGCGTGCTCCTGACGGCCCGCTGACAGGAGGATCTCGTAGCGGGTGAAATACACCTCTTCGGAGCGTAGGGCGGGCATTTCGCCCGCTTCTGCGAGGCGTTCCACTGCCCGTTCGCTCAGTGCGAGCGCCGACTGCGGATCGCCGAGCTGCAGGGCGCCGCGTGCCCCCAGCATCAGCGCGGCGATCTCGCTGCGCTGGAAGCCGGTGCGGCGGCATTCCTCCACGGTCTCGGTGAACAGGTCGCAGGCGCGGGTGACGTCCCGGCAGGCGTAGGAGGGGTGCATCAGCAGCTCGCCCAGGTAGTTCCGCAGCAGGGGCAGGAGTGAGACGTGGGGCGCGGCCCGCAGGTGCTCCCAGCCGGCGAGGAGCGGGGGTGCCGCCTGGTCGGGGCAGTCCCATTCGAGATACAGCTTGCCGAGGAGCCCGAGGTTGTAGCCCTGGTGGGTGCTCGCGGTCGCCCGCAGAGCGATCCGGCCGACCGCTTCGGTGAGGAGGACTTCCGCTTCCTCGAACCGTCCGGCCGCGGTCAGCAGCTGACCGAGGAAGTTGGTCATCTTCGCGTACGGACCGGGTGTGTTGCCGGGTGAGAGCCGGTGCAGTGAGTCGCGGAGCCGGCTCTCGGCGGTGTCGAAGGCGCCGCGGTCGAACGCGGCGACGCCGATGTGGCCGGTCAGCCGGGCGAGGGTCATGGGAAGCAGCTCTGCTTGCTCGGGGTGCAGGAAGGCGCTTGGCGGGCGGGAGGCGAGTGTTTCGGCCCGTTCGAGCATGCCGACGCCGAGTTTCATGTCCCGGCCGACGGTGCAGTGCCCGAGATCGGTCAGCGCTTCCAGTTCGGTGAACGTGTCTCCCGCCGCACGGGCGAGTTCGACTGCCTCGGAGAGCGCGGTGAGCGCGGCATCGAGGCTGTGGGTGACGACCAGGTGCTGGCCCGCCATGTGGCGGGCGGACGCCCGCAGTGCCCGGTCGGCTGTGCGCGCGGCAGCTTCTTCGGCCTGGGTGACGAGGGTGTGCAGGGGTACGGCCGGCCACGGCTCGATGCCGATCGTGCCGTTTCCGTCTCCGTCTCCGCTCCGCCACCACAGCTCGGATGCGGAGAGCAGGACGCGCAGCGTGCGTACGCGGAGGCTGTCTGCGTTTGCGTCGCCGTTGGCTGCTGGGCCGAGGGCGTCGAGGGATTCGAGGACGGCGATGCAGGCGCGTACGACCTCCTCGCCCGGCTCCCGTCCGTAGCGTGCTGCGGCCGCCACCAGGGCCCGTTCGCAGTCCTGCAGGTCACGGTGGCCGGCGGGGCCGGGCGGCGGGCCAGAGGCAGCAGAGGTCATGCGCACCTTCCGAGTCGAAGCGGCGTGCGGGAGCGTGCGGTGAGCGTGCGGTCAGTGGTACGGCACGGCCTGGGCCCGGGTGCCGGGTACCGGGGCTTTTACGGGTCAGGGCCCCGGCTTCCCGGCCCGGAGGAACGCCTGCCGCGAAGGATCCTTCCCCCGGAAGACGGCAGCGACCCGTACTCCGGGGCAGGCCGTGGTCAGTCAGTCAGCGCTGCCGGTCGCCAGCCGCTCCGCCACGAGCCGCTCCGCTTCCGCCAGCAACCAGGCCGGAGGAACGAAGTCCGCATTTCCCTTGGACTTCTCGGCGGCGGCCCGCAGATGCCGTGCGGTCTCGTCCGTCTCTCCCGCGAGCATCGCCCGCGCGGCGCGGGCCATGTTGTCGGCGACCTCGGTGCCGGTCGCCGCCGCTCGTTCGAAGGCCGCCTTCGAACGAGCGGCGGCGGTGAGTGCGTCGGCGTAGCGGCCGACCGTCCAGTGGGCCCACGCGAGGTTGTACAGGCAGATCCCTTCGGTGCGGGGTGATCCCACGGCGGCGCCGTCGGTGTTCGCCTGGAGGAACTCGGCCTCGGCCCGTTCCACGTCCCCGAGCCCCAGGAAGGCGACGCCCTGGACGTTGTGGACGTACCCGAGCGCCTCCGTCACCCCCACTTCCTCATAGAGGGCGATCGCCGCGTCGGCCATGGCCAGGGCGCGGCTCCAGTCGCCGGAGGCAAGATACGCGCAGGCCGCCGAGTCGTTCGCCTGCGCGCGGCCGAGGTCGATCGAGAGCTCCAGCGCCCTGACACGCATCGTGTCGGCCACTTCCAGCGCTTCCCGGACCTCGCCCCGGTAGCTGTAGGTGAGGCTGAGGCTCATCAGTGCGCGCAGGAGGCGCTCGGGGTCGCCCAGCCGGTCCTCGAGTTCGACGGCGCGCCGGAGCGGGCCGATGGCCTCGTCGAGCTGGTTGAGCTGACGGTGCGTGTCGCCCAGGGCGAAGAGCGCCTGCGCCAGGCGGGGCTGGTCGTCCAGGCGTTCGGCGAGCCCGGCGGCTTCCGCCAGGACCTGGGCGGCCTGGCGGTGCGGACCGCCGACCAGCAGGGCCACGCTGAAGCCGACCAGGTGGGCCAGCCTGGTCTCGTCGTCGTCCAGCCGCCCGGAGAGCTGCTGGTGCATGTCCCTCGCCGCGCCCACGGAGCCGCGCCAGGTGAGGAAGTAGTCGATCTCGTCGAGGACCACCGCGGCCGGTTCGTAGTCCTCGGCGCGTATCCGGTGGGCGAACTCGTAGCGGTGCAGTTGTACGTCCTCCACCGACCGCCACTGGTCACGGACCGGCTTCTGCCGGGCGTACCAGCCGGCGACACGGCGGTTGAGCGACCGGTAGCCGAGCAGGCCGTCCCGCGGCAGCTCCCCGTAGATGAAGTCGGCGTCCATGGGGTGCAGCGCGAACATGCGGCGGGCACGGTCGACCGTGACCATCCGGCCGTGCGAGGCGAGGCGGGCCAGCGCCGCCGGGACGTCGACGTCCGGCGCCAGGGGTCCGAGCACCCACGAGACGGCGTCCCGCGAGGCCGGGCGGCCGAACGCGGCGAGTACTTCCAGGACCAGCCGGCTCTCCGCGTCCAGCCGCTGGAACCGGTCTTGGGCGAGGTAGGCGATGACGTCCCCGCGCTCGACGAAGGTGTCGAGCACTTCGTCGAGCGTGGGCAGCGTCAGATAGTCCTCGCTCAGCGCACCGGCGATGAGCTCCAGGGCCCGTGGCACGCCGTAGACGCGGCGCACGGCGCGTTCCAGATCCTGCCGGGAGGCGCGGACGATGTCCGTCTCCCCGTCCGCGTCGAGCTCGCACAGCAGCTCGACCGCGTCCGGCACGGGCAGCCCCTGGTCGAGGTAGAGGCGGGCCTGGTAGCGGCGCAGCTCCGGGGGAAGGGCGAGGGGCACCTGGGTGGTCATCAGGATCCTGGCCCCGTGCTGCGTTCTGAAGAAGACCTCGAAGAAATCGCTGAGCTCCGGGTCGCACAGCTCTCCCCGGTCGTCGAGCCGGTCCTCGAAGTTGTCCAGCAGGATCAGGTAGGGCCCGCCGGAGAGCGCGCTGAACAGCTGCGCCACCTTGTCGGGCGTGCCCCGCTGGCTGGTCCACACCTCCAGCAGGTCCTCGGTCACGCCGGGGCCAGGCAGCCTGGCGCAGTCATGGTAGATCCGCTCCAGGGAGATGCCGGACGTCCGGCTGCTGACGTTGACGATGCCCGCCCACGCCCGCCCACCACCGGCCCCGCCGCTCGCCAGCTGCTCGGCCACCTTGGCGGCGAGCGCGCTCTTGCCGATCCCGCGCCGCCCGATGATGGCCGTCATACGGGCCCGCGGGTCGCTGAGCCGGGCCATCACCTCGGCCCGTTCGTGCGTGCGGTCCTTGAACGTCTCCAGACCGTAGGCGACCGGCATGCCGATGACCCGGCACCCGGGATCCGCAGTACATCCCAGCACGGTTCCCCCTCAAGAAGTCGTGGGCCACCCGGGCTCCGGGCCGGAAGAACTACGTGGTCCTTGGACTTCGGCCCGAACAGGCTACGCTCCGCGCCCGAACCCTTACTCTGAACTATCGCACCTGGACTATCAGTTGGTACGCGCAACGGAGCACGTTTGCGTACGGGGGAGGCTGACGGTGACCGATCGCTGGAGTCTGCCCGGGCGGCCGTCCTGGACGAGCCGCTTGCGGCCGCCCAAAGACATCGTCGTGCTCACCCTCGCCACGGTGGGCGGCCTCGCACTCGTAGTGTGGGGATGGCTCATGCAGGGCTCGGAGTACACGCCGGGACTGCTGCTGCAGTTCGGCAGCTCGCTCGTCCTCATCGTGCCCCTCATCGTCCTCGGCCGGGTGTTCGAACGCCGCATGCAGAGAACACAGGACGCCCTCTCCAGCGACCTGGCGGACATCCAGGCCCAGATGCGCGCGGCGCGGGCCCGCCTCGACACCCTCGGCGAGACCAGCAGGGACGGACTCCTCGACCGCCACCGGCGGCGGGAACTGCTCCTCCGCGAAGCCGAGCGGACACCGACCGCGGAACGCCTGGCGGCCCTGCTCCACGAGGCCGCCGGCCTGCAGGCCGTGGACAACGGCGGCGTGCGCACGCGTCTGCCGGGCTCCGACCTGTGGCTGCGCCTGGACTTGCGCCGCACCGCCGCCCCCGCGCAGAACCAACCGAATCAACTGAACCAACCGAATCAACTGAACCAACCGAATCAACTGAACCAACCGAATCAACCGAATCAACCGAACCAACGGAATCAACAGAACCGACCGAACCAACAGAGCCAGCAGAACCAGGTGCAACCCGGCCGGAGCGGAGACGAGACCCTCCGCCTGACGCTGGAGGACAGGGGCGGTACGGCGGTCGCCGCGACCGCCTGGGCACGGGACGAGCAGGCATCCGCCGCGGCCCGCCGGCTCACGGCCCGGCGGGCGGGGGCGATGCCCGGCACAGCCTCCGCCGGAACGGCGGCGGCCGGCCTGCGCGACATCGACGGGCTGCTGCGCCTGCTGGTCGCGACGCTCCGAACGGCGATCGCCGCCCGGACGGGACAGGAGCAGCAAGACCTCGGCCGGCTCATTGAGCTGCCGAACGAGCAGTGGGCCATCAGCGCCGACGGGCTGTGGTGCCGGCAGCGCTACTTCCACATCCGCACGGAGCAGCTCCTCGACGCCCGCCAGGACTGGCGCCGCTACGCCCTGGCCAAGTCCTGGGTCGACCGGGAGCACTTCCTCGACGCCTACAAGACGGCTCACGCACTGCTTTCCCGCTCCGCTTCCGGTTCGCAGTGAACCACGGTGGAACACCAAATCGGTGAGTTCATCCGTAAGGCCCCGGTCGGCATGCCTCTCCGGAGGTACGAGACTACGGTCCCCATAGTGGCCTTTATCGCTATCTACACCCTATGGGAGTCGTCATGGGCATGCTGCTGATCCAAGGCAAGTTCCAGATCCTCAACGCCCAGCCGGACGGGGACTCCATCCACTTCACGCCCGACAACCCCGCGGAGTGGGACCTCCTGCACGGTGCCCACCCGGTCAAGCGCAATGGTCAGGGGCGCACGCAGCTGCGGCTCGATGCCATCGACGCCCTGGAAACGCACTATGCGGGCAACGGACCGATGGTCCACCAGCCGCTGAAGTACGCACACGCCGCGTCCGCGGAACTGCTCGACTGGCTCGGCTTCACCAACGTGCAGCGCAAGCCGAACGAGACCGTCACTTCGGCCACGCCTGCTGAAGTGCCGGGCTTCATCTTCACCCGGGGCGCGGATATTCACGGCCGCTGTGTCTCCCTCGTGGGCAAGGGCACCCCTCCTGGGACGAGTGGCACCGAGGTCAACGTGGACGTGCCGTTGCTGCGGACCACCGCCAACCACCACATGATCACGACTGGCCTGGCGTACCCCACCTACTACCGCAATCTCTTTCCCGATCTCCGTGAGGAGCTGACCGCCGCCGCCCATCAAGCACAGGCGGCCGGCAAGGGGCTGTGGCCGGAGGACGTGACGACCTCCGGAGCGAAGGTCACCGGGATGTCCTCGCTCACCGAGGACGTGGTGATCCTCCCCAAGCTGTTCCGCCGTCTCGTCGACTACCTGCGCCTGGGCGACACCTCCCTCACCGGATTCCCCGTCTTCCTGGCTTCCAAGGCGGACCGCTACTTCATCCTGTCCACCGGCCATTCCACGACCGGCCTGGACTTCGTCATCGAGGTGACCAACGGGCAGACCGTCCGCATGACACACCCCGTCGAAGACCTGGTGTTCGACGAAGGGTGAGGGAGACATAGCTGTCCCGAGGGTGATCTCCCTTGTTCCGGGTAAGGGTTCCGGACCACTGTTCCCGGCTCAGGTTCCGGACCGGGCCCGGCTGGGATCGGAGAAAGGCACCCTCCTATGGACACCGTCTTCATCCGCGGCCTGGAGATCCCCACCCTCATCGGCGTCGCCGAGTGGGAACGGCAGGTCGAGCAGATCGTGGTGATCAACGTCGAGCTCGCCACGGACATCACTCCGGCCGCCGCGGGTGACGACCTCCGCGAGGCGCTGGACTACAGCGTCGTCTCGAAACGCTTGAGGGAGTTCGTAGGCGCCGGCACGTTCCAGCTCGTCGAGACGCTTGCCGAGCGGACCGCGCAGATGATCCTCGACGAGTTTCCCGTACAGAGGCTGCGGCTGGAGCTAGTGAAACCACGGCCGAACAGCGGTGGGCACATGGTCGGCATCATCATCGAGCGGGGCGCCGCTGCGGAGTAGGCGTCCGTCCCTTGGTCACCGCGTGAGTCGCTTGACCTCGCGCAGGATCGGGGCCGTCACGATGGCCTGGACGCCGGCGAGGCTGCCGATGCGGCGGTCGAGGTAGTCGTAGAGGTCGTGGTCCCCCCGGAAGACACCGCTCGCGACGAGGTTGTGGGGGCCTGTGGTGGCGGCCGCGAACGCGATCTCGGGGTGAGAGGCCAGGGCGCGGCCGATCGCCGAGAGCTCGCCGGGCGCCACCCGGAGCCAGAGGTGGGTCATCAGGTGGTAACCCAGGTGCCGGGGCGCGAAGTCCACACAGAACCCCAGCGCTCCCTGTGACCTGAGGCGTTGGAGGCGACGCTGGATGCTGGAGGGCGAGCACCCGGCGGCTGCGGCGAGCTCCGGTAGTCCCGCCCGGCCGTCCTCCGCCAGCGCGGCGACGAGGACATGGTCGATGTCGTCCAGCCCCAGAGGGGCGGTGAGATCGATGACATCGCAGCGCGGTGGGGGTGCGCCGCCCGCCCCCGTACCCCGCCGCCTGAAGGGAATCCCGGTGGCGTACCACGTACTGGTGATGTCGGTGAACAGGCGCAGCAGGCAGTGCGCGCTGATCTGGACCAGATGCGGGGTGCGCGGCAGCTTGTCCAGGAGCAGCGCGTCGCGCTCGTGCGGGCCGGGGGTGGTGACCGCACAGTAGAGCTCGGTGCCCCCGGAGGCGAGCGAGATCCAGCTGGTGTCGGCGCGGCGGGCCAGGGCCCCGGCGATGGTGCCCGCGGAGTCGGGGGTGCACTGGATGCGCAGCAGCCAGCAGGTCATCCCCAGCCGGGCCGGGACGGGTTGGCCGACGACCCGCAGCCCGAGTGCGCGCAGCGCGCCGTAGCGGCGGCCCACGGTGCGTTCCGAGACGCCCAACTGGCGGGCGATGCGGCTGAACGCGGCACGGCCGTCGAGCTGCAGCGCCCTGAGCAGCCCCTGATCCACCGCGTCGAGTGTGCCCGAACCCATCTGCCACGCCCCCGAACTCGTACTGCGCGCGACGCACGACGTGCGATGCACGACGCACCACCCTTCGCGTACGCCCCGCGCCGTGCCCGGCTTCTCGTGCCTCCACGATAGGGGTGTTGCGCTGTGCCCTTCCGTACCGTGGGACCGGAGCTGCCGGAATCTGCCGCATCTCCGCCGCAGACGCCGGTTTCTCCCGTTCCCTGCCATGTAGCTGCGAGGGAGTCGTGCCTCTCGGCGACGCTGACCGGGTCAGTCACTTCTGCCGCGAGAACGGAAGAGCCTCACTCCATGGATACGTCCACGAGCCCGACCACGACCCCGTTGACGAGCCCGTCCACGAGTACGCCGGGTATCCCCACGATCGACCTCTGCACCTGGCGGGCAGGCCGCCCGCAGGCGCGGGACCGCCTCGCCGTCACCGTCGACCGGGCCCTCCAGCAGTCCGGCTTCCTGCTGGTCACCGGACACGGGATCCACCGCGACCTTCCCGAGGGGATCCGCGCTGCTGCCCGCGCCTTCTTCCAGCAGCCGGCCGAGGCCAAGACGCCGTTCCTGGGGGAGATCGGGCAGTACGGCTGGAGCGGGTCCGAAGCCGTGGCCGCCGGCCGGGCGGAGGGGGCGGTGACGCCGCCCGACCTGGTGGAGACCTGGTCGGTGGGCCCGTGCCCCCACCACACCGGGGCCGGCCACGGCCACCTCCTGCCGGCTTCCTGGCCGTCCCGGCCCGGCTCTTCCCACTTCCCTCCTCTTCCCTTCCTGCACTGTCTGGTCGTGGACTACACCCACCGCATGCGCGCGCTGGCCGACGAACTGCTGCAGTTGCTGGCGGCCGCCCTGCGTCAGCCCCTCGACTTCTTCACCCGCCACACCGCTCGCCCCGACTGGACCCTCACCCTCAACTGGTATCCCGCGATCACCGTGACGGGAGCGCCGGAGCCGGGTCAGTTCCGCGTGGGTCCCCACACCGACTTCGGCACGATCACCATCCTGGACCGCCAGCAGGGCAAGGGCGGCCTGCAGGTCCACACGGAGGAGAACGGCTGGCAGGACGCCCCGTACACGCCGGATGCCCTCACCGTGAACATCGGTGACCTGATGGCTCGTTGGACGGGTGACCGCTGGCGCGCCGGCCGTCACCGCGTTCAGGCCCCGCCCCTCGATGCCGCAGCCGAAGAGCTGACCTCGCTGGTCTACTTCTACGACTGCGATCCGCACACCCTCGTCGAGTCACTCCCGGCACCGATCGGCCGGGTCTCCCATCCTCCTGTCACCGCCCGCAGCTATGTCACGCGCGAAGGTCGCCGAGATAGCCGTGAGCTGCTGACCTGCCGACCTGCTGAGCTGAGGGGCAGGACCCGGCGCCTGATGCGTAGCGAGCGTTCCATCGCGGGCGAGCCGGTCATCGCCGGCTCGCCCGCGACTTGGAGACTCATCCGCATCCTCAGGTCAACTGCAGGTTCCTGCCGGGCGGGAGCGGGTGACCAGGTCGTTGTAGCCGGTGGTCGGGTCGATCCAGACCACCTGCTTGCCGCCCGCCGAGGCGAAGCCGAGCTGCTCGCCTCGGTTGCAGGTGACCCGCCCGAGGCGCGAGCCGTCGGGGGAGAGCTGCCACAGCCTCTGGATCTTCTCGTCGGGAGTCCGCGCCGAGACGGTCACCGCTTCGTCGGTGGCGGTCAGGGCCGTGCCTCGCAATGCGTCCTTGCCCGCAGCGGGGCTGATGTCGACGACGCCGGTGCCGTCGAGGTTCGCGCGGCGCACCGCGTACACGGAGTATTCCGGGTCGTGGCCGGCCAGCCAGTAGACGTGGGTGCCGGTGATGGCCGTGGCGCCGAGCGACAGCGGCTTGCCGAGTTGCTGCATCACCGTCCGTTTGCCGGTCGCGACGTCCAGGACCTCGATGTCGCGGGTGTCGCGGCGGAACGCGGAGAAGGCGATCCGGCCGTTGCTGAGCGAGGGGTCCCTCGTGCCCGCGTACGGCCCGCCGCTGCCGGACGGTTCGATGAAGACGGGGTCGGTCTCGCCCATCCGCAGGTAGACCACGCGGCTGCCGACGCGGTACCGGTGGAGGGTGAAGGCGACGACTTTCCCTTCGACGTGGATCGAGGTGATGCTGGTCCGGTAGGGGCTGAACGTGAACAGCTTCTTGATGGGGCCTCCGGCGAGCGGCCGGGCCAGGATCTCAAGTGCCCTGTTGGGCGTGGACGCCTTCCACACCACGGTCTTGCCGTCGGTGGCGGCGCCCGTGTGGTACCGCCCGTCGTTGGGGCTGATCAGTCTGGGTGCGCCGGTGCCGTCCGTGCGGCCGGCCCAGACGGAGTACGGTTCGGAGCCGTCGTCGTTGGACTTCGACGTGACCCACCAGCCGCCGCCCGCGCCGGCTGCGGCATCGGCGTTGAGTCCGGCGAAGAGCTGGTCGGAGTCCACGCCCAGGGCGAGCTCCCAGCCGGGCACGATGCCGTGGGCGTTGAAGGCCCGCTCGACGGCCTTCAGGTCCTTGTCAGAGACCTTGAGGTTCTTGTCGGAGGCCTTGAGGTCCTTGGCGGCGGCGATGACCGCGTTGCGGCCTTCGGTGAAGCCGTCCAGCGGGGTCATGTACTCCGTGAGCGCCTTGTAGACGATCTTGTCGGCGAGGGCGGGGGCCACGTCTTCGCGGATGTCCCAGAGGGCGCCCGAGAAGATGGTGGAGTTGAGGTGGACGCCGCCGTTGTCGTTCGAGAACGCCACACCGCGGAAGTGTTTGGAGGTGGTCCGGCCGTCGTTCATGTCGCGGGCGGCGCAGGCGCGGGGGTCCTTCGTCCGGCAGAGCGTCTCGCCCAGCAGACCGGAGTCCGGGCTGTCCATGGGGAGTCCGTACACGTCGGTCTGGACGGCGTTGCCGAAGTAGTCGGCGATGGCCTCTCCGAGGGAGCCGGACTGGGCCGCGGGGACGAGGCTCGCGCTGTTCTCGATGACGCCGTGCGTCAGCGTGTAGCCGACGACGTCGAGGGCGGAGGGGTACGGGCGGTAGTCCTTGTCTCCGACGCCGTAGATCGCCTTGCTGCCGTCCCAGGCGGCGTAGGCGTTCTCCATGGCCAGGCCCGCGACGGAGTTGACGGGCGTGCCCCGGCCGTCGAGGCCGTCCCGGCCGTGGACCTTCTTGTAGTAGTCGTGGACCTTGCCCGCGGCCCAGTGGGCGTCCACCACGCCGAGGTCGGTGGCTTCCCGGCCGAAGTCCGGGGTCGGTGAGCCGAACTCCTTGAGGTCGGGAATGGGCCACTTGCCCACCGTGTCGTGCCAGGAGCGGCCGCGGCCGTCCCAGGTGGAGATCAGGTTCTTGTCGCTGCCGGCCGTGGTCCGGCTGCGGTCGCGCGTCACGTACTCCTTGCGCGCTTCGTCGCGGTCGACCTGAAGCTCGACGGTCTTCCCGTCGAGCCGGACGCCGGAACCCTTCGTCCCGTCCGTCCCGCCTGTCCTGCCCGTGGCGCCGTCTTTCGTGGCGGACGTCCCTGACCGGGCCGTGCTCCCGGTCTTCGGCGTCCGCGGTGGAGTGGTGAACGATTTGATGCCGCTGTACTGGAGGACCGGGTAGCCGGATCTCGCCTCGATGTACACCTCGCTCAGCACCGGCTGCCCGGTGGCCGGGTCGGTGCCCCGCACGGTGACGTGCTGGGTGAGCACGCCGGCACCGCGGGGAAGGACGACGAGGCCGCGGGCGGTGCCGGTCAGCGGCTCCTTGACGTCGTCCGGACCGTCGTCCCGCTGCGGGCCGAGCTGTTCCTCGACCGCGCTCACCGCCAGCTCGACCGCGGCTTGCGCGTCGACTTCCGGCTCGGTGGCGACCTTCAGACCGGTGAAGTACCTGCCGGACGTGCCGGTGACGACCCGCTCGCCGCCCTTGTTCTCCATCCGGACGACGTACTCCCCGCCGAGGACGTCCACGCCCCGGTGCTGTTGCTTCAGCCGCACGGTCTCCGTGCGATCGGCGGCCGTGGTCCGTACGGGCTTCAGATCGCGATCGGGGCGGGCGATCCGGTAGCGGCTCTCCTTGGCCGCGAGATGCGCGAGCGCCGCGTCGGCGGCGCTTCCCTTCGCCGCCACCGGCTCCCGGATGCCGCTCACCAGCCCGGGGGTGGCGGTGCGCTGCCCCGGGATCACCTCTCCCGGGCCCGCGGGCGCCACCGGCGCGGCACTGGCTGCCGGAACTGCGGAAACGACGAGTGCGGCAACGCCGATCAGCGTTGCCGCACCTGTTAAGCCGTTTCGTGGCGATCTGTATGTTCTGCATGTTCTGAATGTTCTTGGACGCATGATTCCCCCCATCTGCGGTATATCGGCAATCCATGCAAGCGGGTGGCGTGTGCGCCGGGCAATGCGGGGGATGAAAGTACGTGGGTGAGTTTCGGACTGGTGAGGTTGTGCCGATCCGGGTCACGTGAGGCGGCGATCGGCCGTTGCCGGCGGGCTCGTCCGTCCCGGGCGGGCCGGCCTGAACCGGTCCTTCGTCAGCGGCGCAGTGGCTCGGTCAGCAGGCGGAGCTGTGCTCCGTCACCCGGGTTGAGCAGGATGTCCACGTCGGCGGGCGCGATCTCCGGCAGAGCCCTCCCCAGTACGCGCTCCCAGCGAGCGGGCGGCAGGCGCCGTGCGTGGAGGGCCGCGGTGACGACCGGCAGACACGGCGTCCCGTCCGGGGCGGATACCAGGAGCGGTTGGCCTTGATCGTCGCAGGCGACCTCGAGGACGGTGTGGCGCAGCAGTGCTTGGAACCGGTCGACCGAGCCCTGGCCTTTGCCCTGGGCGAAGAGGCGCAGCAGCGCGTGCAACGGATCGGTCGGCTTCGCCGCGCTGTCCGGCACGTAGTGAGGATTGGGCTCGAAGGGCCCGCAGCGCCCGTCCTCGTCGAGCCGCCACCCGCCGACCATCAGCTCCGTAGGCAGGTCCTGGTTTCCCTGTGTTTCTCGGAGTGCGAGGCCTTGCTCCGGCAGCAGGTACCACTGTCCCTGCCGGATCGCGTCCGGCAAGGGCGGGCCGTTCCCGTCGGACGTGTTCGTGAGGGTCTGTTCGTCCGAGTCTCCGGGTTCGGCCCCGGTGAGCCCGGCCCACATCATGTCCTCGTCGTTCCGGGCTTCCTCCTCGTTGAGGTCCATGCATTGCAGAACGGCCTCGGGCACGCGAGCCCTTGCGGCCAGGCGCAGCCAGCGCAGTCCCTCCTCGGTGTCGCCTTCCTCACCATGAAGCCGGCTCAGGAAATACGCGGCCTGAGCTGACGGCGAGGATCCGGAGGGCCCGGGTACCCGCATCGTGAAGTCATCGCCTCCGGTCGGCCGTGGTCCGCCCTCCTGCCTCATGCCGTTCCCTGGTTTGCCCTGCCTGGGTTTGTCCTGCCTGCCGAGCTTCTCGGCGGCGCGGGTGAGCCATCGCCGGGCCTGTTCGCGGTCACCGGCCGAGGCCAGCAGCCGCCCCAGCCGCAGTTCGCTGCCGGTGTCGCCCGAGCGTGCCGCCATGGTGAGCCAGTGCCGTGCGGCCGGCAGGTCCTGCGCGGGTGTCTCTTCCGCCAGGAAGGAGCCCAGCAGCGCGGCGGCCGGCAGCTCACCGCTCTCGGCCGCCGTGCGCAGCCGGTCGTGAGCCTCGTGATGGCGCCCGGTGCCGTGCAGGATGGTGGCGAGGTTCAGGACGGAGGCGAGGTCCCCGGCCTCCGCTGCTCTCGCGCAGAGCCGTTCGGCGCCCTGTGGATCCCCGCGGCGCAGGAGAAGGGCGGCCAGGTTGGTGGCCGCGAGGGGGCTGCCCAGCTCGGCGCCTCTGCGGAGCACGGGTTCGGCCTCGTCCAGCCGGTCCGACATGAGCAGTGCGACGCCCAGGTTGGTGACGGTCTCAGCGAAGGGTGCTTCGTCCTCGGCGGAGAGTGCTTCGTCGCCGGCCAGGCGCAAGGCTTCGCGTAATACCTGCGCGGCCTCCTCCGGGCGTTCCTGCCGCAGCAGCTTCTCGCCCACAGCGCTCAGGGTGCGCGGGTTCGGGGACTGAGCCAGCCGGCGCAGCAGGGTGTCCGCCTGGGGATGCTCGCCGAGCACACGCAGCACGTCCTCGTGGATCAAGGCGAATTCCTCCGGCGTGCGGGCCCCGTGGTGGTCCGTCCGGGATGGTGACGTCTCTTCGGTCATCAGTGGGGCTCCGGTGCGTCGGGCGATGAGGTGAAGACGGGGACCGGCGCGTCCGAGCCCCGCCACAGATAGGCGGTGAGGAGCCTGCCCGACTCGCGCTCGTGCGCCGGGTCCGTCGGCAGGGGCCAGCGCAGTGCCGTGTACAGGGCCGTGCGGTGCAGGTCGTACGACGCCTCCAGAAGATCCGCGAGTACCGCGCACGGGCGGCGCAGAGCCCCGTGGTACACCGCCGTCGCGGCCACGGCGGCGACGGGCGCCGCCCATCCGGCCCATGGTGTCCAGACGACGAATCCGGCGGACCAGATCAGCGCGGAGACCGCGGAGTCCAGCGCGGCGCGGGCCCGGGCGATCTGGTCACGGGCCTCGGCGGGCAGCACCAGCCAGAGGTGGGGCCAGCATTTCACCGCGTCCAGGCCGTACTTCTGGTAGGGCCGCAGTTCCGCCGCGCGCAGGGTGTTGCCGACCCAGGTGGGCAGTTGCCGTTCGGGGGCACCGGGTATGCGCCGCAGGGCGGCATCGGTCCGTGCGAAGGCGTCGTACGTGTCCGGGGCGACGGGCTGCGCCGCGCCGCCGAGGGCGGCGTGCAGTCGCTCCCAGCGTTCCCGCAGCCGGTACCGGCGGGCTTCCTGACGTGCTGTCCCGTAGCGCCGCAGCCGGCCGGGCCAGCCGTATCCCTCCAGGAAGGTCAGGACGACGGGGGTCAGCCGGCGGACGGCGGCCCCGGACAGCACGAAGGCGAGCAGCACCGCGGACGCGATGAGGGCCTGAGCGCCTGGTGCGAGTGCGTGCAGGCGGTCGGCGGGGGAGCGGCCGGTGCCCCAGGCCACGGCGGCGAAGCCGCCCGCCCAGAAGACCAGCGACTGGGCGCCGATCACCAGCCATTCCTTGGCCAGGCGGTCCGCCACCGCGTCCAGGAAACGGTTCAGCACGACGGAGGGTCCTCCCGTACGAGGGGGTGGCCGTGGGTCGGGCAGCGGGGCGGGGACTCGTCGAGGAAAGCCCGGTACCAGGCGAAGTCGCGATCGGGGCAGGAGTACCGGGTGGCCGGGACCGCCTCGCCGGAGCCCGGCAGCGGCTGGTAGTCCCCCCGCTCGGTGTACCGCGGCGGGTTCCCGGATTCCAGGAAATGGGCTGTCCAGGTGCGGAGTTCCGGTTCGCTCTGCAGCACCAGAAGGATCCGCTCGACGGTGCCGACGTCGCCGGGACGGGCCAGGGCCTGTGCCAAGCGTGCGTCCAGCTCCCGGCTGCGCTCGGCGGCGAGCGGGCCGATGAGCCGGGGAAGCTCCGCGCGGACGGCCCGAGCGCATTCGAGGATTCTCTCGTCGGACTCGTCGGACTCGTCGGACTCGTCGGACTCGTCGGACTCGTCGGACTCGTCGAGTTCATCGGACTCATCGGACTTGCTGAATTCATCGAATTCGACGGATTCTCTGGACTCGTCGGATCCGCCGGACTCATCGGTGGGCGTCATCTCTCACACTCCCGCGTAGCCGAACGCCGCCCAGTGGACGGGATGTTGATAAGGACGGGTTGTCTCCCAGAAGCGCCTCGCCGCCGGCGAGGCGGGTGGCGTGCCGCCCAGCTCGCCGTTGGTGACGTCGCGAAGCCACAGCTGGGCCTTGCGCAGCGCCTCGGCGGGATGCGAACAGGAGCCGGAGCGCCACAACTGGTAGAAGCGGTCGATCAACAGGCTGCTGCTCTCGTCAGGCGCTCGCCACATGCTGCTCACGACGCCGCCCACGCCCGTACGCAGCAGGGCCTGCACCAGTGAGCCCGTCGGCCGGGGGCCCAGGAAGAAGATTCCTCCCTGGCCGAGGGAGCACGCGGAGAGCACCAGCAGGCGGGTACCCGAAAGGGGTTGCTCCAGCAGCTCGGCCATGCTGAGGGTCTCTTCGCCGGCCAGGACCAGCTCGCTGACGAGGGGGCGGAGCGGGTCGGTGCGGCCGTGGGTGGCCAGATGGACGACGTCCGCTCCCGGGAGGGCGGCGAGAACCGCGGTGCGGCGCGCGTCCGTGCCCGTCAGCAGGGTGGAACGGGCGAAGTGGAGCACCGCTCTTTCGGCCTCGCGGCGGGCCCCGGGCAGCGGCTGTTCGCGCATGGGCTCCGGATCGGCGACCGCGAGGATGCTGCCCGGTTCGCCGGGATACGGCTCGCCCGCCCTCGGCCGCCTGGCGCCGCTCGCGACGGTGACCAGTACAGCGTCCGCGACGTGGCGTCGTCCCTCCGGCAGTGCGGGGTCCGGCCACCACGCGGCGTGCAGGGGCAGCGATCCGAGACGCGCGCCGTGCGGAATCACGCAGAGCCAGGAGGCGGGCCACTTCTCCAGCACAGGTTTCAGTAGACGCTCGCCCGCCCAGCCGGCGAGTACGTCCACCGTCTGCCGGTACCAGGCGGGGTCCGGGGTGTCGCCCTGGGCCAGTCCCGAGAGGCCCGCCTGGCCGGTCACGTCCTCGCCGGAGACGGGGAGCCACAGGGCCTCGGTCCGGCCTGAAGCGTCCACGCCCAGAGCGAGGATGTTCGCCCCGTGTGAGGCACACAGGTGGACGACGACGCATCCTTCGGGAGGCGGCCGCAGATCCGGACCCTCTCCGGGCCCCGAAGTGCGCGGGGACCCGACGGTTTCCAGGCTCCGCAGTGCCGTTGCCAGGTCGCCGGCATGGACCGCGCTGAGGGCCGCCTGGACGGCGATGACCTCGGCGTCATGGATCTGTGCGAGCCGGTCCTCCAGGCTGCCGCCGGCATCCTCCAGGCGGGTCAGGGCCCGCCGGAGAGCGATCTGCGCCGCCGTCGATGCCTCCTCCCACGCCCCCGCGCCGGCCGCGCTGCGGGACCAGTCGGCGGCGGCCTCCGCGGACCCCTCGGAGTCATCCAAAGTGGCCCACTCGCGGATCAGCCGCAGCCCTTCCTCCGAGCGCCTGTCCCGGATGAGGAGCAGCAAGCCCAGCTGCCGGGTGCCGTCCCGGTGATGAAGTCCCCCTGCCGGCAGCATGTTCCGTGCGCCGCGGGCCAGTTCGATCGCCTCCTCCAGATCGAGCGGGCTGCCGCTGCTTTCGTACCGCGCATGCCAGCAGCGGGCGATCTGCGCCAGCAGTGCCGCACGCCGAGCGCTGCCCTCCGGCTGCGCCGCGGCCGCCCGTTCGAGGACGTCCATCGCACGTCCGAGCGCCAGCGAGCAGGGCCGGTGCGGCAACTCCCTCAGCAGTGCCGACGCCAGGATCAGCGCGTGATCCGCGGCCATGACGGGATCCAGGCCGTCTCCGGCCCCCAGCCGGCCCAGCAGGGTGAGCGCCCGCGCGACCAGTTCCTTCCCGAAGACGCCCCGGGCGCTGTCCAGCAGGCCCTGGGCGGCGGCCAGCACCTCCGCCGGGTCGGCCCGGGGATCGGGCTCGTGGAAGTCGTCGGGATGGATCAGATCCAGGACAGGGCCGCTGCCCGGGGACGCGAGACGGCACGTCATCAGGTGTGCTGCAGCGTCGCGGTGGTCGTGCGAGTCCCGTGCGGAAAGCTCCATGATGCGCCGGAAGCAGACGGCGGCCTGTTTCAGATCGGCCAGGGAACCGGTCTCCTCGGAGTAGCGATGCTGCAGCAGGATCCCGATCGTATGAAGGGCGGGCACGAGGCGAGGGCTGTCGTCGGTGAGCGTCGTGAGCGCCGCCTCGGCGTGTGCAAGGGCCGCCGCTGCCGCACGCCGGTCCGTTCTGCTGCTGCCCTCCCACCACCGCACCAGCAACTGCGTCACGAGTTCCGGCAAGTGGGAGTCTGAGCGGGAGCCTGCGTCGGAGGCCACCTCGTGGTGGACGCTCTCGTGCAGGAGCGGCAGCATGCGCTCGATCTGCGCGTCGGGGAGGTTCTCGTTCTTGCTCAGGCACATCAGTGCGGTCAGCGCCCAGTCGAAGGAGTACAGGCGATGATCGTCCGATCCCGGCTCGCAGTGGGCGCAGGCCTCCGCCGCCAGATTCAGAGCCTTCCGGGCGTATTCCTCACCCGCACCCTCACCAGGGTGATCGGCCAGGGCCAGGAAGCGCGCGGCCGCGGTCTTCAGGAGACGCGCGGCGTCCTCCCGGTCCTGCTCCACCGCGATCCGCGCCGTCTCCTCGGCGATTTCCGCCACGGCAAGGCGGTCCCCCTCGTGCTCGCGCCTGCCCAGCCGCTCCTCGTAGGTGAAGAGGAGAGCGACCATGACGTCGAAGTTCCGGGCACCACCTCGGATGGCGTCGCGTTCCTTCAATTCCCGCAGCAGAATGAGGGCTTCGGTGAGTTCGCCGAGATCGTGCTTCGGTAGCAGGCGCAGCAAGAGGCGGCAGGCTGACGCCAGGCCAGTTGTCATCGCTTCGTCGTCGCACAGGGGGAACGCCTCGTTCAGGTGGCGCATCGCCTGGAGCACCGCGTGCACGGCACCGGTGCGCGCGCTCCGCGCGTACCAGACCCCGGCCAGGTTTCCTAGAGCTGCAGCGCGGTAACGGTCACGGGTGGTCTCCGGGAGATCCGCGGGAACGGACCGAAGGGCGTACGTGAACGCCTTCTGCGCGACATCGGCCTGCTCAGGCCTCCCCTCGCGTTCGTACGCCTCCAGAGCTCGCACGCCATGACCGAAGTGCTGCGCGTAGTCGGTGCCGGTCATGCTTCCCCCGTTCGGTTCCTGATGAACCGGCTCCTCATGAATCGGCCGGCGGGTCTGACCGGTGGCGGCCTGACAGGCCGGCGTCGAACACCAGATCCTTCCCAGCACGACGCTACCGGCGGCGCGCGGGTTCAGAGGCCGGATCCCGGAGAACATCCGCCCAGGACACGTGGCGCCTCGCGCGCGCGGCGGACGGCAGCGCGGATGGGACCGCTGGGCTGGACGGGGCCAGAGGGCTCACCGGGGTAGTGCCTTCACTTTGGTAGGGGGTGTCAGTGAAGCCAGCGCACCGGGTTGCACTGCGTCGGCTGCAACCGAGCCGCGCAGGAGTTCGGTCAGGTCGTGGGGCTGTGCCTGTTCCGTGGTGGGAGTTGCTGCTGCGATGCGGTCCAGGCGGAAGCCTCGGCCGGCCTGTCGGGTACGGCACCAGGCGATGAGGTACCACCGGCCTCCGGCGGTGAGCAACCCGGCAGGTTCCACCACACGCTCACTCTCGCGCCCTGTGGCGTCGACGTAGGACAACCGCAGCACTGTGTTGGTGGTGAGGGCCTGCTCCACGGCGATCCGGGCCGTGGACTCGGACGGCGAGGACGGCGAGGACGGCGAGGACGGCGAGGACGGCGTGACGATCCGTGCGGCGAGCTTCGACGCCGCCGCCGAGGCGGGGCCGGTCATCGAGGCCGTGATCTTCTGGGCTGCTGTGCGGGCCGCACCGGCGTAAGGGGCGCAGGCATCGATTGCGGCGAGAGCGACGGCCACCGCCGAGGCTTCGTCGGCGGTGAAGCGGATCGGGGGCAGGGTCATTCCCGGATCGATCGACCAACCCCCGCCTCGCCCGGGGGTGGTGCGCACCGGGACACCGGTCTCCATCAGCGCCTGGAGGTCGCGCTGCATCGTGCGCGTGCTCACCTCGAAGCGCGCGGCGAGCGCCGCGACCGTCAGCGGTCGCGGCGCCGCCGCGCGCAACTCTTCCACCAGTGCGTACAGCCGGGTCGTGCGGTTCATGCCGGCGACGCTACCGTCCCGCGACGGACAGGAAGTCCTGCTCACGCTGCAGTTCCCGCTCGGTGACAGTCAGTGGGAACAGGGTGAAGCCATGCATGGCGCCGGCGACGACACTGAGCTGCACGGGTGAGCCCGCCGCCTGCCACCGCCCGGCCAGGAACAGGGAGTCGTCCAGCAGTGGATCCTCGGCGCCGACGACGATCCGCGCCGACGGCAGACCGGTGAGGTCGGCGAACAGTGGTGAGACCTCGGGGCTGCGGCGCTGCTCCGCCCCCATGCCGGGTGTGAACAGCTCGTAGGTCCGCCGCAGCGCCTCGGTGTTGCTCAGCAGTCGCCTTGATCCGAACGATCGCTGACTTGGTGTCATTGACAGGTCGTAGGGGCCGAAGAGTAGGTGGGCCGCCCGGAACGCGCTGGTGATGCCGTGCCGGTCACGAAGGCGAAGCAGTGTCATGACACTCAGGTGGGCACCGGCCGATTCGCCCCCGATGAGCAGCCGCTGAGTGCCGAACTCGGCCGCCGCGCGCTCCACCAGCCATCGGGCGGCCGCCTCGCAGTCGTCGGGTCCGGCGGGGAAGGGGTGTTCCGGCGCGAGGCGGTACTCGACGCTGATCACGGCCAGCCGTGCTTGCTCGGCGAGGCGCCACAGCCTTTCGTCCTGTCCGTCCGCGGAGCCGAAGGCCCAGCCACCGCCGTGGATGTGCAGATACACGCCGTCGACGCGGTCGGGTACGAACGCGCGGACCTTTACCCCGCCGGAAATGACGCGGTCTTGGCCTTGCGGCAGTCGCACGGGCGGTGTGTCGCCACCGAGCCGGTTGCGCCGGAGGGCGGCCAGCACGGTTGCGTCCGGCGCCCCTTCGCGTGCCGGGCGGGTTGCGGCAGCGGCCTCGAATTCCTTGTTGAACGCCAGGGTCTCGGCGAGACAGTCCTCGTCAGTGATCATCATGCCGTCGACCATCGCAGCCCTCGGCGACAACCCCCTGTCACCGTTTACTCATGAGCCGCATCACACTCGTCGAGCGAGGTCACTTCTTCGAGCGAGGTCACTTCTTCCACGGGGGCGACGGCAGCTCGGCGTGCTTGACGGTGTAGCCGCCCTTGACGACGGGCGCGTACGGGGCCGGGGCCATGCAGGTGCCGACGGGGACGTCCTGGCCCTTGTCGTCCAGGTTCAGGCCGTTCCAGGAGAAGCCGACCCGGTCGGGCTCGCCCTTGCCGCCGTCCTGGACGCTGAAGCCCATCCGCTTGCCCACCCAGTCCGGTCCACCGGGGCTGACCTTGGTGATGACCGCCGTCAGGGTCGCGGTGTGCGGCGAGGTGACCAGGCAGTCGACCCGGCCCTCGGCGGTGTAGGTGACGTTCTGGCCGGCGACGTAGTGCGAGACCTTGACCGTGCCCTCGGCGTCGAAGGGCATGCCTTGGGGTCCGTTCGGCAGGGCGTGCGTGTACGGGGTGCCGTGCGCGTCGAAGCTGAACGAGCGGACGTCCTTGTCCTTCCAGTAGGGAAGCTCGAACGTCGCGCTTCCGGTCACGCTCGCGACGGCGGGTTTGCGCGCCTCGTGGTGGTCGGCGTGGGCGGAGGCGGTGGAGGCGCCGGCCAGGGTGACGGTCACGGCGAGGGCGGCGAGTACGGCGGCGGCCTTGCGGCGGGAGGAAATCACGGTGGCTCCTGGGGAGTTGTTCGCTGTCCGACGTGATCCATCCTGGCCGCCGAGCCACCCCTTGATCATCGCCCCTGAGGACCGACCTGCTTCCTCCGCACGGGTGAGCCGTCCTCGGCCTGGAGAACTACCGGCCCCGCCGCGCCGTCCCGGCGGGCTTCTCGGCCGTGTACGAGGCGACTGGACGGTGACCTTCGATCACCGGGCCTCCACCGGGCCTCCACCGGGCCTCCGGCTCGGGTTACCGGGTGGGGACCTTGTGGACGGTGGTGTCGTCGGGGTTCAGCCGTCGTCCGTCCGCGGACAGCACTTCCACCGCACGGAGAGGCTGTCCTTGCCGGCGGTCGACCAACTCTGAGTGCGGTTCGCCGGGACCGAAGAAGTGCTGTTCGCCCCACTGCCGCAGTGCCACGATGACGGGGAAGAGCGCCTCGCCCTTCGGAGTCAGTACGTACTCGCGATAGGCGCTGCCGTCCGAGGCGGGGACGGATTCGAGAACGCCGCCGGCGACCAGGGTGCGCAGGCGCGTGGTGAGGATGTTCTTCGCCACGCCGAGGCTGCGCTGGAACTCCCCGAAGCGCCGGCTTCCGTCGAAGGCGTCCCGCACGATCAGCAGGGACCACCAGTCGCCGATCGCGTCGACCGACCGGGCGACGGGGCATTCGCTGTCGTCGAAGCGTGTCCTGGTGACCATGGCGTCCCTCACTCTCACAACGGTTGCAACATGCTACCAACAAAGTTACCGTCGCTACTGGTAGCAAGATGAAACCGAACATGTGGGGGAGTGCTGATGCCTGACTGCGATGAAGCCCTGTCACAACAGACCGATGCCGGGACCGAGGTTGGGGCCGGGACCGGGGCCGGGACCGAGCTCCGAAGCGGGGAAAGTCCCGCGTTCGTCCTGTCCCGTGGCCTCGTCCTGCTGTTCGCCGTCGCCTGCGGGGCCGCGGTGGCCAACGTCTACTTCTCCCAGCCGCTCCTGGTCACCATGGGGCACGACCTCGGCATGAGCCCGGCACTTGTCGGCAGCGTGGTCACCCTCACGCAGGTCGGATACGGACTGGGGCTGTTCTTCCTCGTCCCGCTGGGCGACGTGACCGACCGCAGACGGCTCATCGTGGCCCAGTTACTGCTCCTGGTGGTGGCGCTGACTGTGGTGGCTGCCGCCCGTACGGCGGTGATCCTGCTTGCGGGCATGGCCGCGACGGGGCTTCTCGCGGTCGTCACGCAGACGCTGGTGGCCTTCGCGGCATCACTGGCCCCTCCCGCCGGGCGCGGACGCGTCGTCGGTCTGGTCACCAGCGGCGTGGTCACCGGAATCCTGCTCGCCCGCACCGCATCCGGCCTCCTGGCCGATCTCGCGGGCTGGCGCTCCGTCTACCTCGCCTCGGCATCGCTCACCGCTCTGCTCGCCCTGGTCCTGTACCGCGTGCTGCCGCGCCACAGCAGCGACGTCGCGCCGGCAACGCTGAGCTACGGACAGCTCCTGCGCTCCACGATCACCCTCTTCGCGCGGGAACGACTGTTGCGGCTCCGGGCCCTGTTCGGACTGCTGATTTTCGCTGCCTTCAGCACCCTGTGGAGCAGCGTTGCACTGCCGCTCAGCGAAGCGCCGTACTTCCTGTCCCACAGCGCGATCGGGGCGCTGGGGCTGATCGGTGTCGCCGGCGCTCTGGCCGCGACCGTGGCGGGCCGCTTGAACGACGGCGGACATTCCCGGCGGACCACCGGCATCGCCCTGGCGCTGCTCGCCGCCTCGTGGCTGCCCTTGGCCTTCACCCGCAGCTCACTCTGGGCCCTGTTCGCCGGGGTGATCCTCCTCGACCTCGCCGTGCAGGCGGTCCACGTCACCAACCAGAGCCTGATCTACGCGCTGCACCCGGACGCGGGCAGCCGGCTGATCGGCGGATACATGGTCTTCTACTCCATCGGCAGCGCCACCGGCGCCATCGCCGCGACCTCCCTCTACACGGTGGCCGGCTGGGGAGCCGTATGCGCGCTGGGTGCCGCGTTCAGCTGCCTCGGGCTCGTGCTGTGGGCGTTCACGCGCCCACCGTCCTCATTCAAGGCCGGCACCCGGCACGAGCCTTCGGCTGAGGCTGATCACTTCTGGCGCGGCGGCGTCCAGCCGTGATGTCAATCATTCTTATCCCCGAATGGCGCATGGACCGGTTGGTCCGAATGGGTGATGACAGTGACCGACTCTTCAAGAAATCTTGAAATCAGCGGACTCTCGCATCAAGGCCCTTCGCGTCGGTGAAGGACCGGAAGGGGGAACGCGCCCATGGACACCTTGAGGCGGGCCTTGCAGCGTACGGCGAGACCGGTCGCGGCCTTCGGCGCGGCGCTCGCCCTCGTCGCCGGACTCTCCGCCCAGGCCCAGGCGGCCAACGGCACGCTGAGCTACCGGGATTCGAACGGAATCGACCACGCGAAGGACAATCCGACCGACGGCGTCTGCTACAGCTTCACCGCGGAAGCGGTCAGTGTCGCCGACTTCACGGACACGGACGGCAGGCTCTTCACCGGCAGTCTGTGCGAGGAGAGCACCTTCCTCATCAACATCCACGCCGGAACGTCCCTGGTCTTCGGCGGGACGAAGCCCCGTAGCGCCAAGTTGGGGGGCTGACCGGCCGTGCGCGCCACACTGGAACGGGCCGGGCGGGCGGCGCTGGCCCCGGCCATGTCACTGGCTCTTCTCCTCGGATTCCCGGGCACGTCCCCGGCGGCCACCGGCGTCCTGACGTACGCGGACTCACAGGGGGTGGAGCACCGGCGGGAAAATCCGCCGGACGGTTCCTGCATCTTCTTCGAATCCCCGGCGGTGAAGGTCAGCAACGGCACCGGGACGGATGCCGCGCTGTACCGGGACCAGAATTGCACGGAATTCCTCGTGTTCGTGTTCAAGGGGACGAGGCTGGAATTCGGCGGCGACCGGCCGCAGAGCATCAAGTTCGGCTGACCACAAGGATGGTGCGTAGACCATGAACGCAGTACTCTCCCGGGCCGGCCGGGCAGCCCTGGCCCTCGGCACGGCCCTCGTTCTCGCCACGGGCCTCTCCACCAGTGCCCACGGTGCCAGCGGCTCGTTCACCTACCGGAGCACCGGCGGACTGGTGGGCAACTTCGTCGACCCGCCCAACAACACGTGCTTCTTCTTCGAGTTCCCGGCGTCCAGGGCCGAGAACAACACCAATACTCAGGCGAAGGTCTACGACAGCACGGTCTGCGGCAGCGGCGCCGTCCGGAACGTTCCGGCCCACGGCGTCGTGGACGTCGGCAGCGATTCGCTCAACAGCGTGCAGTTCGTGCCCTGACCTTCCCCCTGGCCTTCCCATCGCTCGGCGGGCCGCTCTCCCTGGGGAAGCGGCCCGCTACCAGGTACGGGGTCTGGACCGAAGGCCCTCGGCTCCCAGAGCCGTCCTCCCTGAGGGCTGCGCGCGGCTGGGCCGGGCAGCCCTACCAGGTCACTGGATGTACTTCAGGGTCCACTTCTGATTCGGCTGTCCCTGGTTGTCGTTGGTCACGACCGGCGAGCGGTTCGCCCCGCTCCAGCCGCGGTCGGGCTCAAGGACGCGGCCGAAGAGGTTCGCGATGCGCGCCGGGCCCGACTGGGTCGCGGGGTCGACGTACCAGAGCTGGTCGACGTTGGTGAAGCTGTTGTCGCAGGTTGACAGCCACGTGGCCCAGCCGCTCGGACCCTGCGCGTAGCCCGCGAGGCATTCGCCGTTCCTGCGATTCACCATGTGGTAGCGACCCTTGCCGTCGGCGACCAGGTCCCAGAGCTGGTACGCCTCCGTAGTGCAGTCCCACACCCGCACGCGGTCTTCGCCGTAGGGGAAGCCCATGCAGCGGCCGGTGCCTTGGTTCCTGAACTGAAACGGGCCGACCGCGGCCGGCGCCGTCTTCGCGCGTGCCTGTGCTTCGGCCGCCCCGGCGCCCGGGGTTGCTACGGCGAAGGTGGTGGCCAGTGCCGCGACGAGCACGGCAAGTCGTTTGCGTGGTCTCACGATTCTTCCCCCTGTTCGACTGTCCCCGAGGTCGTGAGCGCAGGCTCTCGCACCCGTACCCCGCTCGAATGGGGTTTCGCTGTGAAACAGCTCTAACGGGTGATGCGGGAGTCGCCGTGGTGCTGAGATGCGTGGCGACTTCTGTCTTCCGACTCCGACTTCCGACTTCCGACTCCGACTTCCGACGTTCGGCGGTGCAGCCGGTGCGCGGCCTTGCCGGCTGAGGGCGGCAGGCGATCAGCCGAGCGTGGTGTCGCCGTGGGCTTCGAGAAGCCTGCGCAGCTCTGAGTTGAGGTGCTTGCGTTCCCCCGAGTTGAGGGGGCCTGGTCGAGCGGGTACGGGAAAGCACCGACCGGCGCTCGGTGCAGATCCGCCTCACCGAACACCCGCGGAGAGCGTGTAGGGCGGTCCCGAGCGGCGGAGCGTGAAGAGCATGTCGATCTCGCCCAGATTCAGGCCGAACTCCTCGTACAGCTTCTTGAAGTGCTGGTCGAACACCCGCTGCATGCGGGAGATGCGCGCGAACAGCTCCACCGCCTCGTGACTGGTCACCGGGTGTTCTCTCTAACCCTGGTGGTGGCGACACCGCTGATGGCGACGCTGCTGCGGCGGCGCGGGACGCGCCCCACGCTGTGGCTCGCCGCCGGCTTCGTCGTCCTGTGGCGTAGGCGCATCAGCCGGCTCGGACAGCAGCATGCGGAGGTGCCCGGGTCCGAAGAGGCCGGGCTTCACCCGTCGGGCAGGCCGTAGCCCTCCTCGGGCGCCGTGATCCCGAGGTCGACCCGCATCACGTGGCGCATCCGCCACAGGGCATCCCACGCCACGGTCATGCACTCCCGCGCGGTTGCCACGTCCTCTTCCGGTTCGGCTGTGCCCCTGTCGAGCCGCATCAGCAGGCCGTACAGGTCACCGAGGTGGCGGTTCGTGGTGCCGGCCGCCGCCATCACGGCGTCGGGCACCAGCGCCTGGGCCTCCGCCGTGGCGCAGGCGGTGCTCGCGCCGTGCCCGGTCCAGCTCCGAACGGAGTTCATCAGCGACCTCCCGGCCCTCCAAGGCGTGGAGGAAGGTGGTCGCCGCGTTCATGAAGTCGCGGGTACCGGCGTTGAGCGTCGCGTAGCAGGCGCGCTGTGCCTCGAGTTGGGCCTGGCGGGTGGCGTGCTCGCGCTCGCCCGCCTGGACTTGCCGCGTGTGCTGCAGTTCGCGGTCCCTGGCGCGGTTGGCGCTGCGCTGGGTGAGCAGGGCGGATGCGAGAGTGCCGCCGATGCCGAGAGCCGCCACCAGTATCCGGACGACCAAGCTCCCCATGTGACCCCGCCCCCGGCGCCGATGCGTTCGCGGGGACTCTACCGGCTGCCGGGCGGGCGGTCCTCGAGGTCGAGGGTGTCTTTGGCCCGGCCTCGCTGGGCGAGGTCGCATCCCCGCCCCGGGACGCAGCAGCCACGCCGGATTCTCCTGCAGCGGCGCCAGTTGGTCGGGGGCCGTCAGGCAGATGAGCATTGAGACATCCACTCCGTTGTGCGAAGCAGTATTTTGTGCCCTCTTCCACAGGCCCATACGGTCGGATTCATGGAGTGGAACTTTTCGACAGCCGAGCAACTCGCGGCTGCGCTGCGTGCCGGTGAAGTGACCTCGGCGGAATTGACCGACGAGGCGATCGCCCGTATCGAACGGGACGACGATGCGATCAACGCGATCTGTGTGCCGGACTTCGACCGCGCACGGGCCGCCGCGCGCGATGCCGACCAGGCGCGCGCCCGCGGTGAGGACCGGCCGCTGCTGGGCATTCCGGTGACGGTCAAGGAGTCGTACGACATTGCGGGGCTGCCCACGACCTGGGGTATGCCGCCGCACCGGGACTACATGCCGGCCGAGGACGCGGTGCAGGTGTCGCGGCTCAAGGCCGCAGGCGCGGTGGTGCTCGGCAAGACCAATGTGCCCTTTGGACTGCAAGACATACAGAGCTTCAACGATATCTACGGCACCACCAACAACCCGTGGGACCACCGTCGTACGTCGGGCGGATCCTCCGGCGGCTCGGCGGCGGCCCTGGCGTCCGGATTCGGCGCGCTGTCCATCGGTTCCGATCTCGCCGGTTCGTTGCGCACCCCCGCGCATTTCTGCGGCATTTACGCGCACAAGCCGACGCTCGGGGTGGTGGCGAGCCGCGGCATGGTCCCGCCGCCCGGGCCGGCCCTGCCGGTCGAGCCCGACCTCGCCGTCGTCGGTCCGATGGCGCGTACTGCCCGCGACCTCACACTCCTGCTCGACGTCATGGCCGGGCCGGACCCGCTGACGCTCGGTGTGTCGTACGACTTGAAGCTGCCGCCCGCGCGCCACGAACAGCTCCGCGACTTCCGGGTCCTGGTCCTCGACGACCATCCGCTCATTCCGACCGCGTCCGCCGTGCGGGCGGGTGTGAACCGGGTCGCCGACGCGCTTGCTGACAGCGGCGCCCGCGTTGAACGGCACAGTGCTCTGCTGCCCGATCTGACCGAAGCCGCGATGCTTTACAGGACGTTCCTGTTCTCAGGCTCCGTCGCCCGTTTTCCTGTCGAAGCGTACGAGCAGCTGCAGGCCCACGCCGCCGCGCTGAGCGCAGACGACCAGAGTCTCGATGCGGCGATGCTGCGCGGCATGGTGCTCAGCCACCGCGACTGGATCGAGGCGAACAGCCGTCGCGAGCTCCATCGCCACGGCTGGCGGCAGTTCTTCGCCGAGTACGACGCCGTGGTGTGTCCCGTCACGCCCACTCCCGCGTTCCCGCACGACCACAACCCCGATCCGAGGGAACGCCGGATCGACATCGACGGCGTCGCGTACCCGTACTTCGACCAGCTCGTCTGGGCCGGTCTGGCCACTATGCCCGGTCTGCCCGCCACCGCCGTACCAGCGGGCAGGTCCCCCGAGGGCCTGCCGGTGGGAGTGCAGCTCATCGGTCCGATGTTCGAGGACCGCACCCCGCTGCGGCTGGCAGAACTGCTCGAGCAGAAGATCGGCGGCTTCCAGGCACCGGAGTAGGGCGTACTGGGAGCGGGGCGTACCACCGGGGTATCCGTCGACGGCGAGGTGCTGATCACCACCCCAGCCGGACCCGCCGGTTTGTGATGACGGCCGCTGTCGGGGCCCCTCACCGGGGCCCCGACAGCGTGGCGTCAGGCGGGCCGGCCGGCGTTGTCGAAGTCGGTGGAGGCCGACAGTTCGGCCCATGCCTGCATGTTGTGCTCGAAGGCGTCGCGTCCGGCCTGGACGAGCCGGAGTGCGTCGGTGCCGAGCAGCAGGCGCGCGGGCGGCTGGTGGGCCGCCACGATGTGCAGCACGGCGGCTGCGGCTTTGTCCGGGTCGCCCGGCTGGGTTCCTCGGCCGTGGATGCGCCGGGCGCGCAGCGGCTCGAACAGTTCGTCGTAGTCGGCGATCAGACGGGGTGTGCGGGTCATCGAGCGGCCGGACCAGTCGGTGCGGAAGCTGCCCGGTTCGACGGCGGTGACATGGATGCCGAAATCGGCGACCTCTTTGCCGAGTGTTTCGAGGATGCCCTCCACGGCGAACTTGCTGCCGTGGTAGAAGCTGAGGCCCGGCATGGTGACCAGCCCGCCCATCGAGGTGACGGCGATGATGTGGCCCGAACGGCGCTCGCGCATGTGCGGCAGCACGGCCTTGATCACCGCTACGGTTCCGTAGACGTTCACCTCGAACTGACGGCGAAGGTCATCCATCGACGACTCCTCGAACAGGCCCTCATGGCCGTACCCGGCGTTGGCGACGAGTACGTCGACCGGGCCCAGCTCGCGCTCGGTCTCGTCCACGACCGTGTTCACCGCGTCATGGTCGGTCACGTCCAGGATGCGGGCGTGCGCGTCGCCGGTGAGCGCCTCAAAGGCCCGTGCATCGGCGGGCGTGCGCACCGTGCCCACCACCCGGTGGCCCGCGGCCGCCGCCGCGTGTGCGAGTGCGCGGCCCAGGCCGGTGCTGACGCCGGTGATCAGGAATGTCTTGGTGTCCGACACAGGAGTTCCCTTCATACGATGCGAACAGAGGCCGCCGGCCGGGGTGGTCGGGCCCCTGCCGGCGGCGGCACGTTCCACTTCAGCACCGGAATCGGCGGCTGACCGGCTTCCGGGGGGTCCGCCTCACCCCGGGGACAGCCGGACCGGGGGACTGTCCGACCCCCCTTTCACGGGCCGTCGGGGCGATCTCGGGCCCTATCGTGAACGGCATGGACCGCAACACAGCTCTCGGTGAGTTCCTCCGCTCCCGGCGGGCACGGATCACCCCGCGCCAGGCGGGTTTGTCCGGCGACGGCGGCTCTCGGCGAGTGCCGGGACTGCGCCGCGAAGAGGTCGCACAACTGGCGGGCGTGAGCGTCGACTACTACGTACGCCTGGAACGCGGACGCCGGCTGAACGTCTCCGAGACCGTGCTGGACGCCATCTCCCGCGCGCTACGCCTCGACCCCGTCGAACACACCCATCTGCTCCAGCTCGCCAAGCCCGCCGCGGGCAGGCCCCGCCGCACAGCGACGCGTCCGCAGCCGGTCCGCCCGGGGCTGCGCGATCTGCTCCGGATCCTCGAACACACCCCAGCCCTGGTGCTGGGGCGGCGACTGGACGTACTGGCGTCCAACCAGATGGCACGTGCGCTGCTCACCGACTTCGACGCGCTGCCGCACCGCGAGCGGAACCTAGTGCGGTTCATGTTCTGCGACGAGACCGCCCGCTCGCTGTACACCCACTGGGACACCCACGCCCGGGACATCGTCGCCTCGCTCCGGCGTGACGCCGGACGCCATCCGCACGATCCGCTGCTGGCCGAACTCGTCGGCGAACTCTCGATCACGGACGAGGACTTCCGCCGCTGGTGGGCCGACCAGAACGTGTACCGGCACACGCATGGGACCAAACACTTCCACCACCCGGTCGTCGGCCCGCTCACCCTCAATTACGAGTCCCTCACCCTGCCCGCCGACCCGGACCAGCGGCTGAGCGTCTACACCGCCGCGGCAGGCTCCAGCTCCGAAGAGGCGCTTCGGCTCCTGGCCACGTGGGCACGGCAGCCCGAGACCGCGCACGGCCGGCACGCAGATCATTAGACGCCCGCCGGTCCACGAGGAGCGGTCGGCCGAACGCGCCCGTCGCAGCGTGTGCTGAGGCGGGTGCGCAACTGTGAGGGCGAGGGCTCCGAAGACGCCGGTGATGCTGCGGCGAAGACGCATGGAGCAGGCCCCATGACATGGCGGGACTACCAACGGCCCGGCCTTTCCGCTGCCCGGATCCATGGTGATCTAGCCTTCGGGAGCCCCTCGCACGCCGTCGTACGGGCCCCGCGCCGCGCCCATGAACGCGGCGCACGCGTGGTCAGCATCTGCTCCGGGGCCTTCGCCCTGGCCTACGCGGGGCTGCTTGACGGCCGCTCAGCAACCACGCACTGGGCGCTGGCGGACGAGTTCGCCGCGCGCTTTCCCGCTGTCCGCCTCGACCCGGACGTGCTGTACGTGGACCACGGCGACGTGGCCACGAGCGCGGGTGCCGGAGCCGGGATCGACCTGTGCCTGCACCTGGTGCGCGCCGACCAGGGCGCCGGACACGCCGCGCACATCGCCCGGACCATGGTCATGCCGCCGCACCGTGAAGGCGGGCAACTGCCATACGCGGCGCCTCCGCACCCCGCCCGGATCGACGGCTCGCTCGCGCCGCTCCTGGAGTGGGCGAGCGGCAGGCTCGACGAAGAGCTGACCGCCGATGACCTTTCCGGCCACGCCGGTTGCTCCGCCCGTACGCCGGCCCGCCGCTTCGCGGAGCAGGTCGGCACCAGCCCGGGACGGTGGCTGCTCTCCCAGAGGATCAACGCCGCACGGGAGCTGCTGGAGTCCTCAGACCTCCCGGTCGACGCCGTCGCCCGCCGCGTCGGGCTCTCCTCCGCCACCAACCTCCGCAGGCGCTTCCTCAGCGCGTTGGGCACAACGCCGGGTGCCTATCGCCGGGCATTCCATCAACGCTGTGCAACGAAATCCTTCCGTGCACCCGGCAGCGCCGCGATACGAACAGGGTCCGACCGGTAGCCCGTAGCCCGCACCGGTCCGGACCAGCATCCGGTCGGAACCGCCCCTTCACCCCGGGAACCGTGACCCGTGTACTCTGCGTCGATAGATTTTGAACGTGTTCGAAATGATCAAGGGGAGTGCGTGAGGAAGGGACGGATGGGGAAGCGAAGGCTGTCTGTGTGGGCGGCCTCGGCGTCGTTGCTCGTTGCGGTGCCGCTGCTCGGGGGGTGTGTGCACAGTCGTCAGGAGGTGCTGGACGCGATGGACCTGAAGATGCCTGACTGCCCCGTGAAGATGCACACCTACCAGGCGGATCAGTTCTGGTGGCCACCGGGCACCGTGGAGATGAGCTATACCGCACCGAAGGGCTGCATGGATGACTACCTGACGGCCCAAGGCGTCGATGATCTCGGCAAGCCGTTCCTGAGGTGGCCGACCGGAGTGAGCGGTTTCAACGGCGACCGCGAGATCAAGCCGACCGACCCGCCCTTCCCCTCCGACATCATGAAGCGATTCAGGCTGCACTTGGATGCTTCAAGGACATATCCCATCCACACGTTCATGACAGCGAACAGGTCGTCGTTCAGGGTCCTGCTGGACGAGAAGGGCGACACCACCACCGCCTACCTGACAGGCATGAA
This sequence comes from Streptosporangium nondiastaticum, assembly GCF_003011965.1. Lineage (GTDB taxonomy): Bacteria > Actinomycetota > Actinomycetes > Streptomycetales > Streptomycetaceae > Streptomyces > Streptomyces nondiastaticus. The sequence continues at coordinate 82,049 of NZ_PXWG01000001.1, forward strand.
CGGAAGAGTCTGAAGCCGGGCCGTCGAAGTGCTCGGTAAAGTCGGCAGCTGAGGCGGCGCCTGACCGGCGCGGGCCTCCGGTCACGCGTCCCAGGTGACCGGGAGGCTCTTCACTCCGTAGATGTCCGCGGTCTCCGGGCGCAGGGCGACTTCTTCGGCCGGTACGGCCAGGCGCAGGGTGGGGAAGCGGTTGAGGAGGGCGGGGAAAGCGACCTGCATCTCGATGCGGGCCAGTTGCTGGCCCAGGCACTGGTGGATGCCGTGGCCGAAGGCCAGGTGACCACCCTGCTGCCGGTGGAGGTCGAGTACGTGGGGGTCGGGGAAGCGCTCGGGGTCACGGTTGGCGGTGTTGTACGAGAGGATCACCGTCGTGCCGGCCGTGATGGTCTGGCCGCCCAGCTCGATGTCCTCCAGCGCCGTCCTCATGAACGTCTTGGCGACGCTCAGATACCGCAGCAGTTCTTCCACGGCCTGGCCGGTGAGCGCGGGGTCGGCGCGCAGCGCGGCCAGTTGCTCAGGGTGCTGAAGCAGGGCGAAGGTGCCCAGGGACAGCATGTTGGCGGTGGTGTCGAGTCCGGCCACCAGCAGGATCAGGCTGATTCCCTGTAGTTCCTCATCGGTCAGGTCGCTGTCGGTGAGGTCGCTGAGCACGTCGTCGGTGGGGTTCGCGCGCTTGGCGGCCACCAGCTCCGCGAGGTAGTTCTGGGTCGCGGTGTAGGCCGCTATCAGCTCCTCCTCGCTGGTCTCCCCGCCGAGGAATAGGTCGATCTGCTCCTGGAAGGAGCCGCGGTCCTCGTACGGCACGCCCAGCAGCTCGCAGATGATGATGGTGGGGATGGGCTTGGCGAAGGCGGTCACCAGGTCCGCCGACGGCCCGGCCTGCTCCATGGCGTCCAGGCAGTCGGCGGTGATCTGCTCGATGCGCTCGGTGAGCTGCCGCATGCGCCGCACGGTGAACTTGCCCGCCAGCGGTTTGCGGTAGCGGCGGTGCTGCGGGTCGTCCATGAGCAGGAACTCGCCCGGCGGCGGCGGAGGAACCTCGAAGTCGCCCACGTTCAGGAGCTCCTTGCGCGCGCTGAACCGCGAGTCTGCCAGGACCGACCTGACCATGTCGTACCCGGTGATCAGCCAGCCGGGCTTTCCGCCGACGTGGGTGCAGCGGCTGATGGAGCCGTGCCGCTGAGCGTCGGTCAGCTCTGCCGGCGGGTCGAAGGGGCAGCCGGGCTGACGCGTCGTCGGGAGCGTCGTGACGGTGTGGACGGGTGCACGCATGACCGTTCCTCATCTCGCGATAGTACGTGTTTGGTGTAACTCGAAAGCTACGTTGCGTTCAGAGGTCGGTCAATCAACTCAGAAGCATTTCTCCAGGTGGAGGGCGGTAAATTGATGCAATGATGCTGCGCTCGAACGCAACGCTCTGTTGCAATGATTGGCGGCGAAGGCAATGCTGACGGCACCGCTATGGGCGGGCCGGGCGACGGGGAAAGAGCCCGGCCGAGAGGCCGGGCCCCGCTCTCATGCCCGCCGCCGACCGTCGCTCAGAGCCGGACCGGGCCGCCGGCACGATCTGATGGCCGCTCTTCGCCGTCGTCCGCGTGCGGCGCGAGTTCGGCGATGATCTCGGTGCCGAGTGCGTACGCCGGTACGCCCGCGGTGATGAGTGCGGTCTCGGCGACGCCGATGAGATCGGTGATGCCTGCTCCGGCGTGGAGTGCGCCCTGGGCGTGGATCCGGGCGGGGTGCGCCCGGCCGAGGGCCAGCAACTGCCCGAAGTGGACGAGCTGCTGCACCCGCGCTCCCAGCGGACTGCCGGTCAGGACGATGTGGCGCAGTTCGGCTATTGCCTCTTCGGTCGGCAGCCGGTCGAACTCCCGGGCCAGGCGCAGCCGCTCCTGGACCCCGCCGGGAACGGTTCCGAGGGTGGAGCGGTAGCGGTCGCGTACGGCCTCCGTGCGGGAGGCGAGGGCGTCGTCGGTCATGACGCGGCCCGGGCGATCGCGGCGCGCACGGCCTCCTGGGCGCCCGGGGGAAAGTCCACGGCCCCGCCGATCGCCGCGGCGGCGATCTCGGCTTCGGCGCTCTCCTCGATCGCCACCACGAGGTGGGCGGTGGCCGCCGAGTCCGGGCCGAACGCCAGGAGGCCGTGGTTGGCCAGCAGGACGGCGGCCGTCGTCGGGCGCTGCTGCAGCACGTCGGCGATACCGCGTACCGACACGTCCGATCCGCGGGGGCCCCAGGGGACCACGGGGACGTCCTCGGCCTGTCCGAAGCGCAGCATCGGCTCCGTACGGCAGGGCAGCGGCCGGTGGGCCACGGCGAAGGCGGTCGCGGAGGGCGAGTGGGTGTGGATGATGGCGCCCACGTCGGGGCGGGCCTTGTACACGACGCTGTGCATGGCGATGATCTCGGCGCTGACGGACTGGAGCTCGCCTTCGAGGACCTGTCCGTCGAATCCGACGGTCGCCAGCTGTTCGGGCCTCAGGCCGCGGACGTACCCCGGGGTCAGCAGGAGGCGCTCGCCGTCGAGCCGGGCGCTGAGGTTGGCGTGCCCCGAGTGGGACATCACCCCGGCCGCGAAGAGCTTCTCCGCGGCTTCCACCAGCCGGCCGGCCCGCTCGTTCCGTATGTCCCTGTCGCTCATGGCGGTATCTCCAAGGGTGCTGCCAGCGGCTCTCGTTTGCCGCTGTCCACGTGCCGACCACTCTTCAACTTAAACTAAGGTTTAAGTCAAATACCCGGATCGACTACCCGGACCGACGAGGAGCAGGAGGAGGAGCGGAACGTGCGCATGACGATCGGCCGGCTCGCCGAGATCACCAAGGTGCCCGCTTCGGCCATCCGGTACTGGGAGCGCCACGGCCTGCTGCCCGAGCCCGAGCGGGAAAGCGGGCAGCGGCGCTACCCGCCCGAGGCGGCCGAGCGGATCACGGTGCTGCGCAAGTGCCAGCAGGCCGGGCTGAGCCTGGTCGAGATCGGGGAGTTCCAGCAGGAGCAGCCACGCAGAGAGGCCATGATCCGTGCCAAGATCACCGAGATCCAGCAGCGCATGGTCGATCTCGAACACGCCCATCAGCTCCTGACCCACGCCCTCAAGTGCAGTGAAGAGGACATCGTCAGATGCCCGAAGTTCCGGGAGCAGATGGCGGCCTGGCGGACACCGGATCCGACGCCGTGAACGGCCCGGGCCGGGGCCCGGGCCGTTCACGTACGCGCTTTCTTCCAGGATCGTCCGAGCCCGGTGAGGGACCGGTCAGGGTTCGTACCAGAGGACTCCCTCTCCACCCTCCTGGGCGATGGTCTTCGTCATGATGTTGCCGTCCTGCTGGTACTTGGGGTGCTGGGCGAGGAAGCCGCCGATGGACGCCAGCGCCGTGGCGTCGCAGACCCCGTCGGTGCGAATGCAGAAGCGCTGCACCGGGATGCCGTCGAACTTCTCCGGGCCGGGCCCGGGAGAAGTGAACCCGAACGCACTCCAGCCCTTGGGCAGCTTGGCCCAGATGCCGGTGCCCGGCTGCATCGGGTCGGAGTAGAGCTTGCCGCTCACCAGCGAGCGGGGTATGCCGGTGTTGCCGGCGGCGATCGTCTGGAGCACCTGGTCGGCCGCCTGCGCACCCTGCGAGTAGCCGACGATCGTGAGACGGGCGCCGGGATCACGGCGGTGGGTTTCCTCCGCGGCGGCCAGCAGGTTGCGGTAGCCCTCGCGCACGCTGGTGTCGAAGCTCGGCGCGGACGGGTCCGGGACCTGATTGCGGCCGTTGAGCCAGGGACCGGCGCTCGCCGGGTAGCACACCGGAACCGCGATGCCCCCGTCGAGGTGCTGGTTGGCGAAGCCGTAGCTGCCGGTGCAGCCGGGTGCGGGCGCTGCGGCTCCGGTGCCGCCCAGCTCCAGGTAGTAGTGGTGCACCGGATCCGCGTGGGCGGCGGTGGGCACGGCGGTCGTGAGGGCCACCATGACCGTTGCCGCCCCGGCCACGATCGCCTTCCGCCAGCTGCGGGCCAGGGTCATGTGTTCTGCTCCTTCTTGCGTCGAGGTGGAACGTGCTGAGGCGAGTCGCGCCGAGACGACGCACAACCATTGAGGCGACGCGCAACCGCCGTGAACCACCTGGACGTTAGGTGCTGCCGTTGACATCGTGATGAAATCGCTCACCGGGCCCCTGGCCGAGGCGCTCGACGAGTGCGCGGAGGACGGGGAGATTGGTGATGCCGGGGCCCTCGGGTCCCAGCTCGTGCCACGTTCCGTCGATGTCGAGCCCGACGGCTCCCGGCCCGGTCCGGAGACGCCGCACCCGTGGCCACTCCGCGCGCACGTCTCCCCACCCGATCCCCTCCCCGGTGAGCCGGACGGCGCCGAAGGCCAGGCGCTCACCCTCGGCGAGTGCGGCCAAGGCACGGGGCAGCTGGGCGCGGATGACGCCCTGTTCGATCTGCGACCACCATGCGGGCGCATCACCATGCTCCGGGCCGGCGCGCAGCATGACCCGCCGCCCGTCGACGTCGGTGAGTACGCAGGTCGCGCCCCCGCGGCCCCCACCGCCCGGGTGCGCGGGTTCCGTTTGCGGCATAGAGATAGAGGTGGTGTCGTAGCGGACGACGTGGATCCGGTGCTTGACGGCAACCGTCATGCCGTTCTCGTACAGGTCCAGTCGCGCGGCGTCGCGCGCGCTCGCCGCCCTGGTGGGATCTGCGGGCCTGCCGGGGTGCACGAGGGCCGGCAGGCCGCGGATCCCCCGGCCGATCAGGGCTGTCACGTGCGCCGTGTGTGCCCTGCGTGGCCCGCGTGCGGTGTGTGCGGCCGTCATGTAGACGGCGCGCCGTCTGCCGAGCCGCTCGCGGCCGGCCGCCGCCGAGATCCTCGCCAGCAGGAGTTCCTCGCTGCGCGTCCGCCGCGCCGGGTCGCTCACCGCGTGGTTCCGGTGAGGCCGGGGCGGATGTCGTGCCCGCACAGAATCGTCCGGTGCACCTGTTGCAGCAACCGGCCGGGGGAGACTCCCAGCTCGTCGGCCAGACTGCGGCGGGCGCGGTCGTACACGGCCAGCGCGTCGGCCTGCCGGCCGCTGAGGTACAGCGCGCGCATCAGCATCGCGGCAACGGGTTCGTTCAGGGGCTGCGCCACGGTCAGGGCGGACAACTCGACGATCGCCTCGGAGTGCCGGCCCAGCCGCAACTGCCAGTCGAGCTTCCGCTGGACGAGGACGATCCTGCGCTCGGTGAGCCGCAGCCGCTCCAGCTCGGCGAACGGCCCCGGCAGGCCGGCCAGTGGCTCACCGCGGAAGTGCTCCAGTGCTTGGGAGCAGGCACGGACGGCCTCGGCCGGATCGCCCGCCCGTTCGGCCGCGCCGGCCGCGGCGACCAGTCCCTCCATCTGAGACAGGTCCACGGTGACCGCGCCGGGGAGCAGCCGGTAGCCGCTCCGGTCCCGCTCGATCACCGAGTCCGGGCCGCCTGCCGCGTCCAGGATCTTGCGCAGCCGGTAGATGTACACCGGCACCACGTTCGTGTTGGGCGGTTCCTCCCCCCACACCCCGTCGGTCAGCTCCTGCCGGCTGACCGACCGGCCCGGGCACAGGGCGAGCGCCGCCAGTACGGCTTGCTGGCGCAGGTGTCCCAGGTCCAGGGGCTGTCCGTCGTACCACGCCCGCAGCGAGCCGAGCACCGAGATCCGTAAGCGCGGTCCGGAGGTGTTGCGGGCGGCGGCCCGCGGCGACGGGCCCGGAGACTTCCTGCGGGGGCCGCGGCCGGGGGAGACCAGGCCGCAGTCGAAGGCGTGGACGATGGCGGCGGCCCGGTCGCGCAGCCCGAGCGCGGCGAGTATCCGTGCGAGGTGGCCGGCCACGGCTTCCTCGGGGAGGGCGAGGGTGGCGGCGATCTCGTCATCCCTCAGACCGCAGCCGACCGCGTAGAGGATGTCGCGCTCCTGGCGCCCGAGTGTGGTGGCGGCGGCTTGCCGGCCTGTGGTCGTGATGATCGGCATCGTGCTCCCCGAGCGTCGGGCCGCTGTCCGCGGCGGGTCGGCGTCGACGTTGGTCCCGGGGCCGGAAACCGGACAGGCCAGGAGACCGGCCGTTTGCGGCCGGTGGCCGCGCTAGAGTCCGTCACCTGGGGAAACACATGTCCGAGGGGGAGGCCGTGACCTGTGGCCAGTGAGTTCAGCGCGCTGTTACGGCGGCTGCGGCACAAGGCGGGTATGACGCAAGAGGTCTTGGCGGAGCGTGCCGGTGTGGGCGTGCGCACCATCCGTGGGCTGGAGACGGGCGAGCGCGCCGACCCCAGGGTGACCACGGTGCGGCTGCTGGCCGACGCGCTCGGGCTGGCACCGGCGGAGAGCGAGGAGCTCTTGGCCGCCGCCGTTCGCCGGCCCGGGTCCACGGCCCGGCCCGGCGGCCGACCGGACGAACGACCGGGCTTCGCCGATCCGGCCGCGGGGCCGTCGGCTGCGGCCGGACGGGCCGCGGGGCCGTGGGCCTTCGCCGGATCGGTCAGCGTGCAGTCTGGTCCGGTGGATCCGGTGGATCCGGTGGATCCGGTGGATCCGGTGGATCCGGACGCCCGGCAGCCGGTCTCCGCCGGACCTGTCACCGGATGGTCAGATTCCGTTCCACCGGCTCCCGGCTGTGCTCCGCCGGCCCGACCGGTTTCCGGTCACCCTCCCCCCGCCCGGCCGGCCCCCGCTCACCCTCCCTCGACCCTGCACGGCACCCTCGCCGACGTCGCCGAGCAGCTCGCCCACACGGTGGCCTCGCGCTGGCAGCGCGAGGAGGAGCAGCGACAGGTGCACGACCCCTACCCGCTGCCCGTACGCTGGCGGCCCGTGCCCGAGGAGCTGACCGACCACTGGGCCAACATCCGGCGCCTGCCCGCCGGAGGCATGCGAGGCACGCACGGTCCGCTGGACCTCAGCGGGCGTCTGGACGGGATCGTGGACGTGTACCGGCGGATCCCCTCCGGCCGGCTGGTGGTGCTGGGCCGGCCCGGTTCCGGGAAGTCGATCCTCACCACGCGGTTCGTCCTCGACCACATCACGTCGCGGACCCGTACCGATCCCGTACCGGTGATCTTCAGCATCGGCACCTGGGACCCCACCGCCATTACGTTCCGGGACTGGCTGACCGCCCAGCTGATCCGAGACCACCCCGGTCTCGCCGGAGCGGCGCCCGGCAGCGGGAGCCTGGCCGCCGCGCTGGTCGAGGCCGGCCGGGTGCTCCCCGTACTCGACGGCTTCGACGAGATCGCCGGGGGACTGCACCGCCCTGCCATGGAGGCGCTCAACACCACCACGCTCCCGCTGCTGCTGACCAGCCGTCCGGCCGAGTACACCACCGCTGTGGCGGAGACCGACGTGCTCACGTCCGCCGCCGCGGTGGAGCTCACGGACCTCACCCTGGACGACCTGGCCGACTACCTGCCGCGCACCACGCGCAAGGCCCGCGGCGGGGACGCCGCGACGACCGCGTGGGACCCCGTGCTCGGCGCGCTGCGCGAGCGGCCGCGGAGCCGGGGCGGCGACGCCCTCGCCGAGGTGCTGACCACCCCGCTGATGGTCACGCTCGCCCGCGCCGTCTACAGCGACACCCCGGGCCGCGACCCGGCCACGCTCCTGGACACCCGCAGGTTCGGCGGCCCCGGGGAACTGGAGGACCACCTCCTCGAGAACTTCACCACCACCGCCTACCGCCTCCGGCCGGAGCACGGCCCGGACGGCGCTTCGGGCCACGGCTTCGACCCGGAACGCGCCCGTCACTGGCTCGGCTACCTCGCCCACCATCTGACCCGGCTCGACACCCCCGACCTGGAGTGGTGGCGACTGGGCTCAGGGCTGCGCCGCGCCACGCGCACCCTGGTGACCGCGCTGATGACCTGTCTTGTCGTCGGGGTCGTCGACTGCGTCGTCGGCACCCTCTTCGACTCCCTCCGCATCCAGATCGCGGAAGGGCTGACGACAGGGCTCCTCTCCGGGGTCATCAGCGCGCTCTCCTACTGGTTCCTGGTCGCGCGCAGGAACACGGCGGTGGCCCCGTCCGGCGTGCGCATGAAGCTGTTCGGCAGGGGCAGGGGCAGAGCCGGCCCGCCCCGCCGGAGGGCAGGCGCCCGCGTCGTACTGGGGTTGCTGTGCGGACTCGTCTTCGGCCTCGGCTACGGTTTCGAGCACGGAGTGCTCAAGGGCCTCCTCTGGGGCACCGGTCCGCTGGCCATCCTGTCTTTCGGCCTGTACGACGCCGCGTTCTTCGGGTTCGTGTTCGCGCTGGGAGGCGGCGCCGCCCTGGGCATCCTCACGCTCTTCGAGAGCCCCCTCGACATCAGGTCCGCCGTCAATCCGGTCGGCCTGCTGCGGACGAACCGCCGGACGACCACCGCCCAGTTCCTCGTCTGGGTACCCGCCTTCGGGCTGTTGGCCGGCATCGGCTCCGCGCTGGCGGCCCTGCCCCTGTCGCTGCTCCTGGGACCGCTCGTCTGGGGCTTCGGGGCCTCGCTCAAGCTCGGCCTCATCAGCGGGCTCGGCTGCGCCCTCGGCTACGCCCTCACCCTGACCGCATGGGGCCAGTGGGTCGTGCTCTCCCGGATCTGGCTGCCGCTGACGGGGCGGCTGCCCTGGTCCGTCGTCGCCTTCCTCGAGGACGCCTACCGGCGGGGCGTGCTCCGGCAGGCCGGCGCGGTCTACCAGTTCCGCCACGCCCGTCTCCAGGACCACCTCGCTCGTACCTACCGGTCGCGCGGCGCCGCCCGGCGGTCCGCCGAGCCGGGCGGTGCCGCGCCCACGTGATGACGCACCGTCACGTAACGCCTCACGTAACCCGTCACGTAACGCCTACGTACCGGCGGTCACCTACTGCCGGTTACGTCCCACCCGTCACGTACCGACGTCACGCGGCACCGAACACCACCGCCGAGTTGTGCCCGCCGAATCCGAAGTTCTGCTTGACGGCGACACCGATCGGGGCGGGTCGGCCCACGACCGGGGTGTAGTCCAGATCGCAGTCGGGGTCGGGGTTGTCCAGGTTCGCGGTGGGCGGCACGTACTTCTCCCGGATGGCACGCAGCACGCCGACGCTCTCCAGGATCCCGCACGCGCCGCACGCGTGCCCGATGACCGACTTGGGCGCCGTGATGGCGACGTGGCGCGCGTGAGCACCGAACGCCCGCTTGATGGCCGCGGTCTCGGCCCGGTCGTTGAGCGGTGTCGAGGTGCCGTGCGCGCTCACCAGATCCACGGCCGCGGTGTCGAGGCCGGCGTCGGCGCAGGCCAGCTCGATCGTCCTGGCCGCCACCGCTCCGTCCGCCCGCGGTGCCACGGGGTGGTGGGCGTCGCAGGTGGACGCGGCGCCGAGCACTTCGCCGTGCACGGTCGCGCCGCGGCGCAGCGCGGACCGCTCGGACTCCAGGACAAGCACGGCGGCGCCCTCGGCCGGCACCATGCCGTCGCGGTCGCGGTCGAACGGCCGGGACGCGACCGCCGCCTCCGCCGCGGGGCGTTGGGAGAGCGCGTCCAGCAGGCGGAACGACGCCAGGGCCGGTATGTCCAGCCAGCTCTCCACGCCGCCGACGAGGACCACGTCGGCGGTGCCGTCGCGCACCGCGCGCAGGCCCGCTCCGATGGCGTCCGTCGAGGCCGCGCATGCGGTCGAGAGGGTGAGCACCGGGCCCGTGACGCCCAGTTCCTGAGCGACGAGTCCGGCGGCCTGGTTGGGCAGCAGGCGGAGCAGCCCGAGGCGGTCCATCCGCGGCCAACCGCTGTGGTTCATCACGGTCACGAGCCGTGCGGTCTCGTCGAGCCCGCCGCCACCGGTGCCGACGTACAAGGCGTCCGGTGCGGTGCGCAGCCGCGCGTCCTCGCGCGCCTTCATCGCCGCGGCGAACAGGAGCTGCTGGAAGCGTGAGGTGCGGCGTACCTGCTGGGCGGACAGGTGGTCGCGGGGGTCGAACCCGTGGATCACACCACCGACATGGCAGGGCAGGGGCGCTTCGAGCTCCAGCGGCGAGATCGCGGGACGTCCCGCGGCCAGGGCGCCCCACAATTCGTCCGGTGTGCCGCCCGCGCACGACTCGACGCCGATGCCGGTCACCAGCACGCGGTGGCGCGCCGCCCGAGGAGCCACCGCGGGACTCACCACGGGGCTTACATCGGGGCTCGCAGTGGGAGGCATCGCGGGCCTCGCGGCGGGTCTCGCAGCGGGAGTCACAGCGCTCCCGCCATCGCGTCGACCACGTCCCCGACCGTGCGGAGGTCGGCGATCCGGATGCCCGTGTCCGCCAGCTCGACCCCGAATTCCCGCTCCAGGGCGGCGATCAGCTCCAGCGCCTCCATGGAGTCGAGGCCGAGCACCGGCTGGCCGGGGTCGGCGGCGTAGAACAGCGCGGAATCGCGGGTGATGGCCGCCCCGGACCCGTCCAGGTCCGGCCGGATTGTGGCGATGGCCCGGCTGACCACGTTCCATACCTCGGTCATGACGCTTCCTTTCGTGAGGGTTTCAGGCCTGGGTCGCGGAGAAGTACACACAGCGCCGCGTGATGGTGAACGGGGCGCGCTCGTGCAGTTCCTGCATCGTTTCGGTGAGCAGTTCCGCGGCGGTGTGACGGTCGACCCCGGGCAGCGCGGCGGCGGCGAACATCGGGGTCGAGCACAATGCGGTGAGAAAGCGCGGGCCGAAGGTGAACTCCCGCTCGGTGGTGACGACGCCGGTGAAACCGGCCTCCGCAAGGGCCGCCCGGTAGTCCCCGGCGGTCCTGCGCAGCCCCGAAGGCCGCCCGGCCCCCGACCGGGTCAGCGGAAGCCCGCGCCCGCGGGCGGTGCTCCGGGCCGCGCCGACCAGCTCGGCGTACAGCGGCAGATCGGCCGGGGACTCGGCTCCCGAGTAGAACGCCGAGTTGAACACCAGGCGTCCGCCGGCGGTGAGGACCTGCCCGATCGCGCCGAGCGCCTCGGCGAGGTCCGGGACGAGGTGGACGCAGTTGGCCAGCACGACGACGTCGAAGACGTCCGGCGGGAACAGCCGCGACACGGAGGACGCGTCCCCCTCGGCGAACCGGGCCCGGCCGCCGAGCCGGGCCCGCGCCGCCCCGAGAAGGGCCGGGTCGGGGTCGACGCCGACCAGGGACATGGCCGCGTCGCGCGCCAGCAGCCGCTCGCTGACGGCCCCGTCCCCGCACCCCAGGTCGAGCACGGTCGGCGCGGAGCCGACCGGCACCAGGTCCAGCAGCGCGTTGTTCAGCTCGGCGTATTCCGGGTCACGACGCAGCGCGGCGTAGTCCGAAGACGGTCGCGCGTCGTCCGTGGACCGGCCGGTCCGGATGTCTGCCCGTGCATTCATGAATTGACCCTCCGTCGGCACGGCCGAGAAATAGGGCGGTGCGGATCGAATGACGGGGGCAGACGCTAGCAGCGCGTTTGGCGAGCAACAAGAGAAGTGCTCCCCAGGGCAGTTGCGCAAGCCTGGTGATCAGCGAAAACAACGTCCTTTCATTTTTGCTTCATCACCCCGGGATAGCTTCCGCGAGCCGTATCGAAAGGCTATTGAGGGGGGAAATTTCGACGGTGGAATTCACAGAATTGGGCGACAGCACGGTTCCCGCCGGCCGACTGGTGTTCTGGACACCGTCCGCCCCGGCCTCGGCCTGGGCCGACGACCCCCGGGCGCCTGCCCTCGTCCACGAGTACCATGTGCGCGCCGCGGCCGCCCGCGGGCCGGGGCACAGGGAGCCGGCCTGGATCGGGGTGTCGTTCGGCGTGGGCCGGACCGGCCGACAGCGGGCCGGTGCCGCGTTCTCGGCCTGGCTGCGCGACCACGAGCACCTGCGCAGCAGACTGGTGCCGGCCCCCGGGCGCTGCAGGCGCCGCACGCTCCCCGCGAGCGCCGTCACGCTGCGGCAGGAGGACGTCGGTGTCTTCGCCGACGGCGCCTCGGTCCGGCGGCAGATCGAGGCCTTCTTCGACCGGAGCACCAATCCGCTGGGCTGGCCGCAGGTGGTCTTCGCGACGGTTGAGGGCGAGGGCGGCACGACGGTGTTCGCCGGGGCGGACCACGGCGTCATGGACGGCTATACGCTCGCCATGATCCCGGGACAGATCCGGGACGCCCTGGCAGGCCGTGCCGAGGGCCCGAACGGTCCGACCGGTCCGACCTACCTGGACTTCGGAGCCGAGGAACGGAACCTGACCGGACGGCTGCCGAGCGGACCCGAGCACACGGCCCCCTGGCGGACCCTGCTCGGCGACACTCACGGCGCGACACCTGCCTTCCCCCTGCCCCTCGGCGCGTCCGGGGCGCCGGCGGCGCAGCGCAGCGCCTACCGCTGGCTGCTCGACGCGCCGGCCGCGACCAGGTTCGCCGCAGCGTCACACACGGGCGGAGGCACGACCGCCGCCGGGCTGCTCGCCTGCCTCGCGCTCGCCACGGCGAGGATCTCGGACGCGCGGCACCTGTCCGTGATCAGCCTCGCCAACGCCCGGCCCGGCAAGTGGCGGTCGGCGCCGGGCTGGTTCGTCGGCCTGCACCCGGTGCGGATCCCGGCGGCCCCCAGGGCCGACTTCGCCGGCACCGTCACCCTCGCCGCCGCCGAACTGCGCCGCCGAGGACCGGGACCGGGCAGCTCACTGCCCCACATCAGCCGGATGCTGCGCCGCGAGATCCACCCCCGCTTCGTCGTGTCCTACCTCGACGTACGCCGCGTGCCGGGCACCCCGCCCCAGCCGCGGGACACGATGCTGCGCAGCCGGATCCACAGCCCGGCCGAGGTGTACGTGTGGCTGACCCGAAGCGACCTCGGCGTGCACTTGTCGGTGCGCTTCCCCGACACGGCCGTGGCACGCGCCAACGTCGGCCGCTTCGTCCAGGCCGCCGCATACGCCGCCACCCGCGCTGCAGACGGCCACCGGGCGAGCGAAGCCGTGCCCACGCCCGCCTAGCCGAGCCGCCCGTTCCCCAAGGAGAAGGAGACCCGCTGTGCGCATGACCCAGATCCTCGACTGGAGACCCGAACCGGGCGAAGTGGTCGAGTTCGCGCCGACCACCGATCAGACACCCGTACCGCACGACGTTCCCGCATCACACTTCCAACAGGCACACCTGTGCCTGGCGGCCGCCCACCGCGCCGCCGGACGACGCCAGTCGCCCTGGGTGGCGATGGCCTTCGACCTGGAGGGCCGGGCCGATCTCGGCGCACTCGCCCAGGCGTGGCAAGGGCTCGTACGCCGGCACGAGGCGTTCCACACCTGGTACGAGCCGGAGACCGAGCCCCTGATGGGGTTCCGTACACCTCCCGGGTCCCTCACGATGCGTCCGGCGCACGTCGGCGACTTCACCAGCACTGCCGACCTGCGTGCCCACGTGCACCGGCGGATCGACGAACAGACCTCGGTGAGCCGGCTGGGACTGCTGGCCGGAGTGATCCGACGGGACACCACATCCACCGTGTACTTCGCCATCGACCACGCCTACACCGACGGCCACTCCCTGGCACTGCTCTTCCACGAACTCCGCGCCCGCTACCACGCGGCCCTCACCGGCACCCCGCTCGACCTGCCTCCGGCACCCGGCTACCTCGACCACAACCGCCGCGAACGGCAACGCTCCGCATCACTGACGAAAACCGCGCCGGAGCTCGCCGCATGGTCGGAGTTCCTGGCCGCGAAGGACGACGCCTTCCCCGCCTTCCCCGTCGACCTCGGCAACAGCACCGGCGACCTGCTGCCCGCCACCCGGCTCGAATACCCGGTGTTCACCGGTGACGAAGCACGCGCCTTCCGCGCCTACTGCGCCCGGCACGGCGGCGGGCTCGGCGCGGGCTTCTTCGCCGCGCTGGCCCTCGCGCAAGGGGAGTTCACCGGAAACGACGTCTACCGCGTACTCACCGCCGTGTCGACCAGGTCCTACCCCCGGCTGCTCCGCGTGCACGGCTGGCTCGTCAACCTCGTGCCGCTGTTCTTCCGGCTGCCCGGCTCACCCACCCTCGCCGATGCGATCCCCCTCGCACAGCAGGCCTTCCAGCGGGCCCGCGAAGGATACGACGTGTCGCTGCACCGGGCACTCGAACTGCTCCTCGACGACGCGGACGCCGGCGTTCCCAGCATCCCGCCCATGGCGTCCTACGTGGACGGACGGTCAGCGCCGAGCGCCCGTGACTATCTCGGCGCGGACGCTACAGTCCTGACCGGCCCGGACAACGCCGGAGGGGTGTCGCTGTGGCTGAACTGGTTCCCCGACCGGGCCGACCTCGTGGTCAGCATGCCCGACACACCGGAGGCCGCGGCGGGCGTGCCGAAGTACCTCGACCGCGTCAGGGAGCTCATGCTGGGCGCCTCGGGCAACGCCCACAGGGCCCACTGACAGCGCCCCGCCCCGGTCTCCCATTGCACCGGGTCGCCGGCTTCTCCACAGAGTGCGACGACGGGCATGAGAGTGCGACGACGGGCATGGGCGGACGTACACGCCCATGCCCGCGCTCAGGCAGGAGAGCCGAACCGCTGGAGCCTCGGCCGGAGCCGCTACGAGGTGAACTGGATGGTGCGGCAGATGCCGGCCAGGATTTCCACGTAGTGCTCCCAGTCGGGAATGTTCTCCGTGGAGATCGAGAAGTCCGCCATCGCCGTGCGCCCGGGGATCGGGACGAAGACGTGCAGCTGGCGAACGCACGACCTGGCGCTGACGTGGTCCCTCCGGACCATCGGGTGGGACGACCGGATTTCGTCGATGCAGGTCGATCGGAATCGCAATTCCGGCTGGTCCGAGGCAGGGAGCGGAGACTGTCGCGTTCCCTGACCGACACCGTGTCGGCGTAAACGCATCGCCGAGCCCGGTGTCGGCGCCCGGCCGGGCACGAGCCCGCAGCAGCGAAGGCGGGAGGGCCCGACGGCGCGTCGTGTCTGCGGAGCAGACCGCGCCTCTGCGGCTACTAAAGCAAGGCTTGGCGGGCCACGCGGTAGCGGAGGTAGAGGACTCCGGAGCTGAAGGTGCGGGTTTCGATGAGTTCGAGATCCACCCGGCGCTCGCGCGGGGGAAAGAACGGAATGCCACCGCCGACCAGCACCGGGTAGACCCTGGCCCGGTACTCGTCGATCAGACCCGACGCGGCCGCCTCGGCGGCGAGCGTCGCGCCGCCGATCGCGATGTCGCCCTTCCCCGGCTCGGCGCGCAACCGCTCGATCTCCTCCACCGGCCCGCCGGAGGCCAGGCGGGCATTGCCCTGCACTGTCGACAACGTGGTGGAGAACACCACCTTCGGGAGCAGCTTCCAGATCCTGGCCCACTCAAGCATCGACGCGTCGAGCGACGGATCCTGGTCGGCGGTCTCTCAGTACAGCATCGTCTCGTACAGCCGTCGCCCCAGCAGGTACACGCCGACCTGCCGGATCTCGTCGGTGACGAAGCGAAAGACCTCCTCGTCGGGTGCCGTCCAGCGGAAGCCACCGTCCGGCCCGCAGATGTAGCCGTCAAGGGAGACGCCCATCGAGTAGGTCACGCTGCGCATCAGAAGTCCTCCTCCGGGAACAGGTCCGCTTCACAGCACGAGCTGCCGGCAGTCGCGGTGTCGATCACGGCGAGGTCGACCGTGGGCCGCCGACCCATGCGGCGAGGTCCGCGGCCGTCCCGGCGGCGGAGCGGCCGCTGGTGGTGAAGCCCCGTTCGACGACGCCGCGGAGCTCGGCCGCGTCAGCGAGCGCGCTCTCGATCTCCGAGGCGTCCCAGCCGCGCGCGGCCAGGCGCGCTCGCCGGTCGGCGTCCTCACAGTCGAGCCGTCCCCAGACGGCCTCCGGCACGCCCTCCGCGCCCGCTGTGCCGTCCTTCCATTCGTCCGGTGTCAAGGGGCACATGACCAGTACGGGTTCGCCGGCGCGTAGCAGCAGGGCGGTGATCTTCACCCACAGCCGGTTGTAGCCGGGCCACACCCGGCTCGCCGACGAGGACCTGACGTCCATGCCCAGGAGCTCGCCGATGGGGTCGATCAGTTCGTCGAAGTCGACGGTGGCGAACGGATACGGCGCAAGGTGTTCGATCAGTGTGGACTTTCCGGCGCCCGGGGCGCCGGTGAGGAGGTGGAGCGTCGGCATGCCGGGCCTTCCTGGTCTCCGGTGGCGTGGGTCCCGTACGTGCCGGTCATCGTATGCCCGCACGTACGGGACCGGTGTTCCGGGCCGCTGTCCCGGGCCGGTGCCGGCTCCCGCTCGCGGGCTCTTCACCGCCCGGTCGAAGCCCCGTCCTTCTCCATGCACGCGCTGCGCGCGCTCAGGCGAGGAGTTCGGCGAGTCGGGCCATCTCGGTGGGTGGGTCGATCACGGGTTGGATGAGGAGCTCGTCGACGCCCGCCTGTTCCAGAGCGGTGATGCGGGTGCGCAGGTCGTCGCGGGTGCCGACGAGGGCCAGGCTGTTCATCAGCGAGGGGAGGACCAGGTCCCGGTCCTGCGGTGCGATGCGTCCGAGGTAGTTGGGGTAGATCTTGGTGTACCGGTCCGGCGCGGTAGCAGTGGTGCCACGCCGGTCGAGGAGTCGTCGCACCGCCTCGCGCTGGTCGGGGCCGAGCCGCCCGGCGAAGGCGGGTGTGTCGGCGGCGAAGTCCAGCAGCGACAGGACGAGGTGACCTGTCGTGTCCCGTACCACGTCGCTGTCAAAGCCCTCGTTGCCACTCAGCACGTGGAGCGCGGTGACCACGTAGGAGTCCGCGGAGGAGCCGGGGTCGCGGAGCGTTGCGTGGGCTGCTTGACGGCTGGCGTCGTGCAGTGCGCGCCAGGCGGCGGGGTCGAGCAGGCCGAAGGAGATGAGGCCGGCGCCGCGGCGGCCGGCGACTCCGGCGGCTCTGGGCCCGAGCGCGGCCACGGCGAACTCGATCGGATCAGTGGTGTTCACGTGCGCCCCGGCGTGCAGGAACCGGATGTCGCGGACCCGGTCTCCTTCGCGGTACTCGGTCGACCGCCCGGCACACAGATCCTGCAGCGCCGTGGTGAAGTCCTCCAGCGCAGCCGCCGTGGTGGGCTGCATGCCCAGAGTGCGCCGAGCGGTGTTTCCGGTGCCGACCCCGCAGATGATCCGGCCCGGCGCCAGGGCATTGAGGCTGGCGAACCCGCTCGCCGCGGCGGGGGCCGAGCGCAGTGCCGGAGAGGTCACGCCGATGCCGAGCCGGATGCGCCGGGTGGCTTTCGCACACAGGCTCAAGGCGACGAAGGGGTCACCGTGGACCATGGGGGTGTCGTTGACCCAGAAGCTGCTCAAGCCCAGCTCCTCGGCCTGCACGGCGAGATCCTCCACACCGGGGTGCGCGGCGACCACGACGCCTGCACGCATCAGACCTCCCACGTACGAGGACCGGATCGGGCTTGCTCATGGTGGCAGGTCTCAGGGCTGAAGCCCATGGCATCGATGCCATCCGACCCGACCATCCGACCCGACCATCCGATCCGCATCGTCCGATCCACATCGTCTGACCCATGTCAGCCGTCCCCGTGGGCCTCAGCCCGCTCATCAGCCGTGCACCGAGTGCCCCGCACTGCCCGCACCTCCCGCGCCCCCGGCAGCCACCAGTTCGCCCGGCCCGCCAGAGTCATCAGGCCGGGGACCAGAGCCCCCCGCACCACTACCGCGTCCACCAGGACGGCCAGAGCCAATCCGACCCCGGTCAGTTTGAGCGGGGTGACCTGAGAGGTCGCGGGGCCGGCCATGGCGGTGGCGAAGACGAGGGACGCTGCCGTGACCAGCCGGCCCGTACGCCTCATTCCCGCGACGACGGCCGAAGTGTTGTCGCCTGAGGCGAGGTACTCCTCCTTGATGCGGGCGACGATGAAGACCTCGTAGTCCACGGACAGGGCGTAGGCGGTCGCCAGCAGGAAGACCGTGCTCGTGTCGATCAGGTACCCGGGGGCGTGGAAGTCACCGAGGACACCCCGCAGGTGCCCGTCCTGGAACACGTGCACGAGACAGCCCAGTGTTGCCGCCAGGCTTGCCGCAGCCACCGCCACGGCCTTGAACGGCACCAGCAAGCTGCGGGTGAACAGCGCCATGAGCACGAACGTCGCGGCCGCAATGAGACCGAAGCACCAGGGCAGGGCACGCCGGATGGCCGACTGGGCGTCCACCGCCTCGGCTGCTTCCCCGGCTACGAGGACATGACCGTGGGCAGGAAGAGTGCGTAGCTGCTTCACCAGCGCCGCCGATTCCGCCGTGCCGGCGGGGAAACGTGAGGTGACGGTCAGCAACGGGCCGCCCGGTGAGTCCTCGTGCGCGTCCGACGGGCCCGGCGCCCCGGTCTTCGCGCCGCCGCGGTACTGACCTGTGAAGGTGCGGACGGCTGCTGTCTGGCGGAGTGCCGAGACGGTGCGGGCGTAGCCGTCGACGTCCTCACGCGGTGTCCCTTTCGGGAGTCCGACGATCAGTCCGCGTTCCGGTGCCGAGGCGAAGTCCTGACGGATCGCCACTCCGGCCGTACGGGTCTTGCTGTGCTGCGGGAGGTCGTCCACGGCGGACGGGCCGAGGGCGACGTGCCATGCGGGAAGGGACATCACGGCCAGCACGCAGGTGGCGACGAGCGCTGCCACGGCGGGCCGCCGGGTGACGGCCAGGGTCGCCCGCCGCACGCCCGGGCTTCCCTCGGGGCCGGAAGCGCCGGAGCTGCGGAGGCGTGCGAACAGGTCCAGCCGGTCGATGCGGTGTCCGAGGAGGGCCAGCAGGGCCGGGATCACGATGACGGAAGCGGCTGCGGAGAAGACCACCACGGCGATGGCGGCCCAGGCGGCCGAGCGCAGGAAGACGAAGGGGAAGAGCAGCAAGGCGGAGAGGGAGGCCAGCACGATGCTCGCCGAGACGACGACCGCACGGCCCGCGGTGCGGACACTTCGGGCGATGGCCTCCTGCAGGGGTGCCCCTGCCATGGATTCCTCGCGGAAGCGAGCGACCATCAGGATGCCGTAGTCGACCGCCAGGCCGAGTCCCAGAGCGGTGGCGATGTTCGAGGCGTAGACCGAGACCTCGGTGAGGGAGGACAGCAGCCGCAGGAAGGCCAGGGTCCCGGCCGTGGAGACCAGTGCACTGACGACCGGCAGCAGCGCCGCGACGAGGGAACGGAAGACGAAAAGGAGGATGAGGGCACACGCCGGCGCGGAGATGAGTTCCGCCCTGAGCAGGTCGGCGCGGTTGTCGTCCAGGAATTCGGCACGGGTCCAGGCCGCTCCGGTGGGCGTGATCGTCACTGGCCCGCGGTGTGCGCCGAGGGCGGTGACCAGCCGTTGGGCGGTCTTGGCCCGGAACGCCTCGTCTCCGGTCAGCTCGGCGGTGACCAGTGCCGCGTGCGTGTCCCGGGAGAGCAGAGCGGAATCGCTCGTGCTCCAGTACGAGGCGACCGTCCCGACGCCCGGCGCGCGCCGGATGTCGCTCTCCACCGTGCGGCCCGCCGCCGTGACTTCTGGTGTGCGTACGTCTGATGCGGCGCGCAGGAGCAGGACCAGGTCCGGGGCGGAGGAGCCGTAGCGTTTCGCGAGCGTGGTGCTGTCCCGGGTGGCGGGGGCTCCTGAGGGGACCGCGCCGGTGATGCTGAGCCGGTCCAGGCCACCTGTGCCGAACAGGCCCAGGGCCACGGTGCCGAGGACGCATGCGGCCAGGGTCAGGCGAGCGCTGTGCCAGGGCCGCCAGCGGGTGACGGCTCGGAGGAGACGCAGGCGGCCCCGGGCCGGACGAGGACCGCCCCGGGCCGCCGCGTCGCCGTGAAAGCTGTGCCGACGGTGCACGGGCGCATCCTCCTCTTCACCAGCCCCAGCTGTGTCCCGGGGGACGGCTCATCCACCGCAGCCAGCTGAGGTAGTCCCCGCACGCACATACGGACGTGCGCCATGTCGTGCGGCACCGGCCTGCCACCAGTTGATCGCGCACGGCGTGACCGGCCACGTGCAGGACGGCGCCCGCCAAGGGGAGGAGGCCGAGTTCTTCCGCGCACAGCAGCCGCATCATGCGTTCGCGTTCGCTGCCGCTGGCGCGCAGGACCGCGTACATGCTGCGGCGCAGGTCCCTGGTGGGCCGGCCCGGGTCGCAGAAGATGCGGTGCATGGCGGCGGCGAGGTGTTCGTGGGCCCGCACCGCCGCCCGGCGGCGCCGGCCGTGGGCGGCGACGTCCTCGGTGCGGGCGAGGCATTCGGCGTCGCGCAGGCCGATGGTCAGTCCGGAGGCGGTCAGCGGGTGGCACGTGCCGACCGCGTCACCGACCAGGGCGTAGGGCCCGCGGCCGTGGAAGGCGCGCAACCGGATCCGGTTGGCCGCCCACTGCACCGCCCTCTGCTCCAGGGCCGCGCACAGGGGCCCGGACAGCGAGGCGGGAAGGAACCGTGCGTAGCCGCGCTGGACGTAGGACGGCAGGTCCGGGGAACGCCGCGATGACAAGGGAACGTCGATGGTGACCCGGATGGTGTCGTCGTCCAGCCGGTAGGCCAGTACGGGGCCGGGGCCGCCCGCGAAGACGTGACCGTATCCCTCTGCGGGGAGGGTGAGGCCGCGCAGCAGTACGCCGGCCGTGCGGGAGACGGTCGTCGCCGGGGCGGTGGTCGTCGCCGGGGTGGTTGTCGCCGGGGCGCCGGAGTGGATCGCGCGTCGCACCAGGGAGGCCTGCCCGTCGCTGCCGACGATGCGCCCGGCCCGTACGTGCTGTTCGGGACCTCCTTCCCGCGTGTAGACGACCGTGGTGTGCCGGATGGAGGTGACGCGCGCCCCCAGCGTGAGGGTGATGGCGGGGTGATCCGCAGCGACCGCCCGCAGAGCGGCGACCAGTTCGCAGTGGCGTACGGTGGCGGCCCGCCCGCCGCGCGGGCAGGCCAGCGTGATCGGCGGACTGCGGTCCTCGGGGTGCAGGACGAAGCCCAGAGCCGGGCGGGAGAGGGGCGCGGGCATGCCGACTCCGAGCCTGTGCAGCACCGCGATTCCGCCGGGGTGGATCCACTCCCCGGCCAGCCGGGTGGGCGGCCGGCGCGAGGCCTCCAGGAGCAGGACGCGCCGGCCGGCGCGGGCGTGGGCGAGCGCGGTGGCGCAGCCGGCCGGGCCCGCACCGATGACGGCGACGTCGCAGGGCGCGGTCATCGGGGTTCATCGATTCCTGCGGCGGTAGCGCACCGTGCACGGCCGGCGGGGCTTGTGCCGCATGGCGGTGACGGCTCCGCGAGCCCGGGCCTCGGCGAGTTCGAGGTCGAAGGCGCGCAGGAGGACGCTCCAGATGATCTTCATCGTCTGCTGGGCGAAGGACATGCCCAGGCAGGGGTGCCGGCCTCCGCTGAAACCGATCAGGGCGTAGGGCGTGGCGCGGTGTTCCCTGCGGTCCGGAAGGTATCGGTCGGGATCAAACGTGCCGGGCTCGCGGAAGACGCCGGGCAGGCGGTGTGATGCTCCCGGCGAGACACACACCAAATGGCCGCGTGGTACACGGTAGCCGTGGATGCACAGGTCGCGTGCGGCGGTGCGGGCGAGCAGCCAGACGGCCGGGTGCAGGCGTTCTGCTTCCAGGAGGCAGTGGTCCAGGCGCTCGAGTTTGTGGAGTGCGGAGAGGGTGGCCGGCGGGTGGTCGGTGAAGGCGGCTTCCTGTTCCGCGCGCAGGACGGGGAGCCACTGGGGGTATTGGAGCAGGAGGATTCCCGTCCAGGCGGCGTGGATCGGGGTGGAGGCCGCGGCGAAGAGCCAGCCGAGCATGAGGGAGGCTGCGGTGTTCTCGTCCAGGGAACGGCCATCCGGTCCCACCGCGCACATGAGGTCTTCGAAATGGCTGTGTTCGCTGCCTTCGGGGCAGTCGTGGGGAGCGATCTGTTTGATGGCCCGGGTGAGGGTCTCGCGAGCGCGGTCGGCTCGGCGGTGCTGGGGCAGGAGGGCTCGGGAGCCGGTCATGAAGGTCGCGAAGGCGGCGGACTCCAGCTGGTTGAGCAGCGTGGGAAGGGCCGGTCCGACCGTACGGGCGAAGCGTGGTCCGATCAGGCAGTGGGCGGTGATGCGCGCGGTCAGGTCACGCATGACCGTCATGAGTTCGAAGGTGCCGCTCGCCTGCCACGGGGTGATGTACCGCTCGACCTGGTCGAACATGGCCTGGGCATGCCGGGCCAGGGCATCTCGTCGGATAAGGGGCAGCAGCAGGGAGTCGTGCCAGGCTTTGACGTCGGCGGGGACGTTGAAGACCACTCCCGGGCCCAGTAGGGGAGTCACGAGCGGTTCGTAGACGGGGCGGCGGTCCGCTTCGGAGTCGTCCAGGCCCAGGACCACGGCATTGGCCTGAGGCCCGCAGAACGACGCCACCCGTCGGCCGGGAAGCGAGAAGGCCACGGCTTCGCCCCGCCTGCTGTGCGCACGCAACAGAAAATCCACGGGGTTCCGGACGAAGGGGATCGCGTGACCGATCAGCGGCAGCCCTCCCTCGACAGCGGGGAGTTCCCGTCCTCCGGGCGGGGACGTGTTCCGGGTTCGGTCGGTCATGGTGTCCCCTCGGGTCCTTCGGGCGCGATCCGTTCGGTGGGGGTGGCGGGGGCTGATGGAGCGACGGCCCGTAGGTAGTGGCCCACGGCCATGGCCGGGAAGTACACCGGGTAGAGGTGGTAGACGAGCATCATCGTGGTGAAGAAGACGCCGTTGACGTGGCCACCGGCCCAGGAGCCGTCCGCCTGCTGGTGGGTGCACAGCCAGCGGACGCCGTTCTCGACGGCGGGGTGCCGGGGCCCGAGCGTGTCCAGCCCGGCCAGGACCGCCCAGGCGGTCATCTCGGGCAGACTTCTGTCCAGGGCGAGGTAACGGTGTTCGAGGCAACTGCGCCAGTCCTCTCCCCAGCCGCCGTCCTTGAGCTGGGTCTCCCGCAGCCAGCGGCCCAGTGCGATCAGCGCGGGGTCGTGGGCCGGGACCCCCGCGGCGCGCAGTCCACGGGCGGCGTGGAAGGCGGCGTAGGTGTAGTTGATGCCCCACGTTCCGCTGAAGGACCCGTCGTGGTGCTGGGACGCGCGGATGTAGGTGACGCCTCGCGCGACGGCCTTTCCGGCGCGGCGGCGCGGGGCCGGGGCCATCAGGGGCAGCATCCGGCCCAGGGCCGTGAGGACGGAGCCGGTGCATTCGACGGAGGACGCGTCGACCATGCACCCGGCGAACATCTCCGTCGGGTTGAGCGCCTCCAGCCAGTCGCCGGCACGCCGGCGGTCGAGGGTGCCGAACCCGCCGTCGCGGTTCTGCCGGTCCAGCATGACCTCCATCGCGCCGTGCAGAGCCCGCCGGTCGAGGTGAGCGTGCGCCGGAACCCGGTGGCTCCCCCCGAGGCCGGTCGCCTCCTGCGCGCGCACCAGGGCGCCCACGGCTTCGGCCGTGCAGTCGCTGACGGGCCAGCGGCTGTGACCGTCGGAGAACGCCCAGCCGTGGCGGACGGTGCGCAGGGGCGGCACATGCCCGGTGTACGTGGTGATCTGTGCACCGCGCAGGAAGGCGTGCGCCCGGTCGACGGCCGGGGCCAGCCGGGGGGCCGGTTCCTGCTCCTCGTACGCGGCGTCTCCCGACAGGAGCGCTTCCACAGCGAAGGAGGTGTCCCACACGATGGACCGGTCCCCGCAGACGCGCAGGCCGCGCTCATCGTCCTCCCAGCACCAGTAGCGCAGGCGGGCGACGGCGTCCTCCAGCAACGGGTGGTGCCGGTCCCGGGCGAACAGCACCAGGCACTCCACCAGCGCGTTCACCGAGGACAGGCCGTGGTGCGGCGAGGCGTGCTGCTCGTCGACGACCGCGCGATGGCAGCGCTCCAGCGCGGCGCGGCGCAGGCGCCGGCTGTGCACCCGCTCCCAGGCGCGCAGGGTCCTTTGCAGGACGCGCAGGGCGCGGCCGCCGGTGACGTACACGTCGGTGCTGTGAACGGGTGGGGAGCCATCGCCCGAGCCGGCACCAGTTCCCGAGTCGGCCCCGGCCCCTGAGCCGGTTCCCGATTCCGGGGCGGTACGGGCTCCCGAGCCGGGGCCGGGAAACAGCTCACGGCGGATGTCGCGGGTGACAGGGCCCGGGTCCGCGCGGAACTTCACCCCGTACAGGTAGGCCATGGCCTGGTAGAGCATCCGCGTCCAGCCCAGCAGCCGTTCGGGGTGCAAGGGCGCCCACCTGGGAAGAAGCATCACCTCAGGGGGAACCGGCGCCACCTGCCGGTAGGGCACCAGGCCCAGGATCGCGAGCCAGAAGAACCCCCATTGCGGAACGGCTCGGACACCGCCCGGCTGTGCGTGGATCCACTGCCGCGCGCCGGCGGCGAGGGGGTCATGCGGACCGGTGCCGAGCAGGCGCAGGGCCACGTAGGCCAGCGTCGTGGCGTAGGCCGACGGCGGTGCCTGCGGGTGCATGCCCCAGCATCCCCCGGCCGTACGGGTCGCCCGGAAGCACTGGAGGATCGCCTGCCGGGTCGGCTCGTCCGGGGGACGTTCCAGGATGTGCAGGACGATGACGTACTGGGAGAGGATCATGGTGCTCCACTCCATCTCGCCCTCCCACGCACCGCTTTCGTGCTGGAGGCCGAGCAGATGCGCGCAGGCGGCCTCATAGGCGCGGTGCGCGCCGGGCACCGGCGCGAAGGCCGTGGAGTCACCGGTGGCGGTGCGGGGTGTCGCCACGTGCCGTCCTCCTGTGTCGGTCTGCCGGTCGAGGAAAGGGGCGATGGCCTCAGTGCGAAAGGGGGAGCGCGGGCGAACACGGAGGATTCTTCCTTCGGCTTCTGATCGATATGCCGTACCAGTGCATCGAGGTCAGAACCCTCCATAAAACCGAAGTCGTATCGTCGGACAATAGGACTCGTTATATAGAGAGGTGCGGGCGAATTCGCACGCCCTTTCCGAGTACCCGTGCGACCCTCGGCACGAGGTTTTGAGTCGACGGGCCGGGAAGCCTTCTGTGGATCCCCATGCGGCGGCGATCGCCGTATTGATGTTGTGGCGCGAACGGCTTTGACGGCGGTAGGGGAGGAGGGCCGTGATTCTGGTGACCGGCGCAAGCGGCCATCTCGGCGCGAACCTGGTGCGGCGTCTGCTGGCCGACGGCCAGGACGTCCGGGCCCTGGTGCGGCCCGGATCGCCTGCCGGGGCACTGGCCGGACTCGCCGTCCACCGGACGGCCGGGGACCTGCGGGATCCGGCAGCGGTCGCGGCCGCCGTCGAAGGCTGTGAGAGCGTCTATCACTGCGCGGCGCGCGTTTCGACGGCGGCTCGCGGACACCGCGAGATCCATGCGGTCAACGTGCTGGGCACGCGCAACGTGCTGGAAGCCGCGCGGCAGCACGGCGTGGGCCGGGTCGTGGTGACCGGGTCGTTCAGCGCGACGGGCCAGGCTCCGGGACGGGCCGGTACGGAGCGCGACCTGCACTACCCCTTCGGGCCCCACACCCCGTACACGCGCAGCAAGGTGCTGGTCGAGCACGAGTGCTGCAAGGCCGCGGCCCAGGGCCTGGAGGTGGTGGTCGCGGTGTCGACGGCGATCATCGGCCCGCACGACTACGTGCCGTCCCGGATGGGGCGTGTGCTGCTCGACTTCGCGCACGGACGGCTGCTTGCCTACATCCCCGGCGGCTTCGAGTTCGTCTCCGTCCAGGATCTCGTCCAGGGCCACCTGCTGGCGATGGCGCGCGGCCTGCCGGGGCACAAGTACTTGCTGTCCACCGAGTTCTGCACGGTCGACCGGATGATGGACCTCTACGCACAGGTCACCGGGCGCCCCAAGCCGCGCCTGCGGATGCCCGCACCGGCCATGGAGACGCTCGCCCGCCTCGCCGAAGGACCGCGGTCGGTGCTGACGCCGCACCGGGAGGCGCGCTTCACTCCGGCGGCCGTTCGCTTCCTGCGCTCCGAGCGGCGGGCCGACTGCACCCTCAGCCGCGAGGTCCTGGGCTACCGCCCCACCAGCATTGCCACCGCCGTCGAGCAGGCCTACCGCTGCTTCGCGGACCGCGGCCTGGTGGAACGGCGCGGGGTGGCGAGTCCCGCGCCCCGCCCCACCGGGCGGCGCGGGCGGGAAGCGGAGCCGGAGCCGGAGGGGGCCGCGATGGCGACCGAACCGACCGAAGCGACCGAAGCGACCGAAGGCATTGAGGCAGGCGTTGAGGCAGGCGTTGAGACGGGCGTTGAGACGGGCGTTGAGAC
Source organism: Streptosporangium nondiastaticum (assembly GCF_003011965.1). Lineage (GTDB taxonomy): Bacteria > Actinomycetota > Actinomycetes > Streptomycetales > Streptomycetaceae > Streptomyces > Streptomyces nondiastaticus. The sequence goes on from NZ_PXWG01000001.1 coordinate 108,129, forward strand.
GGGCGTTGAGACGGGCGTTGAGACGGGCAACAGGAAGGCCATCACCGCACCCCGCCTGCCGGCCCGCCACCTGCCGTGGCTGGGCCCGCTGCCGGCGTTCCACCGCGACCCGGTCGCCATGCTGCGCGCCGCACGGGAACGGGTCGGCGACACCTTCGCCTTTCCCCTGCTGGGCCAGGAAGTCGTCTTCGCCTGCGGACCCGGGGCGCATGCCGAGGTGTTCGAAGCGGACGAGGCGATCCTCAGTCAGCGCGAGGCGTATCGCTTCATGGCTCCGGTCTTCGGCCCCGGCATCGGCTTCGACGCCGCCACCCCGGAAGATATGGACGCACAGATCGCCCCCATGCGGTCCGCACTCGGCTCCCGGAACCTCGACGCATACGTCCGTACCATGGAGGCGGAGGTACGGGCCCGGACGGCGCACTGGTCGACGCAGGGCGAGATCGACCTGCTCGCCGAACTCAACCGGATGACCGCGGCCATCGCCACGCGCTGTCTCATTGGCGAGGAGTTCCACCGCCGCATGGGCCCGGAACTGCCCCGGCTCTACCGAGAACTGGAAAGCGGCATCCGGCTCGCGGGCATGCTCAGCCCCAAGGCACCGATCCCCGCCTTCCGGCGCCGCGACCGGGCCCGCGCAGCCATCGCCGAGGCCATCGGCCAGGTCATCGCAGAACGCCGCAGGCGGCCTCCGGGAGACGAAACCGCCGTCCCTCCCGGCTCTTCTGCCGGTGCCACCGGCGGACAGGACATGCTCGCCGTGCTGCTCGCCGCCCGCACCCCGGACGGCGACCCGATGCCCGACCACATCGTGACCGGCATCCTGATCGGCATGATCGTCGCAGGCCAGCACACCAGCGCGGTACTCGCCACATGGACCGGCGTGCTGCTCATGCGCCACCCCGACTACGTACCGCTGCTGCGCGCCGAGCAGGAGGAGACGTGGGCTCCCGGCAGCTCGCTCGGCACCCGGACCCTGCGTCGCATGGAGCTCCTGGACAATTGTGTGCGCGAGGCCGAACGCCTGCACCCACCGCTGATCCTGCTGATGCGCAAGGCGCTGAGCGACACCACGATCCGCGGCCACCACGTGCCGGCCGGCTCGCTGGTCATGATCTCCCCCGCAGTGGCGCACCGCATGCCCGAGGTGTTCGCCCATCCCGATCGCTTCGACCCCTCCCGGTACGGCACCGGGCGCGCCGAGCACCGCCGCCCCTACGCCCTCATCGGCTTCGGCGGGGGCAAGCACCGCTGCATCGGAGTCGCCTTCGCCTACCTGCAGGTCAAGACGGTGTGGAGCGTCCTGCTGCGCGAGGCGGACTTCCGGCCCACCCGGTCCGCCTACCCGCCGGACTACTCGACCTTCGTCCCCGCGCCGGCCGCCCCCTGCACCGTCCGCTACCGCAAGCGCTCCACCACGTCGTCGTGAACGGCGACCCCCGGCGTGCACGGCCTGCGCGCCCGATCCCGCCCCGCCCGATCCCGTCCGGCCAGATCTCGCCCCGCCCGATCCCGTCCCGCCCCCCGGCATTCGCCGAGGCCCGCGGCAAGCGCACCCGGGCGCGGGCAGCCGGCATGGATCCCGACTACTGGTACGCCGTCGCTTACGAGAGCGAACTGCCGCGCGGGGCGACCCTGGCCACCCGCTTCTGGGGCCACCCCCTCGTGGTCTACCGCGGTACGGACGGCAGCCTGCACGCCCTGGAGGACCGCTGCGCGCACAGGCAGCTGAAACTCTCCGGCGGCGAGGTCAACGGCTGCCATCTGACCTGCACTTATCACGGCTGGACCTACGACGGTGGCGGCAACGTCGTGCACTACGCGCACGACCTGTTCGGCCGCGCCCGGCCCGAGGTCAAGGTGCCCGGCTATCCGGTGACCACCCGGCACGGCCTGATCTGGGTCTTCCCCGGTGACCCGGCCCTGGCCGCCGAGCGGACCATCCCGGCCATCCCGGAGCTCTCGGGGAGCAGGCCGTGGGCCCGGCTCGACGCTTCGTTCACCTGGCAGGCCCACCACTCGATGATCATCGACAACGTCAGCGACTTCACCCACAGCTATCTGCACCGCCGCTTCCGCCCCTTCTGGGACGCCAAGCTCACCCGCCACGAGCTGACCGAGGACCGGGTTGAGCTCGCGTACGAGACGTTCGTGGGCGGCGGACGCCTCACCTCCCGCTTCGTCGACCGACGCCGGGTGGACACCACCTCCATCGAGCTGGTCTTCGACTATCCGTACCAGTGCTCCGACACCGGGGGATCGATCAAGCACTGGTGCTTCGTGCTGCCGATGGACCGGCGCACCAGCCGTGTGTTCTTCATCTTCTACTTCGACGCGGTGAAGATCCCCGGCACCCGGTGGACGCTGCCCCGCGTACTGCTGCAGCCCTTCATGCGCATGGCCGGCGCACTCGTCGTCAAGCCATTGCTGTGCGAGGACGGCGAGGCTGTGGAGGCGGAACAACTCGGCTACGAAACCCATTTCACCGCCCCGATCGTCGAACTCAACCCCGCCGTCGGCCTCTTCCAGGACCTCACCATCCGCAAATGGGAGGAATTCCTTGACCGTGACCGATCCCGTCCCCGCCCCTCAAGCATTGCCGCCGCGGACGGACGCATCGTCCCCTAGTCCCGTTCTTTCCGCGATCGCTGATATCCGTGGTCGTGGTCGTGGTCGTGGTCGTGGTCGTGGTCGTGGCCGCGGTTGTGGTTGTGGTCGTGGTGGTGCCGGCCTGTCGCAAACCCTGCACTGCGCCGTTGAGCTGTGCGGCGCTCACGACCGGAAAGCACGCCCATGAGCCAGGCGTCCACCCCGCACTTGAGCCAGACCTCCGTCCCCCGTTCCGCCCAGTGGCTGGCCGATCACCGCTGGCTGTACGTGATTCCCGTCCTGCTGCCTCTGTCCAAGGCATACGCCGTGGCCGGGGCGCTGTCCTCCCGGCTGCTCCGTCGCCGGACGGGCGAACTGCGGCGCCACCGGCGCCGGGTGGCCCGCATGCAGGCACGTGTGCGGGAGCGTGCACGGCGCGGCGAGGGAGGGCTGATCAGCACCGCCCGTCCGCAGTGGCGGTCGATGTCGCCGTCGCGCACCACGTCCTACAAGGACGGAGCCTTCCTGGTGCCGGCGAAGCTGGACGGCATTCTCCAGGTGGACACGGAGCGCCGAACCGTAACGGTCGGGCCGGCGGTCACCATGGGACGGCTGACAGCCGCACTGCCGCGGGGCTGGACCCTGCCGGTCGTGCCGGAGCTGGAGGACCTCACCGTCGGCGGCCTCATCATGGGCTACGGCATCGAGACGTCCTCCCACCGCTACGGCCTGTTCGCGGACAACGTCGAATCCTGCGAGGTCCTCCTGGCCGACGGCGAGGTGGTGGTCGCGGACCGCACCCACCGCACGGACCTCTTCCACGCCCTGCCCTGGAGCCGCGGAACCCTGGGACTGCTGACCTCCGTACAACTGCGGATGGTCCCCGCCCATCCGTGGGTCCGCCTCTCCTACCACCGGCTCGGCAGCGCGGCCGCACTCACCGAGTGCATCGCCTCGTACTCTGCCGGCCCCCACCCGCCCGACTTCGTGGAGGGCTTCCACTTCTCACCGACGGAAGGCGTCGTGGTCACCGGCACGCTCGTCGACCGCCCGCACGCCCGCGACGGCGTGGTCAACCAGATGGGACGCTGGTACAAGCCCTGGTTCCACGAGCACGCCCGGACACAGTGCCGGCTGCGGCGCAACACCGAGTACGTGCCGCTGCGGGACTTCTACTTCCGCCACAGCCGCAGTATCTACTGGGCGGCGGAAATGCTCGCCCCGAGCACCAACCACCCCCTGTTCCGGTACACCCTGGGGTGGCTCATGCCGCCCAAGATCGCCTTCCTCAAGCGCTCCGAGACACCGGGGATCCGCCGGCTGTACCTGCAGGCCACGGCCACGCAGGAGGCCCTCGTCCCCGTACGCGCACTGCCGGAGGCGATCGAGAAGTGCCGCGAGGCGTTCCACGTGGACCGCATGTGGCTGTGCCCAGTGACACTGCGCCGCTCCGAGCCGGGAGGCATGGTGAGCCCCGGCACCCCGGACGGCCTCTACATCGACATCGCCGTCGTCTTCGAGACGCCGGAACCGGTCAGGCGCGGCCTGCCCTGGGACGCCCGGCAAGCCACCAGGACGTTCGAGGCCTGGCTGCTGGACAACGGCGGCTTCCAAGTCCCCTACGTCGCCACGCACATGACGCGCGAGGAGTTCTGGTCCATGTTCGACGGTCGGCCCTACTTCGCCGCGCGCAAGAAGTACGGGGCGGAAGGCTCGTTCCTCGACATCTACGACAAGGCCGGCTGCAACTGACCCGCTGTTCCCAGTGTCCCAACTGTCCCACCAGAACAGGAGACGAGGAGAAGCCCGGATGACCGAAACGACAGAAGTGGCGCTCGAACGCTACCGGCAACTGGCAGCGGGAAACGACTCCGCGCGCAGCGGACACTACCGCGACCTCGTGACCTCCTACTACGACCTGGTCACCGACCTGTACCTGGAAGGCTGGGGCCCGTCCCACCACTTCGCCCCCCTCAAGCCCGGCGACTCCCACGTGGACGCCCTGGCCGCACGCCAGGAATTCCTCGCCGGCCGTGCAGGCCTGTGCCCCGGCATGAAGGTCCTCGACGTGGGCAGCGGGGTCGGCGGCCCCGCGCTCAACATCGCCGGCATCTCCGGCGCCCACGTAACGGGACTCGACCTCACGCCGGTGCGCGTTGATCACGCCCGTCGGCGCGCCCGCGACCTCGGACTGCAGGAGCGGACCACGTTCGTCGACGGCGACGCCATGGACATGCCCTTCGAAGACGCCTCGTTCGACGTCGTCTACGCCTTCGAAGCCATCTGCCACACCGCCGACAAGGGCCGCACCCACGCCGAGATCGCCCGGGTCCTCAAACCCGGCGGCCTGTCGATCGGCTACGAATGGCTCGCCGCCGACGGACTGCCCACCGCGGCTCTCGACCACCTCATCGAACCGATCTGCCGCTACTACGCCCTGCCCCACCTCGCCACACCCGGCCGGCTCACCCGACAACTGCAGCACGCCGGCTTCACCGACATCGTCGTGGGCGACGCCGAGGCCACGGGCGACCTCGCGGCCACCTGGGACTACCTGGACGAGCTGGCCGACCTCGGCGAACAGTTCGACGACTCCCCGGTCAGGAAGTTCATGGTCGAAGGCGCCCGCGCCCTGACGCGGGCGGCCCGGGAGGGCGCCTTCCTCATCGACTTCTGGGAGGCCCGCAAACCGGGAACGCCCTCCGAGTGACGCAGGGGCGCCGTGCCCCGGCCCTACGGGCGGCGGCGTACTTCGCCCCGCCCATGCCCGGCAGTGAGATGGTGACGGGCCGAACCGGGAGGCAGGCCCCGGAGCGGTGGACCAGCCATATGCAATAATCGTCTACATGACGATAATGGTCTCGGGCGTGATGGCCGACGCACGTGACATGGCCGCCAAGCTTGAGGTATCGGTGCGGCGCGTGATCGCCTTCAGAGCCTCTGGCGACTCTCCATCTACGTCGAACTCCTGCGGCGTCTTGACGGCTCCTGGACCGTGCAGGCCCAGGTGGAGCACGACGACGCACACTCACTCGTGTTCGGCTGAAGGCGTCAGTTGCCAAGTGGCCAAGGGGGCTGTCAGCGAGCCGGCCGGCCTCGTGCCCGGCCGGGAGCAGAGGAAGCGATCCGGCCTTCTGGCCTCAGCCTCCCCTCAGGACTCGGGCAACGCGTGACCCGGCCGCCAACAGGCGACCTGGCCGATGATGCCGAGCACATCCGCCAGCATGCCGACGTAGACGCTGGCAGGCACGCCGATGGCGCCGATGAGGCCGTCAGCTTCTTCAAGAGGAACGAAAGGCTGTGGAATTGCTATGACTAAACCAGCGGGTTTCCGCTTCCCGGTCAGGGGCGAGGTCGCCGTCTTCCGTGGCGAGCTCTACCCGGCCCGTGGCGCTGTGGGCCTGTGGCCGTGCGTCGAGCTGCTGCCCGAGCCCGGCCGCCCCGCACCCGAAGGGCTCGCGCCGCGCGAGGCCGCCGACGGATCGGTGGGATACCCGGTTCCGCTGGAGCGCCTGGAAGCCTGGTATGCCGTGACGTGGACGTTCCGCTGGCGCGGCGAGCTCTTCGAGTGCACCGCCGCCACGCCCACCACACTCTCGGGCAACTACCTCGGCTCCGACGAACGCTTCGCCAAGGAGCACCTCAAGCGCCGGATCATCGGCTACCGCGGGGTCTTCCCGCGCGGCGAAGTCACCGAGCTGGAGCAGCACCGCAAGGATCTCCTCCAGCCCCGGCACGCTCTGGTACGGCGTCTGGCCGAGGTTGACCATTTCCGCCCCAAGGCCTACGCGGTCCACCGCGGCCGGACGTATCCGGCCGCTGCCGAGGCCGACGCGTCGGGCCTCATCGCTCTGACCACCGGGGACGACCGGCCTGAGGATCTCATCGCCGAGCCCCGGGACCCGAGCGGCGAGCGCTTCCTGGCCGGCCCGGAGCAACTGGATGCCTGGTACCTGACCCACTGGACCTTCCGCTGGAAGGGCGGCCCGTTCGACGCGGTCGGGACGGTGGACGGCAGGATCAAGGGCGTCTACACGGGCGGCAGCTGGGGCTTCGCGGACAGCTTTCAACTTGACCCGGAGACGGGCCCTGACGGGGTCCAGACCCAGTACACGGTCCAGGCGGGCCTCAAAGGCGTCACCGACCTCGAACAGCATCGCACCGACCTAATGGCAGTGGCAGGAGTGCCTTTGGATCTGCAGACCGTCGCGCGGGTGAGCCACCCCCACCACACGATCGTCTCCACCGGCGTCCCCAGACCCTGAGCTGTGATGGCATCTCGGTCCGGGCCTCAAGCCGGAGATCCTTCGCATCGTGACCGGGTTTCCGATCGTGGCGGAGGCCGAGCACGGGGAAGCGGTCTTGGAGGGCCATCCCGAGCCGTTTCTGGGTCCGGCCGGTCACGGTCACCAGGGAGGCCGTCCAGGCCTTGGGGCTCAGTAGCTGTCCCGCCAGGTTCCGCGAGGACGACGGCGGGCTCCTCACAGGGGTATCAGCACCACGCCCTTGACAGTGAAGACAGCGGGGCCCGGGCGTAAAAAATGGGATGCCTATACGGCTGACGTCAGCTGAAACTGACACCCAGCACTGTTGCCAAGAGGAGTTACGCCAATGGGTGCTTACGTGTCGATCAGGGGATGGCTGGAGTGCGACGAGGGACAACTCATCGCTGCGCGAAAGATCATATCGTCCCACGAAGACGATCACTATTCGCACGGGTGGGGCGCGCCTCGCCGACACGTCAACTGGACCTATTACCTCTTCTACGGCGCCAACATCCGCGAGTCGGCCGTGAACTGGTTCACTGGCCAGCTCAGAGAGATAGCCCGGATCTCTGACGCCGACGGATACTTCGTCCGGGGTCTGTTCCTTGCCAGTCACGAAGTCGCTGGAATGACCGAATGGCAGGTCCGCGAAGGCTGGCTCTTCACCTCGCCAGCCGACACCATACCAGTACCTCGACGAATAGCCCGATCTATGAATCGTTGTCCGTCTGCTCGGCGACGCAGACAGTTGCCTTCACCGTACGCTCGGGGCGGGCAGCGCTCACCCCGAGCGTGATCTCGGAAACGGACTGCGACTCCTCCTGCCCGTCCAAGTACGACAGCAGGACCTGACTCCATATCGTTTCGCCCCGGCCGGCCTTCATCGATTCACAACGGCCGGCTCGGGTGGACGCCTGGGATGAGACTGCCGCGGCTCGCCGAGCACCGACGACGGGCAGGAACTGATCGCCGGACTCGACAGCCTCCTGAGCCGGATGCTCGAGACACCTCTTGACTCGTTCTACGGCAGGAGCGCACGCTGAGAATACGAGGTGTACACATCCGATGTATGTGTACATGCCGCGCATGCATGCGCCGAGGGCTACACGCTCACCCGTCCACTCGCCGCGAGCGCGCCGTCCCCGGCCGGGTCGGCACGGCCGATCTCCGAGTCCGACGGCGCCCGAGAGGGGCCCGTCATGTCCAGCGAGTACACCATTCTGCGTGTCCGCGTCACGGCCAAGGATGCCGACACCCTGCGCGCCCTGCTGCGCGACTCCCGCCCCGACGTCGGAGGCCAGATCCGTCAGAACGAAGACGGCAGCTTCACCTTCGACGCCTACGTGTCCCCCGAGCAGGGCGAAGCCCTGACCCGCGAGGGTGTGTCGGCCGAGGTCATCGAGGACGCCACCGCCACCGGACGTGCCCGCCAGGCCGAGGTGGGCGAAGGAGACCGGTTCGCCCCCGAGGACGCGGTTCCGCAGGGACTCGCCCTCAAGGTGCAGGGCAGCTAGGAGGGACGCCATGCCGTACCTGAACATCACCGAGGTCGAATCCGGTGTGACCAGCCTGGCCGCCGCCTTCCCGGCGACGGACCTCATCGAGCTGCCCGAGCCGACCTTCGAGGGCCGGACCTGCCACGCCCTGCGGATCGGCACGCACCGCCTGGAGCCGAAGCCCGCCGTCGTCCTGATCGGCGGGGCGCACGCCCGCGAGTGGGGCAGCTGCGAGATCCTGGTCAACCTTGCCGCCGATCTGCTGCACGCGCACGCCGGCGGCACCGGCCTCGCGTACGGCGGTACGAGCTTCACCTCCGCCCAGGTGCGCGCGATCATGGAGAAGCTCGACGTCGTCGTCTTCCCGCTCGTCAACCCGGACGGCCGGCACTACAGCCAGACCGTCGACCCCATGTGGCGGAGGAACCGCAATCCGGCCCAGTCCGGCGGCAATCCGGCCGCGGTCGGCGTCGACCTCAACCGCAATTACGACCACCTCTTCGACTACCGGACCGCCTTCCACCCCTCCGCTCCGGTCCAGGTCTCGGACAACCCGGCCAACCCCGACCAGGTCTACCAAGGCCCCGAGCCCTTCTCCGAGCCGGAGCCCCGCAACGTGCGCTGGCTGCTCGACCACTTCGTCCGCACTCGCTGGTTCGTCGACGTCCACAGCTACACCCAGAAGATGCTCTACGTGTGGGGCGACGACCACAACCAGTCCGTAGACCCGGCCAAGAACTTCCGCAACCCCCTCTTCGACGGCAAGCGCGGACTGAAGGACGGCCTGCTCTACGCCGAGTTCATCGAGAAGGGCGACGCCGACGACTCCGCCGTGCTCGCCGAGAGGTTCTGCGAGGCTCTCAAGGGCGTACGCGGCAAGAAGTACAGCCCCGAGCCGGGCTTCGACCTGTACCCGACCTGCGGAACCAGCGACGACTACACCTACGCGCGCCACATCGTCTCGGGCCAGGAGGAGGAGAAGATCCTCGCCTTCACGGTCGAGTGGGGAATGGACTTCCACCCACCGTGGGCGGAGATGGAGAAGATCGTCCTCGATGTCGACGCAGGCCTCGTGCAGTTCTGCCTGACTGCTCTCGCCTAGAGGGCGTGGCAAATGGCAGCCGGGTCGTCGGCGGAGTGGGTTGAGACGGCGGTACGGCGAGCCGGCACGGCCCGCCGCGGAGTCGCCGGAGGACGCTCCACAGTGCGCGTCGTCCCGGGCTCGGCGTCATCGACCGGAGAGCCATCGGCATCCCGGATTCCGGGGGTCTATGACGACCGTCACGTGCGGGAACGTTGCGATCGCGAAGGCTACGCGGGAGGGTGCGGGGGTGGGCCTACCGAATGTGAGTGGGCGTTGTCTACCAGGACCGTTCATGCCACTTTGGTGCCTGATTCCGGCTGCTGTTGGCGGGAACCCTGGACCGATTGCAGGGATTTTTTGATCGCTCGGGTCAGCCTGCCCATTGCGGATCGTAATGTTGGCGTATCGCAGGGTGGGGGCGGTAGCGTCCGGGGCAGAGAAAGGGCCCTGACGGCAGGTCAACCAGTTCAGGGCCTTTCACTGTTCGCTACGATCGTGGAGGGCGCAATGCCTCCTGACCGCATGCTGCCCACGTCCCGTACGAGGGGCGGGGAACAGCGAGATGACCGTAACACTTCGCGTGCCGGCTGCGCTGGAACACTGGTGGTCCATCACCTGACGTTGACGCTGTCGATAGGTGGATTCCTCGCGCTGGTGGTCCTGGGCGTGCTTCTGGTGTCGCCGCAGGTCGCTCCCATCGTGCCCGGCATCCTGCTGGCCGTCGTGCCGGCGGCGAGCAGATCCCGGCTGCACTATCGCTACCTGCGCTCTTCCTGACCAGCCAGTCGTCGGGCCGGTCGCCCACCGACCGGCCCGACGGCTTCCACGGCCGCCTGCCCCTGAGACCAGGAAACCTGTGCCCACACCAAGCCCTCGCGGTACCGGCCACCCGTCGTGCTCGGACCCTGGGTGTGGACATCGCCGGCGACACCGTTTCCTCAGTAGCACACCCCGAAAGGGCCACCTCGAATGACGAACGGCGCGGAGCACGTCTCCTGCCGCAACCCCGGCTGCCCGAACCCGGTCACCCCGTCCACGGGCTCCGGACGGCCGCGGAAGTACTGCAGCACCGATTGCCGCACCGCATTCCACCGCACCCGCGGCCAGCGACCCGCACCCGACACCACGCGTCATGACGACTACGTCCGCCAGATCCTCGACGAGGCCGTTGAGCGCCTCGAGGCACTGCGCGACCTCGCCCACGCGGATCGCACCGAGCTGACCGAGGCTGCCCTGCTGCGCTCCCACTCGCTTGCCTTGCTCAACGGTGCCGCCGAGCTGGGCAAGGACCTCTCCGACCTCGACGCGGCGATCGTTCAGCAGGCCCGCGACCGGGGCATGAAGGTCGCCGAGATCGGCCAGGCCCGCAACATCAGCGCGGACAAGGTCAGTCGCGACTGGCCCGCCGACAGCATCGACCGCCGCATGCAGCAACGCCGCTACCGGCCCCGCCCCAACCGCCGCCTGCGCCCAAGGATCAACGACTGGAGTGTGCTGGATGACTGCACGTTCCCACCCAGCTTCCTGACGGGGGAGCAGCCGGAGCCGGGCTCTCCTCCCGACAGGACCGACGCCACCGAGGGCCCTCCGCCTTGGTCGATTCTGAGGAGGCTGGGGGCATGTGTGAAGAGGACGGCCGTTATGCCGCTGTCGCCCGGCCGTCGATGCGACGGTTCGATCCGGCTGTTCACAAGTGGCGCCGGCCGGGATACACGGACCGCTTCAGGACCGCTTGCCCCGGGACGGGTACGCGTTTCCTGGGGAGATGATCAGTCCCACCAGAAGTCCCAGCGGGGGTGGGAACCGGTGATCCGCTCGGCGTATGCGGCCAGTGTGTGCGATCGGCCGCCCTGCCGAATGGCGTCCGGACAGAAGGCGAAGTGCTCGGCCGCAACCAGCGGAGCCTCGTGCTCGCCCACCGGTGGAGTGACGACACTGAGGCGAAGCGTGGAGAACCCGACTGCCATGACCCGGGCTCCGAAACGATGTTCCCAGTCACGGACGACCTCGGAGAACTTCGGGGTGTCATTGTCGTAGTCACAGGGCCCGGCCCATCCCACGGTCGTCAGCGCTTCGGCACCGGACGCCGCGGCGACCAGCCCCAGCCGTGTCTCCGCGCGGCTTGCGAGGAGCGCCCGTGCGTACTCGGCCGCCGATGGTCGGGGCTCGTCGCCGGCACGTCGCCGCCGGTGCCCCCTGTTCGCCCCAAGTCGGGGTCCGAGAGATCAACTTCTGGAATGGTCTGAGTGACGGACGCTAGTACGTCGTGTCGCCGGCCGAGCGGGTCCGGGGTGTGGGCGGTGGGGATCTCCTGCACCGAAGTGACGTCGTCGGGCAGGCGGAGGAGGAGTACGTCCTGCTCATGATGGCTTTCCGGACAGCAAATTGGGCAGCGATTACGATGAGTCATGTCAGGCTGATCTGATCTTTGGGCGACCGCGGCCGGAGCACTTCTGTAGGCGGCGGATTGCGCTGGCGAACCCGGAAGGTGCGGTGGACCGGCTCCTGGACAGTGTGGGGGTCGCGCGGGGCGACCGGCCGGTGAAGCCGCTCACGCGTCGGCGGGGAAACGACGTGAGCTTGGAACGGCTGGCCCGGTACCGCCGGGACGGTTCAACGTGACCACTGTCTCCGTGAGACACGTTGTGCCGACCCGGGATTCGGACGGGGCGAGTCTCAGGTGATGGCGCCGGGGGAGGGGGCTCCGTTTACGCCCGGGGCTGGTCACGGAGAGTGCGAAGGACAGGGTGATACCGGCCCGAGTGACGATCATGTGGCTTGCATCCTCGTATTGGGGGCGGCCTCCGGTGAGGTAGCGCGGAACGTCGAGGATCTTGATCCACTCCAGAACCGCTCCAGGGACCTGTTCGTGCAAGATCCCCGCGATGGAATCGCGCACTGCGACGGCGGGCTGTTCACCGAGCGAGTCCAGCCAGGACTTGGAATCCGTGAGCTTGGCGACGTCGTCCTTGGGCGGGCCGTAGTTCGGATTCTCCACGAATTCGCCGGTCAGCTGCCCGTCCTCGCCGACCTGCCGGACACCCTTGACCGCTTCCCCCGGGGACGTAGCCGTTGGGATCGCTGATGAGGTCAAGGCCGGTCACCGCGACCGACCCGGATTCGCTGCCGCCTTCGCGACGAGCTCGGGTGGAGTTGACTGCAGAGTGCGACGCCGCTCGGCTGATATGTCCCCCATGTGGGCAACCCTTTGCCTGGTTCCTCCAAGGAGGTCAGTACCACCCCGCCTGGGGCATATTTTCCGTGTGCGCTGTCGGTTGACGTCTCAGGGGCTGGGTTGAGCTGCTTCTCACTGCGGATCACGCGGCGGAGGCTGGTGCGAGCGATCCACGCCCTTTCCGCGGGTCCCTCGCTCGGCGCAACGCCGACCTCCCGCATTCGTAGTCCTATGGCTGAAGCATCCAGTAACCCGTGCGTCGTCCCCGAACGCGTCACCAAGGCCGGTCGCCAAGGCCGCCGCATCGACCTCTCGGGCGGGATCCTGGCGGACTACGAGCCGGAGGAGCTCGAGCAGGTGCGGGCCCGGATCGGCGAACCGTACGCGGTCTATGTGTCGTGCCGGTCCATGGACGCGGCCCGGGCCTTCCTCCACGACGTCCTGCCTGGTGTGGACGGTCTTGTCGACACCAACCACCGAGAGATCCTGCAGACGAGTGACTACGTCACGCTGACGGACCGTTACCCAGGATGGGACTGGCGTCGCCGATCGAGCGCATACCTCCATAGGCCGGCTCACATCAGTCTCCTGTCAGCTGCGGGTCCAGATGATGATGACGGCCAGGTGCAGTGCGGCCTGGTAGGCGACAGCAACGTTGTCCGTCCGCCTTGGCGAGGCCCGCCACGTTTGATCCGAGTGATGCAGCGACCCTTTTATGTAATCTGTCCGGTGAGTTTCCTCACCGGACAGCGGCAGGCGGGCACCCTGATTCCCGGCCGTGTCTCTTGGAGCAGCCTGACTCGGCCATGGCGCTGGGGAGCGCGTGAGCGGATCGATGGTCTGCATAACGCGGGCTAGGCTCGCCCCATGACAGAGCCGCCCCTCACTGAAGCCGAGATCGTCGAGGCCGAGCGTGAACTCGGTGTGTCCTTTCCCAAGGAATATCGGGCGTATCTGCGCGAGGTGAGCGCGGGTGGGGAGCTCTTCCGGCTTGAGCGGACCGGATGTGGTTGGTGGTGGGCCGGCAATGATGAGTGGCGACGGGAGCTGCTGGCTGTTCCCTTTCCGCATCCCGACTCCTATGCCGAGAGGGACGACGAACTGATGGCACGTGAGCCACAGGCTGAGGCATTCGAGGACGATGCCGCGTATCGAACAGCCTGGCGTGCCTGGGACCACGAGGCCGACAGGTTCGAGGACCAGAAGACGGCCGGTGCGGTCGTCGTCCAGGAGCACGGCTGCGGCTTCTCCACCCTGTTGGCGCTGACCGGCTCGCTGGCCGGCACAGTGTGGTGGGACGGACGGGCTACTTGTGATCGGATCGTACCGCTCTCTTTGGACCACGCCACTGGCGCCCGGCCCGTCCAATTCCGGGAGTGGTTGGAACACGGCTCGTGGGCTCTGTTGCCGCCGGGCTGGGGGCCACGCCTTGCGCCGGGCCCTGTTGTTCACCGCTAGGTTCTGTCCTTTGGCCGGCATGCGGGACATCACCGTCCCGAAGGCGGGTGCATCACCTGCCTGGCCTGCGGTAACGGTGAACGCGAGAGGCCATGCGCGGCCGTCTGCTGCCAGGTGGACCTTGGTGCTCAGCCCGCTGCGGGAGCGTCCGAGAGCGTGATCGGCGGGCTCGCCGGGGTGGCGCGCCCCCTTTTGAGTGCTTCGGCAGCGTGCTGGTGGGCCCGGACGACTGTGGAGTCCACTGCCACCGTCCAGTCGATGTCGTCGTCGGCGTCCGCAGACGCCGAAGCGGCGGCGAAAATCATCTCCCAGGTGCTGTCTGGCCCATCTGATCAGCCGCTTGTGAGCGGCCTGGAATGAGCCGAGCTCCTCGGGAAGGTCCCGCCAGGGCGAACTTGTGCGGTACTTCCAGGCGATGGCTTCCAGGGTGCGACGGTGGTCGGCCCATCGCCGCCCGCGGACCGGATCTGCCGGCATCAGCGGCTCGATCCGGTCCCACATCGCATCAGTAATCAATAATCGGACGGATATATCCGATCAACTGGCCAACCCAGCAAAGAGACATGCGCTATCCCCGGCGGCGGAACCAGCGGCGGACGCCGGAGCCGGAGGGGCCGGCATCGAGGTCGCTCGCAGAGACAAAGGGCGGCAGCGCTTTGAACTCCTCGTGCAGGGTCAGGGTGGGAGTTATTCGTTCGAGCGTGGTCCGTACGCGGGTGAGTGGATGGTCGGGGAAATGCGCGTCCCATTGCTCGTGGTCACCGACGTGGTAAGGCAGGCCGCCGGTGATGTCCGGGCCGTACGGGTGAGGACCGGAGCACTGCTCCGGTTCCGTCCGGCTGAAAGTGACGGCCTCACGCACACCAGTGATCCCGCCCTCGGCGGCCTGGACCTTCACCACGGTGCTGCACCCGGCTCTCGGCACCGTCCACGCCCCGAGGAACACCAAGCCGTGGCCGCCGGCCGGCGGGATCTTGATGAACTGTCGGACGGCCGGGAGGGTGTCCACCTCGCCGAGTACGGCTTCGATCAGACCGCCGCCGACCTGGACGGCGAATCGGGCCAGGCCGTACCGGAGCCGGTCCAGTTGTTCAAAGGGAGCGGGCAGGTCCGGAGCGATGTCGAAGAAGTGGACGGAGAGGACGAGGCCCTGCTCGTCGGTCCACACCCCGGGCTCTCGTTCCGTGAAGCCGGTGAGGTCCATGCCGGTGATCGGTGTCATGGGCCTCATCATCCGAGCCTGGT
The DNA here is from genome assembly GCF_003011965.1 of Streptosporangium nondiastaticum. Lineage (GTDB taxonomy): Bacteria > Actinomycetota > Actinomycetes > Streptomycetales > Streptomycetaceae > Streptomyces > Streptomyces nondiastaticus. The sequence continues at coordinate 123,441 of NZ_PXWG01000001.1, forward strand.
CACGATCGGACATTGAAGATCGAAAAACCTGTGCGTCGTCACGGCTCACCCGCGCCGAGCATCGGGGCCGTCGTCGGGTGCGAGACGCGTGTATCGAAGACGACCAAGCTACGGCGCTGAAACGACCCCGTTGGGTGCGGGACGACGTGTCACCAGGCGTTGAACAGGTTCCGGTGGCTGGACGGAACATCAGGAAGACGGCTCAGCAGGTGTCAGGCAGGCCCCGTGCAGCAACCACCGGAACAGAGTGGCAGCTGACAGTGGCCAGTTAGTTTTCCCCGCCCGCGGCCACTTCAGCTCCCCGTCGTGACCACTCGAATTCCCCACTGACGGCCACTGTGTCTACGGAGCGTGACGTCACGGCCGTGGCGTGGGCTTGGCTGCCCTCGTTCATGACGGCCGCCCACCGAACTGCCAGTTGTGCACCTCGATGTCGGCGTACCGGTCCAGTGTCAGGACGGCACGTGCCGCATCCGGGTCCTGCGCCCGGACCAACGCCGCCGTGCCCAGCCAGGTGGCGCCGTCGTCGGACAGCAGCGGCCCGTAGGCGATCAGCTCGTCCCGGTCGAATGGCAACGCGAGGTCGGCGGCCTGCCCCGTAGCGAGGCCGAGCACGAGGTACCGGTTGCCTCCGGTCCGGCCGCCGGGGAAGTCCCACATGGTGCGCCCCAGCGTGTTGCGCCACCGCCGCAGCAGCACGTCTCGGTAGGCACCGGCCTGGTAGTTCGGCTCGTCAAAGGCGAACGCGCGGGCAGCAGCGGGATCGGGCAGGTTGACGATGTGCACACTTCCGGTGAGCGTGTCGCCGTCGTCGGCGAAGGTCGGCCCCCGGGCGATCATCTCCTCCGCGTACCCGTCCATATAGGCCCAATGCTCTTCGAGCAACTCCTCACGCAGCGGCAGGGAGCCGGTCCGGTCGCGGTGATAGCAGAGGAAATCCATGCCCGCAGTGTCCCTTTAAGGAGGTGACAAGGGCGAGCGGGTTTCACTGCGATGACCGCTCGACGGCCTCATCCGAGGTTAGCCAGGACCGAGACTACTGAGTGTGACTGCCAGATGGGGAATCGAGCTGGCCGTACGCGGGGATTTTCCACTGGCCGCCGACAGGCAGCATCAATGTCAGACCCTGCAGGCATGCTGTGGCCATGCGGATACTCTTCCAAGGCGAATTCCACGTGGCCTACGGCCAGATGTACATCGATGGCCGGACCCGTGCCGAGTTGGACGAGGGGCCTGAAGCCGGCCTCCACGACTGTTTCATGGGGCAGAAGGCAGGGCTGTGCGGAGCGGCCGTCCCCGGGTACCTGCACCTGTCGACCGGTATGCACACCGGCTCCGTCCCCTTCACCGTCGAACTGCATCAGAAGGAGCCGCCTTTGGACTCTGACAACTGGGAGGACATCGTGGAGGCGTCGTTCCGTACAGCTTCCGATGACACGAGCCTGAACGACTGGGACGGAGGATGGCGGGACCTCGGCCTGCCCTCGGGTACGTACCGGGCTCGCTACCACTGCCGGGGCATGGAGGAGGCCCGGGCCTGCGTGCGCAGTGCCGGTGAGCCCGTGCTGGACGAGTACCTTCTCCAGTTCTGGCCTGCCATGCCCGAGCCCGACCGTGTCGTGAAGGAGACGACCCGCTCGGCCGCGTACTGGCACGGGTGGGCGAGCGAACTGCCCCCGGCGCCCACACCTGAGGAACTGGCCGAGACAAGGCGTCTCGCCCGCGAGAGGGAGGAGCGAGAAAGGCAGGAACTGATAGAGCGTGCTGAGAAGAGGCAATGGGGTGGGCGCCTGCCCAGCGACCGGCTACGGAACGTCGGAGGCAACGTGGCCGGGATGGTGGACCTCGACGTCGCCCTCGTGCACGCGATCGACGAGGCCGGCCCGGACGTCCAGCGCGCGATAGCCCGCTGGGCCGCACACCAAGCCTGCGACGTGGCCGGGCTCAGCAGCGTGGACTGGATCGCCCGCGGCCTGGCGGAGCTGGTCCAGGGCGTGTCCTTCACCCCACCGCTGAACGACACACAGCAGTCATGGGATCTCCTCCTTTCCGATCCCCAGGTTCCCAGCACCACCATCACGCTGCCCCACGGCACCCCTAACGCCTCTCAGCAGGCCATGGCCTTCCCCGCCCTGACCGGGGCGGCAGACCCCGACCCGCTCCGAGCCGCGCTGGACGCGCTGTACGCTGCCTCCATCGCCTACGAAACCCGGTGGTATGACCTCTTCTCCGAGGTCCGCACCGCGTTCCCGCATACCGCCCACGCTCCACTGCCACCAGAGGACCACCCTCAGCGCCACGCAGCGGCCGCCAAGGCGAACTGCATCGTGTGGCGGCAGTCTCATGAACCGCCGCACAAGCACTGACCCGCGGCCGCGACGCGTCAAAGACAGGCCGCCACGTCGTATGCGCTGCTTGGCGGGTCGTGTTACCCGGCGCGAGGTGAGTGACGGGCGTGGTCCCGGCTCGGCCGAGGCGGGGAGCGAGCCTCGGGTGCCGTCGCCTCGGCCGGCGTCCGCCGTCGACGAAGCTGGTGCCAGTTGTGCCAGTTGCGCCAGCCGCGCCGGTCCGCTGCTCAGAGGTTCTCGCCAGTGGGGTGGAGCACAGCCTCTGCGATTGTTCGCACGCGCTCCCACGCGATGCCCGTCCACTGTTCGACGGCGAGAGGATGGTCGGTGGGTTCGCGCTCGACGAAGGGGCGCTCATCGACCGGGCGGGCGTGGACGTCGGGTCTTCAGATTGAGGGTCGTGGGCGAGTAGGCCGGCAGCTCCGCGTGGCGCGCGCCGCAGCACGAGCAGGTGAGCCGAGGTCATTGGGCATGACGTGGAGCTTAAGGATCGACTTGGATCCCGTTCGTCCCGGTAGGTACGCCGGCTGGTAGCGCGTTTGTCAGGAAGGAAGAGAGATGCGTGTGGACCATGCGGGCCCGGGAGCGGCGCGGACGTCTGCCTGCCTGCCCTGTCGGCGATGCCGACGCACTTTCTTCTACCTGCGCACCGCGCCGTCGCGGCTGCGGCACACCGTGCTCCGCGCGGGAATGCCGGTGACGGGGGAGCACTACTCAGGGCTTGATCAGTGGGTTATAGGGCTCGCCCTCTGGTGTGAAGATCAGGGTGAAGTCCCTGCCTGCCTCGGTGGCGACCTTGTGCAGGCGAGCCAGGACATCGGTCTCGGGGGGAAGGTCAATGCCGAGGGCTGCGGCCGCACGGTCCCGCTGGGCTATCAGATCGGGCGTGTCCTCCAGATACTCGGCAGCCAGCTCGCCGCTCTCCTCCGCAGTGAACACGCGGCAGTCGCGCCACCAAGGGACGACCAAGAGCAGCTGAAGCAGCTCCTTCAGACCGATCGCGATCAGCGCCGCGCCGCCTTCAGAGTCCGCATACAGAACCGGACGCTCTTCACCGCCCTCGCCGCAGAAGAAGTACGTTCCCCCGGCACCGTCACCCGCGAAGCCCTCCAGTGCAGCACCCGAGGCAAGGTGGACATCTTCGACATGGTCGCTCCGGTCGAGGTCGAAGTCGCCCGGCCAGGCCAGGAAGTCGGCGGCTTCGTCGTGCGAGGCAATGGCAGTGATCAGTGAGTGCATGCGTCGCACCTTAGCGACCAGGACTGACAGTTACGTGCTCGCGGGCGTCGGCGGCCGTCCGAGACGGCGGCGCAGTCGTGCCGTGCGCGGACATCGCGGCCGGTCCGCATTCTTGGATCTCTGGCTTTCATTCCGTGCGGGCCTGCTTCAGGCAGACATTCGGCGAGATCCCGGGTGAGCCCTCGTGACGTTGGTGGGGGCGGGGGCGGGGGGCGAACGGACGCCGCCGCTGAGTACGAGCTCAACCGGACGGCGTGTCCGAGGACCATATGCCGAACCACTGCTCGGCGCCGTACTCCTGGAACCGCTCCACCTCGGTGAACCCCAGCTTCGCCGCGAGGCGCATTGCCCGGTCGTTGGCGGTCCGGGTGCAGAGCGCCACCGGCTCGCCGGGAAGAGCGTTGGCGAACCAGTCAAGTGCCGCTGCGCACGCCTCAGCGGCGTAGCCGCGTCCCCACGCCTCCGGCTGGAACATGTAGCCGAGCTCGGCCTCCCCGCCATTCGGACGAACGCGCCCCGGACGTTCTGCGTCGCGTCGATCGAGCGTGATCATGCCGATCATCGTTCCGTCGAGATCGATCACGAAAAGGCCAGGGCGCCGCCCAGGCACTTCGGGCACCGCGAGCTCAAGTTCATCACGCGGTCGCGGGCCACCGATGTAGGTGCCCACCTCTGGCGATGCGAACAGCTTGATGAACGCCGCACGGTCCCGGGCCCCGGACTCGCGGAGCACCAGCCGCTCGGTCCTGATCGGAGCAGGTGGCCATGCGACGGGGCCAAGCTCAGTCATGGCGGGCAACCTATCGCATGCCCGCTGGGCGATGCGTTCCCGTCTCGTTCCTGGTCATGAGCTCCGGCGCATACCTGGGCCGGCTTGCGGCGCCGATCGTGCTCGCCGTAATCCGCCGCATCCAGGGCCGCGCGCCGTCCGGTAACTGATCGGGATCGTCCGGCCGGTCCTCGTCGTGACGCAGCATCCGGCCCGCGACGCGGCCGTGCCGGGCGGAGTCTCCGATGGTGAACATGACGGCTCCGAGTTGTCCGAGTCGATCGCCTGACACGGGGTGAGGGGCAAGAACTTACCTACTGCCCCGCGGTCTGCCGCGGCCGTTCGCTCGGGTGGTGGGGGCGGACAGGGCGGGTCGCTGGGGCTGCGGGCCTGCACAGCCGTCCGGCGTGGTGGCCGGTTCTGCATTGTGGGGGTGAAGGGGCGCACAACTTCTTTGGGGCGTGGCGTGTCTGTGTGGGCACGGAGACGGCCGTCCCGCGCACATCCATCAACCGGCACCATGCGACTTCCACGGAGGACACAGTGAAGCGTGCTGTACGTACCCGCGTTGCGGGAGCTGCGGTGCTCGCCGCCACCACCGTCACCGCGCTGGCCGTGGGCACCGGAACGTCCGTCGCCGCTCCGGCCCCCGCCGCCGCCACGTACAACAAGGAGTGCGGCGCCGGATACGCGCACGTCAATCAGATCCCGATCCCGGGCCGCGGGACGGTCTTCCTGGCCTATAACGCCGCCGCGGGCAAGAACTGCGTGGTCACCAAGCGGGACACCTCGTCCGGCTCGCCGCTGTGGGTGGGTTCCTGGCTGCAGCGCAACCAGGAACTGAAGTCGAAGCAGGAGCAGTACGGCTTCTTCACCTCGTACTCGGGGCCGGTCTATCTGGACGCCAAGGGCAAGTGCGTCGACTGGGGCGGCGAGATCGACGGCTACGTCGTGGCCCGGTACAAGACAAACTGCGGCACCCTGGTCTAGTCGGCAATCGGCAATCGGCAGTGGGCACCCTGGCCTGGTCGGCAATCGGCAGTCGGTCCGCTGACCCGGGGCCGAGGCGGTGGGCGGAGCGACAGGCAGGATGTACGACCCTGCCTTTCGCTCCGCTCCACGCTCCCGCGCACGGGGCCGGGCAGGTGCCCGGCGGTCGGATCGGCGCCATGAGCGTGCCGGCCCTGGACCCGTCCGGAGGCGGCGTGCGGCGCCGGGGCCGCTCTGGTTGTCACCGTCGATCCCGTGCTCCTCTCGGCCGCCGGGCCGCGGATCGCTCCGCCCGCAGAGGCGGCAGGGCTCGTGCTGCGCCGCCCGCCCCGCCTGGGTCAGTGCCTATCGGGGGAGGGATGGTCGTCCCGGGCCAGGGCGTAGACGGTGCAAGGGCGGTTGAGGACGGAGTCCTCACGCAGGGGTGTGAATCCGAGGCGTCGGGCGACGGCGGACGAAGCGGTGTTGCCGTGATGGATCATGGCGGTGATCTGTGTGAGCTCCAGGGAGCCGAAGCCCCAGGCGAGAACGGCTTGGGCCGCTTCGGTGGCGTAGCCCTGTCCCCAATGGGCCCGGGCGAACGTCCAGCCGATCTCGGTCTCGCCGAAGTCCTCCCACCAGTGCAGGCCGCAGCGTCCGATCGTCTCTCCGGTGCTGCGCAGTGTGACGGCGCACAGTCCGTGGCCACGCCGCGTCCACTGCTGCTGTATGTCGCGCAGGCGCGCTGCGGCCTGCTCCCGGGTATAGCCGCCGACGAACCGTTTCACTTCTTCGTCGGCGTGGAGTCGCACCCACCAGTCGACGTTGACGTCGGTTTCGGTGAGCGGGCGCAGCCGGAGGCGTTCGGTGGTGATCACTGTGGCTTGGTCCTCGGTGTCGATAAGTGTTCGGGACGGAACGCTACTTGGCCGGTGACGGCTGCTGCGCCTGTGCTGTGAGGGCGGGCTGTGGCACGTGCCGGCGGATGACGGTGTGCGCTGCTTCTGCCGCACCGAGGCCGAGCGCGATGAACGCCGCGCCGACGGGGCCGAGCCAGTAGGGGCCGAACCACGCCATCGCGACTTGCCCGACCAGGGGGGCGACCGAGACGCCGACGTAGACCATCGCCGAGGCGAGGCCGGTGAGCAAGGGCGCCGCCGTGGGCAGGGCGGTGATCAGGCGGTGGGTCTGCGGTGCCAGCAATCCCCATCCGCACACGCCCCAGACGAGGAGTGCCACGACGGCGGAGGGCAGGTGTGCGCTCGTCCACGGCAGCAGGGCGAAGTCGATCGCTGCCACGGTGATCGCGACGTTGATGACGCGGCGGCTGCCGAGGCGGTCGATGAGGCTGCCGGAGCCGAGGGTTCCTGCGGTGGCGGCCAGGCCCCACACGAACAGGAGGGCGGCGAGGGTGGTGCCGCTGCCGCCGGTGGCGCGGTCGAGGGATGCGCCGATGAAGGAGTAGACGGTGAACAGGCCGGTGTAGACGAGGAAGGTGGTGAGCAGGGTCAGGCCGATGCGGCGGTCGGCGAGCGGGGCGACGCGGGTGCGCAGTGGGACTGCGGGTGGTGTGGGGAGGGCGGGCAGGAGCAGGGTGATGCCCACGGCGGCGAGTATGCCGAGTGCGGAGACGAACATCATGGTGGCGCGCCAGTTGCCGGTGAGGCTGCCGATCGCCGTGCCGATGGGTGCGCCGAGGGCGGTCGCGGCGCTGAGGCCGGTCATGACGGTGGCGATGGCGCGGCCGCGACGCTCCGGTGGCGCGAGCGCGGCGGCTGCGGCGACCGCGGCGGGGGTGACCATGGCGCCGCCGAGTCCGGCGAGTGCTCGCGCGGCCAGGGCGACGCCGAAGACGGGGACGAAGGCTGTGATGAGGTTGCCCGCGGTGAAGATCACGAACCCGGTGAGGAACAGCGTGCGGCGCGGCCAGCGGGTGGTGAACGTCGCCATGACGGGGCCGAGCACGGCGTAGGTGAAGGCGTACGCGGTGAGCAGCCAGCCGGCGGTGCCGACGGGGATGCCCAGGGAATCCGCCGCGTCCGGCAGGATGCCGGCGATGACGAAGCTGTCGGTGCCGATGGCGAACAATCCGGCGGCAAGGACGATGAGTGACCGGTACACGGGGGAGGGGCCTCCGGGAATTTGATGTAACAGAAATGGTTACGACAATGCTCCGAAAAGAGACCGGCCCTCAGGGACCGGCCGATGTGAACTGTGAATCGAACCGCTGATGTTAGGGGGCAACCGTCTCCCTCAGCACGTCGGCGATGGTGACGGCGGCCAGTTCGCGCTTCATCGACTCCTCCGCGCGGTCGTACGCCTCTCGCAATACGGGCGGGATGCCGATCCCGATGGGGCACTTCTGGTTGGGGGTGGCGGGGTGCAGGGCGAGGAGCGGCTCGTGTTCGACGGCGAGGTAGACATCCCTCAGGGTGATCGACTCCGGGGCGCGGGTCAGCAGCCAGCCCGCCCCCTGACCTCGCCGCGACTCGACCAGGCCCGCATCGCGCAGGCTTCCAAGGGTGCGGCGGATGACGACAGGGTTGGTGTTGACGCTGTCGGCGATCTGGTCGGAGGTGACGATGCCGTCCGTGCGCTTGGGGCAGACCAGGGCCATCCACGTCAGCGTGTGCGTGGCCACGGTCATGCGGCTGCTCGCGCCCATCGAAGTCCCCCGTCTCCCGTCCTCTGTGTCGCAACTGATTCTGTTACGACTCGGGGTCGTGTGTCCAGCCCGTGCGTGCCATCGCCGAACCGTCGCCGGGGATGGGCGGGCGCTGGTGCTGCGGACACGTCCTTCGCACTCAAGACGGTGACGCCCACGCCGGACGGCGGGTACGTGGTGCGGTGGGACCACCTCACAGTGTGCGTCACGACCAGACGCTGGCCTCGCTGACGGCGAGCGGGGTGGTTTCGGCTGAGAGCTCGCTGAAGGTCACGGGAGCGGTGATGGCCGAGAGCACGCTCGACGTCACAGGCCGAGAGCACGCCCGACGTGACAGGCACGCTCACGGCGCCGGTCCGTAAGAGGCGACTCGATCAAGATGTACGTCACCAACGACGACACGTCCATCTGGTTCAGCAAACTGGCCGTGCAGCTTCGGCGGCGGCCGTACGGGGAGGACTCGGGGCTCGCGGGCCTCAGCATGATCGCCGAGGAGTGACCCGGCCGGCCGGCGAAACGCATCGGGATCGTGCCTGTTCAGAGGCACGAGCCCAATGTCGTGTCAGAGTCGCCCCACTGACCGCGGCGGGCCCGGTATGACCGGCGCGGGAAGGTCGAGAACGCGGGCGAGGGCGGCTGTGAGGGGAGTGCAGTAGTCAGGCAGGCACTTGGCGGCCCAGCCGGCTGCAAGCGCGAGGAAGCCGGTCAGGTCGCGCTCGACACCGGCGAGCAGGGGACGGAGCTCGGTGGCGGACAGCTCGATCACCGGACTGTCGCTCTGCTCGGCGTTGACGGTGAGCCGGACGGTGTCGCCGAAACGCTCCGCAATCGGTGACACGGGGTCGTGGCCGAACCCGAGCAGGCTGCCGCTGTCGACGAGCTGGTGCCAGTCGCGCCAGTCCTCCAGCCCGTCGCAGCGCCCCGGCAGGAAGATGACGCCTGTGGAGCCGTCGGTGACTTGCAGGCCGCCCGGTGCGAGAGGGGCGTCGGAGGTCAGCAGTCCGTGAAGAAACGCGTCACGCGCCTCGGCCGGACGAGGCGGGCAGTCATCGTCGGGAGCGGCGTCGTTGTAGTCGGCGATGCGCATCACCGCCGCCCCGACCTCAGCAGGTGAGAGCTCACCGCTGAGAGGCAGGAAGCCGAACGACTCGATCTCGGCGACAGGCCAGAGGTCGAAGCCGTCGGGGGTGTAGATCTCCAGGACGGGCCGCATCACAATCACCGGCGAAGTGTTCCGCACTCCCCGCCGCATCGCATCCCGGTTTCGCGGGGCGCTTTCGGTCTCGCTCGCGCCCGGAGATGCCGGGGAACCCCGGCTGGTGGCGCGTTCGTCAGGAGGAGAGCTGCGCGAGCACCCATTCAGGACCGGGGTTGACATGCGGACGGCCCGCCACCACGACGGTCGGCACCGTCTCATTGCCGTCGTTGGCCGCCCTCACCGCCTCCGCCCCGGCCGGATCCCGCCAGATGTCCACCCAGTGCAGCCGACGGGCGTTGCGGCCCAACCGGATCCGCAGCCGCAGGCAGTACTTGCAGCCCGCCCGCCAGTAGACGACCGGCCGTCCGTCGATCGCACTGCGCTCCTGCGCCTCCTGTGCACCGATCGACCGTGGGAACGCCAGCGGCGAGTGCAGCCCCGCGAGCAGGGCGAACACCACCAGCAAGGGAACGGCCACGCCGGGCGAGCCCCTGGCGACCAGCATGGCTGCAACGAGCAAGCCGCACGCCACGAGCAATATCGGCAAGGTCCAAGAGCGCGTCATGAGGCCGCAGGCTACCGGTGGCACAGACCGATCTGACCGACGGCCCCGCGTTCAGGCCCGCCCGTCGAACGCCGGCCCCAGCAGAACCTGGGCCCAGCGTGCCGGTCCCGGGCCGGGGCCGCTGACGCAGAACCAGAGGGTGCAGGTCCCTGCCGGGTCGTCGAGCGCGGTGAATTCACCGGCCTGGCCGTTCTTGGGGAGCCTGGGGCCGCGCTGGCGTTCGTTGACGAGAACCGCCTCGGGCGTGGTCGGCACAGTCGGGCCAAGGGGACTCATTCGGCGGGGAGTGAGCCGCAATTGCGCCCCCTTCTCCGACTCGAACACCCCGCCGTTCCCGCTCCCAGGGCCATTGCCCATCACGCCGGGAGATCCCTCCCCGAAGACGCCGGCGGCCCGTTCGCTCGCACCGCGGACCCCGGAGGCAAGGGTGCTTTTCCCTTCGACCCCGAAATTGTTCTCGCTCTCCCCGCGGACCCCACCGTCATCGCCTTTCCCGCGGACGCCGATGCCTGTGGCGCGCCCGCACACAGCCGACGGATCGGCTGCCTCCCAGGCGACGTCCCTGGCCGCGTCCTGCGAGTAGCCGACCACCCCGGGAGCGCCGCGGCCGAAGACCCCGGGCGAGGCAGTGGTGCCGGCGCCGAGAACGCCCGCATGTACTTGCTGCTCCTGCAGCTTGTCGCGGGGTGCGTCATGTACGTAGCCGACCACGCCGTTCGCTCCGACGGCGACGAGGCCGTTGCCCGGCGGAAGGGTGCCCAGAGCCCCGCCGGTGGGCAGGGGGACGGTGCCTGACGCATGAACGGCATCGACGCCCTCCGGTACGTCCCTGAGAACCCGGTCGTTCTCGATCGCCACACGCAGCACGTAGTCCTCGCCGTAGCCGTCCTCGTCACCACCTTTGGCGACGAGGACGGTCCGCTCTTCGCTTTCGTTCGTCCGGCCCACGACCATTTTGTCGCCGGCGTTGTCGGCTCCTGCACCCATAAGGGGTCCCCCTCCTCAGGACGGCCTGGATTCGATGGTCCCATCCATCGCCCGGCGAGGCGGGGCCGTTGCGCAGGCGGAGTCCTCCAACCCGTGCCGTTCGGGGAAGCGGCCAGGGATACATCGATCAGAAGCGCCTGTCACAGGGGAGTCCCCGGCCTGTCGGGCAGGTCCCTCCACGAGCTCCGGCGGGAACAAGATCCACGTGTCTGATGCTGGTACTGGCATGACTATGACATTGCACTGGGTGGCAGGCTTCCGTTGCGCTCTGATCAGCCCTTACGAGACCTACCGGCTTTTCCCGTCAAGGAACTTCACCGACCAGACCGTACGCCAGGTCCTGCGTCTGGACGGCGGTGGCGAAGCCGTTCGCATCCACCTGAGCAATAGATAAAGCGAGTTCACCCTCGCAGCCGGAGAGGAAGGCGTGAGCGACCCGGTGCCGGGCCGGGTGTCCGCCGGGGAGGAGCTCGCCCTCAGCCTGTACTTCCCGCACGACACAGGGCTCGCGGCCTTCTCCGCGATGGCCTCCGAGACCGGGTTCCTCGCCTCGGGCGACGTGACTGCTGCCCGCTCCCTGGACGGCGCAGAAGAGCTGGGGCTCTCCCGCTACTTCGTCTCCGGCATCGATGTCCTCGCCCCCCGAGGGCACCGCGGTCGCGGTGGCCTCCATCGACCCGCACTCCCGCAGCCGCTACCCACTGCCGATGAGCTCATCAATGGATACATCGAGTTGTCCCGCAGGCTGTACGAGGCCGGACTCACCGTCATCGCCCATACGATCGGCCCCTACGCGGGCACCGTCTTCGAGGGCTACGACACCGAGGAGGGCCGGGCCGTCCGCCGCAAGGTCAACGAATGGATCCGCACGACCGACGTCTTCGACGCCGTGACGGACGTCGCGGCAGCGGTCGAGGATCCGGCCGGCCGAACCGGCGGGCGGGCCCGGGCTGTCTCCGGTTTGTCATGCCGGGCGTTGCCCGGGAGCCATGGGGGAGTGGGAGGAGTTGGTGCGGCGCTTCCAGAAAGGGTGCGCCGTCCAGCGACGTTCCTGGCCGTAGTAGTACGCGTGGTGGCCGAGGTAGGCGTCGGCGATGCCGTCGAGGAACGCGGTGTACTCGGTGAGGGCCTCGGTGACGGTGCCGCGCAGGCACAGGTCCACGGTGCGGCCCGCGTGGGCCCCGGTGTGCAGGGCGGTGAGGATGCCCTGGGAAGAGAGCGGGTCGAAGGCGAGGGCGGCGTCTCCGGCGGCGAGCCACCCCGTCCCCGCCGGTGGCGAGAGGCGCAGGCCGTGAGCGGCGGTCCAGCGCGGGGCGGCCGGGGGCGGGGCGTAGCCCTCCAGCCGGGTCCGCAGGTGCAGGGTGCGGGAGGCGTGGGCCAGGAATCCGGTGGGCGTGCGCAGTGCGGGAGGGGCGAGGTCGGCGTCGGTCAGATGTGCCACGAGCCGGCCGGCGGGGATCCTGACGGTGTACCACCAGCCGCCGGGCACCGCCTCGACGAGCGTCCGCAGGTCATCGTCCGAGCCCCGGCCGTGCGGCAAGCGGCGGTCGAAGAGGGTGTAGGCGGCGACGAGCCGGTCCTGGCGGTGCCGGACGGCCCGGCGGCGGCCGATGACGCAGCGGCGACCGGTCGCGTCGACGACCCAGTCGCAGGGCAGTTCCTCGACGGCGCCCTCCCGGCGCAGCAGGACATGCCGGCCGGATGCATGGGCGCGGTGGCCTACGACGCCGGCCCGGCGGAACTCGGCGCCGGCTGCGAGGGCGGCACTGCGCAGCGAGGCGTCGAAGCGAGGCCGGTCGAGATGGCGGCCGTGGCCGTTCGGGTCGAGGACGTCACTGCGGTCGTAGAGCTCCGGCGATCCCCAGGAGGCGAGGATTCCGGTGGACCGCAGGTGCCGGTCGGCCGTGACGTGCGGCCACAGGCCCAGGTCGTGCAGGAGCGGCCGGGCTGCGGGTGGGAGGGTCTCTCCGATGGTGAACCGTGCGGTGGCCTCGGTGGCCTCGGTGGCCCCGGTCGCCCCGGTCGGGTCGGCGTGCTGGTCGACGAGGAGGACGCGGCGGCCGGCCCGGGCCAGGACCAGGGCCGCCACGGCGCCCGCGGGGCCGCCGCCGGCCACGACCACTTCGAAGTGCCCGCTCGCCGAGGGCGCGGTGCGGGTGTTCATGGTCGGTCCTGGTAGCGGACGATCTTCTCGAAGTAGCCCGCCAGCACCTCCTCGTCGGGGCGGTCCACCGTACGCAGGGCGGCGTCCACCGCTTCGTCCCGGTGGGCGGGGTCGGCGGCCTCGGGCACGTGCAGGAACACCAGGTTGCGCCGGTCGGGAGGGGGCGTGCTCGGGGTGAAGCTCACTTCGGACTCCACCAGCACGGCCCGGGGCAGCTCCGGGTCGTCGGCCGGTCCCTCGCGCCGTTCGACGAGGCCGAGCTTGCCGAAGTCCTTGACCATGGCGTTCATCTGGGCGGCGGGGCTGGTGGCGGGCAGCCACCTGTCCCACACGGCGCGGTTCTCGAAGGCGGTCCGGCGCTCCTCGGGGGTGCGTGTGGTGTCGATGACGGTCTTGTAGTCCGCTTCCGTGAGGACATGGTTGGGGACGCGCGCCGGCCAGAAGGTCGGCAGGTAGAGGTCGTAGCGGTGGTTGTAGCCGGAGCGGCAGCGGGCGGTGTCGGTCTGCCAGGGAACGGCCATCCACCGGGTGAGGTCTCCCGGTCCCTGTGCGTGCAGCGGGCCGTCGTCCGCGACCGCCTGCTGGGGCGTGAGGGTCGGACCGTACGAGGGTTCGGGTTCGGCGGGGTCGCGGTGCCGCAGCCGGAAGGGTGCGGCGTACATGGTCAGGTGGCGCATCGGCCAGGTGAACTCGCAGCCCGGGTGGAAGGCGTCGGCCAGGCAGAAGGACAGGGCGGCCCGGTCCAGAGCCCGGGGCCGCTCGGTCAGTGGCAGGTCGTCGAGGGACGCGGGCGCCGTGGCGGCCGGGTCGTAGTCGGCGTGGAAGTCCCCTGCGGCCCAGCGGTCGAGCAGCCGGTACTGCAGTGGGGTGAGCGCCAGGTGCTGCCGCGGGGAGGGAGGGCGCGTGCCCATGGCGTCCCCGTAGATCGCGGGCCACGGAACGGGAGAGGCGGCGTCGCGGTCCATGTCCCGCATCGTCGCCCAGATCTGGTGGCGCAGTTCGGCGTTGCGGTCGCCCGGGTCGCCGGGGTGGTCGCTGGGGGAGGCCAGCCTGGCGAGCCGCTCGGGTGCGAGGAGGTGCTCGCGTCCGGCGTGTCCGAAGTGGGCCGCGAAGCCGTGGTTGACCCATTGGAGGTCGCACAGGCGCCGCAGCAGCGGCAGTACTTCGCGGGTGAAGGAGACCTCCTTCGGAGGTGCGAGGGTGCCCGCGGACACGAAGAGGTCGCGCAGCAGGTCGTACATCGTGCGTACCGACTTGAGCTCCGGCGCGTAGTTCGGGGGAGCGACCACGACCCAGGCGGGGTCGACCGGTACGGGGCGCCCGTCGATGCGGACCTCGGCGGTCACGGGGCCGTCGGAGACGTCGTCGTGCCAGGTGTCGTTGTTGGCGAAGTGTCCCGCGGGGGTGTTGGTGATGGAGGCGGAGACCCCGCGGCCACCGAGGAAGAGCAGCCGGCCGGCGGCATCCGTGCGCAGCTCGCCCAGGTAGACGGGTCTGTCCATGAAGGTGCCGGTGTCGAAGACGTACTCGGGCTTGCCCGAGCGGTTGCTGCCGCGGATGGACCGGGGTCCGGGGTCGATGACGAGGCGGTGCCGTTCGGTTTGCGGGACGTCGGCGTTGCGCAGGGTGGTGGCGGGGGCCTGGGCCGCTTCCGGGATGTCCAGTGCCAGCTGGAACTGGTACCAGGCGGCCTTCTTGTTGGCCACGTGCACGGTCCACTTGAGGTCGGCGCTGTCCGAGGTGAGCTCGGCGACCACGTCGCCGGCGGCGTTGTAGCCGTACACACGGAAGCGGGCCGCCTGGCGTTTGAGGGCACCGGTCGCGTCCTTGTAGCTGCCGGTCGGCAGCGGAGGGGCATCTTCCATCTCAGGGCCGAGGAAGAACTCCTCGGTGCTGTCGCCGATCCGGGCCACTCCGATCGCGGGGTGGATCGCGGCACGGACGATCCGGGTGTCGCGGCCGGGTGCTTCGGCGGACGCCGGACGCGCCGGGCCGGGCTCCACCACCGGAACCCCGTTCGCGTCGCGGCGGCGGGCGGCGGAGGCGGCGTAGACGATCTTGCGGGCCTCGCCGAGGCTGCCGACCGGCTGGTGCTCGGGCAGGCTGTGCCAGGGGTTGCAGGCGAAGTTGTCCCCGTAGGCCTCCTGGCCGCGGGCCGTGACGTCCTGCCGGTGCAGGGTCAGCCTCGCCACCTTCACCGGCGCGCTCAGCGATTCTTCCCAGCGCACGGTCGCGCGGTCCAGCGGCATGCTGTCCGGGTCCGTGCGGAACTGCAGCAGCAGGTCGAAGGCGGCCTCGCCGGTGGCCAGCCGGTAGTGCAGATCACCGCGGAGGAAGGAGGGGTTCTCGTCCGCCGGAGTCGCGTGCGGGTCGCCCTGCGCGCAGCCGGCCGGTACGAGCTTGTACTTCACGTGCCGGTCCGTGCCGAAGGCGTACGGGAGCACACCCCAGTACGTGGCGGTCAGTACGCTCTCCTCGGGCTTGCGCATCTCCCGCAGGATCCGGTCGGTGGCCGGATGGTCGCGCCGGTAGGCCACGGGGTCCTGCTGGAACTCGCACATGTCCCGGGCGGTGTCGACGAAGAAGACGTCGTGGTTCTGCAGGACCAGGTCCTGGGTGTCCGCCCGGCTCTCCTGCTCCATCAGCTTCGGGCCGGGCACGCCGAACAGTTTGATGCCGGCGCCGGCAGTCCTGCGCAGGTCCGGCCGGTCCGGAAGGACGTCGCTGGAGAAGCGCACCCAGGCCGCGAGGCCCTTCTGCTCCTTCGCGGCCCGGAGGAATCCGATGCTCAGGTCGGGTGGGAGAGCAGGGTCGACCATGAGTACGCCGCGGGCGGCACCATGGAATTTGACGAAGACCGGCCGCAGGACCGGGTCCTGCCCCTGGGCGATCCTGCCTCCCATCCGCTTGTCCACGAACTCGGCCACCAGGGACGTGACGGGATCGGTGGCACAGTCGGGGAGCGCCTCCGGGGAATCCCCGGGGACAGCGGACGTCCCGCTCATGGTGTGGCCCTCCTGCCGGCGGAGTCATGGGCTGTGCGGGTGACTTTCGGCATCCGTACGGGTGCCCTCGCGTCGGATGCGACCGGAGCGACGTGTTCCGACGACTTCGTCCTGCTTATCTCATAAAGTTCAGCATGAAATGCTCCTATGTGGCATAAATCGCCCCCATGGGTCAAAGTAAGGTCCGATGCGCGACCGGCAGGGTCTCCAGGGCATGAACGAGGAGCGCCGAGGAGGGTTTCGAGGCCGTTCAATCTGTTCTCGACCCATACCAAGGAGGACCCGGCCCATGCAGACATACGGCCACGCCGGTCTCGACGCCCTCATGACCCGGCCGCTGCTCACCTCGGTCTGGCATCGCCGCACCCACCGGGTCAGCCGCGGCAGTTCGGTCGAGGCCGGCTCGATGAGCTGGGCCTCCACGCAGCCACGCACGCCCCTGACAGAGCTCGAAGAGGCCGTCCTGATCGCCATGACGGGATGCACCGGCCTCACCATGCCGGACCGCCCGTTCGCCGACCCCCGTGACGGCAAGCCGATCATGGCCAAGCCGAACCTCAACATGGCCGGACGGACCGCGGGCAGCCCCGACAACGCCCAGGGCACGCACTTCTTCCTGATCAACGACACCGGCACCTACTTCCTGCGCAAACTCCCTCCTCCCGCCGACGGCTCACCGGCGGTGTCCGACACCGAGACCCTGTGCGCGCGTGCCGCCGAGGCGAAGGTGCGGCTGCTCGACCACCGCATCGACGTGCCGCACGGGAACCGGGACTTCCCGGCCTACCTCGACTCCAACCGGTTCCTGTCGAACCTGCCGGGCACCACTGTCCTGTTCCCGGTGGTCGACCTCTCCCGGCAGTACATCAACGGGATGATGTACCTGCTGACCCAGCCCGAGGGAGCACGGCCCACCATCGTCGACGATCGCAACTTCTACCGCCCCGCGGGTGTGAAGAAGTGGATGAAGTCGGGATTCCTGAACAAGGACATCAAGCTCCCCCTCGGCGCCATCTGGGCGATGCGCACACAGATCGAGGCGGACCTGCTGCTTCAGAACCTCATGCTCACCGCCGACGCCATGGGCCTGGGCGCTTGGATCCACGCATCGCTCGCCCCACCGGTCATGCTGGGCGACCCCAAGTTCCGCAAGACCTACGGTGCGATGCTCGGTTTCGACTGGGCCACCCCTCGCTGGAAACCCGCGGACCTCCTGCGGTGGCACGTGCCCCTGCCCCGCTTTTCCGGCCTGCGAGCGACCACCGTGGGCCTGCGCCACGACGGAGAGCACCTGATCAAGGCGATGTGCCCGCCGAACTACGCCTCGATGGCCGACGCGGTCGACGCCGTCGTGGCGGACAAGTTCGGGCCGAAGGGCATCTACTCCGACGAGGGGCTGTTCGCACGCATCTACCGAGGCGAGTTCGGGTCCCAGTACCTGCGCCAGGCCAGTGACTACTCCGCCGACGTCATCGCGTGCACACGCGACATCTGCACCTACATCTACGAGACCCACGGGCGATTTCCCGCGCACTGCGACACGATCCACGCCCCGGGGGTCTGGCTGCAGGCGCATCACGTCGAGAACGACTACTACGAGCGCTTCTTCCGCAACGGGCTGACCGAGGACCACCGGCTGCACGACCAGCGGTGGCACACAACCGGGTGAGCCGTGCGCAGCCGTCAGCCGCCAGTGGCTGGTGACCGTGCCTTCTCAGTCGCTGCCGGGCCCGGAGTTGTTCCGGGCGGGCTCGACCGGGCGCCACGGCGCGAACGCACTGGCCGAGCGGGGCAGGAAGCTCGCCAGCTCGGGGCAGTGCCGCAACAGGACGCTCGTCATGCCGTTGCGCTCGATCCAGTCCATGCCGAGGGGCGTGTACACCTCGGGGCGGAAGTCGACGGTGAGGAAGCGGTCGCTCTGCAGCCGTCTGCTGGCCATCACGATGAAGATGCGGAAGGCCGTGTCGCTGAAGCCGAAGCCCCGGGGCGGGTTCTCGGCGAAGAGGCCGACCATGGTGTCGACGTCGTCGACGGTGCGGTAGACGTCCTTCAGCCGTGCGAGGGTCTCCGGCTCGGTGGTCAGCTCCTCGAACCGCTTGATGCGCGGCTTGTGCAGGCCGCTGCGGAAGTCGTTGTAGCGAGGGACGCCGCGGCGCCGGGTGCGTACCAGATCGACCACGGACAGGTCGATCACCTCACCGTCCCGTTCGAAGGCCTGCAGCGCGCGGGGGAAGTTGTGCAGGGTGATCGCCCCGGGATTGGCGATCCCGAGTGAGTACAGCGCGTTCGCCAGTCCGGTCTTGCGGATGAGGGGCTCCGCGGCGGCACCCTGTACGGCGTTGAAGTCCAAGGTGTCGATCCGGTGACCGAACCTGTGGTCGACGATGTCGAAGTCGTCCGGGATCAGCGGGTGCATCCGGTAGACGGTGACGAAGTCCTCGGTGAGGGAGTAGGGCGCGGCGTGGTGGTCCGGCAGGGTCTTGGGGATGCCGGTGAGGGAGTGCGCCTCGAACATCCAGAGACCCAGCTGGGTGAGCCAGTTCTTCGGAGGGCCCTGCCAGTTGGTCCGCAAGGAGATGTCGATCGTCTCCGTCGCCAGGATCGCCGGGGTCCATTCCACGGTGTGGATCTTGGCGATGAGGGCGGAGACGATGAGGCGCGCCGTGTGGTACACCCGGTTCTGGTCCATGTGCGGGTATTCCCGCCGCAGCGCTTCGCACACGGCGTTGTGCTCGCGCGCGAAGACGGTGTGCATGGCACTGAGGCCGAGCCACCAGCTCTCCCTGAACCCGGTCAGCGGGATGCCGTCGGGGCCGAGCGGCAGGTGTCCGTCCTCCAGGCGCAGTGCCGCGCCACCGCCCGGCTCGCGCAGCGACATCGCGGCCTGCTGGTCTCCGCCGTAGACTTCCGAACCGTCCCACCAGTGGGACGCGACGTTGCCGAAGAGAGCCGGCGGTGCGAGGCCGCCGGGCGGCTGCACACCCTTGTTCTCAGCGAACCGCATGACGTTCTCGGGCGGTCCGCCGGGGGAGTTGCGCCAGGTCATGCCGGGCGGGAGCGGCACTTCCACGCTCCGCGTGCCGGCGGGGTGGCGCTGGTGGTTGACCCAGTCGTGCACCTGGAACTGGATCCACGCGGCAGCGAGGATGTTCAGCGACCGGGCGGGGATGAAGGCGTCACGGTGGAGCAGCTGCCTGCTGACGGTGACGGGATTGGGGCTGTCGAACAGGTCGGGGCGGTAGACCGGTGCGAGGTTGCGGCCGAACGTGGCGCCGACGGCGCCCATCTTCGGAGCGGACAAGTCGTTGTACGTACCGTCGTAGCTGCGCTCCACCCGTAGCCGTTCGTCGATGAGCGGAGGCACCGGCTGCGTCTTCGGCGGAGCCTGGTGGACCTCCGTGTCGATCAGGTTCTCGCGGCGCAGGGTCTGGCGGAGCGCGACGAGGTTGAGCAGACCGAGCCGGGTCGGCAGCCGGTACCAGGGGACGAACCGGTTGAGGGCGCGGAAGCCGGCGCGCAGCGGGACGCCGAGCACGGCGTTGCGACGGGGTTCCTCGGTGACGAAGCGATGCCCCAGGCGCAGGGCACTGCCGGCCTCGTAGGCGGCTTTGCGGGCCCGGTTGAGGTTGCCCAAGGGCCGGAAGGCCTCGGTGGTGTTCCACGGGTTGAAGGCGAGCTGCTCGACCCGGGTGGCGGTGGCACGCGCCGGGGAGGCGTCCAGGTCCTGGCGTGGGATGGTCAGCGTCGCCACGGGGATCACCGGCGTGGCGGACTCCTTCCACTCGGCCGCGCCGTCCTCGATGGGCGTGAGCCTGCTGTCCACGTAGCGTTGCACGCACAGCTCGAAGACGACGTCCGCGGTGCGCAGGCGCTGGGCGAGCTCGTGCCGCAGGTGGTCGGGGTCGGTGCGGGAAGGGGGCGGTGCGGCTGCCGAGGGCGCGTCCGGGTCGGGGCGGAGCTGATAGCGCACGGGCCCGGCGTCGCCCCAGAGGACGGCTCCACGGCTCCAGTACGTCTCGTGTGCGAGGCTGCGCACGGTGTGCCGGGTTCCGGCGCGTACGTTGCGGCGCATGCGCCTGGCCGTGGGCCTGCCCACGGCCAGGGGCAGCCTGACGAACAGAGCGAATGCCTTGCGGGGCATCGAGTCGGCCCCGGCCATGGCCTTCGCGAACGCCACGAACTCGTGTGCGTTGCGGGCGTGGGAGGCCGGGAAACTGGTCATCAGGAGGTCGTGGGACTCGTCCGGCCCGGTCCGGATCCGCAGCGCCGCCCCTCGCAGATCGGGGGCGTGATCGGGTTGCCGGGCCCCGCTCGCGTTGGACAGCCGGACGGTGACGGGATAATCCGCTCCGGGCCGTACGAAGCCGGCCCGCAGATCGGCGGGGAGGTCGTCGCGGATCGTCAGCCGGGCGTTCTCGATGCCGAGCGCCGCCTTCGCGTGGAAGGTCCGCGCGATGCCGGCGGCTCCGCTGCGCTTCTTGACCTTGATCTGCACCCGCATCAGGTCGTGGACGAGCCGCTCGACGAGGATGCGCTCGGCCTCGGGGGACCCACCGGCGTAGCGTTCGTACTGCCCGGCATCATGCATCGTTGCTTCTTTCCGAACGTGACGCCCTCGGATGAGGGGGGAGGGGAGAGGCGGTCACGTGTATTGATTCTGCACTCCAGTGGTAGCCGATGCCGAGCGTTGCGGGGCAGACGGGTGCATGGGCTCTCGACGCCCGGCGGCTGGGCCGCGAACCGCACTGCCACGACAGGCGTGTCCCTCTGTCACTCCACGGCCTCGACGTACCGGAATTCCGGACCAAAGGTCCTCCCGCTGCTACCCGGCAGCGGGAACTGCATCAGCTGCCGCGCCGGATCCTCCAGCTGGAGCATCTCCCCGACGGCTTTGTTCAGCAATTGTGCCGGTGTCGGCGTGCTTGACTGATCCGCCTGCCAGGCCTTTTCGAGGAACCGAAGCATGGAGCTGTAGTGCTGATTGAAGGAGTCGAGGGGCACACGCACCTCACTGGAGACGGGAACCCCTCCCTGCTCCCAGCCGCCGCTGGGGACAGTTCCCATGCGGGAGGTCCGTGGCATGGGAATGTCGGCGCCCTGGAAGTCGAAGCGCTGTGGGTCACTCGACACCTGGATCAGTTTTTTGCCGTGGAAAATCTCCCGGAAGGAGTAGAAGTGGGCCAGCTCCCCGGGCTGTCCCGGGAAGGGGTTGTCCGGTGACGCGGCAGTTCCTTCGCCCTGTTCCTTGATGATGGTGATGGCGGCCTCTACGTCTGCCAGTGATGTGAGTGCGACGACGTCGTTCCCCTTGCCGTGGGACGACATGTTCCTGGTGATCTGCTTGGTTCCCTTGATGAGCTGCGGCTGCTTCCGGAATGCTTCAAGGATTTGCGTGTAGAAGGCCCCGATAGATGTGTGGACTTCCGCATCCTCGACGACAGGGTCGTCGGGCCTCTCGATCTGGGAGTACATGTCGAGCGCCTCCTTGCTCAGTCCGGTGAGGGAAACGCAGAGCTCAGGCCGTACGCCGCCGGGCAGTGCTCCGGGGTACTTCGGCACCAGCGCCGCGTCGGCGAGCCGGGGGGTGCCGCCGATGGTGGTGAGCATGTTGCAGACCAGGCCCATGTGGGACATCTCGTCGAAGATGATTTCCCTGATCGTTTCGGAGACTTCGCCGTCACGGTCCGGATCCTCGATCGACCAGAGACCGCACAAGTAAGGGGGGAGCGTCGCCAGCTCCAGCAGGACTGCCTGCTGCAATGCGTCTTTGAGCCACGCCTCGTCGTGTTCCTCGGCGGGCATCCGCATCAGTTCGACGATCATGTTGCTTCGATAGTTGAGGACTGTAGACATGGCGCTCTCCTTCTCGCATGCGGGAATCCTGATGCATTGTGAAACACGGCGCGTGCGCCTCACCGGAGGCGGAGACCGGGCCGGCGGATTTCATTCATATGGTCGGCGTGGGTTGCGATGCGCCGGAGCGGTGCTCGGGAAGGGGGTTCCTGTAGTCCGGTGAGAGTTCCCGTGGTGGCCGCCATTGCTGTCACCTGTTTGGCCGAGGTTCGTCGGAGCGCGAACCGATGCGAATGGATCGGCGAGCGTTGTGGGTGCCGCCGCACAGCGGGAAACAGGCCTCGTGCCCAGGTGAACGCAATCCGGCAGCCGGGAGTAACCGAGTACGTGATGGCTGCAGCGCAATGGCCAAGTCGCGCATCACCAAAGAATCCACCAGGCTGTACGTCGGGTCCTGCATCGCCCATGACGACCTACCGCTGCCTCCGACTGATCCGGATCGGACGGCCCCGTCCACGGTGAGGGCTCCTGTTCCGGCACCGGCCACCCTGCAGGCCGGCCCGGAAGACGTCACATTTCAGGCTCGATGAAAGGGGCCGGCATGCCCGTAGATCTCCAGAACCCCCTGTCGTTCAAGAACGCCACCGGTGATGCCGACACGATGCTGCAGAATCTGCAGGCCAACATCCTGAAGGGCCATGTACGCGAGCATCTTCACATCCTGCTGCTGCAGTTCGGCCAGGGCACGGAAGGCACTGCGGAGGCACGGGCGTTCCTGACCGGGCTGGCCCCGCTGGTGAAGTCGGCCAAGACGCATCTTCAGGAAGTGAAGGCCTTCAAGGAGAACGGGCCGAACGACGCGTCGGACGTGCCCTATGTCGGTGTGGGGCTGACGTTCGCGGGCTACGGCCGGCTGGAACTGGCCGACCGGGCCCCCTCCGACGAAGCCTTCAAGAGGGGGATGCAGGACGACGCGACCCGGCAAAAGCTCGGAGACCCGGAGGTCGCGCAGTGGGAAGCCGGCTTTCAGGAAGCGATCCATGCCGTCGTCCTGGTCGGCGGCGCCGAAGCCGGCACGGTGACCACCAAGCTCCAGGAGGTCGAGGGCCTGCTGACGGGCTCGATCCGTGTGCTCGGCAGGGAGGAGGGCCGCGGCATGCACAACGCGAACCATGACGGGATCGAGCACTTCGGCTATGTCGACGGCCGCAGCCAGCCGCTGTTCCTCACCGAGGACCTGGAGGAAGAGCGTCGCCGTACCGACGGAATCTCC
This sequence comes from Streptosporangium nondiastaticum, assembly GCF_003011965.1. Classification (GTDB taxonomy): domain Bacteria; phylum Actinomycetota; class Actinomycetes; order Streptomycetales; family Streptomycetaceae; genus Streptomyces; species Streptomyces nondiastaticus. The sequence continues at coordinate 146,416 of NZ_PXWG01000001.1, forward strand.
GTATGGAACCCGGCCCAGCCACTGGAACGCGTACTGGTCGCGGATCCGGCCGCCCCCGACCCCGCGACGGACTTCGGCAGCTACTTCGTGCTGCGCAAGCTGGAGCAGAACGTCCGGGCGTTCAGGCAGGCCGAGGAAGCCCTCGCCGATGCGCTGAAGCTTGAGAACGACGACCGCGAGCGAGCCGGTGCGATGCTCGTCGGCCGCTTCAAGGACGGTACTCCGCTCACCCTGCAGGCCACGCCCGGAGCACACGGCCCGGTGATGAACAACTTCACCTACGACAGCGACAAAGACGCCCACAAGTGTCCGTACCAGGCACACATCCGTAAAACCAACCCGCGCGGGTCCGGCGGCTTCGGGCAGCCGCCGGAGGCCGAACGGCGCCACTTGATGGCGCGGCGCGGGCAGACCTACGGCGAGCGGACCGAAGGCGACCTTCCCGAGACCGGTGTCGGCCTGCTGTTCATGGCATTCAACTCCGACCTGAACAAACAGTTCGAGTTCACGCAGCACACCTGGGCCAACAACCCCGGCTTCCCGCAGCCCGAAAAACAAGATGATCCGGACCCCGGCCTCGACCAGGTCATCGGGCAGGGCGACCGCCCCCCGGCGACCTGGCCGAAGGTGTGGGGCGAGGAGGAGGGCCAGGAAGTCCCCGCCATGGCGCAGGCCGTGACCATGAAGGGCGGCGAGTACTTCTTCATGCCCTCCCTCCCCTTCCTGCGCGGTCTGTGACCGCCGCGCACCACCATCACGAGAGGCGGCCCGCAAGGCCGGCGCAGGTGGCAATCGCGTGCCGGCTGCGTCCGCTCAGGCGAACGTCTCGCCGGTGGCAGGGGTGAGGGCGGACAGGTCGACGGGCTCGCCGGTTTCGAAGCCGGCCAGGGCGATGTCGGTGTCGACCGCTTGCGCGGCGGCGTCGAATTGGGGCCGGCCGAGCTCGAAGGTGGGGCTGGCGAAGACGCCGAGCGCCGCCAGCGCCGGATCGGGGTGGGGGTTGTGGTGGAGCTGTCCGGCCCGGTCGCGCAGCTCCAGCATGGTGGGCACCGCCAGCGCCATGACGCGGGGCTTGCCGTTGAACGCACGGTCCAAGCAGGTGAGCAGGGCCGCGTACCGGGAGTTGAACTCCACGGCCCGGGCGTAAACGTCACTGGTCGAGGCGAACCGCTCGTAGTCGGCGACCTTCGAGTCGCCGTGGATGGGACGGGTGTCCTCCCAGCTGACGTCGATCAGGGGTCCGCTGGGCAGGTCCTTGGGCCGGTCGTGCGGGCCGTAGCTACGGCCTGTGCAGATCTCGTTGAAGCGGAAGTAGTGGGCGAGCGTCCGTTCCTCCTTGAAGATCAGATCGTTGCTGTCCCAGATGGTGTCGCTCACCCCCTCGCCCTGCTCGCTGATCACCCGCAGCGCCAGGAGCGCGGACTTGGTGTCGTGGACGGCGAAGACCTCGCCACCGGAGTTGTAGAAGTCGTCCGGGCCCACCTGTAGGTGCTCGCGGCCCGGAGGGAAGACCGCGCGCTCGCCCTCCCTGTCCACGATCTGCAGCACGCCCTGCCGCAGGGCGTCGTAGAACTGCCCGATGGAGGTCCAACCGGAGCCCTCCTGCGGCGGGGGTGTCATCGAGCGGGGTTGCTCGATGCGCAGGAACGTCCTCAGCGCCTCGGGGGAGAAGTGCTGCAGTGGCACCGGAGGCAGGTCGTCGCTGCTGAAGGGGAGCTTGGCCGGGTACTTCCCCACGAACTCGGCGCGGCCCACCCGGGGACGGCCGCCGACCGCGTTGAGCAGGTTGGCGGCCAGCGTCATGTGCAGCATCTCCTCCATCAGGACGCTGCGGATGGCGAAGTAGGCGGTGCGGTTGGTGCCGGGGCGGATGGTGTACATCCCGGTCATGTAGACGGGGATGGTCAGGTGCTCGACCTCCATCGCGGCCTGGAGGAAGGTGCGCAGTTCGCCGAGGTTCCGCGGGACGTGGAAGCCCTTCTCGTGCAGTTCGGTCGCGGTGATCACGCCGTCGCCTCCGTCGTGTCGGGGGTGCGGATCACGACGGGCCGGCGGGCGGTGGCCAGGGAGTCGTGGATCCGTTCGGCGCTGCGCAAGGCCAGCGCCATCATGGTGAGCGTGGGGTTGCTGGTGCCGACGGACGCCATGCTGCCGCAGCCCACGGCGTAGAGGTTGTCGAACTCGTGGGTCTTCTGGTCCGCGTCGACCACCGAGGTCGCCGGGTCGCTGCCCATGATGTGGGTGCCGGCCCCGTGGCCCGCCCCGCTGTAGGCCAGGTCCGTACCCTTGTGGACGAAGTGCCCCAGCGGGGGGACACCGTCCCGTGGAGCGTGGTTGGTGAAGTCGTCCGCTCCCATACGGCGGAAGATCTCCCCGGCCACCGCCCGGGCGGCCAGTGCGCCATCGCGTACGTGCTCGCTGAGGTCATAGGTGATGACGGGGCGCGGGTTGCCCATGGCGTCGCGGTGGCGCCCATCGAGGGTGACACGGTTGCCGGGGTCGGCCGGCTGCTCCACGGCGAGCTGCAACTGCAACTGGCGGCCGACGCTGGAACCCAGCAGCCGGCGCAGCTCCGGGCCGAAGACACCGTCCGGCCGCACTTCGCCGTGCTCGTCGCCGCCGATGCCCAAGGCGGTGGCGACGTTGCTCATCGGCGCCCCGGTGGCCCAGCCCCAGCCCCAGTTGCCGATCTCGATGCGGAAGGGAGCCCGGCGGCGGCGCCCTTCGCCGAAGCGGAAGACCTCCCAGCCGGAGGTGTGCCCCGGCCCCCGGAACGGCCCGACCGGTCCCTTGCTCTCCGCACCGAGGGCCCAGCTGAGCACGGTGGGGTGGTCCATGAGGTTCCGGCCCACCTGGCCGCTTCCGTTGGCCAGCTCCGAGAAGAGCAGCAGCCGGGCGTTCTCGATGGCGTGGGCGGCGAGCACCACCACGTCGGCCTCGACGACGTACGAGCGGCTGACGGGCGAGGCCGGGTCGGTGTACGTGCGGTACTCCACCCCGGACACGCTGCGCTCACCCGACCTGCGCACCCGGGTGACCACACAGCGGTTCGCCACGGTGACGGAGCGCGGGAAGGCCGCCTGGATGCGCAAGGGCAGGGACTTCGCCTGCACAGGGCAGATCGGTACGCAGCTGGCGTTGCCCACGCAACGCTCGCCGAAGTTCGGCAGGCCGACCGCGCCCCGGACCCGGAAGGGGGGATCGGTACGGTAGCGGGGGTTGGGCGTGGAGTTGCGGGCCTGCGGCAGGCCGTAGAGGGTCAGCGTGTAGTCCCGCTCGGCCACCGGATCGGTGATGACCTCCCCCTCCACCGCCTCTTTGCAGTACCGGTCGATGTAGCTGCGCGGGATCTCCTGCATCGGGTACTCGTAGCGGGAGTCGTGGACGACGCCGAGGTCGTACTGCTCCTGCCCGTGCCCGGCGGCGCCCAGAAGCCGTTCGGCCTCGGCGTACCAGGGCTGGAGCTCCGCGGCGCCGATGGGCCAGTCGCGTCCGTACCCGTAGCGCGTGCGAGTCTCGAAGTCCTCGTCCCGCATGCGGGGGACGGCACCCAGCCAGTGCATGGCGGTACCCCCCAGAGCGCGCAGGTAGTCGGTGCCGTACGGCAGCGGTCCGTTCTGGACGAAGTAGCCGCCCGCGGTGAACTCGGGCTCTCCGGGCCGGGGGTTGCGCACCGGTGCGAGATCCAGGACGTTGGGCGAGGGTGCTGCGGCGTTGGGCCGGTAGGCGGAGTTGGGCACTTTCGCGACGGCGGAGCGGAAGGTGGACAGGGTGTCCAGGAACCCGGGCCAAGTGTCGGTGTCGCCGTTTCCGGCCTCCAGGACGAGGACCTGCCAGCCCTTGTCGCCCAGCCGCTGGGCGAGCGCGCTGCCGGCCCAGCCGGCGCCGACGATGACGATGTCGTAGCGGCGCCGGGCCGCGGCGTCGGCAGTGACGTGCTCCGTCATACCCTGCCCTCCTCGATCGTGCCGGGGACCGTGGCCACGGGGACCTCGGACGGGGGGACGTGACGCCCGGACCGGAAGCCGGGCAGCAGGTGGGCGGGGATGTCCTCGGGCGAGACCTCGGCGTCGAGGCCGGTGCGGTAGGCGACGTCGCGCACGCCGAGTCCGGCGCGCAGCTCCTCGACCTCGGGCGGTGCGGGCGGTCTGACTCCCCAGGTGCCGAAGCCGGGCGGTTTGGCGCCCGAGGGATGGCCGTGGAAGGTCCGCCACACCAGCCCCTCCACGTAGGCCTCCGGTGCCACGACGAACTCCGTGTTCGCCTGCTCGCGCCGCAGGTCGGCGTGGGCGGCGGGGGCCAGCCGGGGCCAGGCGCCGGTATACCAGAGGTAGACCAGGGCGCGGGCCACCTCCCGGTGGGTGGGCGCCAGGTCCTGCGGCCCGCCGCCGCCCGTGACCGCCTGTTTCCACGCGGTCCAGAACGTATCGAAGCGCTCCGGCCCCACCTGGCGGCGCGCGGTGTCCAGATATGCCCCGGCCATATCGGTCGCGTACAGGTCGAATGCGGTGAAGCCGGTGAGTGGCACACAGAACTTCACGAAGTCCTGTACGTCTGCCGTCGCCGCCGGATCGGCCATCGCGCTCCTCCTATCGGGAAAGCCCGGTCCCGGGTCCCATTCAACTCTGCCAGGGGCGGGAGAGCGGTCTGTCCCGGCCGCCACCAACGGGTGAATGCCGAGGGTGTCTTTCCAGCCAGTGTGGGCAGAGCGTCGCCGAACGGTGAGAATCCTTGCCCTGCACGAGGGGCTATCAGGGAGCCCTGTGACCAAGCCCTGTCACCGGCATGTGCGCGCGTACGGAGTCGCCGATGTGGCGACGGGGTCACTGGACTGGCGGGACGACTGGCGACCGGCATCCTTCACGCCTTCCTCAGATTCCTCGGATTCCTCGGAACGCACGCCCAACCGCGACGCGCGGAAGCGGAGACCGGGCGATCGAGGGCTTCACAGCTGCCGGGTGCGCAGCACGCCGGTCCGCATCGGCAGCGTGAACTCGCCGCCGGCGGTCTCCGGCGTGCTCGCGAGGAACGCGCGGATCCGCTCCAGTGCCGCCTGTTGTTCCTGTTCCGGCATGACCAGCATCCCGGCGCGCGTCGCGAGGGTCGCGACGAGGGAGTCGGCGGTACGGCGCTGTCCGTGCGGGAACTCGGCCTGCTCCGGCGAGCCGAACCGGGCGGCCGCTCCGGACTTCGGAAGGTGCATGCCGGCCGTCTCGGTACGCCAGCTGGAAGGCGTGTCGCGCGGGCCGATCGCCGCGCTCCCACCGACCCGTGCGAGCCCGGCAACCCACTCGACCTGGTCGTCCATGAGGTTCCACAAGCCGGCCAGAATGCCGCCGGGCGCGAGGACCCTGGCGATTTCGGGTCCCGCGACGGCCATGTCGAACCAGTGCATGGCGTTGCCGGCCAGCACGGCATCGACGGAACCGTCCGGCAGCGGGATCTCCTCGGCACTGCCCGACAGGGCACGGACACCCGGCAGCGAACGGCGCAGCTCGGTCAGCATGGCCGGGTCGGGCTCGACCGCGATGACGTCGGCACCCAGCGCGACCGGCGTGGCGGTCAGCATGCCGGTTCCGGCGCCGAGGTCGAGCACGCGCGGACCGGGCGCGGCTTCGAGCGCCCAGCGCACCGCGGCCTGAGCGTAGTCCGGGCGGTGCTCGGCGTAGGCAACCGCCGCTGCACCGAACGACGGGGCGTGCAGCGGCGGTTCATCGTGATCCATGCGGTCACCATAATCTGTAATCTGTGCCGAATGCGGAGAGCTGGGTGATCGTGAATCCCGGGTGATCGTGAACCTCGTGATGCCTTCATCGGCTTCCAGACCGCGGCTCCATCGTCCCGGAATGCGGTGCATCAGCGTCCGGCTTCGGCTCGAAGGGGGGCTTGTCCGCGCAGGCCGTCGGCCGCGCCTTCGCACCGTCGACCGTCGTCGACGACGAGCGCACCGGTCGGGGAACGGGCCCTGGCCATGCTGCCCTCCGGCTGGGAGCGACCCTTACGGGCAGCTGTCGTCACGGGCAGCACGTCGTCCGACCACCCGGATTCATCGCCTTCGGGTTCATCGCCATCCGGCTCGGCAAACGCACCATGTCCTGGATCACGCACCTACGGTTCCGATGCATGACCCCAGCGGACGTCGCGCATGACCGGATCGCTGATCGAGTGCGGCAGAGCCACCACCGTGCAGCCCATGGGGACCACGACCTCCTTGAGGCTTTGGCCTCAGGAAAGCACTCGCTCGACTCCTTCGTGCCGATCTCCCTCGACGTCCCCGTATTGGAGGTCGACACCTCCGACGGCTACCAGCCGGGCATGGAGGACATCGTCTCCTTCGCTCAAGGCTCCACACCGTGACTCCGATCATGCCCTCTCCCGGGGAACCTGATCCTCGCCCGAACGAGAGGAGCGGGCCCTTTGTTCTGGTTGAGTGCATGGTCCGGACGAGTGGGTATGCGAGCAATCCGGTGCTGCGCGAGCTGGACGAGAGAGGGCGTACCGTCAGGCGATCGCCTCGCGGCACCCGGTGCGGGCCCCGCTCGCCCGGCAAGGGATCGCGGCGGCGGGCTGTGAGCTGCTGGAGTCGGCCGCCGCCTCGGACTCGCCGGAGGCCCTGGACATCGCCCGGCGCCAGCTGGGGAAGATGGCGGCGGACGCCTCCGACCTGGCCCTTGGGCAAGGCCCGCCTGGCAGCGGTACGGCTGAGCCGAGGGGACACGGCAGCGGCGCTGGAGCTGTTCGCCGAGCCGCTGACCCCCGAGGAACCCGAGGGCCTGACCGCCGCCTTCCTAAGGTGCGGCATGGAGCTCGTGGACGCCGGCGAGATCTGAGCCGCCGAGCAGTACCTCGGCGGTGCCCTCGGCTTGGACGAGCCGGACGTCACGCCCGGGCGCGGGCGGGCTTGGGCGTGGCGCGGCTCGCCCGCCGCGAGTTTGCCCCGGCCCGGCCCGGCCCGGCCCGGCCCGGCCCGGCCCGGCTGGAGCAGGCCCTGCGCGAGGCGTTGACGGCAGGGGACATGCCCGTGGAGTGCCTGGCGCGGCGTTACCTCGGCAGCGCGCTCGCCCGGCTGGAAGGCGGAGTCGGTGCCGTACGCCGAGGCGCGGCAGGCAATGGGACGGTGGCCGCAGAACAGCGCCACAGCTGGAGGCTATCCGGCGCCCTGGAAGCATCATGGCTTGCTGGCGATACAGATGTTGTACCGCCATGTCTCCTGGTGCCGGTACATCTCCACCCCGCTCATCGCGTTGACCAGCCTGTCGCCGCGGCCCACGGCGCGCGCGAGCGCATAGGGCAGCCGTCCGAGCACCGAGAAGCACCGCAGCATGGGCAGGACCTTCTCCGTCGCGTCATAGGCCGATTCGACAACGAAACCGGCCTGCTGGAGAAGCCGCTCCAAGTGGCCGTGGGTCATCGTGAGCATGCCCGGCATACCGGAGAGCTCACAGACCCTGATCAGCGCGGACCGCGCCTGCGGCAGCAGATGAGCCTGTGGAGTGCTCGAATACTCGGACATCACCAGCCTCCCGCCAGGGCGCAGGACGCGGAAGAACTCGGCGAGTCCCTGCCGAGGGTCGGGGGAGTGGACAAAGGACTCCATCGTGTAGACGCCGTCGAAGGAGGCATCGGCGAACGGCAGGGCGTGATAATTGGCCAGGAGGAAACGCGTGCGCCCGCCCAGCTCACCGGCACGGGTCGACCGCTGCCGCGCAATGACGACGTCCGGCTCGATCCCGTCGATCCCAGTGACGTACACCCCGCTCGCCCGTGCAATCGTGCGCGCCGTGTCGCCGACCCCGCACCCGGCATCGAGCACCGACGACCCCGGAGACAGGGCCAGCTTCCGGGCCAGGACGAGCTCCATCCGCCGCATGGCTGCCGCGAATCCCCAAGGGGAATGGCCCGGCTCGTACCAGCCGAAATGACGCGTGCGACCGAGCAGCGCCGCATACCCGAAGCGTGACTCGAACGCCCGGTAGTACGGCATGACGTGCTGCCGGTAATGGACATCGGTCACGTGAGTCATCACGCCGCCCCCCTAGCCGGTCGCCCCGTGCCATCCGAGATCTTCACGGAGAGCAATGACCGGGTGTTCCCGCGAGTCGGACCGCACCACCTTGAAGGTCAGGCGAGCACCGACGCCACCAGTGAGGTGCCGGCGACCAGGGCCTGCACGGTGGCTCTGACACAGCCCCCTGTGAGTCTTTCCCTGCCAGTGATGCATGAACCGTGCGAGCGCGGTGCGCTGGAGTGCCCTCATGCGCCGGGTCGGGCATCTTGCCCTCGGCGGTTGCCGGGTGTGTCAGCGGAAGCCATGACCGGACCTCTGCCTCGCACCGTGGTGATGGCGCCTGGGCTCTGCCGGTGCTCGGCCACGGGCTGTGACTGCTGCGCGGTCCGCTCACGTTGCTGACGTCCCTGGCCGGCTGCATCACGACGGACCGGAGAATGAACGGGCTCACGCACTCGGAACCAATAGCGAGGTCTCTCCCGTACTCACGAAGAGACCACATCGCCTCCGAGCCCTCCGAGTGCGAGCTCCAGATCCTTACCATCCGCCCGCCGTGGCCCCCTCACGCAGTCTCGGACAACCGCTCGATCGCCGCCTCAATTCGGGAGAGGGCGCGCTCGCGCCCCAGGATCTCCACCGACTCGAACAGAGGCAGGCCCACCGTGCGGCCGGTCACCGCCACACGCACCGGAGCCTGCGCCTTCCCCAGCTTGAGTCCGTGCTCCGCTGCCACGCTCTCCAGCGCCGCCTTGAGCCCGTCCGCCGTCCAGTCGCACGCACCCCACTGAGCCCGGACCGACACCAGGACCTCTCGGGCCCCCGCCTTCATGGCCTTGGCCCACGACACCTCGTCCTCGGGCGGTGCCTCCAGGAACAGCCAGTCCACGTACTGCGTGATCTCAGAGAGCACCGTCAGCCGCGTCTGCGCCAGGCCGGCCACGGCCTCGAACGCCCGTTCATCGAACCTCTCGGGCGCCCACGGCGCATACGGGGCCTGAAGCCACCGACGGCACTCGGCGACGAACCGCTCCGGAGAAAGGCCGCGGATGTATTCGCCGTTGAAGGCCGAGAGCTTCTTCACGTCGAAGAACGCCGAGCCCTTGTTCACGTCCTCCAGGCGGAACAGGCCCTCCAGCTCCTTGAAGGGCCGGATCTCCACATCGTCGCCCGGGCCCCAGCCGAGGAGCATCAGGTAGTTGACCATCGCATCCGAGAGGTAGCCCTCGGCCAGGTAGTCCTCCAGCGCCACTTTGTCGCGGCGCTTGGAGAGCTTCTGACGCTTCTCGTTGACAATCACGGGAAGGTGCGCCCATACCGGGGGCTCGGCCCCCAACGCATTCCACAGGAGCTGCTGTTTCGGGGTGTTCGACAGGTGCTCCTCACCGCGGATGACGTGCGTGATCCGCTCACGGATGTCGTCCACGGCATTGGCCAGCACGAAGACCGGCGAGCCGTTGCCCCGTGCGATCACGAAGTCCTCAAGGGACGCGTTCGGGAACTCGGTCCGCCCGCGGACCACGTCGTCGACGACCGTCGCCCCGCCATCCGGAGTGCGGAAGCGCAACGCACGGCCCTCCACGTACGCCAAGCCCCGCTCGCGGCAGAAGCCGTCGTACCCGAGGTGCTGCGACCTGGTGCGCGCGACCAGATCCTCGCGCCGGCAGTCGCAGTAGTACGCCTTGCCCTCGGCGTACAGCCTCAAGGCGGCATCGCGCTGCGCTTCGGCGTTGTACGACTGGAAGTGCGGTCCCTCGAACGCAGGATCGTCCTTACTGATCCCGATCGCCGTCAAGGCGCTGATGATGCCGTCCACCCACTCAGGACGGTTGCGCTCGGCGTCCGTGTCCTCGATCCGCAGAACGAACCTGCCTTGCTGCTGTCGCGCGAGAGCCCAGTTGAACAGGGCGGAGCGAGCGCCGCCGACATGGAACATGCCCGTCGGTGACGGAGCGAATCGGACGCGGATGGTGTTGCGCATGGCCCAAGGCTAGTGGTCTCAGCCTGCCCACCAACCCCTTTTACAGGCTGCGACGGAGGGCGTCTCGCGCGGACCTGCGCGATCGCCGGCTTGCTCCGATTGGAGGCGGCTTTCTCCGTCCGTGATATCCCCCAAGGCATTGTGCGCGTCCCGTCCCGGCGTCCAGCATCGAGGCGCTCCAGCAGCATCGTTGTCTGCGGGGCACTGAAGACCCCGAGCCGGCCGTCGTGCAGCGCGAACGCCTCGCCCGTCGGGAGTCCGTAGGCACTCAGGCAGGGGGCATGACCAGACAGGCCCTCGGCGTGAAGGAGTTCGTCTGAGGGCACAACCACGCGGCCGCGGTCACACGGCTCCGTCGTGCCCCTGGGAAGGTGCGTGAATGCCACGCCGAGCGTGTTCGCAGGCCTGCCTGGTTCGTCGCGCGCGGATGATCTCCGACGAGAGGGACAGCGCAGTGGCGATGACACCGAGAACGGCATTGACGGATAAGAGGATCGTGTCCATGGCAGTGGTCCGATCTCCGGGCCTTGCCGGCACATGGACACCAGCCCGGATGCGACGTTCCGCGTCGACGGCCCCCGGGAGGTTTCCCTGGACTTCATGATGCCGATCCCGGCCCGCTCGCGCCACCCCCTGCCGGCTGCTGCAGCAGCTCTGCAGGACGGTAGGTGCGGCCGTGCAGACATCGGCCGGGCGCGCGATGCAGCAGCCGTATGCGCTGTCAGTGCTGGACGCAGGCCTGCTGCTGCTCGCGCAGGACCGCGACCGTGCGCTCGCACCAGTCGCGGTTGCCTTGTTCGAAGGCGAGCGGTCCTGGCCGGGCTCGACCAGGACGGCCTGGTGAAGGCCGAGGGCTAGCAGGGGGGTAGAGGGCAGCCGCCGTCGGCATGACGAGGCCTGGGGGCCTCGCCCGACCATCAGGAATCGTCGCGGCCGAGCACAGCATCGAGCTCGGCCGTGATCGCTTCCCGCATCTGCTTGTGCTCGGACCCGAGGGTGTGCTGCGGGTCGTGCCAGCGACCGCGCGGATACGCCCACACCGGACGCGCGATCATGTCGGCGGGCTCCCAGTCGTAGCGGGGCCACACGTGGGCATGGACGAAGTGCTCCGCGTTGCCGAGGATTTCGAGATTCAGACGGCGGAATGCAGGATCCTGCTTCCGGCAGGCCAGTTCGACGGCCTCGGCGAGGGTGTCCATGTCGGCGAGGAACGCCAGCCGGCGAGCCTTGGGCAACTCGGAGAACTGCTCCACGCCGGGATCGTCGAGGAGCAGGACGCAGTACCCGGGCAGGAACTGCACATCCCCGATCGCCGCGAACGAGGTGTGCAGGCGGCGCAGGACCGTGGGGTTCTCCCCTCGTCGTGCACTGCCGATCCGGTCTGCCTTGTACGTCATGGGCGGACCCTACAGGCGGAGCGCGGTCCGCGTCCGTCATCCATTCGGACCACCCCCGTACTGGAGTTCAGTGGCGGCCATCCTTGCCCGCCCCGGCTGAACACCGCGGTACTTTCGACACGACGTTCTTCACCGGGGGAGAGGGGTCGCTTCGTGGAGGCTGCGAGGGTGACCATGGCTGACTTTGTAGGGTTGTTCGACCTGGACGACACCCTGGTCCGGCGCCGGGAGACGTTCGGACGGTGGGCAGCAGAGTTCGCTGACGATCACGGTGTGCCGCTGGAATGGCTGCTGAAGACGGACCTGGCGTACTCGTCGCGGCGGGTGGAGTTCTTCGAGCTGGCGAAGGCCGCATTCGGTTTGAAGCCTCCGGTGTCGGAACTCCACGCCCAGTACCGGCGTCGGATGCCGGAGCTGGTCGAGCCGGACCCACAGGTGTGCGCAACGCTCGCCCGTCTACGGGCGGCGGGCTGGCGACTGGGGGTTGTCACGAACGGCATGGTGGACAACCAGACCAACAAGCTCCATCGCGCCGGGCTCTACGACTTGGTGGACACCGTCGTCATCTCCGACGCCGTGGAGATCCGTAAACCGGACGCGCGGATCTTCCGCCACGCCATCACGAGCCTCGGCGCCGAACCGGGACCACATGTGGTCATGGTCGGCGACAGCCTCGAGAGCGATATCGCGGGCGCCCAGCGTGCCGGCCTCACTACGGTGTGGGTCTCCCACGGCCGACCGCTCCCCGACGTCGAGGCGCGCCCCCACCACATCATCCAGACAGTTACTGAAGCAGCTGCTGTCTTGATGGAGATGAAGACGGGTTGATGAGCCACCGGTCGATGTTGAGTTTTAAGATCGCCGACCTTAAAACTCAAACGTCAACGGCAGCCTCCACGTCCCCTTCGTAGCTTCCGAGAATTCCCAAGGACACGGCCGTCAGGTTCCCGAAGCTGCCCGTCGGCGGTGACGGTCTCCGGATGGTGATCGTCCCGTGATGGCTTGTGTCCTGGACGTACCGTTCGACGATTCAGGTGCACTGGAATTGCCGGTCCAAGCAGGCTGCGAATCGGTCGGGGCGGTGCGCGGCCGCACGCCGCGGTTCCGGCGCCAGGACCCCCTTCCCGCCTTGGTCGGATTGCCCGGAAGGGGCGGGCATGGCCACTCTGACCGTCATCCAGGACACGATCCGCACCGCCGCGCCCGGGCAGCGGACCGTCTTCACTACGAGACTGCCCATGGCGTCATTACAGGCAAGCTCAACCACCGCCTTGGGTGTGCGTGCGCCCGGATCGGGATCGATCACCCTGAGTACCGCACCCGCGCGATCGACATCGGCGAACGCCTACAGGTGCTCAAGGACTACCCGGCGTCCCCGGGCTGCACGTCTCCGTTCGTGCCCGTCTGGGTCAATGAGATGGTGCGCCGACAGCACGAGAAATAGACAGACACGAGAAATGGGTAAATAGGACGGTCCGTGCCGACGCCCGTGCCAGCGAATGGGGCGTTGTGGTCATCAAAGCCCGTGCGGGCATCGGCAGGTGTACGACGAGGGCCAGGAACATGACCTGGCAGGGGTGGTGCCCTTCGGCCCGCTCGATGAACGCGATGAAGAGGCGCCGTGCCCGTTCGCGGACGGCGGGGTCAGCGGTGTGCAGTGGTTCGGCGAAGCCGTAGTCCAGGGTGCGCCGCCAGGCTTCGGCGAGGTCAAGCAGGGACTTGGATGCCTCCCATGCCGCCCGCTGGAGGCCCTCAGCCACCGGCGCACCGACCGCCACCTCAGCTGTGACTCCACCGACCTGGTCAACCCCACCACCCAGGCCACCTGGCGTATCGATCGAACTTTCTGAGACCCGCAGCAGCGGAGGCGCAGATGCGGTTCCGGCCGCCCGAGGGCGACCTGCTCACCCAATACGGCGCTTGGTGAGGCGACGCGCGAGGAGTGGAAGGGCGGTGCCTGCCAAGAGGGCGGCGACCGGTAGCGCGACATCCACCCAGGGATTCCGGAGTGGTCTGTACGCGGCGGTGCCGTCCTTGATTTCGATGAAGCCGCGGGGCCGGGCCATGACTCCTCCTCCTCCGCCGCCTCCTCCGCCGCCTCCGCCTCCGCCTCCGCCTCCGCCTCCGCCTCCGCCTTCGCCGGTCGTGGCTGCGGCTCCGACCGTGCGCGCCGCGCCACCCCCGAAGCCGAACCCGATGCCGATCTCGGCGACCGGGATGACGGTGATGCCGTCGGTCGTGACGGGCTCGCCGTACACGATCGTCTTCGAAGCCCGGCTGCCGAGCTCGCCGGCCAGGCGCTCCAGCAGGGCGGCGGAGGCGTGGGCAGCAGGCGTGTTCTCGTCCGGGACGGGCCGGGCGGTATCTTCCGGGGCAGTCATCGGTGCCTCCTTCGGCGCTGTGTGCGGCGGTGCTGAGGATAACGAAGCCCATCGAGCCGTCTACTGCTCACCGCCGGGCCACAGCCTGACGCCCGTCTCGGCGGTACGCGCCCGAGGGGAGGCCACGGTGCTGTCGGGGGCGCCGTCGATCGTGCGGTCCTTCGCCGTGATCTGCAGGTCGTCGGTGCGGCACAGGCCGCGGTTTATCCGGTGGGCTTGAGGGCGTGGCCGCAGATGGTGACGACCAAGCCCACGGCCAAGAGGATCCAGGAGTAGGTGAGCAGGCTTGCCACCTGGAACAGGAGGCCCAGCCCCCACAGCCGGGGATTGCGCACGATGCGGCGCAGCGGCCGGCCGGGCACACGATTGCGGGTGAAGGCGTAGATGCCCAGCGAGCCCACCCCCACGGAGACCACAGCGGTCAGGCCCATGCAGAACAAGAGCAGTGAACCGAATGCCATCGCGCCCTCCCCGCCCCAGGTTGTCCTGCTCGGGATACTACGTCTGACCGGGACCGTGTTGTCCGCCGGGCGAGCATCAGGGCGAAGCACCCTCCTGGTGCCGGCGGACAACCCTCTAAGGCCGGCGGAGAACCCTCTAAGGTCGCTGTGCAGGCAGTGGCTGAAGTGCGGGCCATCGGGTGAGCATGCTCTCGCGCATGGCCGCGGCCAGCTGTCCGAGCCGGCTGAGCCCGCCGCCCTCTGCAGTCATCCGGCTGACAACCCCAAGGCGGTGCACCAGCCGCTGACGAGCGGTCGCAGTGCCCCATTCCCAGTCACGGTCCGGGAGCTCGCCCAGACGGTCGGTGACCCCGCGCTCGGCCCGCTGGACCAGAGCGTCACCCCGTAGCAGCCAGCCGGCGCACGCATCGGTGAGATCGCCCGGGACCTCGGTGCCGGTTGCGGTACGCCATGCCGAGCGGTACGCACTCTCTGCCGCGTCCAGCAGCTCCGGAGCCGGAGCCGTGGCGCACCAGCAGGTCGGGAAGCCGATACGGAGGTAGGCAAGCTCCGTGATCCCGCTGCCCAGCGCGGCCTGTTCGAAGTCGATGAACCTCACGCCTTCGCTGGTGTGCATGTCGTTGCCGGGACAGGGGTCGCCGTGCAGCAGGGCATGGCCCGGAGCGCCGGCCAGGCGGTCCACAAGGCCCTCCAGCTCGGTTCGCACGCCGGACGGCAGCACCACGCCGAGCGTTCTGGCGAGCCTGAGGAAGGAGCCGATGTCATCCAGCGGCGGGCCCGACCAGGTCGGAAGACTGCCCACGGTGTCGGCAACGGCAGCCGCATGGAGCCGGGCCAGCGCGTCCGCGTAGTCGACCACCCAGCCCTCGCACGGCTTTTGGCGGTCCACGTGCTCGAGCACCAGCACCCGCTCGCCCGGATCGGTGCCGAGAAGCTTCGGCACCACGGGCGGGTCGACCCGGGAGGCAATCTGCAACGCAGCCGCCTCCCGGGCGTAACCGTCGGCGGCTCCCGGGCCGCCGACGAGCTGCTTGACCACCACAGGCGTTCCGGACAACTCGGCCCGCCACACGCGTGAACGCGGACTGCTGCTCAGCCTGCGCACCCGCCGGGGCGAACCCAGTTCGGCTTTGAGTCTCTCTCCGAACGGCAGTTGTGACCACATGGACCGACCTTTCCACATGCCCGAGCGCTATTGCCGGCGAGATTGGTTGCTGGACAGCTCACGTCGCGGGCTTCGGAGCACTTGACCCCGAAGCTGCGGAGGGCGGCCCGCGCCGAACTCGCCGCTCTCCACAGCCTTCGCTCATGGTCGGCCGGACGGTTTTCCGGACGTGGTCAGCGCATGGTTCCGGGCCCGGGCCACGGCCACCCGCAGCACCCAACCCGGCGGACCGGCCGTCGCCACAGCCGCAGCGCACTACCGCGCCGACGACGACGCCCTCAAGACCGCCGGACTGCCGGGGCTGCACCGCGGACTGCGCCCACTCGCCCTGCCGGGCCTGCGCCTGCTGCACGACCGGCCCATGCCCACCGACCCGCGCCTGGACTGGGGTCCGTACCGCCCATGGGCCCAGCCGCTCGTGCTGCTCGCCCAGGACCGTGCCGACGAGGCCCGTACCGCCCTCGCCACGGTGCCCGAACCACCGCGTGATCACTTGCAGGAAGCGCTCTGGTGCCTCACCGCCCGCGCCGCCGTGCGCCTCGGCGAGCCCGAACTCGCCGCCCGTGCCGCAGCGGCCCTGCGCGATGCCCGCACCGAAGACGCCGGCGCCGCCAGCGGCATGCTGACCCTGGGTCCGGTGGCGCGATACCTGGCAGAGGCGGAGGAGGAGGCATGCGCGGGGGCGGAGTGAGCCGCATCGGGTCGGGCGCCGGAGGCTGATCGCAGGGCGTCAGCGCAGTGCGGCGACCGGCGGTCTGCATGCCGCCGGCGCCGTACAGCATCCGCCCCAGCCCTACGAGAGGCCCTGCTGGTTCTCCCGCCACGTCGTGAGGACGGTCTCGATGTCGTACGGGGAGAGGTTCAGCGGTGGGCCGGGCGGAGGCATGCGCAGGGCAGCGGTGATCTTGTCGTTGATCTCGGTGATGATCTGCCGCACCTCACGCTCCGTCCTGGCCTCCACGGCGGCGGCGAGGGCGTCCTCGGCCTCCTTGCGCAGGGCGAGCGAGGGCGGGAGGAAAGAGACCTTCTCGCGCCGCATCTTCTCCTTGATCCACCAGTCCTCGTCGTAGGGGCGCTCGAGGCCGGGCAGTGGCTTGCCGAACCCCGGCAGGTCCTTGAAGCCGCCGCGCTGTTCGGCTTCCCGGATCTGGCGGTCGGTCCACGTCTCGAAGTCGATTCCACGGGGTTTGCGCTCGGTCACTGGTCGCTCCTCCACCGCTCGGCCCTTCCTATTCCTCCTTTCCAGGATCGCAGACACCGGTCCGCCCCCACCCCGGCCGAGGCGGCAGTGCCTGCGCCTCACGGCAACGGCTCGGCCGGCGCCGCCTCGCCGCCCGCGCGCTGCTCCGGCACCGGCAGGACGACCTCGACCCGACCAAGGCACTGCCGCTGCTGGAGCGGGCCTGCACCGCGCCCGGCAAGCGCCCTACGCGCCGGTACGGGGCGGCATCCAGTGGGGGGTAGTGAAGTCGCCCTTCTCCAGGGTTTCGAAGGGAGCGCTGCTCACGCACTTGCCGACGCTGTTGATCGGGAGTCCGTCCATGGCCCAGCTGTAGCCGAGCCGGTCCTTCTTCCCGCCTTTGCCACCGTCGAGGATCGTGAAGCCGAACCGTTTGCCCTTCAACTCTTCGGCGGAGGGCATCGGGATCCCCGGTGCGACCTTGACCTGGGCGTCGGTGACGATCCCCGTCGCCACGGCGACCGGTCCGCCGGTCAGCAGGCAATCGATGCGGCCCTTGAACCGCACGTCGAATTCCTTGCCGTACTGGTGGCTGACGTCGAAGGTTCCCCGGGCCTTGTCGGCGAACCCGTGCGCGTCGATGGCAAAGTGGACGTCGTCACCGGGACTCCGCTTCAGCTTGCCGGAGCCGACGACAGAGGGCTCGTCCTTGGTCTGCGCTGCGGCTGTTCCACCGGCTGTCGTCACGCCGGCGACAGCAGCGGCGCACACGCCCAGCGAGACAGCGGCGGTGGCAAAGGAGCGGCGGCGTATGCGGGACATTGATCCTCCTGCTCGTAAGAGAACTCGTAAGAGAACTCGTAAGGGATGGGGCCGGGTCCGTTTCGGTCCGCGTTTCGCGTGGCCTCCCGGCCGCTCACCTTCAGCCTGCCGTTCCGCACAGCCCGACCACATCACCTCTCGGATGGTCTTGGCTCCGCCGCGCGGTGGAACGGCGTTCCTCCTCCGCGACGACTCCGGATCCACGACAGTGCGGGCCCTGTCCTTCGGCGCCGCCGCGGCCGCCTACCAGCGCGGACGCCCGCCGTATCCGGCTCAGGCGCTTGACTGGATGGTCCCGGCAACCACGCGCCGCATCCTCGGCCTCGGCGTCGGCATCGACGCCGTCCAGCCGCCCTTCGCGCCCCCCAACACCGCACCGTCGAATGGTGCGCCGACAAAATCACCATGCCGTACATCACCCACTGCTACCGCACCCACCTCTGCTGAGCTCGGCAGTCAACCTGGACTGCCGGGCGGCCGCCTGGTCGTCCGCGGGGAGTGGCGATCCGGGAGCCGGGACGCGGGCACAACGCCGACCGAGGAGTTGCAAGGCGGCCACCCGCCGTTCGATCACTGGCGCGCCGTGCCCTCCGCCTGTTCGGCGATCAGGGACGCCAGCTGCTCGGCCAGTCGTGCGGCGGGGCCGCGACGGCGGCGGGAGAGGGCCAGGCCGAGATGCCGGCGAGGGCTCGGTTCGGCGAGGGGGAGCGCGACCAACTCCGGGTGACGGGTCAGGCCGATCTCGGGGATCAGCGCGACACCGATGCCGGCGCGGACGAGGGACTGGGCGAAGTCGTAGTCCGTCGCCGTGCACGAGATCTGCAGTTCGACACCGGCCAGGTCGGCGTGGCGGGCGAGCTGGTCGGCGGACTTCCGGCAGCCCAGGATCCACCGCTGGTCGGCGAGCTCGGCCAGATGCGGCGGCTCGGGCCGGGCCTGGTAGCGGACCGCGGCGGGGTGGAGGTGACCCAGCACGACCCGTAGCGGATCCGTGCCGAGGGGCGTCCAGTCCAGACCGGACCGGTCGCCGGGCCGGGCGGGCGGCGGCCCGTCGAGATGGTAGGCGAGGGCGAGGTCGGCCCGCCCCTCGCGGACGTCGGGCAGGCTCTCCTCCGGCTCCGCCTCCAGGATCGTCAACTCTACTTCCGGATGGTCGGCGACAAAGGCGGCCAGGGCCGCGGGCAGCAGCCGCCGGCCCGCACTGGCGAACGTGGCGACGGTGAGGGAGATCCGCTCGGCGGCCAGCCGCTCGATGCGCTGCTGAGTATCGGCCAGTTCGGCCGCTATCGCGTCGGCAGCCTCCACCAGCAGGCGGCCCGCGTCCGTCAGCGTCACCCCTCGGGTGGAGCGTTCAACGGCGGGCGCGCCCAGGCTTCGCTCCAGCGCGGCGATCTGCTGTGAGACGGCCGAGGGCGTGCAGTACAGCGCCTGCGCCGCCTGATTGAAGCTGCCGTGGCGGGCCACCTCACGCAGTACGGCCAGCCGCTGTACGTCGATCAACAGTTCTCCTTACGACGAGGCACAGCAATCGATACTACTGCTATTGATCAACATCGAGCAGGCTGATCACCGCAGACGCAAGGAGCGTGGCCGGCGCGAAAGCGCGAGGAGACGGACCAGGAGGGCCGACGGCATGGACGTGTGTGTGATCGGAGGGAGCCGCTACTTCGGGCGGCGGCTGATCGAGGAACTGCGGGATACGGGCGCAGCGGTCACCGTCATCAACCGCGGGTCGGCACCCGCCCCGCAGGGCGTGACCCACCTGCGCGCCGACCGTGACGACGAGTCCGCGCTGCGCACCGCACTCGCCGGCCGGTCCTTCGACGTCGTGATCGACCAGGTCTGCTACTCGCCCCTCCAGGCGGCCATCGCCGCCCGGGTCTTCGCCGGACGCACCCGGCGCTACGTGCTGACCTCCACGGTCGAGGTCTACGCCGAGCTCGGCCGGCCGGGCGGGGGACCGGGGGCGGCCCTCCCGGAACAGGCCGTCGATCCCTCGACCTGGCCGGTGGACCTGACACTGCCCTGGACGGAGCCGCGGTTCCTGGAGGGCCACTACGGCGAGGGCAAGCGCCAAGCGGAGGCACTGCTGACCCGGGAGGCGCCCTTCGACGTCGTCACCGTCCGCACTGCGCACGTCCTCGGCGGGGCCGACTTCACCGGGCGGCTTGCCCACTACATCGAGCGGATCGAGAACAGCCTGCCGGTCTCCGTCCACGCCGCACCCCGGCCCGCGTCCTTCATTCACGCGCCGGAGATCGCCCGCTTCCTGGCCTGGGCCGCGACGGCGGACTTCGCCGGCCCCGTCAACGCGGCGTCCCACGGGACGCTGGACGCACGCCAGTTGTGCGAGGCGATCGGCCGTGCGGTCGGTACGGAGCCGACGCTGGTCACCGGGACGGGGGAGCCGGTCTCGCCGTTCTCCTTCGAGCGCAGTTACGTCATGGACACCGGCCGGGCGGCGCGCCTGGGTTTCCAGTTCTCGTCGGTCGACAAGTGGCTGCCGCTGGTTCTCAAGGAGGCCCGGGCGTGAAGGGCTTGATGAAGAACGCGATGAAGAACGCGATGAAGGACGCGACGAAGGACACGACGAAGGAGATGGCGATGGAGATGGCGATGGAGACGATGACGGAGACGACGATGGAGAGGACGAAGGGCACGATGAAGGACATTCCAGTAGTGCACGCCGCTGCCCGCACCATCGGCGGCGTTGCGGTGGGCTCCGTCGGACTCGGTGCGATGCCGCTCTCCGTCGAAGGGCGCCCGGACGAGGACCAGGCGATGGCCACGATCCACGCCGCGCTCGACGCAGGCGTGCGGCTGATCGACACCGCCGACTCCTACCACTGGCACGCCGGCGAAGTCGGCCACAACGAACGCCTGATCGCCCGTGCACTGGCCGCCTACGGCAGAGGCTCGGAAGAGGTGCTGGTGGCGACCAAGGGCGGTCGTGGCCGTCCCGGCGACGGGTCATGGACGGTCAACGGCGACCCGCGCCACCTCCGGCGCGCGGCGGAGGCCTCGGCGGCCCGGCTCGGTGTGGAGGCGATCGGCCTCTACCAACTGCACAAGCCGGACCCGGCCGTCCCCTTCGCCGACTCGGTCGGCGCGCTGCGGGACCTGGCCGACGCCGGCACGATCCGGATGGCCGGACTCTCCAACGTGGACCGTGAGCAGATCGGCATCGCTCAGGAGATCCTCGGCCCGTATCTGGTCTCGGTGCAGAACCGCTTCTCCCCAGCGCACCAGTCCACCCGGGACACCCTCGACCTCTGCACCGAGCTCGGCCTGGCCTTCCTGCCGTGGAGCCCGCTCGGCGGGATCTCGCTGAGCGCCGTCGACGATCCGGGAACCGGCGCACCGACCCCGGACTCGCCCTTCCACGCTCTCGCCCGCGCCCGTGGCGTCAGCCCGCAACAGGTCTGCCTGGCCTGGCATCTGGCCCGGTCGCCGGTCGTGGTCCCGATTCCGGGCGCACGCCGACCGGCTTCCATCCGCGACTCGGCCGCGGCGGCCGGGCTCACCCTGTCAGCGGAGGAGGTGGCGGGGCTGTGCCTGTAGGGCGGGTTGGCTTGCTTCTGTTCGGCTTGCCTCCGTTCGGCTTGCCCCCGTCCCCCTTCGCGACACAGCAACCGGATTGCCGCGGAGGCCGACGACAGTGATGCATAGTATATGTGCGTTTATAACGATACGAAGGAGCCCGTCATGTTCCTGATCGTGTGCCAGTTCGAACCGCTGGGCTGAGTGGGTCTCCCGTGTGCGCGGTGCCGAGCCTGGAGTTGGACGATATCCAGGGCACGGTGCTGCGCCGCCGCCCGGACGACTATCAGGGCGCCTACCTGCTCTACCGCATCGACGACCCGGCCGCGGCAAAGCGGTCGTTGCGCGAGGTTCTGCCGAAGATCACCAGCGCAGCGGACTGGGAGCTGCCCCGTCCGTTCACCCTCAACGTCGCCTTCACCTACCGCGGGCTGGCCCGGCTGGGCGTGCCGCAGGAGTCACTCGCTTCCTTCTCCGAGGAGTTCCGGGCCGGCATGGCCGCCCGCAAGGAGGTGCTCGGCGACCTCGGGGCCAACGACCCCAGTAGCTGGAACCCGCCGCTGGGCGGCCCCGACGTCCACATCGGGGTGATGATCATCGCGAGGTCGCCCGCGGAGCTTCGCGAGCCGGTCGAGACAGCCGGGCGTCTGGCCGGGGTGAGCCTGGTGTACCGGCTCGACGTCGGTGTCCCGGTCACCGGGCGCGAGCACTTCGGGTTCCGGGACGGCATCTCCAGCCCCCACCTGCTCGGCAGCACCTGCGAGCCGCTGCCCGGCCAGGACAGTGTCCAGCCCGGTGAGTTCCTCTTCGGCTACCCGGACGAGTCCGGGGCACCGCCGAAGGGGCCGGTCCCGGACGCGCTCGGCCGTAACGGCTGCTACCTGGCCTTCCGCCAGATGCACGCGGACGTCGCCGCGTTCCGCAGGTTCCTGCGCGATACCGCCCGCTCTCCCGAAGACGAGGAACTCATCGCCGCAAAGATCGTCGGCCGCTGGCGCAGTGGCGCACCGCTCGCGTTGACGCCGGACCACGACGATCCGGAGCTGGGCGCCGACCCGATGCGCAACAACGACTTCCACTATCAAGACGACCCACAGGGCTTGCGCGTCCCGCGCGGCGCGCACATCCGGCGCGCCAACCCGAGGGACGGTCTCGCGGACACGGTGGTCGAGACCCGCATCCACCGTGTGCTGCGGCGCGGCGCGGCCTACGGCCCGGTGCTGCCCGACGGGGTCCTTGAGGACGACGGTGCGGAGCGCGGGATCATCTTCGTCTTCCTGGGCGCCAGCCTGTCCCGGCAGTTCGAGTTCGTGCAGCAGGTGTGGCTCAACGACGGTGACTTCGCCGGCCTCGGCGCCGAGCGTGACCCACTGGTCGGCGACAACGGCGGTACGGGCAGTCACACCATCCCGGCCCGGCCGGTCCGCCGCCGGCTCACCGGCCTGCCCCGGTTCGTGACCGTGCGCGGCGGCGAGTACTGCTTCCTGCCCGGCCTGGCAGCGCTCGAATGGCTCACCGCGCTGCCCGACCCGGCCGGGGCCCCGGCCGCCACGCCACACTCGCCGAATCCGGAGGACGACAGGTGACACCATCCGAGACGACCTTCACGCCTGTGCGGTACTCACCCGACGTCGCGCCACCGGAGCCGGACTTCGACCGGAATCTGCAGCAGGTCATCGACATCGTCGAGGACTTCGAGAAGGGCTCGGTGGAGGGAGAGGGCGAACACCGGGCGGTGCGCTTCGCCCACGCCAAGGCGTACGGACTGGTGCGCGGCACGTTCGAGATCCTCGACGGCGTTCCGCCCGAGTACGCCCAGGGCATCTACGCCGGACCCGGCAAGCACGACGCGCTGGTCCGCTACTCCAACGGGCTGTCCCACCTGGGCGCCGACCGGATGCTGGGCAACGTCGTCGGCATGGCCACCAAGGTGTTCGGGGTGGATTCCACCACCACCCTGCCGGACGAGTCCGCGAGTCACACCATGGACTTCAACATGATCAACGGGCCCATCTTCTTCTGCAACACAGCGGCCCACTACACATTCCTGGCAAAGCTCTTCATCGACCTGCCCCAGTACCGGCTCGCAGGCCGCCGGGGCAGCCACCAGATGTTCCACGACTGGGTCACCGGCTACGGCACGCTGCCCGCGTCACAGTGGGCTTGGGACGAGCTCGGCGCGATGCTGCGACTGGGCGAGCGGGCCCGCTGGCAGAACCTCCTTCTCAGCTCCTTCTTCTCGATGGGAGCGGTGCGGCACGGCGACTACATCGCCAAGCTGCGCATCCGCCCGACGAACGAATCGGCGGCCGGCGTACAGGCCCGTGACCTCGACCCGAAGAGCGGCGACGAGGTCTTCCGTCCCGCTCTGGTCAGTGAACTGGCAAGAGCAGAGCACGAGTTCGACTTTCAGGTGCAGCTGTGCGCGTCCCTGGAGACCATGCCCGTCGACGACCTCACCGTCGAATGGGAGGAGCACGAGTCTCCTTTCGTGACGGTCGCCAGACTGCGCTTCGCCCGCCAGGACATCGGAGGCGAGAGCAACCTCGCCGCCGCCGACGCGCTCTCCTTCACACCATGGCGTTGCCCACCGGAGCACGTGCCGATCGGTTCGATCCAGACCGTGCGCAAAGAGGTGTACCGGCGCTCGTCGTTGCTGCGCCACGAGCTGAACGGGCAGCCCCGCACCGAGCCGGCGTCGGCGGCCGACGTCCTCCCCGACCCGGCCTGACGCGGCCCGGCCTGACGCCTCCCCGGAAGGAATCCCGATGTACGAATTCGTCCCGTCCACCTACCAGCCGATCTCCCCGGACGTGCCGGTCGAGGAGATCGCCAAGCACTTCCAGAGCCCCCGCCCGCAGACCGACGGCGTCGGCCTGCGAGCAGTGAACCGCAGCGAGTTCACGCTGGTGGCGCCGGTCATCCAGCCGACCGGACCTGCCGTCTTCCTGGAGCGCGCCGAGAAAGCCTGCATCGAGGCCCCCTACTGGGAGAACCGGCTCGGGACGGTTCACGACCTGCGGGTCGCGCTGATCAACGATGGTCAGCAGGTTCTGTTCTGCGCGACCTACAGTGACGAGTTCAAGCCCTACGTCGTCGACGTCATCCGCTTCGCCACCCCCTGGATCGACTACATGTTCACCGACGTCGCAGTCGGATACCCGGGCCTGGCCTCCGACGACGCGATCGCCTACATCGCCAAGCACCAGATGCAAGCCAACGTCTGGTACGGCGGGCCGAACCCGGAGGCCAGCCCCAGGGACATCGCCAAAAGCATCGCGGTGGCCACCGCGCTCGACAATCTGCTGGATGCCACCCAAGGCTGACAAAGCCCAGGAGGCTCTTCTCCGGCAAAGCCATCGACACGTTTGTCCAGGACGGCGCGTGAGCGAGATCCGCAGATCCGGCGATCATGAGGTGAAGCGCAGAATCAATTTCAGAGAACTGCGCTTGCGGGCAATGGCCGGCCGCCGGTCCGTAACCGCAGGCACCGCAAGTCCCCGGCCCAGTGGTCACCTTGGCGTCCGGAAAGAGGCCGGGACAGGGATCCCACCGCCCCGCGGGCCGGAAAAACATCACAACGGCAACGTGATTAGATGTCCCATTTCTTGCTATTTATATAGCTTCCGAGGCGAGGCTCGATCGGCTTTCGGAGCGGTCTCCCGACCTCGCGCCGATTGGGCAAAACCAGGGGAGCGGCGTCAGCATGAGGCCCTTCCCCTCGCAGCAGGCCCCTCAGGGTCGTAGCGAGGGCTGCCCACCCGCGCCGCCCTGGAAGGAAACCCGTGCGAGTCCGTACCCCCGTGACCTGAACGCCCTGCCCTACGCGCAACACCTTGAGCCCTTCACCGGCGAGCTCGAACCCGCGGGCGCCTACGAATGGCTGCACTTCGACGGCTCCGCCTTCCAGGGCGTGGAAGCCGGCAGTTCCCTCTTCAGCCAGTCGGCCTTCTCCTCGGTCACCTTCGACCGCGGCCGCCTGCGCCGCTCGCGGTTCGACGAGGTGTGGCTGCACACCGTCCGCATGGTCGGCACCAACCTCGCCGAGACCACCTGGCTGGACAGCGAGTGCACCGCCGGCGTCTTCGCCGGTACTGAGGTCCACGGCAGCGAGATGCGCCGCATCGTCTTCCACCAGTGCAAATTCGACTCGGTCAACCTGCGCGCGACCTCGCTGAAGGACATCGTCTTCGTCGACTGCCTCCTGCGCGACGTGGACTTCGGCGGAGCGAATCTGGCCGACGTCAGCTTCCCCGGCTCGGCCCTGGACCGGGCGCGGTTCGACAAGGCCACGCTGACCAGGGTCGACCTGCGCGAGGCCACCGCGCTGGGCATCGTCTCCGGGATCGGGTCCTTGAACGGCGCGACGATCAGCACCGCCCAGCTGTTCGACCTTGCACCCGTCCTGGCGCAACACGTCGGCCTCACCGTAAGCGATCGATGATCGATCATTACTGGCCGGTAGGTGTTGACCGCATTGACTTCCCGCTCCTAGCGTTGTGGGTGACGGAAGTAAGGTTCCATCACGCGGAATCGCAGTGGAATCAGAGCAGTGGAATCAGAGGTGCCCGGCCGTGCGCCACCCACCGCCCGAGGGCACCACGCGCCCGAGGGCACCACGGCACACACGCAGCACCCCGTCCCCACCCGGGATCGTGAAAGGGGATCACCCGTGTCCCAGCTTGACCAACTGCCCGACAAGGACCCGTCAGAGGTCGCCGAGTGGCGCGAGTCCCTGGACTCCGCCGTCCGGTTCGGAGGAGCCGACCGGACGACGTACTTGCTGCGCCGCCTGCTCGAACACGCCGAGCGGTCCGGGCTGGACCTCCCTCCGCTCCTGGAGACCCCGTACCTCAACACCATCCCGACCTCTGCCGAACCCGACTATCCGGGCGACGAGGAGATGGAGGCCCGGATCACCGCCTGGGCCCGCTGGAACGCGGCCGCCATGGTCACCCGCGGCAACCAGCGCGCGGGCCTCGGCGGCCACATGGCGACGTACGCCTCCGCGGCCTGGCTCTACGAGACCGGCTTCCAGCACTTCTTCCGCGGCAAGGCGGGCCTGGGGGACCCGGCCGGGGGAGGATCCGGCGATCAGCTCTACATCCAGGGCCACGCCTCGCCCGGCATCTACGCACGCGCCTTCCTGGAAGGCCGCCTGACAGAGGGGCAGCTCGACCGCTTCCGGCAAGAGGCCGCCGGCGACGGGCTCCCCTCCTACCCCCACCCGCGCCGGCTGCCCCGGCTGTGGGAGTTCCCGACCGTCTCCATGGGACTGGGCCCGCTCTCCGCCATCTACCAGGCACGCTTCAACCGCTACCTCGAACACCGCGGCATCAAGGACACCTCGCAATCCCGCGTCTGGGCCTTCCTCGGCGACGGCGAAATGGACGAGCCGGAGTCGACCGCCGCCCTCGCCCTCGCGGGCCGGGAACGCCTGGACAACCTGACCTTCGTCATCAACTGCAACCTCCAGCGCCTGGACGGCCCGGTCCGCCCCAACTTCAAAATCGTGCAGGAACTGGAGGCCCAGTTCCGCGCCGCAGGCTGGAACGTCATCAAGGCGCTGTGGGGCACAGCCTGGGACAAGCTCTTCGCGCAGGACACCGAGGGCACGCTGGTACGGCGCCTGCGCGAAGTGCCGGACGCGCAGTTCCAGACCTACGCCACCGCCGACCCGGCCTACCTCCGCACCCACTTCTTCGGGGCCGGGGGCCCCGGCTCCCCGCTGCACGCGCTCGGCGCCGGCCTCGGCGACGATCAGCTCCTGGAGCTCTTCCGCACCTCCCGAGCAGGCCACGAGCCGCGCAAGGTCCACGCCGCCTACCGGGCCGCCGTCGAACACCGCGGCGCGCCGACCGTCGTCCTCGTGCAGACCGTCAAGGGCTACACACTCGGCCCGGGCTTCGAGTCGCGCAACGCCAACCACCAGATGAAGAAGCTCACCGGCAAGGAATTCCGGGCCATGCGGGACCTGCTCGACCTCCCGATCCCCGACAGCGCCCTCGACGGTGACATGGTGCCCTACGCCCACCCCGGCGAGAACTCCCCGGAGGCGCGCTACCTGCACGAACGCCGCGCAGCACTCGGCGGCCCCGCCCCGGCCCGCAAGGTCGTCGCCAAGCCACTGCCCGAGCCCTCCGCCAAGCCCTTCGAGGCCCTCCACAAGGGCTCGGGCAGCCAGGAGATCGCCACGACCATGGCCTTCGTCCGGCTGGTCAAGGAGCTCATGCGGGACGAAGAGACCGGCCGGCGCTGGGTCCCCGTCGTCCCCGACGAGGCCCGCACCTTCGGCATGGAGTCACTCTTCCCCTCCGCCGGCCTGTACTCCCCGGCTGGCCAGACCTACGACCCCGTCGACCGCGACCAGCTCCTCTACTACAAGGAGGCCAAGGACGGCCAGATCCTCAACGAAGGCATCACCGAAGCGGGCTCGCTGGCCGACTTCACGGCGGCCGCCACCTCATACGCCACGCACGGCGAGCCGATGATCCCGTTCTACATCTTCTACTCCATGTTCGGCTGGCAGCGGACGGCCGACCAGTTCTGGGCACTGGCCGACCAACTGGGCCGCGGCTTCGTCATCGGCGCCACCGCCGGCCGCACCACCATGACGGGCGAAGGCCTCCAGCACGCCGACGGCCACTCCCATCTGATCGCCTCCACCAACCCCGCCGCGATCTCCTACGACCCGGCATTCGCGTACGAGATCGCCGTCATCGTCCGCGACGGCCTGCGCCGGATGTACGGCCCCGACGCGGAAGACGTCTTCTACTACCTCACCGTCTACAACGAGACCAAGATCCAGCCGCCCATGCCCGAAGGTGCCGAAGAGGGCATCCTCAAGGGCCTCTACCGCTTCAAGGAAGCCGCCGACGCCCCCGCCGAGGCCCCGCGCCTCCAACTCCTCGCCTCCGGCACAGCCGTCCACTGGGCCCTGGACGCCCAGCGGTTCCTGGCCGACGACTGGGGCGTGGCCGCCGACGTATGGTCCGCACCTTCCTGGACCGAGCTGCGCCGCGACGCCCTGTCCTGTGACGCGGCGCGGCTCAAGGGCGAGGACCGGATCCCGTACGTCACCCAGGCGCTGCACGGTGCGCCGGGCCCGGTCGTCGCCGTCAGCGACTGGATGCGGGCGGTCCCGGACCAGACCGCCCCCTGGGTCGAGCAGGACTGGACCTCCATCGGCACGGACGGCTTCGGCCTTTCCGACACGCGGGAAGCGGCGCGGCGCCACTTCGGCGTCGACGCCGAATCGGTGACGGTGGCGGCGCTCGCCGCGCTGGCACGACGGGGCGAGGTCAAGCCGGAAACGGTACGTGAGGCCGCACGGCGCTACGGCCTGCAGGACTGACCCTTACCTCCCACGAGACGCGGTGAAGGCCTGACAACGGCCGCAGAAGCCCATGGAGCACACCCGTTCGTAGGGTCTGCCCCACCCCGCTCCGGGGGCTCACCGGAGTGCCTGCGGCCAGAGCTTCATGATCCGCTAGCCCGTACAGGAATCGTGCGGCAGAAGGCGGACAGGTGAAGGCTCGGATCGGACATCGGACCGGACATCGGATCGGATATTGGGCATGGATCGCGGGAGTGGTGCAGTTCTTCGTGATCCACGGGATCGTCGAGTCAGCCTGGGCAAAGCCGTACAGCTGGGCCCGGAACAACATCAGTGACCTGGGCAACGCCCACTGCGTCATGCAGCAGGAACCCGAGCTCCGGTATGTCTGCTCGCCCGAACACGGCCTGATGAACGTCTCGTTCGTCGTCCTGGGAACGCTTCTCGTCGTCGGCGCTGCCCTGACCGGCCCCCTCTGGCGTCGGGGCGCGACCGCCGCCGCGGCCCGGGTCCTCCTGGCCGGTGCCGGCCTGGGATTCGCGCTCGCCGGGCTGGCGCCTGCGGACGTCCACGAGAACCAGCACGTCCTGGGCGCCCTGCTCATCATGGGAGCGGGCAACGTAGGACTTCTTCTGGCGGGGGCCGGCCTGTCCGACGACGTTCCGGCTCCGCTGCGGTGGGCCACCAGCCTGCTGGGAATCACGGCGATCACGGCCTTGGGCCTGTTCCTGTCCCGCCACTACCTGGGGCTGGGCATGGGAGGCATGGAGCGGGTCGCGGCATTCCCCGTCCTGCTGTGGACGCTGGCTGCCGGTGCCCGCGGTCTGTTCCGGCGGGCAGCCCGCAGGCGGGAGGCGAGCACTTCCGTGACACTCATCGTGGGGTGACGGCCGGAGCCGGTACGCCCGGGCCCGGGCAGGGCCACCGCACAAGTGCCCTGGCGAACCGACGGCAAGTGCGCGCTGAGAAGATCCCGGCATGCAATTCGATGATCCCGCCGGCATGCGCCGGGTGTGTACGGAACGGCTCGGCGAGAAGGCCGGCCGGCAGTTCGCGGCGATGGCCCGTCCCGGCTTCCGGCTGACCCAGCCGACGGACGACGCCCCGGCCGCCGGCCGGTCCCGGCTAGGCGGCCCGGCCCTGCTCGAACCCGGCACCCCTTGGCCCGGCATCGACGGCGTCCCGCTGTCCCTGCACGCCGTACTCGACACCGATGCCCTCGCCGCCTGGCTCGGGAACGATCTGCCGACGCGCCCGGGCCTGCTGAACTTCTTCTACCTCGATCCGGACGTGCCGTACGAGGAATACCGCAAGCTCGACGCATCGAGCCCCGAGGCCTGCCGTGTGCTTCCCGCAGATCCTGCCCGGGCCCTTGAGACAGCGGCACCCGAGCCGGCGCGGAGATATCCGGCTCGACCCGTTCACGCAGCTGAGGTGATCATGCTTCCGGACTGCTGGGACGTCGAGGACGACGACGTCGAGTTCGACCCGGACGAGCACTGGGGCGCGCCGTCGCTCATCCTCAGCACGATGGACGACTTCGACGGGAACACCGCCGGCCACCACTGCGCGTTCGGCTGGCCCGACACCTCCTACGGGACCGGGGTGTCCTACCGGGACGCCGACGGCCCCGCGGTCCATCTGCTCCAGCTCGCGGGGGACGAGGACCTCGGCTGGGGCTGGGGCGACGCCGGAACGATGTACTTCACGATCCCCGCGAAGGCGTTCGCGGCAGGGGACTTCAGCAAGGCCGAGGCGCAAGGGCGCTGCTGCTGAGCCGCACACGAAATGTCGTGTGCGCCCAGCCACCCGGCGATGGCCATGGCCTGCCCGGGCGCCGTGGTGCGCCCCCAGGGCCAGGCATCCGCTCCGGCAGTAGCCGGCATCAGCCGACACACGCGGGCAGGCTCGGTGCCGGCCGTCGCCGAGTGCGGGTCGGGCCATCAGACCTCGTCCTCCAACACAGCGTCGCAGGCGCTGCAGACCCGGTCGGCGTATTCCGGGGCGTACCACGAGGAACCGGGGTGCTCCGAGGGTTTCCACGAGGCCGCCTCCATGGCGAAGCTGTCCTTACCGCAGAACGTCCGGGGACCTGGAGCCGATGAGCCGGGGGCGGCCGGCGTCGCATGCACCTGGCGGACAACCTGAGCTCCTTCACCAACGGACGCTCCGCCGGACACGGCCGGAGCCCTGTCGAACTCGTACACCACGATGATCTCCATCATGTGTCCGACGGTAGACCGCCGCGCGGGAGAACGCCGTGTGGACGCCCACTGGACGACGAATGCGGATGCCCTGGGTGTGGCCTCCGGGATGCGGCCGACCACCTGCCCGAGGCCGACGCGACCGCACGCCTCCGGCAGGGTGACGGGACGGCGGCCTGTGTGCCGGCCTGCTGCACGATCACCGCCGTGAAGCTTCTCACCGCCGTGAAGCTTTTGCGCTGGACAGGAGAAAGTCGAAGAAGTGGTCGGCCAGCGGTTCCCCCAGCAACGGCTCGAGGAAGAGGAACTGCCCCTGAGGGTTCACTTCCAGCCATACGGGTTCGCCGTGTGGTGTGAGCTTGATGTCGATGATCCCCATGCGCAGGCCGAGTCGTTGCAGCACTGACACGACTCGCCGGGCCACGTCCGTCGGAACGCTCCACCTGGAGATGGGGACATTCAGGTCAGGGCGCCAGTCAAGGCTGTCCGTCTCGATCAAGGCGGCGTAGAAGCGGTCACCGAAGCAGTTGAGCCTCACGTGCCGCCGACCGGGAATGTACTCCTGGTACACGGCAGGGCATGCGGTGAAGGACTCCTCGGGAATGGCGGACGGGTCGTCGATGTACTGCGTGAACATCAACGGGCCGCTCGCACCCACCACTGGCTTGACGATGATCCGTCCCACCTGCCGAGCGAAGTCAATGACGTCCTGACGGGATTGGGAGACGAGGGTCCGTGGAACGCGGAATCCTGCTTCCTGCGCCACGGAAAGCTGGTACAGCTTGTCCGCGGCGCGGTCGGTCGCTTCCGGTGGCGATACCCACAGGCCTCGATACGCCGCGGCGAGGATACCGCCGAGAGCGCCACGGCAATCGTTGTTGACCAGGCGTCGCTGAAAGTCGTCCGGCGTCTGGGCCGAGACCTGCTGGTTCGCCCGCATTCTCCGCCACCACAGCACCGAGACATCCGTCAGAGGCAGGGCAACCCCATCGGATGTCAGGACCGTTGCGGACGAGTCTCCGTGAGAACTCCATGCCAGGCTGCGCCGCCCGCTGATCCGGTCGCACTCCATGATGTGGAAATCAGCGTACCCACGGCGGGCGGCGGCTTCGCGGACGGCAAGGGTGTGGAGATCGTCCCTGACGGAGACCGTGAGGATCATTGCTCAGCGCAGTCCACGCAGCAATCGTCGCTGCAACCGCAGGAACAGGACTCGGACGCCGACCCCGCCATGTCGCGGGCATCGATCCTGAGGCCGGTGGTGGCGCGAACGGCCTCTTCCCATGCCTGGAGTTCCTCGGGAGTCTGCAGGCGAACGTAGGAATCGGGCTGTGCTCTGAGCACGACCGGGGGAGGAGCCGCAGAACCGATGCTCGTCAAGCCCTTCCTGCTTACGGATTCCCCGAGTTGGAATGTTGCCATCGAATTCACCTCCGGGGACGGTGTGAGGCGTGGCTGGGATGTTCCCCTGAGTCCATGACAGCACCATCGCTGTGCCGCTGCACGTTTCGCTGTCGTGGGATCGGTCAGTCGGGCGGGTAATCCTTGCGGTGGCCCCAGCCGAGGACATCCTGCTCGGGCGGGGTCTTGTAGACGTCGTCTTTCGTCTCTTCCCTTGCCTTCTTGGCTTGTGCCGCCTCGTCCCGCCGCCGGTGCTTGTCCTCGGCGGAATGGGCCTCCTTGTGCTTCCTCTTCGGCAGCCAGGTCATGGCTCCCATCTCATCTCTCTCTTGCACTTCCTCATGCACTTCAACCCCGTTTTCAGGTTCACACGCGCACCCGGAACCCGCATCCGCCCCGATGCCCTCCAACCCGGCATCGTTGCAGTCGGGATTCACTGAGCGACTGAGAGTGACTGACCAGTCCGGCGCTTTGGGGGAGGCGGCATGGGACAGCGCATCGTCACTCGTCAGCCATCGGCAGCCGCTACCTGTCCAGATGCTGGGCCGCCCCGGCGTGGACGGCCTCCGGCTTCTGCTGATCGACGACCTGGTCGGACAACAGCCGCAGCGCGTCGGCCGAGGCGGGGTCGTTGGGTGTGTAGACCTCGAGTCGATGGTCAGGGCTCTCGGGCTGCAGCCACACCTGGTAGTCGACGTCGGCTCTCCCGACGGTCGGGTGCTGCAGCCGCATGGTTCCTACGGTGCAGTCGGCGACGTCGCCCTTGGCCCACAGCGCGGCGAAGGCCCGGCTGCGCATGGCGAGTTCGCCGATCAGTTCGGCCAGGCGGGCGTCGGTGGGATGGCGGCCCGCGGTGAGTCGCAGGTAGGCGACGTGGATTCGGGCGAGTTCGTCCCAGTTCCGGTGCAGGTCGCGGGTGAGGGAGTCGAGGAAGAACATGCGGGGGATCGACGGCCGTCGCGCGAGATCGTGGGGCGCGTCGAAGTCGACGTGTTCTGCGACGAGGGCGTGTCCCGTGCGGTTCCAGGCCAGCACGTCACCGCGGCGGCCGAGGATGACGGCCGGCATGGCCTCGCCCAGAGATGCCAGGAGCGTGAGTACCCGCAGGTGCGGTCTTTCCGGGCGGGGGCGGATCAGGCGTGGGGTGGCGGGCTGCCGGGCGAGGTTGTGCAGGTGAGCCGTCTCGGCGGGATCGAGCCGGAGCACACCGGCGAGTGCGTCGAGGACCTGCTGGGAGGCCGTGCCGGCCTGTCCCTGCTCCAGTCGCGTGTAGTAGCCGGCGCTCACGCCGGCGAGCTGGGCGAGCTCCTCGCGGCGCAGTCCCGGTACGCGGCGGGCGGTGCCGTAGGCGCGCAGTCCGACGTCGGCGGGGGTGACCCGGTCTCGGCGGGTCTTGAGGTAGGCACCGAGGCTCTCCAGCTCCATGACTTCGAGCGTAGGCGACACAGATGGTGTCCGGGTGTCCCTGTCAGGTGTACCCACGACGCGGGGATGGTTGCGGCCGCCGGCGGTGCCGCACCGTCGGGGCCATGAACGAACAGTGTGTTCCTCACTCACCGGGCTTGCGGGCGTGGCTGGGTCTGCTGGTGGTCCTCGGCCCGGTCCTGCTGGTCGCGATGGACGGCTCGGTCCTGTTCCTGGCGATGCCGAAGGTCTCGGAAGCGCTGTCGCCGACTGCCGGTCAGGCGTTGTGGATCCTGGACGTGTACGGGTTCGCCGTCGGGTCTCTCCTCATCGCGTTCGGCAACATCGGTGACCGGTACGGCCGCCTGAAGCTCCTGACGACCGGTGCGGCAGTGTTCGGCGCCGCCTCGGCAGGAGCGGCGTTCGCCCCCGGGCCGGGATGGCTGATTGCCGGCCGGGCCCTGATGGGCGTGGCCGGGGCCACGCTGTTGCCGTCCGCCCTTGCGGTGATCAGTGAGCTGTTCCCCGACCCGCCTCAACGGGCGAAGGCGATCGGCATCTTCGCGGCCACCTTCGCCGCGGGCTTCGCGATCGGCCCGGTCATCGGTGGGCAGCTGCTGAACAGCTTCTGGTGGGGATCGGTCTTCCTGATCAATCTCCCTGTCGTCGTGGTGTTCCTCGTCCTGGCCCCGGTCCTGCTTCGCGAGGTGCGCGCCACCGGGACCGGACGCGTCGATGTCCTGAGCGTTCTGCTTTCCGCCGCGGGCATCCTGCTGACCGTCTACGCGGTCAAGCACGTTGCCGCGGCGGGGCTGACCGGGACACCGGTCGCCACCGGTGTCATAGGCGTCACTGTCCTGGGGTGGTTCGTCCGGCGGCAACTCCGCCTCGGACATCCGCTGATCGACTTCGGCCTCTTCCGCGACCGGGTGTTCACCGTCGCGGCCATCACCGGGCTGCTGCCGCTGGCCGCATGGTCGGCGACGGCGTACCTCGGCGGCATCTACCTCCAGTCCGTCCTCGGACTGTCCGTCCTGGATGCGGCTCTCGTCGCACTCCCCGGCGCCGCCGTGCTCACCGTCACCTGCATCGCCACACCGGCCCTGGCCGTGCGCGTCGGCACCCGGGCGGCGCTCATCGCCTGCCACTTCCTCATCGCTGCAGGCGTGCTCCTGCTCTTGGCCACCACTACCTCCGGGGGCGTCGGCTGGTACGTGGCCTCCACCGTCATCGCCGGCACCGGCTACGGAATCTCCTTCAGCGTTGTTGCCGACACCGCCGTCGCCGCGGTTCCTGCGGAGCGCGCCGGGTCCGCAGCAGCGATCGCCGAGACCAGCAACGAGGTCGGCAACGCCCTCGGCATCGCACTCCTCGGCTCGCTCGCCGCCCTGATCTTCCGGCTCCAGGGGCCCGGCCTCGCCGGCACCCTCAACGAGACACTCCGGATCCCTGGTCTGGGGACCGCGGTGATCGGCGAAGCGAAGGCCGCCTTCGTCACCGGCCTGCACGCCGCTGCCGCCATCGCAGGACTCCTCCACGCCGCACTCGGCGCCTTCGCCCTGCGCCACCTGCCGAGGGCGTCCACACGGTGAGCCGGGCAGGCGGGCGAGCCAGGGTTCTCGGCTGGACGGGAGAGCCGGAGCCGAGCAGCAGGCCGCCCCGCCGGCCGTCCGGCGAACTTGACCCTCCCCTTACGTCAGGCTTAAGGCTGATGCCGACGAAAGGGCAGGTGGATGAGCTACTCCGTGGGGCAGGTATCGGCTTTCGCCGGGGTGACGGTGCGTACTCTGCATC
This sequence comes from Streptosporangium nondiastaticum, assembly GCF_003011965.1. Taxonomy (GTDB): domain Bacteria; phylum Actinomycetota; class Actinomycetes; order Streptomycetales; family Streptomycetaceae; genus Streptomyces; species Streptomyces nondiastaticus. Next base: position 181,487 of record NZ_PXWG01000001.1, read on the forward strand.
ACTACGACAAGGCCGGGCTGCTCTCGCCCAGTGAGCGCAGCCACGCCGGATACCGGCTCTACAGCGACGCCGACCTGGCGCGACTCCAGCAGATCCTCTTCTACCGCGAGCTGGGCTTCTCCCTCGACGAGATCGCTGCGATCTTCAAGGAGCCGCAGGCGAACGCCGTGGAGCACCTGCGAGCCCGCCAGCGGCAGCTGAGTGAGGAGATCGCCAGGCTGCAGCGCTTGGCCGAGGTCGCGGAACGAGCCATCGAGGTCCAGCAGACGGGCGTGTCCCTGACTCCCGAGGAACGCTTCGAAGTCTTCGGCGAGATCACCTTCGACCTGAGCTACGCCACCGAGGCAGAGCAGAAATGGGCGCACTCGGAAGGCCGGCGCGAGGCGATGGCGCGCGCTGCCGCCCACACCAAGGAGGACTGGCGCCGGCTCATGGGAGAAGCCACGGCCTGGCGCGCGGAACTGCTCGCGGCCTTCGACGACGGGGAGCCGAGCAACGGCGAGCGCGCCATGGACCTCGCCGAAGAGCACCGCCTGCACATCTCCCGCTGGTTCACCACCTGCCCACCTGACATGCACCGGCGCATCGCGGACGACTTCGTGGCCGACCCACGAGCCTTCGCTCTGGTCGTGCCGCCGTCACAGCAGCGCCCGGGCCTGGCCGCCTACATGTGCAAGGCGGTCCACGCCAACGCCGCCCGCCACGCAGGCGGCCCCACCGACTCCGAGGAGCACCGATGAGGATTCTGATCGCGGCGGCCGGATCGCGCGGCGACGTCGCGCCGTATACGGGCCTGGGCGCCGCGCTGCGCCTGGCCGGTCATGACGTGGCCCTCGCCGCCACGGATGCCTTCGCACCCCTCGTACGCGCCGCCGGGCTGGAATTCCGCAGCCTCCCCGGCGACACCCGGGCGCGCGGCGACATCACGGACAGGCGTGAGCTGATGCGCACCGCCGCCAGGTTCATCACCGAACTGGGCCAGGGGTTCGCCGACGCAGTGGACGACGGGACGGATCTGCTCCTGCTGTCGACCACCACGGCCCCGCTCGGCTGGCACCTCACCGAAGCCACGGGCATACCGAGCCTCGGCGTGTACCTCCAGCCCACTGCCCCGACCGGCGACTTCCCGCCCGTCGTCACGAGCTCCCGCTCACTGGGCCGCCTCGCCAACCGCGCGACCGGACGCTTCGCTCTCCGCATGACCGACCGTGTCTTCGCGCAGGCAGTCACAGAGCTGCGCCACCGTCTCCAACTGCCCCCGCTCTCTCCCTCCGCGGTGCGCCGACGGCAGGAACAGGCGAACTGGCCCGTCCTGCACGGCTTCAGCACGGCACTGGTGCCCCGCCCTTCCGACTGGCGTTCCGGCCTGGAGGTCGTGGGCAACTGGTGGCCCCACCACGATGCGGCCCAAAAGCTTCCCACGGAACTGGAGGACTTCCTTCACGCCGGTCCCCGGCCCGTCCTCATCGGCTTCGGGAGCATGGCGGCCGGGGACGGGGAACGGCTGAGCGAGATCGCCGTACGAGCCCTGCGCCGCGCCGGGCTGCGCGGCATCCTCCAGGGAGGCAGCGCCGGACTCGCAGCCGACGCCGACGACGTACTCACCATCGGCGACGTACCGCACGCCCTGCTGTTCCCACGGCTGGCGGCGGTCGTCCATCACGCCGGAGCAGGAACCGCGGCCGCCGCGCTGCGCGCAGGAGTCCCCGCGGTCACCGTGCCGGTGACTGCGGACCAGCCGTTCTGGGCGGGACGGCTTGCCGCCCTCGGCGCCGCCACCGACCCGATCCCCTTCCGGTCCCTCACCGCCGAACGGCTCGCCGACTCACTCACCCGGGCAGTGAAACGGCAGACATACTCGCGAGCCGCTGCGAAAGCGGCGCAACACATGGCCACCGAGGACGGGGCAGGCCAGGCCCTCAAGGCCATCGAGCGGCTGACGAAAGGCTGATGCCGGCCCATCCACTCGGCGCTCGTCATCAGGCGGGGCGCACACCTGGCCTTGCCGGGTGAAGCCTCGTCGTACGGTTGCCTCGTCGTACGGTTGCCACGTCGCCTGTCCGACCACGAGTGCCCCGCGGACGGCCCACGCCTCCCGGCTGCCTATGCTGCACTGATGGCTGCAGTGAACATGAAGAAATCGCAAGGTGGGACCGTGGACCGGGGTGTCTACCTCCTGCTCACGTTCGTCGTGGTGGGACTCGGATGGGTCATCGCCGCGGCCAATACGGGCATCTCCTACCTCGTGCTCAGCATGGACTGGATCGCGATATCCACCGGCCTCCTTGGATGCGTCGTCTTTGCCATAGTGCTGCGCTTCCTCCACTGCGCGTGGTGGCTCGCCGTCGTCTCCCTCGCGCCGGCGGTGTTCGTCCTCGTGGGCTCGGTCCAGTACGCCCCCGAGGAAACGCTCGACGGCCGGGGCATCCGCGAGAGCGTCCTGATCACCGGGGACAAGGCCGCCGAGGGCGGCAAGAACCACCGCTTCATCCTCAACGGCCGCTCGGGAAGGCTCAAGGAGACACTCGACTACAACGGAGACTCCCCCCAGTGGAAGGCAGGCGACCGGGTCGAGGTCATCTACGACCCGAAGGGCGTCGTCCCGCTGGCAGTGGCCTCCGACGTTGATCCGGACTCGAAGCTGGAGATGCTCGCCATGGGCCTCACCGGATGGACCGGCATCACCTTGCTCGCCGGCCGGCGCGGATTCGTACGGCGCAGTGCCGGCCGCCGCCCAGTATTCGACGACACGGGTCTCTGAGCCGGATTCTCCAGCTGCTCTTGTCCTCAGGCCCGGTGCGCGGAGCACAGCTCTCGGTCAGTTCGCGGTCAGTTCGCGGACGCCGCGGGCGTCCGGCTCGTGGCCCCGGGCATCTCCTCCGCCTCCGAACCGCCGGTGTGCCGGCGCAGCGTCGCGGTGGCGATGTCCAGGAAGTCCGGTGCGAGGCCCGGGCAACTGCTCTCCGGCACTGCCAGGCACGTCTCGACGGGCAGGGCGTCGGTGACGGTCCGGTAGACGAGGTCGGGGCGGGAGTACGAGTTCGCGATGCTGACGGGGACGAGCGCGATGCCCTGCCCGGAGGCGATGAGCTCGAACTTCTCCTCCAGCGAGGATGTCCGCCGCGTCTTCGCGTCGAGGATCGGCTCACCGTCGAGATCGGCGGATGCGAGGGCGCGGCGGCCGGCCAGCGGATGCGTCACCGGCAGGCACGCGACCTTGGTCTCGTGACCGATGGGGACGGTGCGCAGCCCCGAATCATCGAAGGGGCGCCGGAGGTACGCCACATGCGCGCGGCCGTCGCGGAGCGGCGCGTCCCGTTCCCACCAGCGCAGCGGAAAGACGTCGATGACGACCTTCGGGTGGCTCGCCGTGAACGCCCGGATCGCGTCCGACACGTGCAGGCCGGGCGAGAAGGCGACGACGAGCCGCTGCTCACCCCGCTGGGCTTCGTACACGCGCTGCAGCGCCCCGTCCACCACCGTGGTGATCCTTGACGCCTCGTCATACAGCTGTTTCCCCGCGGGGGTCAGCTCCACGCTCCGCGTGGTCCGCGTGAACAGGGGGCATCCCAGCTCCTGCTCGAACGCGCGGATCTGCCGGCTGAGGACCGGCTGCGCGATGAACAGCGCCTGTGCCGCCCGGCCGAAGTTCCGGTGCTCGGCCACCGCGACGAAATAGCGGAGCTTACGCAGATCCAGATCCATGCCGTAACGGTATCAATGCGGCCCGAAGGGTATTGGACGCCCGGCCGAACCGCTCGGAGACTTGCAGCGTGATCGCCACACTCACTCCGGCGGCCGACACCGCCGGCCGATTGCTGTGCCCTCCGGCGGGCCGCTTCAATTCTTAAGGAATCACGTGAATAGCACGCCCAATGACACCCGCAAGACGGCCGTCATCATCGGAGCCTCACGAACCCTGGGCCTCGGGCTCGCCGCCGAGTACCTTCGTCGCGACTGGGACGTCATCGGCACGGTCCGCGGCAGCCGGCGCACCGGCCTGCACGACCTGGCCGAAGCATCCGGAGGGCGGCTGACCGTCGAGTCGCTGGAGATGACCGATCCGGAGCAGATCTCGGCACTGCGCGACCGCCTGGCTCAGCGCACTCTCGACCTGCTCTTCGTCAACGCCGCCATCACACGCGGCGACATCCCGATCGGCGAGGTTCCGACGGACATGTTCACCGACGTCATGATCACCAACGCACTCAGCCCGATGCGCGTCGTGGAGACCCTCCGCCCGCTGGTCGCGCCGACCGGAACCATCGGCGTCATGTCCTCCGACCAGGGAAGCATCACGTTGAACACCGAAGGCGGACAGGACCTGTACCGAGCCAGCAAGTCCGCACTGAACCAGCTGATGCGCAGCTACGCCGCCCGCCACGCCGGGGACACGCGGACACTGCTGCTCATGGACCCGGGCTGGGTCCGCACCGAACTCGGCGGGCCCGAAGCCGATCTCAGCGTGGAGGAAAGCATTCCCGGGGTGGCGGAGACGATCGAACGCCACCAGGGCAAGCCCGGTCTCCACTTCGTCGACTACCAGGGGCAGGTTGTGCCCTGGTAGACCGTGGTCGTGTTTACCTTCAGGCCGGCGGAGACCGCTGGCACAGCGGACTGATGAACAGCGACTACGATCCACTCAAAGCGCACTGACCAGCGGCGGGGTGCGCACCCCGCGGCCGTCCGCAGGGCCGATGCCGCCCTGATGGGCGAAGGGAGAAGGCCATGCCGGTGACCGGCACCCCGTGTGGCGGGCGCCCGGAGCTGATCGTGCTGGTCGGCCTCCAGGCGTCGGGCAAGTCCACCTTCTACGCCCGTACCTTCGCCGGTACGCACGCGCACGTGAGCAAGGACCTCTTCCGCCGGGCCCGGCACCGGCAGCGCCGCCAGATGCGCCTGGTCGAAGAGGCCCTGGCGGAGGGCGTGCCGGTGGTGGTGGACAACACCAACCCCTCGCCGCACGAATGGGCGCCCCTCATCGCAGCCGGCCGCGCCCATGGCGTCCGTGTGCTCGCCTACTGGTTCCCGCCCGACGTCGCGGGCGCCCTCGCCCGCAACGCCGCACGGCAAGGCCCCGAACGAGTTCCGGACGTCGGCGTGTACGCGACGCTGAAAAAGCTCCGCAGGCCACGACGGTCCGACGGCTTCGACGCGGTGTACGAGGTCCGATTCGACGGCGAGGGCGGATTCCTGGTGGATCCCGCGGAGGAGCCCGGGCCCGGACATGAGGCCACATGGGGCCTCGACGTGCCCCTCTGGCCCGCCCCCGGCACGGAGCCACGGCCGCTCGCCGTCTTCGACCTGGACGGCACGCTGGCCGACGTCCGCCACCGGCTGCATCACCTGAAGAGCCGGCCGCGCGACTGGGACGCCTTCTTCGCCGCCGCCCGGCAGGATCCCCCGCTCGCCGAGGGAGTCGCCCTGCTCACGGCCGCCGCACAACGGTGCGAGGTGGCTTACGTGACCGGTCGCCCGGAGCACTGCCGCCAGGACACCCTCGACTGGCTCGCCCGGCATGACCTGCCCGAAGGCCCGCTCCTCATGCGCAGCCGGGGCGACCGCAGACCGGCCCGGGTCTGCAAACCGGAGCTGCTGCGCGGGCTCGCCCGCGACCGCGCCGTCGCGGTGGTGGCCGACGACGACCGCCAGGTGTGCGACGCCTACGAAGCCGAAGGATTCCAGGTGCTGCGGGCCGCCTGGATGGCCCGGCAGCCTCTCCTGGAACGGGTCCAGGAGAGCGAGGGCCGCACCTGAGCGGCCACGGGCAGGGTACCTGGATCGGTTGACGTTCCGGATGTTGCTGAGACGAGCTCACAGAGGGCGTTTTTCTGCCACTCTTTGGTGTTCATGAAGTCCATGCGTTCCGCGAACGGGCGCAACGCCGTGCGGTGCCCACTACGTCTGCTATCGGTCGTCCTCGCCGTCCTGTTCGCCGTGGCCGGGTGCGGAGGCGGACATCCCCACAGCGGCAGTAGGGCAGTTGACCCGAAGGCGCCGCCCGAGGCCTTCCCACAGGACCCCACCGCAACGATTCAGGGTGATTGGCCTTCTCCGGGCACCGGACACGATCCCGCCGACGTGGTGGCGTTGGGCGCGCGCCTTGCCTACGCCTACGACCAGGACGACGACACCGGCATCACCGCTTTCCGGCTGGACAACGGTGACGCCGCCTGGCACACCACCGTCCCGGAAGGGAGCTCCGTCGCACAGGCGCCCCGCCTCACGGGCAACACAGTGATCGGAGCCTTCGCCACCACGAAGAACGGCTCAGGGACGTACGCCGACCGGCATGGCATCAGCGTCGCCGCCATGGAGGCCGACACCGGAAAGACTCTCTGGACGCGAGAAATCGCCACTGACAGCGTCTCCGACAACACGGCGGGGACCGCCGTACCCCATGTGGTCGGGGCGGATGCTCAGCATGTACTCGTCGCCTCGTACGAGCAGGGCTTTTCGGAGACGCCGCCGTTGTCCGTCCTCCTCGACACGCGCACGGGCCGGGTCATCTGGACCGACACCGACTTCAAGGGAGTCGACCTGGAAGAGTCGGTGGCGGTCGGTATCCGCGACGACGGCGACTTGGCGGGCAAGTCGACCTCTGACGGCAGGCAGCAGTGGAGCCGCGACCTTCGGCTCGGCGAGATCAGGACCATGGATCCAGGCCCCGGACTGACCTTTGCCGACGGAACTGCCGCGGGCGGAACCCTGCTCATTGACGCCGCGACGGGCACGACCCGCCTGAACTCCGGAGACACGTCGCTGCTCGATTGCCACTACGACGGATGGAACACGACGATCTGCGCGGGAGCCGACGGATCCGGCAACGCCGTTGTATGGGCGGTGGACGTCCGCACTTCGCACGTCCTGTGGCGGCTGCCCGACCCGTCGGCGAACCGTGTCGCCCCCGAAATCACCTCGGCATGGCACGGAGTCGTCTACGCCCAAGCCGATCAGGCCATGACCCTGGACACTCGTACAGGCAAAGACCTGCGCACGAACACCGGCCCCATCTCGCCCACCATGGCGAACGACGGCTACGGCCTGGTCTATGACGACTCGGACCGAACGATCGACGTCTACCGGGCCGCCGGCAGATCCGTCTCCGACTGAGCGCCTACCAGAACCAGCGGCAAGAGGAAGCCGACCGGCTGCGCAGACCTCCGGCCCTGCGCATGCGCCGGATGCAACCAATCTGCTCAGGGGGCCCGCCGGGTGCCGAGGGGCCAGGCCGCCACGGTTTCGTACCGCGGGCGCCCACCGACGCCCCCGCCCAGGTGACTGCGCACCAGTTCCAGGCGCTCGACGCGCCACCGGCGGCCCCGGAACCCGGACAGTTCCTCCGCGTACGGGCGGAGGTTCACCCGCCCGGCGACGCGGGCGAGGGTGAGGTGGGGCCGGAAGGGGCGGGCGTCGTCCATGTGCACGCCCGCCTGCCGGGCCGCGACGATGGTGGAGCGGGCCAGGCTGCCAACGGTCTCCAGGGAACCGGTCGCCCCGACCCACAGGACGCGGTCCCCGAACCGGCCGCCGCCCGCGAACCGCAGCTCGTGCGCAGGATGCCGGTGGGCAGCGCGAGCCAGGTGCTCGCCCAGACCAGGGAGCAGGGCATCGTCGACTTCGCCGAGGAAGGCGAGGGTGAAGTGCCACGTGGCAGGGTCGGTCCAGCGCAGCTGGCCGCGGCGCTCGGGAAGGGCGGCGCGGAGTTGTGCCACTTCAGCCGCCAGTTCCTCGATGGCGGCTGGGGGAGGGATCACTGCGGCGAACAGTCGCATGGGGGTGAGTGTGACGCGGCCCGGCGGCGTTTTCCTGCTTCCACGCGGTGGTACCGGCACTGGCGGTGGCCGGAGGGCCCTCGGAAGCGGGCGGTGGACGAGGGACATCAGGCCCACCGGCGTCCCGCACCATGGGCTCTACAGGGGCGGCTCGATCTCCAGCCAGCGGTGCTGACGTGCTCCGCGGTACTCCAGAGCCTGCCAGCCGAGGTCCTGAAGGGCCCGCATGCAGTGCTGGAGCTGCTGGTGCTGCTGGAGGACGGCCTTACTGCCGGGCGGGCCGAGCCATTCCACGCGGACGATCCCGTCGATGAGGCTCACGCGGTAGCCGGTGGTGGTGCGCCGGCCGTCGGGGCCGAGGGCGGATGCGGAGATCCCGGCCGCCTCCAGGGCGAGGGCGACGGCGCGCAACGGCTGGCGGCGTTCCCATTCCGCTGGAACGGAGACGGGCCGGCCGTCCGCCGGGTTCATCACCTTCCGGATCTGCCGCAGCCCGTCCATGGCCCGGCGTACGGCGGTCGCCCGGTCCTCGCCGCTCCGGCCGAGGCCGGACGGGTCCTCATCTCCGGTGGCCGCGTGAAAGCGTTCCGCACCCTCAGTCACGGTGTTTGCCCCCCATCAGTGTGAGATCCGGGACCGGGCATGACGTCGGGTCCCGCTGGGATCCCATCGTGCCGTGAGGGTCTGACACGCCGTGGCCCGACGGGACCGTTGACGCCGTGTGCAGGAACATCGGGCTCGGTGGCAAGGGGGCCATCGGTAGACGAGAGCCCGCCTGTCAGAGGCGAGCACTAAGGTCTGCGAACATGGCTGACCTTTTTGAGCTCACGCTCACGCTGGACCTTCTCGATTCCTTGTCGGAGGAAGAGCTCACTGAACTGAGATGGCATCTCGGTCTGGGCCCCGAGCCGGACACCCTTCGTATCGTGACCAACTTTCCGTTCGTGGTGGAGGACGAGCACGGGGAGCCGGTCGTGGAGGACCATCCCGAGCCGCTTCTGGGCCGCCATGATGAGGCGGACAAGACGGGTGGTGTGCTGGTGTCGGCTCTGATACGCAGGCAGGACACCCGCAGTGGTGCCTGGGCGCTCACGAGCCGGCAGGAGATCCACCCCGATGATTTCGAGCGTACGGGCGAACTGCTCAGCTGGCTCGCGACCAAGGCTGTCGATGCGCACCGGCGCTTTGATGACGGAGACGTCCATCTTGGGTGGATCCGGTTCTGCGAAGAGATGCAGCCCAATCCACTGGTGGTGCGTGACGGGGCAGTCGTCTGGCCGTCGTAGCAGCTGACCTCTTCGAACGCGAGGTCAGCCGGGCCTGACCTCGCTCAAGCCTTGTTCGATGTGCTTATCGAGCTCAGCGGCAGAGCGCCATCATGTAATCGTCGAAGCCGGGGAACTCGCGTGTGGCCTGCTCGATCACGACGGCTGCCGGCGCACGATGGTCGGGGGCGAATCGCTCGGCGATGGACGTCAGCTCATGATTTGGGCGTGCGACCCAGTCGGGCCCGGGGTCGTATGACGTGGCTGCTTCCCAGGGACCAAAGCCGTCGGCCAGCAACCACAGGAAGGCTCCCAGGTGGCGGGCGACGACGCCGGTCTCCCCTTCGGAGCCGAGGAAGACGACAGGCTGCTCGATCAATGCCTGGCCTGGACGGATCAGCCAGAAGGCGGCGGATCCGCCGGTGCCGTCCTGCCCGAACACGCGGAAGCCGTCGCCGGTCAGCTCGCGGTTGCCGGTCCATGATCGCAACCAGTCGGTGGTCTCATCGGCGGTCAGGAAGGCCTCGAAGGGCTCGAAGTCGACACCGTCCTCGCCGATGCAGCCGAGCCGGACCGCCATGGCAGCGGCAAGCGGGGGAGGGAACTGCTCGTCCTCGTTCGGCGTCACGCGAACAGATTAGCGATCTGTTGAATTCGGATGGCACAGTTCGAAGATGTTTGTCACCGCACAACCAGGAGTGGCCGGCGGCCACCCAGTGCCGGACTCTCCCGCGCACCGGGTGTTCGCGTTCGAGCAGGTCGCAGACCGCGGGGCTACGGTGCCGTGAGCTCCGTGAGGTTCGACAGGAGCTCGGACGCTTCAACGTCGTCGAGTTCCCCGAACCGGAGTGCGTGCTCGCGGAGGGGGAAGTAGTCGGCCGGCCTCGTGTCGAGCCAGACGGTCTCGAGTGTCTGTTCCGAAGCGACGTCGATCTGGCCCACCGATATCCCCTCGTGCAGGGCTATGACCACGAAGCGGTCCGCCCCGAGCCGCTTGGAGATCCAGCGCTCGACGCCGGCGTCCATCGGCTCGCCCCGCTCCCAGCCGTGGCGCTGGAGGCCCAGTACCTTGCCCGTGGGCACGGTGATCCCCTCGAAGCGGACGAGCCGCCGGCTGTCCGCTTCCTCGGGTGTCAGGTGGCACACCGCGCGATGGAGTTGCGGGAAGGGCTGGCCGATCCCGGCATCCGCGAAGTGCGCCGTCCAGGCGGCGAGGCCGTCGCCCAGGTGCAGCGGGTGGGGGAGCCGTACCGTCGCCGACTCGGTCAGGGGCACTTCGCGGCCGGTGAGGTCGTGCGCCGTGCCGTCCTCGTGCACCCGGAACGCCGTGCCGACGCCGTCCTGCCACACCAGGCGCCGCACCAGGTGCCCCAGCAGGGGGTGCCGGACCAGGTACTGAACGAACTCGGGAGCCTCCCACACGCGCCCTGCAAGCATGGCTGACTCCAGGCGCCCCACCTGCGTCGAGGAGACGGCCCGCACCTCCTTCTTCAGAACGGTGAAGCGCTTGCGCTCCGCCGCGGCCAGCTCCGCGTCGTCCCGCCCGGCCGGGGCGGGCAGTGCCTTGCGCAGCTTGCCCGTCTCGTCCCGGACGTACGGCTGGAGCCGCTCGTCGAAGCCGACGGTGAAGCGGCGGGTGCCGTAGTCGATGACTGTGGAGCCCGTCGCGTCGAGGTCGAGGGTGGGCACCAGCCGGTCCGCGAGCCGGTCACCGGTCAGCCCGAGCTCCTCGGCCACCTCGTCGATCTTCTGCTGGGCGCGGGCCTTGAGCGCCTTGAACTTCACGCGGTCGGCGACGCGCGTCAGCTGGGACAGGGCGGTGTCCGTGCCGATACGGGCCAGGACGTCCAGGCCCGCCACCGCGCTGTGGTGCGCGCTCTCGCCCGGCCAAGCCATGATCAGCGGAGTGAGCCGACGGGCAGTCTCGTCGTCGCCGAACACCCCGAGTGCGTGTAGGGCCCAGTTCTCCTTGGCGGGCATGCCGTGGAGCCGCCACTGCTGAAAGAGGCCCCACGCGAATTCCGCCAGCGACTCCGGTTCGCAGGACTCCTGGAGTACGGCGAGCCCGGGATATGCCTCGCCGGGCGCAGAGAAGGCCAGCATGGTCACCGTGTTCCGCACCGCCTCCGCGGGCAGCGCGCCGCCGTCCCGCAGCACGATCTGCGGCAGCACCACCGGGCTCGCCCACGCGGGGACCGTGGGCATACGGGTGGGCAAGGCGCACACCAGCGGGTCTGTCACCAGGAGCTCGCCGACGGCCTCGGCCGCCGCGGGCCCGTACGCCGCCGCGGCGTCCCGTACGGCCTGGGCGCCGTGCTCCGCGGCGATCAGCCGCAGCGCCTGCTCGGCGCCGCGCCGAGCCGCGCCGGGCTTGCCCACCGCGTCGGGCACCAGCAGCGCGGCCGCCTCGGCACCGTGCCGGAGGAACCAGGCCCGCGCGACGGCCGACGCCGACCTGAGCCGGATCAGCCAGTCGGCCATCAGCCGGGCGACGCCGAGGTCGACGAACGGGAGCAGCAGGGGTCCCGCGCTGACCGGCCGGCGCGACGCCGCGTGCATCACTGGAGCCAGAGCGGCGAGTTCGAAGCGGGCCGCGATGGGCCTGTAGGCATCCGCGTCCCACACGTCGTCCGGAGTCCACTCGTTCAGCAGGGGACGCACTGTCTCGGCCGGGAGATGGAGGAACGCCCCCGCTGCGTGCACCGATGTCAGGAGAGTCCCGCTCCGCAACACCTCCGTGCTCGGCGTCTCCCTCGACCAGTTCGCCGCCACGGCCTGCCCGGTCCACCAGGTCTCCGTGGCCGCCCAGGCCTCGCGCTCGCCCGGAAGCCAGGCGACGCGCGATCCCCCGGCCGGAGCGGGCACCTTCATGGACGTGGCCTTGCGCGGCTCGGTTGCCGTCCACGGCGGGTTCCTCAGCAACTCCGGCACGGAGCCGTCGGGTGCTGCCGGCAGGAGGCCGTTGCCGTGGACGAGGGGCGCGACCAGTGCCGCGATGTCGTCAGGGAGGTCGGGCAGCAGGGACATGGCGAGCGGACGGTGGGAGCGGACGTGCGTGGTGAACAACTGCCGGACCAGGGTCGGGGTCTCCTTGGGCGCGGCACACTCCTCGCCGAGCAGCCGTACGGCCCGCGCAGGGTAGCGGAGCGCGGCGTCGAGAAGAGCGGGGCGGACGGACGCGTTCCCGGCCTTCGCCAGCAGGGTGCGGAACGCCTCGTCGGACGGGATCTCGGCCAAGGCGCCGCTGAGGAACTTGAGCTGGTCGGTGAAGACGTGGTCCGCGTTCAGATCCTGCGCGAGGAACGGGGCGATCTCCGGACCGATGACCTCCGCGAGACTGGCGAGCGTGGGCAGGTCCCAGCCACGCCACATGTCGTCGTTCTGCCCGCCCAGCTGCACGACCTGCTCGGCGGTGGACACTGAACACAGCACCATGCGAAGGATGGTGTAGTCCCCCTTGATGCCGGGGCCCTCGTCCGTACAGCACTCGGCCAGCCACCCCGCCTCGCCGGGCACGAGGTACGAGACGACGGCGCGGCGTCTGCCGTCCGTCCGGTGGGCGGCCAGGGCGGTCACCGCCCTCGCGTACGTCTCCTCGTCCGCCACCGCGAGCAGGGCCCGGACGCGGTCGGCCGCAGGCCGGTGCAGGTGGGAGATGTAGGAGCCGCTATCGGTGCGGCGGACGACCGGCGCCCCGGGCAGCCCGTCGCAGGAGGGCGCCACACAGAGGTCGAAGAGCTCCACCACGGCCTGGGCCGCGAACGGCAGGCCGTGGGCCTGGGCCCAGGCGTCCGCCCGCAGGTCGCGCGGCACGCCCTTACCGCTGTCCAGCACGGCCAGGACAGCGGCACCCAGAGGGCTCGCCTCGCCGCTCTGCTGGGCCCGGGCCGCGGCAACGAGCTGCTGGTCGCTCCGCGGGTGGGCGAGGACTTTCTCGGTCCACTCCGCCGCGCGTTCGGCCAGCTGCACGGCCCGTTCCGTTGCGTCCGCCGCCACCGGGGCAACCGGCGTGGACAGGCCGCCCCTGCGGGGGTGCCGCTCGCGGCGCCACGCATCAGGCATGATGAACGCGGTCTCGTCGTGCGGCGCGGCGCCGTTGGTGTGCTCACTGAGCAGCACAGTTCCCCCTGGATCACAGTCTGTCATCGGATGTCCCACACTAAGGGCACCCACTGACAACAGCCTCCTGGAAACTGAGCACCACACTGCGCGGCGCTCGACAGTTCTGCAGGGCACAGGCGTGACTGCCCGGCGTGTCGGTCAGTGAGGGCCCCGGACGGCGTGCTCGATGTGCTGCTTCGGTGCGATGAGAACCTTTCCGGGAAGCGTCGGCCACCGGTCGAGGAAGGCGACGTGCTCATCGTCCTGTGCGATCACGTGGTGCTCGTAGTCCGGATACCCGGAGAGGAACGCGCAGATGAAGCAAGGCCCTGTGCGGGCGCGCTCTGTGCAGGCACCGAGATCCATAGGTTCGCGCACAGGCCTACGACCGGGCTGCGGGAAGGGCTCACGCATAGGTGTCGCCCAGGTAGACAGCGCCCCGGCCCGGGCCGGCGGCTAAGGCGTCGGTGATGACGGCCGGCAGGCACGGCGGCAGTGTGGGGAGCCCGGCGAGCTTGTCCAGCGCGACCCACTCGACCCCGAGCTGTACGGAGTCCTCCACGGGCCCACCGAGCACCGCCGGCTCCTGGAGGACGCGGCACCGGAACATCGCGTCGACCCGGTGCCCGCTACCGGACAGCATCCGGTGTCCGCCAGGATGGTTGGCCTGGATGTACTCGCGCAACACCACGAGCTCCTCAGACTTCACGCGCACTCCCGTCTCCTCGAAAACCTCCCGCTCCGCACAGGCCGCCAGGGTCTCCCCGGCCTCCTGGCCGCCGCCGGGCAACCACCAGGTCCCCGGGCGCGGCCTGTCCCCGTGCACGAGGAGTACGTGCTCGTCCCGTACGACCAGGCCGCTCGCCGCGTTCCTGATTCGTCCCTGATCCGTCATCCGCGCCGCATCCTCTCGCTGTTCGTCCTGGTTGAATTCGAAGCCCGCAAGCTTGACAGCGTGGGGTGTCCGAAGGGTCACATCCGTGCCCCGGGGCGGGCCGGCTCGTGCTCCGGGGCCGCGCGCTCTCCCGGGCAGTTCCGTCGCAACCATGCAGTGGTAGGCGTTCTGGACATCCCGGACTACCGAGCCGGAGCGGTTTCGTTGGGCTGGGGAGGCGGGAGTTCGGTGATCGGTTGCCGGGCGGGAGCCGACAGGCCGAGCTCCTCGCGGGCGCTGTGAACGGCGGCGAGCTGGGAAGCCGCCTCGCCTCCCCAGTCAAAGAGTTGCGCTGTTTGCTCCGGTGTCGCCAGGAGCCGGGTGTAGGTCTGGCCGGTTGCCTCGTCACGGCCCGGCGGTTCCCATCCGGTGATCCGGGCCGCGTACCGGGCCCGGGCGCAGCGCCGGCTGCCGGCGTCGTCGGGGTGGTAGCCGAGGTAGAGCGGATCGCTGATGTGTACCCGGGCCTCCTCCCAGGCCTCCCTGCGGAGGGTTCGTGCCGGAGCGCCGTGATCAGCCGCCTCGACCGTGCCGCCGGGCAGGCATGCGGAGCCGGTGTCCTGGCCGATGAGGACGAGGACCCTGCCGTCCTTGGCGAACAGCCAGCCCCAGGCTTGCCTGACCGGCAGTCCAGCCGGAACGGGGCCTGGATGCCAAGGCCAGAGCTGGGGTTTGCGTGGGGTGCGCAGTATCTGGAGGTCGTCCAGCCGTGTCGGGTCCAGGGGACGGCCGTCTTCGAGGATCGCGGGACCGGTGCCGTTGATCCGCGCACGGAGGGCGGCCAGAGCACGTCGCGCGTCGCTGGGGGCCATGTGGCGGGGGAGGAGCGCTGGTTCGACACAGCGGATGCCGGTGACTTCCCCGCCCGGCAGGCGGATCTGGGAGAGGTCAGCAGCGGTCAGTGTGCCGCCGTCGAACACGTAGACTATTTGGCCGGGGAAGCCCCGTGGGTAGCCCGGTGTGCCGGGAGGAACCCAGTCGACGGCCAGGGCGTGGACGAAGCGTCGGGTGAGGCCGAGTTCTTCGTGGACCTCGCGGGCGACGGCGAGGGAGGGCGTTTCGCCGGCGTCCACGGCGCCGCCGGGAAGCATGCAGACGGGGCGGTAGTCGACGTCCTCAAGGATCACGCGGCCGCGGTTGTCGGTGAAGAGGACCGCCGCGCCGAGCCACACTCGGCTGCGGCCGGCCACGTACTGGGCATCGGTCATTCTGCCCGGCATCGGGCTGATGTCTCCCTCAGAGTTCTGGTTGCGCAGCGCCATGGGCGACGTCCCTTCGGCCGGTGAGAGGTCTGTCCCCACAGGGTGGTGCAGTCAGGGCCGACCGGGGAGGGCGTGCAGAAGCGCGGCCGCGCCGTCATGCGGGAGTTGCTCGGCGGCGCGGTGGCTCACCTCCTCCGGTTGCTGGACCGATCCCGTGATACGGGTGCGGAGACAGGCGTGGCCGTCCGGGGCGAACACCGCGGCGTGCAGGGCCATGTCGGCGTCGGCGAGGGTGGCGTGCACGGAGGCCGCGGTCGTGCAGTTGCCGTGCAACATGGCCGGGGCAGCCCGTTCGGCGGTGTACGCGGTGTCCGTGGCCGGATGAGCCTGGCCTAGACGGTGCAGCCCGGCGTAGGCGACGAGCAGAGCGTCGAGTCCAGCGCCGGCCGGGCGTGGGGCAGACCTCACCGGGGCCAGCCCACGTCCGTGTACGGCCAGCCGTGAGCTATGCCCTCCAGCGCCGCGACCGTGTACTCCACCGTCGGCTCGGGAAGGGCGTGCAAGGGCCACCACCGCCACTCCACGCACCGGTCCGGCTCCATCAGACGCGGCTCGCCGTGCCACCGGTGTACGCGGAAGAACAGTTGCAATCGAGGTACGGCGTCGTCGGTGTCAAGCAGGTGAACGGCGTGCACGAGCTCAAGGTCGGGTTCAGTAACGGTGACACCGAGCTCCTCTCCGGCCTCCCGCACGGCGCAGGCCCGCGCGCTTTCCCGCTCCACATGGCCCGCCGGCACGTGCCAGACATTCGCTGCGAACAGCGCGTCCGGCGGTCGTAATCCCAATAGGACGTGGCCTTTTCGCTCGAACAGCAGGTGCGCGCCGACGATGTTCGGCTGGAACGACACGGGATCCCCTTTCCTCTGATACGGGTGCGGCTCGGTGATACGGGCACGGACCGGCGGCCGCGTGGATGCTTCTGCGTGACATGCAGGTCGTTCGCCGGTTGCGTTCGACGGAGCGGCTACGGGAGTACGGGCCAGCGGCCACGCTCAGTCGCTTTGTCACTTGTCACTTGTCGCTTCGTCGCTTCGCCAGTTCGTCACCTAGCCACCGTCACAACGCATCGAATGCGCGGACGAAGGAACCGTCAACCGTGTTTGTCTCTCCGGCCAATCGTCCGAGGAGTGGAGCTCGAACGTGACACACGGGCTGGCGGTGCCGACCGCAGGAGTCATGAGGCCTCCATGGGCGAGCAGTCGAGGCGGGCGTCCAGAACAACGGTGCTGATCAGAGACCCGTCACGGGTGCGGCCGGGCGACAGGTGGAACGAAAGTTCGACGATCTGTCGTGCTTCAAGGAATATCCGAGGGTCAGGGGCTGGTGGCGTGTTCGAAGCCGCCCAGGAAGAGCGCCTCACCCCTGCGAGGGATTGCGTGGCTCGCACGCGTGATCGCTTCCCGCGCCCTTGCTGGGCGGCCGCATCATCGCCCGCGCAGGACCGCTCTCCTGACCGACGCCCGCGCCGTCTTCGGACCGCCCGGCATCTGGGTCGACCTGCCAGATCGCGACGTGGCCGGCACACCTGAGAGGCGTGCCGGCCACGTCGCGAGGCCCTGGGCCGGTGACTGCCCCGGCCGCTATGCGGACTTGGAAGACTTGACGTCTTCCTGCTTCTGCTCAGGCTGGGCCGCCCCGCCCTGCCGGGGTGCCATGCTGTACGCAACCGACCGCGCCTGCTTGCTGCGCTGCACCTTGCCCCGGGCGACGAGTGCTTCCAACGTGTTGCGCACCACGGTCGCCTGCACCGTACGCGCGGGATGAGCGGCACTCACGCCGTTCGTGATCTCCGCAACCGACTGCGGGCCCTGCTGTTCGGCCAGGTAGGAGAGGAGGACCTCACCCCATGTGGCTTCCCCCGGGGCTGCCTTCTTGCCGCGGCGATCGGCTCGTGCCCGCGCGGGTGGCTGCGAGGAGCGCGGCCGGGGCACCTTGGCTCCGGCCTTCTTGCCGGCCTCCTCCGGTTCTGCAGCGGTCCCGCTCGGCGACGGTTCCACCGCCGCGACCGGCGCGACCGGCTCACCGGTGAGGGTGGCCCGCAGCTTGAGCAATTGTTGATGGTCGGATTCCAGCGTTCCCAAACGCTGCTGCAGCGCCGAGATCTCCGCGCGCACCTGTTCCCGTTCTTGGGACACGCGCTCGATGTCGGCGGTGACTCGGGCCGCGTACTGGTCCGTGAGGGAAGTGGCAATGTCAGGCATGAGGCTGTCCTCGCTCCGGTTGCCGTGTGTGAGCCGCGATGTTACCCATGTCGGCGGCCAATCGTCACTGCACCAGTACACAGAGGTGACAGGGGGAGAGGAAGAACGCGTCGAATGCAGGCCTACGGAGGTGGGAACGCCGGTCGCGGGCTAAGCGAAACCGTCCACCGCCCGGCTTTGCCTGTGGCACTTTGTGCGCGGCAGAGGCCCAAGTCCGGCGGCAGTGCGATGGTCCCGCCGCGGCGCGACTGGAGAGCACCCACCCCACACCATGCTGGCATCCCATTCGTAGAATGATCTGGAAGGGCAGTGAAGGACAGAAGGACAGTTGGGGAGAAGGATCGTTGCCGGCAGAAGGCTGCAGGCAGTCATCGTGCAACTGCCTGCTACGACAGCCGCCGGGCCGCGCCAACCGCACCGCCCCCACCAGCGAAACTCTGTGTCGCACAACCCCACTTCGATACCTCGTTGAAGCACTCCGCTCATGGCTGCGCGAAGTACGCCGCCCCGAACAGACGCTTGGCCATGCCAAGGCGCTCGTACGCGGCAATGGCCGGCGCATTGCCGGCATCCACCATGAGGGCGGCCCGCCCGCGGCGACGGACCAGGGAATTCACGACAAAGCCGCACACGGCCTGGGCCAGCCCGCGGCCGCGGGCAGCCGGGTGAGTGACGACTCCGGCCACGAACCCGCAGCCGGACGCAGACCACGCATCCGCCGCAACTGCCAGAGGCTCAGGGCCCGCTGCACCTGCCACCTCACCGGAGGTTCCGGCCCACCGGCGGACGCCCAAGCTTCCCGGCTGTGCGTAGGAGTCGGGGAAGAACCGACCGAACAGCGATACGGCACGCTGCTCCTGCTGAGCATCCAGCCACCGGACCCCCGCGTCGGCAGTGCCTGGCAGAGCCGTGGTCTCCATCCAGAAGAAGTAGGGGACCGGCAAGAGGCCGGGCACCTCTCCCACCAGCGCATCGATCAAGAGCGCTTTCCCGAAGGGCCGGTACGACGGGCCGACTTCGTCCAGCACCTGCTGCCCCAGAACGACTGCATCAGGACCGTCACCCGCGATGGCAATCCGATCACGCTGCGAGAGCCACGGGCTCGCCACGGCCACGGCCGTGCCATGGCGCCAGGCCCGCACACCCGGCCCCAGGCCATGCTCAGTCTGCCCCTGGGCGGCCCAGATCAGGTGTCCGTCGTCTGCCGCGGCCTGCTTGATGTCGCTGAGTCGCGTAAGTTCTTCCATGCGGCGTGGATTACCCACCCGTCGAGACGGTGACCGCCCGGCGCGGCGGCATCGCCGACGTATTCTCGGTACGAGCATGCCCCCCTTAGGAGGCCGAGCCCAGCCACTGGCGGATGCCGTGGCGCTCAGATGTCCCGATGCCCGGATCCAGCTGCCCGGGTGCCGCGTCGTGGTGCCCTATCAACACAACGTGACGCGAGCTACGGCGGCGCCCGGGTGGGCAGAGGATTGCCGGTCGATGGCTGAGAATGCAGCCATGGACAATCTGCTACACCTCAATCGCACCCTCGACGAGCTGGACCCGCCCCGCTGGACCGCCCCGGCAGCCGACGCGACCCACCTCGTCCGCAAGGTGCATGAGTTGCGGCACGTGCCGCTGGGGGAACTCCGTCCGGCCGATCTGCGAACGCTCATCGCGCAGCAGGTGGCCCTGCCGTACGTCCTGCCGCTCGCAGTGCGCCTGCTGATCGAAGAGCCGCTGCTGGACGCGTACTTCTACGAGGGGGACTTGCTGCTCGCAGCCGTCGAAGCGCCGTCCGCCGCCTGGTCCGTGCTGCCGGAGCTCGGCGAACGGCTGCGCACGGTGATCAAGAGTCTGCCGGAGGCAGCGATCGCCGAATTGCCCCGCGGCGCAGCCGAGGCGCTGGCCCGCTTTGTCGAGCAGCCCAGCTGATCGCCCCAGCTTCCCCCGAGTGTCACCAGCCCGTCCCCGTAACACGCAAACGCCGATACGGAGGGTCGGTCGGCGCAGCCGGGACCAGCGTATCGACGGCCTCGCCGGATAATCCCGACCGAGTCGCTTCACCTCGCCCCCGCAAAGCATTGCCCCTTGAGCATCACGCACCGTCCACCGGCCTCGACGAAGCCAGCACCGAAGCCGCCAGGTGATCGCGGAACCAGCGGTGGCCGGGGTCGGTCGAGTTGCGGGGATGCCAGGCCATACCGATGTCGAGGGGCGTGAGGTCGAGGGGGATGGGGAAGGTACGCAGCCCCAGCGCGGCGGTGGTGCCGGGGAGCCAGCCGGCCACGGTGAGCGCGACCAGGTCGGTCTCGCGGGCGAGCATCATCGCGCTGACATGACTGGGCACGATCACCGCGATCCGGCGCCGCAGCCCGAGCCGCGCGAGCGCATGGTCGATCGGTCCGTCGCGTTTGCCGTGCCGGGATATGCCGATGTGGCCGGCCGCGGCGAAACGGCGGGCGTCGATCCGCCGGTCGAAGAGGGGATGACCGCTGCGAGCCACGCCGACCAGAGTCATCCGCGTGAGCTGCCGGCTCCGGGTCTCCGGATCCAGGTGCCCGAGGACGCCCAGTTCGACGTCCACCCGGCCCTGCCGCAGCGCGGGGCCGCCCTCGATCGCCTCCGGCAGGAAGACCACGTCCACGTGAGGGGCTTCCGCGTGGATCCGATCGGTCAGGGTCCCGGCGAGTCCGCTCAGGAGCAGTTCGGTGGCCTGCACGGTGAAGGTGCGCTGGAGATGCACGGGGTCGAAAGCGGCTCCGGGCCGCAGTACGTTGTCGCAGCCGCGCAGCAACACGCCGACCTCCTCGCGCAGTTCCTGGGCACGCGGGGTCGGCACCATCTTCTGGCCCGCGCGAACCAGGAGCGGGTCACCGACGGCCCGGCGCAACCGGGCAAGGGTGCGGCTGACCGCCGCCGGGGAGGTGCCGAGTCGCTCCGCGGCACGAGTCACGCTGTTCTCCTGGAGCAGGGCATCCAGGACTCTCAGCAGGTTGAGGTCCAATTGAGCTCCTGAGCTGCATCATTACGCCTGAGTCAACTATTGCGTGCCGGTTTCCGCATTGTCGCGGAATCCCCCTCGCGCGGACAGTGGAGGTGCCCGCAAACGTCTCGAACCCACCCACGGTGGCGAAGGAGTCCGTGATGCAACAATCCCCCCGCGACGGTCGAGAAGGCGACGTTCTGGCGGTCGTCAGCCAGAGCGGCCCGGCGGTCTTGTTCTTCGACGCCGCCTGTGACCGGCTGCTCGGCAGGGTGGAAACCCTCGCCGACCCGCACGAGTTGTGCTTCGACCCCACGCACCGCCTGCTCTGGTGCACGATGACCTACTACTCGGGCGCGTACCACGCGAACACAGGCCGCCGCACCGAACTGACCGTCATCGACCCCGACACCCACCGCATCGTCGAAATCGTGAACCTCGCCCCGGAACACGCCCCCCACGGACTCGCACTGGACGCCGAGCGCCGCCGCCTGTACGTCACCGTGGAGGGCGCGTCGGACGGGCCCGGTGGTGTCGTGGTGATCGACACCGCGACCCGTAGGCCCGTGGGCAGGATCGACACGGGCGCGCCCGGCTCCCACTGGGTCGCCCTCGATCCGGCACGGCAGACGGGGTACGTCGCCAACAAGGAAACGCCGTTCGTGTCGGTCATCGACCTCGAACAGGGCACCCTCACGGCAAAGGCCGAGGTGCCCGGCAGCGAGGGGCTCGCCGTCTCCGCCGACGGGAAGCACGTCTTCGTCGCCGCGCCCTACGGTGGCTCATTCGCCGATTCCGACGGACGGCCGGCCCCGGGAATCAAGGTCATCGATGCCCGGACGGCATCCGTCATCGAGACCCTGCCCACCGACAACCCCGTCGTGCCGATGCACGTGGCCTCGACGGGAAAGCTCCTCGCGGGCGAAGTGTGCACACAAACCGATCCGGACTCCGGAACCGTACGCATGGCACCAGGCCGCCTCACGGTGTTCGCCGCCGACACCCGTGAGCACGTGGGGTCGTTCGAGGTGGGGCTGTGCCCGCTCACCATCACCTCGTCACCCGACGGCCGGATCGCCTACGTGTCCTGCTACGCCTCGGGCACCGTCGACATCATCGACCTGGAGACGCTGCAGAGCCTGACCTTCCTCTCCGGCTCCGAACTCGGCGAGTCCGGTGCCCACGGCCTGGCCTACCTGCCGCGCCCGGCCTGACCCCCGGGCGATCTCGGCGGGCGTGGCCTTCAGCGCCGTCGCGGCGGCCGGCCGGGGGAGCGACGCTTTCTGTTGATGGTATGGATGGGGAGTAGCCGCATCAGGCGAGCACGTCCCACGGCACCTGCTCGTACAGCTTCGGAAGCACACGAACGAGGTAGTCGTCGTGGGGGAAGCTGATGTCGTCGATGCGCGCGATCGGCGCGATACCGGTGGAGTTGGAGACGAAGGCGGCGTCGAAGCGGGCGACGTCGTCGAGGCGGACCGGTTGCTGTCGCCAGGTCATCCCCGCCTGCTCCAGCTCCCGTCGCAGCAGCAGCATCGTGATGCCGTCCAGCGAGGGCCCCTCGGGCCAGACCACGGCGCGGCCCTCCACGAAGCCCACGTTGGTGATCGCTCCCTCGGTGACCAAGCCATCGGCCCCCACCAGCAGTGCCTCGTCGAAGCCGCCGGCCTGTACCCGGCGCAGGTGGTGCGCCTGTCCGAACACCCCCACGTGCTTGAGGTGGGCGAAGGGACGGACGTACGGGACGCTGCACAGGCGCTGCGGGCTCGTCGGCGCGGGAACCGGGGGCCGTACCACGACCGTCGTCACCGGGCTGTCGCCGTCCGGCGGCGCATACACATAGACGCGCACCGACGCGTCCCGTACGCCCGCCTCATCCAGGGCCTGCCGCATGCGGCCGACCACGATCCGGCCGTCGAGCTCCTGTCCGAACAACTCCCGATTGGCGGCCTTGAGCCGGGCCAGGTGGAGTCCCAGCCCCCGCACGCTGCTGTTCCTGACCTGCATGGCGGTCATGTGTCCGTAGCCGCCCATCAGCATCGTGGGCAGCGGATCGGGGACGATGGCATGCCCGTTCACCTGGACATACGGCAGCTCAAGATCATCCATATCGGTCACCCTAACCCGGCTCGGCCCGGCGTCAGGCAGCAGACACACCCCCGCGAAGCCCAACCCCGGTGCCTCCTGGCAGAGCGCCGGATGCCTGCCGCGAACGACCGGCCGGAGAAGGCCGACTGGGGCGACTTCAAGGTCGACTACCTGAAGCGACACGTCCGGCGATCACACCGACCGCCCCGCGTGCTGCCTTGCCGCCATCCTCACACGTGGGGCTGAGGAGGACGGCAGCGCGGGGCCGGTCGTCCGGTCCGGATCGTGCTTCAGCGCGACAGGTCGTGGTTGGTGGATTCGGCAGCGCTTTTGAGGCCGTGCAGCCATGCTTCGAGGCCCTCGCCGAGGGTCCTGGTCGCAGTGGGAACGTCCGCTTCGACCTGGGCGCCGGTGTGCGTCTCCTCGGTACTCACACGGACGCCGCCCTTGACCTTGGTGAAGTTCCATACGTGGACGCCGTCGATGTGCACTCCTGCGGCGACAGCGGGGCCGGTCCAGCGGATGCACGAGTGACGCTTGAGCTGCTCGACGGTCGAGGTGATCTCCAGGCTGGTGGCGGGAGCCGTGGGGTTGGGGGGTATCGGCATCGTCCACCGGAAAGCCGAACCCTTGCGAAAGGGGCCCTGGTCGAGTCGGTCCGCGGCGGTGACGGCGCCCTGCCAGGTCGGCCAGTGCTCGACGTCGGTCTGCAGCTTCCAGATGGTGCGCAGCGGGGCGTGGATCACGGTCTCGGTCCGGTAGTGGACGAGGGCGTCAGGATCGACGCCTTCCCCGTGGCAGGTGAGAGGCGTGATGCGGTGAGCGGTGGTGGCCCCGGCCGGTAAGGCGGCGGTGCCGAGGACGCCGATGGCGGCAATCGGGACGGTGAACAGGGCGGCGCGACTACGGGAGCTGCGAATGCCGAACATGATGTTCCCCCTGTCAGGTGGTGAGCGAGTGTTGCCTGATTGAGAAGAGAGTTCGGCGCGGGCCGTAAAGGGCACGCTTGCGCAACCGCCCCCCGCGCCTTACACGCCGAGCTAGAAGATTGATTGTTCGTTAGAAGGTATAACGCGAGGGTGGGTGGGGGTCAACAGGTTCGTGATAGCCTCTAACAAAACTTTGAGTATGCAGCCATGCGAAGGGGGAGGCGGCAGGTCATGGCGAAGACCGAGGCGAAGAGCCCGAGGGAGCGCTATCGCGTCCAGGTGCGCGCGGAGATCAAGGAGCGTGCCTGGGAGCAGATCGCCACGGCGGGGGCGTCCGCGCTCTCCCTCAACGCGATCGCCAAACAGATGGGCATGAGCGGCCCCGCTCTCTACCGCTACTTCGCCAGCCGCGACGAGCTGATCACCGAACTCATCCGCGAGGCATATCAAAGCCTCGCCGGGACCTTTCGCACGGCCGTCGCTACGGGTGCCGACCTGGCCGGACTGGCACACGCCCTGCGCGGCTGGGCCGTGGAGAACCCGCAGCGGTACCTCCTCATCTACGGCACTCCCGTCCCCGGCTATCACGCGCCCGAGGACATCACCGGCATCTCCTCCGAGATCATGACCGCCCTGCTCGACGCGTGCACGGCCCTTGCCCCGACCGGCTCCGCTGCACCGTTCAGCGCCCACCTGGATGACCACCGAGACTGGGCTGACGGCCACCCCGCCCCACCCTCGGCCCTCCACCGCGCCCTGGCCTTCTGGACCCGGCTGCACGGTGTGCTGTCCCTGGAACTCGCCGGCCACTTCACCAACATGGGCTTCGACCCGGCCCTGCTCTTCGCCGCCGAACTGGACGACTTGCTGACACACCGAGCTTGACCGGGGCCGCACTGCCCTTGCCTCTGGCCGATCGGCAGCGAGGCTGTCCTGCACCTGCTCGGCAGGGGCACAAGCGCCCACGTACCTGCACGAGCGTCGTTCAGACCGATACGCCCGCGCTGCAGATTTCCGCACTGGAGCCCGGCCATGCGCAGCCGTGCATCGGAGGCCCAGCGTATGGTCACAGGCTCTCGATGCGCTGCCGACAGCCGATGGGAGACCTTCGCACCGCTTACGCTACCTGATGTGGATCAGGAGCGATCCGCAGTCAGGGCGGAGGGCCTTGCTCCCCGCCAAGGGATCCAGACAAACCCCGGAGCGAACGACGTAGAGAGGCTGACGGCTCCGAGGCTATCGCGGAGCCGCTCCGAGAGCACCAAGCCGTCGAGGGCCCCCCTTGCCAACTCGTCGGCCCACTCCGCACGCAGGCAGTCCACATCGACCAGCGACTCGGGATCCCAGCCGACTTTCGCCGCCTGGTACCCGTCGAACTGCGTGAGCAGGTCGTACAGGCCACGCCCCAGCTGAGTGAACTCCACGGACGTCAGAGCGGCCTGCGGAAGCGCCCGGTCCAGGGCTACCCCCATGCCCACCCCGACCGGGACAACCGACAACTCTGCATACGTCCCGTCCGAGTACTCCGAGGAAACCCGGTCGAGCGCTGCCGGGTGCAGGCCAATGCGGTGGCCGCCTGCCGTGAGCGCAGGCCATCCGGCGGCGATCGCACGTGCTCTTTGCGCGGCCTCGACGTCGTGTCCGAAGTTGACCACCAGCTCGAACGCGATCGCCATAACACCCTCTGCGCGCAGTAGAAAATGAGACGTGACGCAGCATAGGAGGCGGCGAATATCGCTCACCAACGAGGTGCCGGAAGGCTATGGGATTGGTAGCCGCTCGCCGCCTGCTGGGTGACTCCGCCAGGGCCACCAGCGAACCGGTGTGCAGCCGCTCAGGACTTCCGTGCAGGAGAAGTCGCTCATAGGCCGGGCCCCGCCCAGGTGGGCGCTGTTCTCCGCTGCTCCGGCATGTTGCTGCTGATGGCTGCGCCTTTTCCAGCCTGGAATCCTGCTCGGCGACGCGATTGCCGAGCGCCTGGCGCGGAGTCCAATCCCGCCGCTCCTCGAACCGGTACTCATGTACGTTGCTGAGTTGCTGAAGGCCGAGTCGGCCAGGATCTCACCGTGGGTCGGTGGCGGAGAGAAGGAACCATGCCGCGGTTCGCTCGGCGGCTGCGGCTGCGGCTGCGGCTACCCCTGCTGAGCGGGCAGGGAGCACGGGCCGTACAGCGCGGTCGGGGATCCGGTCTTCACGGCCCAGTAGCGGTCCCCGTAGCTCCAGTGCCACCACTCGGTCTCGTAGTTCACAAGCCCCGCACCGGCTAGGGCATGGGCGAGAATGCGCCGGTGGTAACGCGCCTTGGCGCTGATGTTCTTGGCGTCCATGTAGCAGGCGCCGTCGCTCTCCTCAGGAGTCGCGTTCGTATCGGTGCCCAGGTCGAGCTCGTGGCCGTTCGCGTCGGCGAGGGTGATGTCGACGGCTGCCCCGGCAGTGTGCGGAGCGATTTCCGGCGGAGCGACGAAGCGGCTGGCGGCCCTGTGCACCTGGGTGCCGGACCACTGCGGGTTCGCGGCCCGCAACCACGCGACGTACCGCTCGAAGTACTGCTCCTGGAGGGCCGGCGGACGGTAGCCCTCGACGAGCAGCAGCCGCACTCCGTCAGGAAGTGCCGATTGCGCGCGCTGAAGGCGTTCGAGGACACCTTCCCGAACGTGTGCGAAGGCACCCTCTGCGTCCTGCCGGCTGCGATCCACCAGCAGACGGCTGTAGCGCACGTCCCTGAGCCGTTCACCGCACTCACGGACCGGTATCGCCGCGACGCACGGGTCACACATCAAGATGATGCCGGGCATGAAGGCTCCCCTTAGGTATCGGTGTTGCCGCCGGGCCACTGCCGGACGCCCAGCGCCGCCGGGGCCGAGCAGCGCAGCTGAAGGGGACGATCTTCCGTGGGCGTGCATCGGCAGCGTCTGTACTCCTCAGGCGGCACCCACTGATTCGCCATCGGCATTCCCCTCCCCTGTAGTCCTGCCGCGCCCACTACCGGACATCGGCCAAGTGACTGGCCTCGCGCAGATAGCGGCACCGCCCGCCCCGCAGAACCTCGGTCGCGACGGCCAGCACGCGAGCCTGCTCCGGATGCACCAGGGGCGCCCACTCTTCGGCGGTGAGCATGCGCCAGTCGTCGTGCTCGTCGGACAGCTTCACGTCGACCGTGCTCGCATCGACGAGCGGTCCCTTGAACAGGGTGAAGATCTCGGGGATGCCTTCAGGGTGCAGGCCCCAGTCCACGGCCAGCAGCTCAGGGTGGTCCGGCATGGCCAGGCCGGTCTCCTCGTACGTCTCGCGCACCGCGGTGTGCCACAGATCCTCGCCCTCGTCGTGACCGCCACCGGGCAGCTGCCACTCATCGCTCCACGAGGTGTGCAGCAGCAGGATCCGCTCCTCGGCGTCGTGCACCAGGGAAGCAGCGCACCCCAGGATCCGCGCACGGCGGGCGAGCCAGTCAGCCCGGGGAAGCTGCGGGTGTTTCGTCAACCTTTCGACCCCCTCCATCAGGACGCCTACCCCTTCGGTGCGTTGATCCGATAGGGGTTGGACTCAAAGCACCCGTTGATTAACGCTGCCGGCGGAAGGAAAGTCACGGGCTCCGAACCTCGCCGGATGCCGCTCCTACGTGCCTACGTGCCTACGTGCCTACGTGCCTACGTGCCCACCTGCCTACGTGACGTAGACGACCAAGCCTTCCAGCCCGCCGCCCCGCCAGCCCGGCGGCACGGGGTTGTAGCCCTCGTGGACGTCCTCGCGCTGCCCGCGCACGATGGCCTGTACGGGACAGTCGGCCTGGAGCAGGTAGTCGGTGGCTCGGGCGACCGCGGCGGTGGGCAGGGACGCGGGCAGTTCGTGCTCCGCGAGGTCGGCGCAGCGACCGGTGACGACTTCGACGGCGGCCCCGCGGGTGTCGTGGAAGGCGAGGCCCCAAGAGCCGGGGGTGGGGAAGCGGTCGTCGGCCGGTTGCGCTGCGCCGGGGCGGCGGTGGGCGGACGGGGTTGGGGACGCGGTTGCGGAGCGCGGCGGGGAGGTGTTCTCGCCGAGGAAGGTGACGCTGCTGTAGTCGGGTTCGATGATGACGAAGCGGAAGCGGTCGCCGGGCCTCATCCCGTAGGCCCGGAACTGCTGACCCATCAGTCTGCCCGCGCGCTGGTTGTCCTCGGCGTCGAGGTAGACGACGCTGGCAGATGCGCCGCCTTCCGCGCTGACGGCGGGTGGGTACTCGTCCCGGTCGAGCATGCCGACGGGAGCGCCTTGCCGGGGGCCGGAGACCACGTCGAGGACCTGGGTGAAGGCGGGGGAGCCGCTGAGTGCCGCACGGCGGCGTGCCGGGGCGCCGTCCGGGTCGTAGGTGAGCCGCCACGGGTGCCTGTCGGCGACGGCTTCCTCCATGTGGGCGATGACGCCCGGGGTGTCCTCGCGGTAGAGGTAGATGAGCCAGGTGCCGTCCTCGTCCTGGCGCGGCACGTCCACGGGCAGGACCGGCGGTCCGGGGCGGCGCGGAGGCGGGGGCGCGGTGGGCGGGCGGGGGCGGAGGTGATAGCTGATGCTTGCCTGCAGCGCGGATGCCGCGGCCGCCGCGGCGGCGAGGTTGACGTTGTTGCAGCCGGGCGGGCCGTTGTGTACGAATGCCCCCGCGGCCAGTTGGAAGTTGTGTACGGAGTCGATCTCGAGGTTGTAGAGCGCCATGGCGGCCGGCTTGTCCGTCGTCACCTCGGTGATGCCGACGGAGCCCGGGCGCCCTTCCCTGTCCCAGGAGAACAGGGGAGCGGAGTTCCACAGCCGGCTCGCCCGCCAGTAGCCCAGGGCGGTCACGGGCGGCGTGGACTGCTCGCGCCAGATGAGGAAGCGTTCGCCGGCCGCGGCGCGGATGGTGCGTCCGAGGCCGTCGGGCGGGCTGGTGACCTTCATGGAGGTGAGGGCGACCGCGGCCCGCTCCTCCTTGAACACCTTCGTGACCTTGTGCAGGGCGAATCCCCGTGACCGCCCGCCGGATCCGGTGTTCATCGTGCCCACCAGGTCACCGGTCCGCACCGCGTCGATGCGGACCGGACGGGACCAGTACGTCCCGTCGAGGACGCTCCGGCTCCAGACGAGCACTTCCGTGTCGGCGGGCAGCCCGCGGTCGCAGGACGGAGCGTCCTCCAGGTCGTCCAGCTGGTCCACACGTCCAGGGCGCTGCCAGTACGCGTCGGGGTCGTCGTTGTGATTGGGAGTGATGGTGTACACGT
The DNA here is from genome assembly GCF_003011965.1 of Streptosporangium nondiastaticum. Classification (GTDB taxonomy): domain Bacteria; phylum Actinomycetota; class Actinomycetes; order Streptomycetales; family Streptomycetaceae; genus Streptomyces; species Streptomyces nondiastaticus. The sequence goes on from NZ_PXWG01000001.1 coordinate 210,238, forward strand.
CGCGGTCGTTGTCGGCTACGGGGTCCGTGGTGTCGGACGTCACCCAGGTGGTGAACCGGCGGTCGGTGAACACGTTCCAGGGCGACATCGTGAAAGTGGCCTGGACCTTCACCAACGTGCGTGCTGGGAGGTCACGCAGCGGGCAGACCAGCAGCCAGGTGTCGCTGTACGGGTTGTTCCCGCTGTCGTCGCTCTCGTCGTACGCGCACTGGTTCACCTCGTTGACCCAGCCACCGCTGGGCGGCTCGGACGGACGGTCCCCCGAACGGATCTCCCTGGAGAGCAGCTGCACGTGGTCGAAGACCATGCGGTAGGTGTACGGCACGCGCAGCCTGATGCCGCGGGCGGTGCCGGGCCCGGCGTTGTAGACCCAGATGTCGACCTTCTCGGTCTCACCGGGGTCCTTGCCGTTGTTGTAGACGGCCCGCAGCGACGCGACACGCAGGTCCGCTGTGGTGCTCAGCTCCTGCGCCCCGGCGGCGGGGAGGATCCCGGCGGCGGGGAGGGCCCCGGCGGTCAGGCACCCCAGAATGAGGCCGGCCACCAGCAGGCGCCACCTGCCGCGCCACCACCGCCGCACCACAGCAGGAACCGGCATGCCACCCACCGCCACTCAGGAGACGAGATCAGCATCTCCCGGTATAGGTCATAGGTCGACAAATAGGATGGTCGACATATCGTGTCAGGCGGAACCTGATGTCACATTCACGCGAATTGCGGAGCGGACGGCCCCTGCTCGGGCACTTCGGTGGGGTAACGACCTGCACGGGCGTACGTACGCCCGCCGCTGGCATGGTCCGGCCCGCTCGGGAAGCCCGGCTACCCCGGATCCGTCAACTCCACCAGTCACGCACTCGTACCCTCCGCCGACAGGGCGACAACGCCGTCCCGGGTGGAGACGTAGAGCCGCCCGTACCCCGCGGCCGCATTGAAGGGACCTGGTGGGACGTACTTCCAGCGTGACGTTCCGCCGGCGGCGTCCACGGCCCAGACGAAGGGGTGCAGGACGGGGTTGTTCCCGTCGATGTAGGAGTCCTCGTCGTACTCCACGTTCACGACCTGCCCGACGAGGACGTACAGCGTGGAGCCGTCGATCAGGAGATTGACCGGGCCGGGCTTCTCCTGGGAACCGATCTCGGCGGCCACGGACGAGCGCCACCTCTCCTTCCCGGAGCGGGGGTCGAGAGCCTGCAGCGTCAGCGCGGTGACCCGCTTGCCCGACTCGGCCGTGTCCCGGATCCGGGAGACGACGTAGACGAGCGAGCCGTCCGCGCCGGCCACCGGAGTGCTGAATCCGTCGTAGCTGCCGGAGGGCTGTTCCTTGGTCCACAGGCGCTCACCGGACTCGGGGTCGAGGCAGACGAGGCTGCTGGACGCGTAGATGAGCGCATTCTCCGCCGCGCACAGGCTGGGCTGGTCGCTGACGTTGCCGAGTGCCTCGGGCAGCGCGGCCTTCCAGCCCTCGATGTAGCTGTGCGCGGCATCGAACGCCTGGAGTTGCGCTTCCTGGCCCGCGTCGTGCGAGGAGGCCAGGTGGAAAACCCGGCCCCCGAAGCGCGGCACGATCAGGGTGCTGGACGCCCCACGGCGGAGGTTCTTCCTCTCGTAGCCGGTCTCGCACCGCCAGACCTTCTGGCGCGAGGCGATGTCCACCGCCCAGAGCACGGGCCGCGGACCCCACGTGGTCGTGGTGCTCGTGGCGTAGAGGCGCCCGTCCTTGATGCCGCAGATCGCGTCGACGTAGCGGGGCGGCTCGTCGAGCTCCGCCGACCAGGCCCGGGTGCCGCGTGCGAGATCCACGGCGACGACCTGGGTGGGCACCTTCTTCGAACCGCTGACGTAGCGTGGCCCCGAGCCGCCGAAGTAGAACGTGCCCTGGTCAACCACGCCCGAGCCGAGTCCTCTCGATCGTATGACGGCGAGGTCGGGCAGCGGCAGATGCCAGGCGATGGTCCCCTTGGCTCCCAGGTTCCACAGGGCAGTGCGTTCCCTGATGGAATCCTCTGGCTCGTAGCCCGTGCAGAGGACGCCGTCGGGGTGTGCGGTGAGCGCGGAGACGGTCGGGATGTCGCGGCTCTGCCAAAGGGGCCGGGCTGTTGGCACGTTGGTGAGGGGCGTCGGGGGTTTTTCGTCGCCATGGTCCTTGCCGCTCAGCCGGGTCGCGGCGATCAGGCCGCCGCCGACGAGTGCGAGGGCACCGCCGGCCAGGCCGAGCACCCGGCGACGGCCGAGGCCCTGAGGGGCGGGCGGAGGGGCGCCGGGCGGCGTCGCGGTCTGCGGGGTCTTGACGGTGGGCTGGGTCGCAAGGGGCAGTGTGGCTGATGGGGGCGATGGGGGCGATGGGGCTTCGCGTGCGGGGGCGTCGGAAGCCCTGGAAGCCCCGGAGGTCCCGGGGGTCCTGGATGTCCCAGAAGCCTCGGAAGCCCGCGGCCGCCCGGTGGCCGGTCCCAGCACCGTCAGCAGGTCAGAGGCGGCCGGGCGGTCGTCCGGGTCCTTCGCGAGGCACGCCTCGATCGTGTTCCGGAGCGTTCCCGAGACCTCGCCGAGCTCCGGTGCCTCGTTGAGGATGCGATGCACGATCGCCGGGATCGTCTCCGCGTCGAACGGTCCACGGCCCGTTGCCGCGTAGGCCAGCACCGCGCCGAGCGAGAAGACGTCGCCCGCTGCATGGGCCTGGTCCGCGCGCACCTGCTCCGGCGACATGAACGCGAACGTACCGATGACCACACCCGCCGAGGTCAGCGAACTCGCGCCCACCGGCCGGGCGATGCCGAAGTCGATGATCCGCGGGCCGTCATCCGACATGATCACGTTGCTGGGCTTGAGGTCCCGGTGGACGAGCCCGCACGCATGGATCGCGGCGAGCCCCTCGGCGAGCCCCGCGCCGAGCGCGCCCACCGTCTCTGAGGCGAGCGGGCCGTCGCTCGCGACCACCTCGTCCAGGGAACGGCCCGGGATGTACGCGGTGACCAGCCAGGGCGACTCCGCTTCCGGGTCGGCGTCGATGACCTGAGCGGTGTGAAACCCACCGACCTGTCGTGCGGCCTCCACCTCCCGGGCGAAGCGCCTGCGGAACTGCGGGTCGGCGGCGTGCTCCTGCCGGATGAGCTTGACCGCCACCTGCCGCCCACCAGGGGAACGCCCCAGGAAGACCTCACCCATACCGCCGGCGCCGAGCCGGCCTTCAAGACGGTACGGGCCGACGCGGTCGGGGCCGGTCGGCGACAGAGCGTCCATCGGGTTCTCCAAGGGGGAGGTGATGTCTCGCAGAAGCGGCAGGTTGCTCGTGTGCAGTCAACTGGAGTGTGCCAGACGGGGCGCATGGTGGTGATGATCTCGACGAGCTCCGGTCCACCGGGCGAGGTAGGCGCCCATCTGGGCTCGGGACGCGCCGAGCCGGGCCGGAGGCTTCTCCTCGGCGCCTGGATCCGCGGACGGGCGAGCCGCCCCCGATCTCACCTCGGGAGGCCGCGATAGAGGGGATCCGTCAGATCCGTTCGCACGTCACCGGCCACCGCGGGCCGCCGCTTCAGCAGCGAACGCCGCACGACTTCGTCGAAGGACAGGTCGATCTGCGCCACACCGAACGAGATGAGCTTCGCGACGGACGTGCCGTAGGCGACGGCCCGCACCCCGCTCCACAAGAGCGCGCCCGCGCACATGGCGCAAGGCTCAGCCGTGGTCACCACCACGTGAGAGGGCAGGTGCAGCTCCGCCTCGGCCGCCTCGCGCAGCAGGTTGAGCTCCGCGTGCTCCGTGGCGTCACCGGTCTTGTCCGTGGTGTTGCGGGCCCCGGCCACGAGGGCGCCGCTGCCGGCGTCGAGCAGCACCGCACCGAAAGGCCGGCGCGCGCCGCGAGCCCACTCCACGGCGACGGGCATGGCCCGCTCCACCGCATCCTTGAGGTGCTGAGGCCACTCGCCGGTCCAGCCCTCCAACTGCCCCGCCGAACGATGGGGCGACCGCGACCCGTCGGAAGTGGCGGCCCTCGCGGCAGGCGAAAGCGCCGCCACCGCCGGCAAAGGGGCGGCGACCGCGGCCGCGGTGCGCAGGAAGCGGCGCCGGGATGCATGTGAGAAGGTCATTCCGTGTATATAGCAGCCCGGTTGATCTCCTGACCGCCGATCGCCCGGATACGTGGATGTGCCCGGCCCTGGGCAGGGCGGCACGGCGACGCCGGCCGGGAAACACGGCCTCCGGCCACGTTCGGCCAGGGCCAGGCCAGGCGGTGAGGCTCGTCTCTTCTAGGACACGAACTGACCTATACCGCGATTAGCCTCATCGCCACATCGAGGCACTCGCCCTCTCGCACTCCAGGAGGCAGTTCCCATGCCCGTCAAGCCGGTTCCCGAGGGCTGCAGCACCGTGACGCCGTGGCTCATCTCCCGCGACACGGTCCAGCTCATCGACTACATGAAGCGAGCCTTCGGCGCGGAAGAGCTCGCCTGCCTGGCGGGCGAGGACGGCAGCATCGAGCACGCGGAGGTACGGATCGGCGACTCGGTGGTGATGATGTTCGACGCGCGGCCGGAGTGGCCGCCGACTCCCGGTTTCCTCCGCCTGTACGTCGAGGATGCCGACGCCGTGCACCGCCAGGCAGTTGCGGCCGGCGGAACCTCCGTCACAGAGGTCACTCACCTGTTCTTCGGCGACCGGGTCGGCCGGGTGCGTGATCCGCTGGGCAACCTGTACTGGATCCAGACCCGGGTGGAGGACCCGGGTCCGCAGGAGATGGAACGCCGCCTCAGTGACCCGGAGTTCACCAAGGCCATGGAATACGTACAAAGCGCTGAGTTCTTTCCCAGCGTGGTCGGCGGCCTCGACCGATGAGCGTGGCCGGAGCCGGAGCCGGAGCCGGAGCCGGAGCCGGAGCCGGGAGGCGGCTTGCTGCGGTGGTGGCGCCGCCTCCTCCTACCTCCCTGAAGGCAACGGGGCCACTTGACAGGTCGTGTCGCGATCCGAGGACTTGGCGGCGTCCGTCAACCCACCCGGCGGGCCAGCACCTGTCCCGGCCAGGACCCGGACAAGAAGCGGTCGGTGCGAGCGAACCCGTTGCGTTCGTAGAACGAGACCAGCTCGCCCCCGCCACCCGCCCAGCAGTCCACCCGTAGCAGCTCCACACCGGCCCGCCTAGCCTCTTCGGCAGCATGCGCCAGCAGCGCCGCCCCGATGCCCAGACCGGCGTACCGCCGGTCGGAAACCAGCAGTCGTACGTACAGCTCGGGTTCCCCGGCCGCCGCGATCGGCATCTGCGGGCTGGGCCCGGAGTCCAGCACCAGGGCTCCGGCAGGCGCCCCGCCCAGCTCCGCAACGTACGGGATGTTCTCGGTTGTGTACTGCTCGACCCGCTCCGTCCCGCCGGGCCTCTGTGAATAGGGCGTCGTGCCCCACTGCTCGGTGTTGCCGCGAGCGTTCATCCAGACCACCGCGGAGTCGAGCATGGCCAGAATGGCCGGTGCATCGGCCAAGCTGCCCGGTCTGATTCGTATGCCATGGGTGCTGTCGTTCACGGCGGAAGTCTAGGCGCCTACGGATCCGGGACGGGGGCTCCGGGACGCGGAAACAGCCACGGTGTGCGGAGTGCCCGTCCCCAGCCCCAGAGGGTTACTCGGACCCTCGCCGACACCCGGAGTGTGTCCTTCCCCGCAGTCGGCCGGATTGATGTCTTTACACCCCTCCTCCCGGCAAGGAAAGTGACCTCTTCTGTCCGAGTTCAGGGGCGTCGTCTGTGCTGACTGACCGCCTGACTTTAGACAGGCCTGACACACCTCGCACACCTGACAACAGACCTCGCAAACCTGACCTTCCAGATCTTCCAGGCCTTCAAGATCTTCCGGATCTTCCAAGTCTTCCACATCCCCAGGAGTCGATGTGTTAACCGACCCGTCCCGTCGGACCGGCATATCCCACCGGACCGGCCTGCTCCGACTCTCCCGTCTCAGATCCCGCCTCAGATCCCAGGGGCTCATCCTGCTCGCCCTCGTGGTGGTTCTCGTCGCCTTCCTGCCCGTACTGGGCACGCACGGCGGTGGGGCCGCCGCCGAGGACACCGACGCCCGCCGGTCGCGCCCGCACCACGCCGCGGCACCGGCCTCGGCCATGGAGCCGGCGGCCCCCGTTCTCTCCCGGGCGGGCTGGACCGCCTCCGCGAGTGACGAGGAGACCGCGAAGGCCGACAACCGCGCCGCCAACGTCCTGGACGGCAAGGCCGACACGATCTGGCACAGCCGGTGGTCGGCCGACGCCGCCCCGTTCCCGCACTCCCTCGTCATCGACATGCACCGCACCGAAGTGGTGTCCGCGCTCCTCTACCAGCCGCGCACCGACGGCGCCAACGGTCGGATCGGCGAGTACGCCATCCACCTCAGCACCGACGGGAAGAACTGGGGCGCGGCCGTTGCAAGCGGAACCCTGGCCGACGACGCCACGACCAAGACGCTGAGCTTCGCCGCCCGGGGCACCCGGTACGTCCGGCTGACCGCGACCTCAGAGGCCGGCAAGCGCGGTCCCTGGAGCTCGGCCGCCGAGATCCAGCTGCTGGGCGACCCGGGGCTGCCCGCCTCCGTCGTCGAACTGCCCACCACCGGCTGGACCGCCTCCGCGAGTGACGAGGAGACCGCGAAGGCCGACAACCGCGCCGCCAACGTCCTGGACGGCGACGCCGACACGATCTGGCACAGCCGGTGGTCGGCCGACGCGGCCTCGCTGCCCCACTCCGTCACCATCGACATGCACCGCACGCAGACTGTCTCCGCGCTCACCTACCAGCCCCGCAAGTCCGGCGGCGGCGCCAACGGGCGCATCGGCGCGTACTCCGTCGCCACCAGCCTCGACGGCGTCTCGTTCGGGACCCCTGTGGCCGCCGGTGTGTGGAAGGACGACGACACCGTCAAGAGCACCACGTTCACCCGGCCCACCCCGGCGCGGTTCGTCCGGCTGACCGCGACCTCAGAGGCCGGCAATCGCGGCCCGTGGAGCTCGGCCGCCGAGATCCGGCTGAGCGGCCCCGCCGACCCCACCGTCTCCGGCGCCTGGGACCGGGTCACCGGCTTCCCGCTCGTCCCCGTGGCCACGGCCGTCCTACCGAACAATAAGCTGCTGGCCTGGTCCGCGTACGCAATCGACCGGTTCGGGGGCAGTAATGGATACACCCAGACCGCCATCATGGACCTAGGCACCGGGCAGGTCACCCAGCGCCGGGTCGACAACACCGGCCACGACATGTTCTGTCCCGGCATCGCCATGCTCGCCGACGGCCGGGTGCTGGTCACCGGCGGCAGCAACGCCTCCCGCGCCAGCATCTACGACCCGCGCACCGACACCTGGTCCGCGACCGGCGAGATGAACATCCCCCGCGGGTACCAGGCGATGACGCTCCTCTCGAACGGCGACGCGTTCGTGCTCGGCGGATCCTGGAGCGGCGCTCGCGGGGACAAGGACGGGGAGGTCTGGTCCCCGGCGAGCGGCAAGTGGCGCAAACTGCCCGGCGTTCCCGCCAGGGACACCATGACCGCCGACCCCGCCGGTCCTTACCGTGCCGACAACCACCAGTGGCTGCACGCCACTTCCCGCGGCCGGGTGCTGCACTTCGGGCCGAGCAAGCAGCTGAACTGGATCGACACCACCGGCAACGGCACCATCACCCCGGCAGGAACGCGCGCCGACAGCCCGGACGCCATGAACGGCAACGCCGTCTCCTACGACATCGGCAAGCTCCTCACGCTCGGCGGAGCCACCGCGTACGAGAACGTGAACGCCACCCGTCGCGCCTACACCGTCGATCTCGGCGCCGGCGCCGGCACTCCGCCCGTCAGCAAGCGCACCGGCGACATGGGCTACGCCCGCTCGTTCAGCAACAGCGTCGTCCTGCCGGACGGCAAGGTGGCGGTGTTCGGCGGGCAGTCCTACCCCGTCCCCTTCAGCGACGCCACCTCGGTGATGACCCCGGAGCTCTGGGACCCTGCGACGGGGGCCTTCACCAAGATGGCCAGCATGGCGGTCCCGCGCAACTATCACAGCGTGGCGAACCTGCTGCCCGACGGACGGATCTTCTCCGGCGGGGGAGGGCTGTGCGGTGACTGCGCGACCAACCACTCCGACGGGGCGATCTTCACCCCGCCGTACCTCCTCAACCCGGACGGCACCCGGAAGCCCCGCCCGGCCTTCACCAGCACGCCGCCCACCAGAGTCGCGAACGGCGCCGCCCTGCCGGTGACAACCGACAAGCCGGTCACCGCCTTCTCGCTGGTACGCGCCGGAGCGGCGACGCATTCCGTCGACAACGACCAGAGGAGGGTCCCGCTGACCTTCCGGCAGACGGACCGCAACCCAGCGGGCGGCGCCTCCTACGAACTGAAGGTCCCGGACGATCCCGGAGTGGCCTTGCCCGGCACCTACATGCTCTTCGCCCTCGACGCAGCAGGGGTCCCCAGCATCGCCAAAATGATCACGATCGGCTGACCTTTGTCCCCCGCCTGTGGGGCGCTCCTGCAAGGAGCCGCAGGCTGCGACCCGCACACAGGCAGGGTTCCGTCACCCGGGACCGAAGCGGTGCACCCCGAGCGGGTGCACCGTTCTTTCCGACGTCCCCGATCCTCATGCTGTCGTGCGACTCGCCCCAGGCCCAGTGGCACCCCGAGGACCCGGGCGCGCCCGGCGGCCCGCTGCGCTGGCACAACTGCCTCTACCCGGACCTGTGCCTGACCGGTACCGGGAACGAGGAGCCGGCCGTGGCCTTCCCGTGCGGTGACATGCGTTCCCAGCAGTGGTGGGACAACTCCCGCGCCGTGCCCGAGAGCGCGTGGGAGGACAGTGAGGGGCGGGCCCGGTTGCGCGCGTGGAACGGCCTCTACCTGGACAACTTCAGTGGGAGCGGCGCAGACGGCACCCCGCTGACCACCCGCCGGCGGCAACGAGGTCAGCTCCCAGTGATGGGACGTCCAGTACGCCGGCAGCGGCGACAGCCTCGTCCGGATCAAGGGACGCCGCAGTGGATTGTGCGTCGGCATCGGGAACAGCGTCCAGCTCCACCCGGGCGAGCGTGCCGTGCTGCACGACTGCACCGGCCGCGGCAGCAAGACGGACGGCACGGGGCATCGCTGGCAGGCGGAGATGGACGGCGACGGCACCCTCCGCTTCCGCAACGAGGCCGCGCACCTGTGCCTGGTGCCGTCGGCGCCGGAGACGGGCTATGCGACGATCCGCACCTGCAGCGACGACGCCCGTCAGCGCTGGACGATCGTGCCGTGACCGCGTGACCGCGTGACCGCGTGACCGCGTGACCGCGTGACCGCGTGACCGCGTGACCGCGTGACCGCGTGACCGCGTGACCGCGTGACCACCGTGACCGCGTGACCAACGTCCTTGCCCGCCGCGTCACTTGCCGAGCTTCTGAGCCCGAGCGGCACGCCGGGCGAACACCTCGTCCTTGAGAGCAGCCATCTCGCCGAGAGCCGACTTCCGTTCCTTCCGGCCGAGCCGGTCCAGGTAGAGGTGACCGTGAAGGTGGTCCGTCTCGTGTTGCAGGCACCGGGCGAAGTAGCCCCTGCCCTCGATCACCAGCGGCTTCCCGTCCTTGTCGCGGCCCCGGACGACGGCACGGTCCGGACGCGGCACCATGCGGTAGGGGCCGGGGACGGAAAGGCACCCCTCCGACTCCTCCACCAGCTCGCGATCCTCCGCCGGTATGTCGTCGAGAACGGGGTTGGTGATGTGACCCACGTGCCGCACCCCCCACTCGTCCGTGATGTCCCATACGAACAACTGCAGGTCCACACCGATCTGGTTGGCGGCGAGCCCCGCGCCGTCGGCTGCCTGGTTGGTGGCGAACATGTCATCGATCAGGCGTGACAGTTCGGGAGTGCCGAACTGCGTGACCTCTTGGCACCTGCGCGCAAGGATCTCCTCCCCGACGACGGTGATGCGGCGCACCTCGCCCCGTTCCGCTTCCGGGGCGAGCCGCGGGTAGTGCTCTACAGGCTCGCCCTGCACACGCACCCGGCGGTCCTGAGCTACGTGACCGGACTGACCAGTCATGAACTATCAACGCCTTCCGAAGATTCCTCAACTGGCCGGGGCAAGGCCGATGTCCCGGCGCAGTGATCTTGACCGAACACTTTGCAAAGTAGCAGACTTTGCAAAGTGCGTGACATAGAAGACGACAACAAGAGCCCGGGCCCGCTGCCGCACCGCAACCGGCCTTCCTTGCCCGAACACCCCGTACGGATCGCCCTGCTGGACCTGCTCGCCGAGGCCGGCACCGTCACCTCCACGCAAGCTGCCCAACGCCTCGGCCACAGCTCCGGCCTCTGCTCCTTCCACCTGCGGCAGCTCGCCCGGCACGGCCTCATCGAGGAGGCCCCCCACACGGACGGCAGGGCACGGCCGTGGCAGCTGCGGTGGGGGTCTCCCGACGGGATCGAACAGGCCGACCGGGCCGACCGGGCCGACCGCACTGTCCGGGTACCGGAAGGGTTCGACACACTCGCACGCGGCCTGGAAGACGAGAGCTACCAGCACTGGCTGGCACACCGGGGCCAGGCGCCGGCCGAGTGGCGGCACGACGAGAGCTTCAGTGCGGTGGTCCACCTCACCCCGGAGGAGATGACCGAACTCGCCGCCTCCATCCGCGGCCTCCTGGCCGGCTACCGCGAACGGGACCGCATGCCCGCCGCGCGCCCTGCCGGCGCCATGGCCGTAGCCGCAGTCACCCGGTTGTTCCCTCTGCTGACCGACTCCTCGGCGGAACCGGCGGCGCCCTCGGCCGACCGGCACGTTGACCGACCGACGGATTCCTGAGCGCGACCGGCGAGGTCGGCGTCCCTTCGATACAACCAATGGTTGTGGCTTGCTGCTGAATCGGTTGTTTGATCCCTCCATCCACTACTCGCTTTGATGCTGGTGATCAGCTTGTGGTTGTTCAGAGTGGTGAGGGGGCGGCGCGGTGGATATGGCGGGCGGCAAGACAGGCAGAAGGACAGACAGGAAGACAGGCAGAAAGACGGGCAGAAAGGCGGAGAAAAAGGCGCTGGGACGGAGCTTCGGACGGTTGTGGGCGGCGTACGCCGTCAGCTCCTACGGCACCTGGCTCGGGTTCGGCGCATTCCCCCTGGTCGCGATCCTCGTGCTGCACGCCGGCCCCACCCAGGTCGCGGCGCTGGCTGCCGCGGGACGGGCCGTAGGGGCCGTGGCCGCGGTGCCGCTGGGCCCCTGGGTGGAGTTTCGCCGCAAGCGACCGGTCATGGTCGCGATGGACCTGATCCGCTTCACGGCGCTGATGAGCGTCCCCGCCGCGTACGCCCTCGGCCTGCTCAGCTTCACCCAGCTCCTCGTCGTATCCGTTACCGTCGCCGCCGCCAACATCGCCTTCAACGCGGCCGGCGGCGCGTACCTCAAGGCACTCCTGCCACCGGAGGACCTGCTCATCGCCAACGGCCGCCTGGAGTCCACGACGTGGACCTCGACCATGATCGGGCCGCCGCTCGGCGGGGCTGCGATCAGCATGTTCGGCCCGATGACCACCATTGCGGCCGATGCCGTCAGCTATCTCCTCTCGGCGCTGGGCATCCGCGCCATCGGCGGCACAGAACCGCACCCCGCACGGACCGGAGCCCCCCGCTGGCGGCTGCGAGCAGGCGACCTGCTCGAAGGATGGCGCCACATCCTCGCGCACCCCACGCTGCGCCCGCTGTTCTTCAACACGATCATCGTCAACGGCCTGATCATGGCCTCCGAGCCGCTGCTCGCCGTCCTCTTGCTGGGCCACCTCGGGTTCACGCCCTGGCAGTACGGTCTCGCCTTCGCGGTCCCGTGCATCGGCGGCCTCGTGGGCTCGCGCCTCGCGCGCCGGCTCGTGCCACGGTTCGGGCAGCACAAGGTGATCCTCAGCGCGGGGACGCTCCGTGCGTGCTGGTCCGTCGGGCTCGCCTTCGTCCAGCCCGGCGTCCCCGGGATCGTCCTCATCATCGCCGTCCAACTCGGCCTGGTGACCTGCTGCGGCCTGTTCAACCCCGTGCTGGCCACCTACCGGCTCGACCACACCGACCCCGGCAAGGTGGCCCGCACCCTCTCCGCGTGGTCGGTCAGCAGCAGCGCCGCCATCGCGGCCCTGACCGCTCTGTGGGGTCTCCTCGCAGCCCTCACCAGCCCCCGCACCGCCATAGCCGTCGCAGGAGTCGTCCTCCTGGCCACCCCGCTGCTGCTCCCGCGCCGCGAGAACGCGCCCCGGAGCACAGGGGAACGAGCCGCGAGCCTCACATGACCTCACTACGCGGCAGGGTCCGGGGCCACCACCGCATCGCGGGAGGCACGGCCCCGCCCCACGCGCCCCCGTCGCACGAGGCGGGGCAACTGACGGACCGCTCACCTCCATCGTCACCACGCCGCACTGTTGATCGCACCTCGTGCGCGGGCGTACGGACCGTCCAGGCGACGCTCGCTCTACGGGACGTCGGGATCGGTACCGCCGGCGAAGAGCGGCATCGACGTGGACTCCTCTCCCGACCACATCCACTGGCGCTCCGGGGTGACCGTCATCCCCCAGTCGTACAGGTCGGGCTCGCCCGCGGCCGACCACCAGGTCCACGCCTTCTCGAGCTCTCCGGCCAGGCGGCGCGGCCCGCCCTGGCAGACGAGGACAGTGCCGTCGTCCTGGGCGTAGAACGCCGCCCACGACGATGCGCTGTCGTTGAGCCAGGCGTTGGTCCCGTCGGCGTCGGTGCTACTGGAGATGTGCACATCCGGCAGCAGGACGCGCAACGCGAACCGCAGGTGCCAGTCCGTGCGCAGCGGTGACAGGTCGAGGCGGGCGTGGTGCTCGTGCTCGGGATCCCGTCCGGCGCGTACCCGCGAGAAGTCTCCGTCCGGGCCACCCGTGCTCCCGCGGGCAGGCATGAACTGGGCCAGCCCCTGGACGTGCCCGCGCGCGGATTTTCCGTCCTCGGACACGGTCAGGGCCACGAGACCGAGGTGTCCCCAAGGAGTGACGATGCGGCCGCCGGGCCGGGTCTGCTCCACCCACGCCCAAGGGACGGTATCGACGGCGTAGGTGGAGATCACCCGGTCGAAGGGTTCGAGAGCCGCGGCTCGGGGATGGCCTTCGGCGCCGTCTCCGACGACCACGTGGACATCGGACCCGGTCTTCTTCAGGCGCTGCCGCGCGTGCTCCGCGAGGCCGGGGTCGGTCTCGATGCTGACGACGCGCCCGGGCCCTGTCCGGTGGGCGAGAAGGGCAGCGTTGCGGCCGGTTCCGGTCCCGAGTTCGAGCACGTGGTGGCCGGGGCGGACATCGAGGCAGTCGAGCATGTCGGCGACGACGGACTCGCACGACAGGCTGGACGTCGCCAGGCCGCCGATGACCTGGGTGACGGCTGCTTCATAGACGTTGCCGTACACCAGTGCAGCCCACTGCCGCGGATCGGTCTCGCGGTCGACGGGCGCGTAGGCACGGCCGTCCCATTGCCAGAGCCGGTCGGGCGCGAAGCGGTCGCGGGGGAGCGCCGCGACCGCCCGGCGGATCCACGGGGAGCTCTCGGGCCACCCGTGGATCCTTTCCATCTCCGCATCGTGCGCCCGGCGCAGGGAGCTCAGTTCGTGCACCGGAGTCATTTCCTGCGCGTGCCCGACGGCGGAGGCGGGGGAGGCACCTGCCCGTCGGAATTGCCGGGCGGCGGCTTGCCCTTGTCCAAGTCCGGGTCCGGCTTGCGATGATCACCCATGGCCATCCGCTCCGTTACGTGTCGTGTTGCGGGCGGAGGGCATCGTGGCACAGCAGTCAGGAAGGGCACCAGAGGGTGTCAACCCCGCGAGGCAACGCCCTCGTCCTGCGGCAGGTGGTGTGGAACGCATGACCGGCCCGCGGCCCGCGGCCCACACCACACCGCCTCAAGGACGAGTCGACGAGTCAGCGGCCGGTGGGGATGGCGGCGCGGAACTTCTTGGTGAGATCCGCGCCTCGGATCACGCCGTTGGTGTGGTAGGTCAGTCCCCAGGAGTCGATGGTGGAGCCGTCGGCGAAGAGGCACATGTTCCGCAGGTGATCACGGTCGATCGGGTCGCCCGTCTTGATCCACCCGCCGACGTCGCTCTTGTGGTTGCCGAACTGCGTGGTTCCGCCGATCGCGGCGCAGTAGGCGGCCGACGGGTTGCCCTGCGGGTGCTCCGGCAGCGGGGGCTTGCGGACGTAGGCGAGTGCAGCGAGCGTCGGCAGGCCGGCGGCGAGGGTGTCGGTCGCGACGGTGATGCGCGAGCTGTCCTCGGCGGTGAACTCGCACAGCTGCCGTTCACCGCCAAGAGGCGTGAGCTGATGGCCGGCGTCGAAGTAGGGGTGGTACGTGGCGGGCCGGCCGCCCTGGTCGGCGCACCAGCGCGCGGGCGTGTCCGGGTGAGGCTTGGAGGGCTGGGCCGTGGCCTGCGTCGCGGCTGCGGCGACGGCGGCTGTGACGAGAGCGACGGCAAGAACGCGAGCTCGCATTGTGCCTCCCGAGAAGTGTGGGGCACACAGTCTCGGACCGGCTGCGTGTACGCGTCAACAATGTGTCGGGCAATTCGAGCCGGGCGCCAGGAGGAACGCGGCGATGCCGGCCGCCCCCGTGGTCTTCCCGCCGCGTCCCACCGCAACGGCGCCGGCGAGATCCCAGCGGCGCACGGACGCGCGTCGGGGTCCCACTGCTCAGCAGTGCCGGTGACAGCTCTTCCCAAGAGGGGGCGCCGCTTCGTCAGCCGATTCAGAAAAGGAAACGCCAGTACGTCCAGAACCGAGTCGCGATGAGCATGACGATGACGAGGTGTCAGGTCACCGGTACGGCCCATGGGAGCTCCAGCAACCCGATCACGGGCCGGCGAGGGGCCGGGACGATTCCGTGCTTGAGGTTGTGCAGGTGGTGCACCAGTGTGTTCTCCTGTCAGGCCGTCACCGGAAGGTGCGCGCCGGTGGTGTTTGCGCGCCGGTGGTGTCCGTCCGCTCCCGGTCGCCCGGGACACCGATGCAGGGACGGGCACCCCCGGCCGCCCGACCAGGAGATCGCTCGGGACGGCTGGACGGGAAGGGGCCGAACGGCCCCGAACGCCTCTCGGCGTCCGGGCTCAGGAGGGAGGACGGATGAACGGCCTGTCGCGGAGGGCGACGTCTCCCGCCGGCCCGGCGGCGCGCAAGATCACATCAAGGGCGCGGTCCGGGGAAGCGGTGTAGAGCCC
The DNA here is from genome assembly GCF_003011965.1 of Streptosporangium nondiastaticum. GTDB lineage: Bacteria > Actinomycetota > Actinomycetes > Streptomycetales > Streptomycetaceae > Streptomyces > Streptomyces nondiastaticus. Next base: position 225,430 of record NZ_PXWG01000001.1, read on the forward strand.
GCTGGCCCATGCCGCGTTGGCCTCGACCACGGCCCAGTGCCCGTCGATCAGGCCCACGTCGATGACGATGGCGGAGGGTAGTCCTGCGCCCGCTTCGGCGATTACGTCGGCGCCGAAAGCCCTCGCCGCCGCCGACAACGGCCCGAGTGCCAGACGCCCGCCGTCGGCGTACCGGCTGCCTGTGTGCACCGCCCCGTCGAGGCAGTGGAGCCGGTACTCGGCCGTGAACGTCACGGTGTCGCTGACCAGCACCGGCGTCTCCGGTTCCACGGCGTCCGGCCCGGGCAGCCGCGAGCCGTCGGCATAGACCATCGCTCGTATGCTCTTGTCGTTCGGGGACTTGACGAACGCCGCCCGCCGCAGCGCGTAGGCCTCGGCGATCGGCATCGCGCGCACGTCGCGTCGCGTGAGCTCCTGCGGCAGGCCGGCCAGCCAGTCGTACGATGCCTCGAGCGGCGCGATTCCGTACGCCGGTGCCGCGACGTCCGCGAAATCCGGGCCTGCATGCAGATGCTCCGCGCTGCGGAGGCCGTCGGGGAGCCTGAACGAAGCGGACTGCACGGTTCGCAGTCCGCGTCGGCGAGCTGCTTGGCCGACCGATTCGGCGGAGGCGGTCAGACGAGGGGGAAACAGCATGGTTCTCACGGCGAAGGATCATGTCTCATCCGGCGGATGGCCGCGCGGAATTATCCCTCCTGCCGTACGCCGACGAACCGCACGGATTCGCCGAGCCCGCCGCGGTCAATTGGCTTCTGCTGCCGCCGGGGCCGAAGGCGGCTACGACAGGGGCGGTGTCGAGGGGTCGGACCAAGCCGCCACGAGTGCTTGCCGATCCGGGAAACGGGGACCGAAGACGCTCTCCCGGATGGGTTCACCATTGAGCCAGCACACTTGCTCGGGCGCGCCGTCGCCGGTGTCGAACAGGCAGCACACTCCGCCGCTGTCGGCGGTGAGATCGGTGAACACCTTCCTTATGTTGGCCGACCGCTCGAACAAGCGGCTCATCCCCGACGTCGCGGCCCAGCATTCCACCGACGCGTAGCCAGGGTGCAGGAGGGACGCGAACCGGATCGTGGCGTAGACGTACCCGATCCGGATGCGCCCGTCCGCCTCGGGCTGGAGGCCGCTGGTCTGCGCGTACTCACGCAGTGCGTCATCGACGTCGAACATGAGGGACGTGTCGAGCTCGAGCGTGCTGTCCGGGGAACAGTGAACAGGCTCGCTCTCGAAACAGGACGTAAACGGGAGAACAAGCTGTCCACCGCCGGGCAGGGTGACCTCAAGCGGCGGTACGGCACGGGCCGGTGGCGCCAGCTTGGCCAGATTGGCCAATGCCCTGGCGACGTTCCGAGGACGCAGATAGATGTCGTAGCCGTAGACCAGTCCCATATTTCCCCCTGTCTCAGTGCGAACCGCACCCTCTCACGCCCTGGCCCCTGGCCCCTGGCCTCTGGGCGCTTTCCGGTTTAGCCGGCGGCCACCTCATGGCGGGAGCAGCGGTTCGATCCGTGCACACGAGTCGTCGTTCACGATCCACGGCTGAGCTGTCATACGCCGCGAACGGTCGAACCATCACATCGGTACCGCCCTGCCAAGGCGCCCCACCAAGAACCTGTTTCGAGCTCGTAGCAGCGGAGCAGCCGAGTGCTCTTCATCGGCTTCACTCGAGAAGCGGGAATGACACTCGCGTTTGCCACCTCGCGCCGTCATGCACCATGAGGTCCACTGACGAGACCCGGGAAGCGATGGGGAGGTGGGGGAGAATGCTGGTCTCAGTCTCGTCCAGGACAGCGTCGTCAGGGCCGTCAGCGATGGTCAAGTGGGGCACGACCTCACTGAACTTGCCACCATAGGGCGGCGCCTCGGGCCACCGAGCAGTGATCTCCTCAGTGAGCTGACGCACTTGCGCGTCCGGCACAGGAGCGAGATACAGCACCCCCGGAAACCGTTCGCAGCTCTCAAACAGCAGGTCAAAGGCATGATGCCTGCCGATCACAGCAGTGAGGGGTCGAGCGGACGTGCGCATCTATGCGGTTCTCGTCGAGGAACGGGAACAATACGGTGACGTGTGCTGGAACCCCCTCTCGGGCTGACGGATCGAACCGTTCCCGCCATGCGCTGACAGCGGGCTCTGCGTCCGGGATCCTGGCGATGAGTCCCGTCCGGCCCGCCTGCAAGCTGCTCGTGCTGTCGTCTGCCACGGACGGAATGCTGCCACCTCAGCGGCCGACAGTCGCACGCAATCGAGCGTGAAGGTGTGTGGAACCAACGCATTCCTTCGGCCGGAAGGGTAGTTGAGGAGGCTGCGCCGCCCCTGAAAGGATCTTGCGGTGTCAAACGCGTGGGCGGTCGTCACCATGGGGCGATCACCCTGGTCAGACGACCGCAGAGGGGGCGGGAGAATGGAAGGCGGCAATGATGGACCCGGTGGCGGGGGTCCCGGGGAATCGTCCCCGGGGCCGGAGCAGGCCGGTGAGCAGTTACGCCGGTTGCGCCTCGAACGCGGCGTCTCCCTGGTCAAGCTGGCCCGGCTCGCGTTCTACAGCAAGGGCTATTTGAGCAAGGTCGAGAACGGTGAGAAGCCGCTGACCCTGGAATTGGCCCGCGCGTGTGACCGGGCGCTGGAGACCGGTGGCTCGCTTGAGCTCCTCGTAACGGTTCCGGCTGGAGAGCGCAGCAGCTTGCAGCCGGAGGAAGCCGGGGCGTGCCCCTACCCAGGGCTGTCCCCGTTCGGAGCGGAGGATGCCCGGTGGTTCTTCGGGCGCGACGAGGACACCGCCGCCGTTGTGGCTCAGCTGACGGAGCGGCTCAGCGCTCCGGGCCCTCTGCTGGTCATGGCCCCGTCCGGCGCGGGGAAGTCGTCTCTGCTCAGGGCGGGCATGCTCCCCGCCCTGGCCCGTGGAGTATTGCCGGTCACCGGCTCGCATGCCTGGCCGGCAGTACTGCTCACCCCTGGTGAGCGTCCCGTTCAGGAACTCCAGTCCCAGGTGACGAAGGCGATCGGGGCACCTCATGGGCTCGACGTCGCATTGAAGGAGGGGCCCGGCGCCTTCGCCGCCGCAGTACGCGAGGTGATGAGTGGCCGATGTCCTGCAGATCAGGCCTACGGCTCTGAGCGGGCCCCCAGCCCCCGCAGCATTCCCCGTGACTCGGCCGCCGGGGGGCCCACGACCTTGATCGTCATTGTGGACCAGTTCGAGGAACTCTTCACCCTCTGCCAGGACGAGCAAGAGCGCGATCTCTTCGTTGAAGCGCTCCTCGCCCTGGCCGCAGGGCGAGGAGAGACAGCGGGCGGACTGAGCGGACTGAGTGGAGTGCCGACGGCCCTGGTCGTACTCGGAGTCCGTGCGGACTTCTACGATCGATGCCTGGCCTACCCCGGACTGGCGGCCTCCCTCCAGCGCGGCCACATCACTTTGGGCGCGATGACCGATGCCCGATTACGCGAAGTCATCACGGGACCTGCTCGCGAGGCCGGATTGAGAGTGGAGGCGGGGCTGGTCGAGGTCTTGTTGAGGGACATCGGCCTCATGCCCTGCAACGCCGCGGGCAGCGGCATGTCCCGCGCGGGAGCGCTTCCGCTGGTCTCTCATGCGCTGCTCAGCACCTGGCAGCACCGGGAGAACGCGACGCTGACGCTGGCCGGCTATCAGCTGACCGGAGGGATATCCGGAGCCGTGGCCGCCACCGCCGAGCGCGCCTACCGTTCACTGCCCGCTGACCAGCAAGTGGTGGCGCGGCACATCCTGCTCCAGCTGGTCCACGTCGGCGAGGACAAGGAAACCAGCCACCGTACCCCCCGCGGGCAGCTGCTGGAAGGGCGTCCCGCACGAGAGACGATCGAAGGCGTCCTTGAGGCGTTCACCCGCGCCCGCCTGCTGACCGTGGACGCCGACCACGCCGAGCTCGCCCACGAAGTGCTGCTGGACGCCTGGCCACGCCTGCGGAAGTGGATCGGCGACGACCGGGCCGGCCTGCGTACCCGCCAGCTCCTCACCGAGACGGCTGCTGCCTGGGACGACGAAGGCCGCGACACAGGGCTGCTCTACCGTGGCACCCGCCTGGCCGCGGCCTGCGAATGGGCCGCCGACCCCGCACGTCGCGCCACCCTGAGCCCGCTGGCGCAGGACTTCCTCGATGCCAGCACCGACCACGAGAGCGCACAACGAAGAACGGAGCGTCGCAGCAGCAGGAGACTGCGCCAGTCGCTTGCCGGCCTCGCGATCCTCCTGGCCCTTGCCTTGACCGCCACGGGAGTGGCCTTCGCGCAGCGGCAGGCCGCCGTTGCCGCCCAGCGCGAGGCGCAGTCCCGGCAGATGGCCGCTCTGTCGAGCACCCTGCTCGCCACCGATCCCGACCTGGCCTCGCTGCTGGCAGTGCAGGCACACCGCACCAGCAAGACCGACGAGGCGACGGCCAGCCTCTACGCAGCCGCAACGCTTCCCCTTCGCCACCGTCTCACGGGCCATACCAGTGCGGTGGCGTCTGTGACGTTCAGCCCCGACGGCAAATCCCTCGCTACCGGTAGCTTTGACGGAACCGCCCGCATTTGGGACGTCGCTACGGGGAAGCCTCTTACGACGCTGACCGGCCACAGCGCACCGGTTCGGTCGGTCGCGTTCAGCCCCGACGGGAAAACGCTCGCCACCAGCAGCGACGACAGGGCCACGAGACTCTGGAACGTCGCCACGGGAGAGAACCGCGGCCTCCTGACGGGCCATAACCGTCCGGTGATGTCGGTTGCCTTCAGCCCGGATGGTCTCACCATCGCCACTGCCAGCGCTGATGACACCGCCCGTTTGTGGGACGTCGCAACGGGCGCACACCGCGCCACCCTCGACGTCCATGCCGAGGTGCTCTCGTTGGCGTTCAGCCCCGACAGCAAGGTGCTCATCACCGGAGGAGGCGAACGGACGGCTCGAATCTGGGATATCGCCACACGAGAAAGCCGCCTTACCCTCGAGGAAACGACGAGCACTACAGTCCGGTCGGTGGCGTTCGCCCCCGATGGCAAGTCCTTCGCCACGGGCAACGATGACGGCACCGCCCAGCTCCGGGACGTGACGACCGGGAAAGCCCGCACGATCCCCACGGGGCAGCAGGCCCCGGTGCAGTCGGTGGCGTTCAGCCCTGACGGCACGACCCTCGCCACGAATGGCGCCAGGTCCGCACAGCTGTGGGACGTGGCAACGGGGGCGGCTCGCAGCACCCTCACCGGCCACAGCGCCCCGGTGCAGTCGGTGGCGTTCAGCCCCGACGGCAAGTCCTTCGCCACCGGCAGCTCCGACGGCACCGCGCGCATCTGGGACGCCCGGACAGGGAGCGCCCGGGGCGCCCTTCCCGGGCAGGACAGCCCCGTGGAGGCAGTGGCCTTCAGCCCCGACGGCAAGGCCCTGGCCACCAGTCATTACGACAAGACCGTACGCGTGTGGGACGTGGCAGCGCGCAGAGTCCGCCGCGTCCTCACCGGCCACACCGCCCTCGTCGCCTCAGTAGCCTTCAGCCCCGATGGCAAGTCTCTCGCCACGGGAAGCTATGACGGCACCGTCCGGCTCTGGGACATCACCACGGCCAGGACCCGCACCCGCGCAATCCTTCCCAAGCACGCCGCCCCCGTAACCAGAGTGGCCTTCAGCTCCGACGGGAAAGCTCTGGTCACCGGAAGCCAGGACACGGCCGTCCGCATCTGGGACATCCCCACAGGCACGATGCGCAGCGCCTACACCGGCCCCACAACCCCCGGAGGGCCGTCGGTGATCAGCCCCGACGGCAAGACCGCTGTCATCGGAAGTCTCCCGGGCGACCTCGACAGGGCCATGCGGATTCGGGACGTAGCCACGAACAGAACCCGCACCATCGCCACCGACCACACCGACCGCGTCGTGCTGATGGCGTTGAGCCCGGACGGAGGAACACTCGCCACAAGCAGCGGCGAGGAATCCGTCCGTACCGCTGCCTACGACGACACCGTACGGCTGTGGGACGCACGCACAGGGAAAGCCCGTAACGCCATCACCAGCCTCACCGACAACGTACTGGCCATGGCCTTCAGCCCTGACGGCAAGACCATCGCCATCAGCACGGACGACAAGACGGTGAGGCTCTGGGACGTAGCCACGGGCAAAGCCCGCAGCACTCTCTCGGAAGACGTCGCGCAGGTGGCGCTGATGGCGTTCAGCCCTGACGGAAAGATGCTGGCGACCAGCACCGGCTACCAAGGCGACAGGACGGTACGGCTCTGGGAGGTCGACCTTCCTGATGCCGCTGAAGCCGGCAGAAGAGTCTGCAAGGCACTCCACCGGGGCTTCACCGCCAAGGAACAGTTGGCGTACCTCCGGGACCAGACGTCCAGCCCGTGCGCCCGGTGGTGAGCCGCGACAGACCCGGCCCCGGCCGGGGGTGCATTCGGCGGCCTTCCGTTCACACAGGTCAGCGGGGGTTTCCCGGTCCCCTCAGCCAAGGGAAACAAGGAAACTCCTCGACATGCGCCGCCTCCCCGGGCTGAATGGATGACGTACCGGCACCGAGGCGGCAGCACCGTCTTCGACGCCGGGACACAGCGCCGGCTCGGGCCCAAGGGGGGCACGTCCGGGGTCCGGGGCCACGGGGGAGTGGGCGCCGGGCCTCACGGGGGAGATGTGCGGGCCCGAGCCGGCGGGGACGGGAGACTTCCAGGGGGGGACTGTCATCGGGGTGGTTGAACGGGCACAGGCGCGCTGAACCGGAGGTGGTACGCGGCCGGTCTCGTGCCCGCCCTGCAAGTCGCCAGCCGGACCTCGACGGGCAGCAAGGTCATCCGGTCGGGTCACCAGCTCCTCCGGACCGCCGGGCTCGCCGTGGACGTCCAGGTGCGGACGGTTCTTGCCCGCCTTGGCCTCGGGTACCTCCTGGAAGAGCAGCCGTCGGCCGCGGCCGACACCGCTGGTCTGATCGAACGGTCGCGTCTGACGCCGACGCCCGCGCTGGAAATCTCCCAGGACGAGGTGACCGACGCGCGAAGGCTGCGCGATGCACTGTTCCGGGTGGTTCTCGCCCACACGCGCGGTGAGCCGCACCCGCCCGGTGACCTGGAGGTCATCAATGAGACGGCTGCCCGGCCGGCCCTGGCGCCCGCCATCACGCCGGCCGGGCAGCGGCAGTGGGCCGGGACTCCCAGCGGAACGCACCTGCTGGCCACCGTTGCCCGGGACGCCGTCGAGCTGCTGACCGGCCCCTTCGCACACCGCATCCGCACCTGTGCCGCCGAGGACTGCCACCTCCTCTACGTCGACACCTCACGCCCCGGCCGCCGCCGCTGGTGCTCCATGGAGCACTGCGGCAACCGTCACAAGGTCAGGGCGCTACGCGCCCGCCACTCCGAGGAAGGATGACCGCCATGCCCACAGGCCTCACCAAGGGCGCCGGCTGGCAGATGGGCGTGTCCCGCACGCTGTCCCACCCCGCGCCCGTCGTCCGGGACTTCATCAGCAGTCCCGAAGGGCTCGCTCTCTGGCTCGGCGCCGGAGCAGCCCTCACTCCCGAGCGAGGCGCCCCCTACCGGACGGCCGCAGGAGTGACCGGTGAAGTGCGCGGCTACCATCCGGGCCGGAAGATCCGCGTCACCCACGGCGCCACCACCCTCCAGATCGCCCTTGCCCCCGCTGCCGACGGGGCCCGCGCGATGCTCCGCTTCCACCAGGAGCACCTGGCGGACGCCGAAGAACGCGAACAGCAGCGGGCGCACTGGCAGCACATCCTGGACCGGATCGCCGCCGCCCTCGGCTGAGGACCGTCCGACCGGGCCTGCCGCCCCCGGAGGTCGACTGTCAGTGGCCACCCTTAGAGTTCCGTCACTGAACGTGAAACGTGAACGCGAACACGAACACGAACGTGAACGGGGGAAGGGCGGTGGCGAACATGAGCGCATGCTCGGTGGAGGTCGTCTACGGCGAGGGGTGGTGCGCCCGAAGCCGCGCGGTCATCAGCCCGGTGTCCGAGGAGGAAGCCCGGCGGCGCCACGCGGTCGGCGATCCGTACATGGCTCTGCTGCGCACGGACGGACAGCCGCTGGCGGAGCTGCGGATCACGGGCCGGGCCGGCCACGTGGGCCTGCTCCTGTTCGACGCGCACGGCAGGCGCCACCAGGAGTACGACTACGTGGAGCTGCGGCGCGGCCGGCTGCACCTGAGACGCCACCGCCAGTGGCTGTACCGCACTCCTGAAGAGGCCGAACGACCCGAGCCGGCCGCGCACTTCACCCTCACCATCCGGCCGGACGGGAGCGCTCAGCGGAGTCTGGAGCAAGACGGCCGGTTCGACACCATCGCGCGCATACCCGAAGAGCACCGCACGCTCCCCCTGGCGGACTTCGGGGACTGGACCCGCTACGCCGATGCCGGCCTGCTGGGTGTCCCCGGCCCGGTCACGCTGGTGCCCGCGCCGCCGCCGGAGACGGCCGGCCCGACCGGCGGCGACCCGCTGTGGAGTGCGCCCGCGCCACTGGCTCCGGGGGCGCTGGAGGCGCTGTTCGTCCCCGGCAGCCGCTTCGAGTCGTACGACGGCCCGGTGACCGTCGTCGAACCCGAGCACGCAGGGAACCTGCGGCTGCCCACGGGCCGGGTGGTCGCGGCCGATCCGGCCTGGCTCTCGGCGGACAGCGAGCCGTTCACGGTGCCCGTGCCGCCGGGGACGTACCCCCTGGTGCTGGGCAAGGTGGAGCAGCGATCCGAGTGGGCGGGCGAAGAGATGACCTGGGAGGAGATCACGGCGGCGATGCTGTGCATCGGGGACCGGCGGCCCACCGTGGCCTGGGAGCCGGCTCTGCTTCCGGGGCAGGAGGTGCGGCTGCTCGGTGACCGGGAGTTCTACGGTTTCGGCGTCGACTCCGGCACGGGCGCTTTCCTGGATGCCGCCGCGCGCGACGCGCTGGACGCCGACCCGGACGCCGGGGTGCAACTCGCGTCCTCCATCGGTGACGAGGCCGCCTGCCCTGAGTTCCGCGACCCCGTGTCCGGTGCCAACGCGATCGCCTTCCCGAGCGGCGCGGGCGACGGATCGTATCCGGTCTGGATCGGCCGAGACCACGACGGCGAGGTCACCTGCCTCATAGCCGACATGCTGACAGTCGACAGTGCGCGTCCCCTGCCGCCCACGGCCGCCTCTCCGGCGGTGGTCCTCGTTCCGCCGGTTCCGGCGGCCGAGGGTCCGCTACCGGCTGCCGTGCCGCACGCGGAAACGGCCCTCCTCTTCGCCGAGTTGCTCGTCGAGACCGTCACGATGGCGCGCGACGTCCGCTGCCTGAACCGGAACTGAGGGCCCTCCGCCGATGGTGCCTCCACTCACTCACTTGCCAGTTTGGAAAGTACTTGTCATTCTGGAATCAGGTGGTCGGCGTACATGAGGGGGAGCCATGCACGGATTCACCGATGCCGAGGTGGCGTTGGGGCGGGTCGCTGACGTAGAGAAGGCGGCGCGGGCCCGGAGCGGCTGGTATGCGCGCTACCTCTGGGCGTTCGCCGCCGGGCAGTTGGTCCTCGTCCCGATCGCGGTCCTGTGGCACGGCTTCGCCTCAGCCTTGGCCTTCGGGTTCGTCAACACGGCCCTCGTGACAGGGCTGAGCCTGTACGCCGCACGGCAGCGCGTGGTGCGCCGCGGATTCGGCGTCAAGCACGGCGTGATCGTGGGAATCTGGGCCGCCGTGTTCGTGCTGGCGGTGACGTTCGGGAACACGGCATTTGCGAACAGCCCCGCCTTCGCAGCAGCGGCTGCGCTGACGTGCGCGCTGCCGCTCGCGACGGGTGCCTGGCTTGAGATGCGGCGATCGTCGTGACGGAAGGCGAGGCCATGGGGGAGGAGAGTCCCGCCGGACAGCGGGGCAGCCACCCTCGCCACGCCCTCGCACCCCTGCTCAACGCACCTGTGCGCCTGTCGGTGGTGGCCGCCCTGGCCTCGGTCGAGAAGGCCGAGTTCGGCTTCGTGCGCGACCTGGTGGAGGTCACCGACTCGGTCCTCTCCAAGCAGGTGTCGGCCCTGGAGGAGGCCGGCTGGGTGGCCGTCGACAAGGGCCGGGTCGGCCGTCGTCCGCGGACATGGCTCTCCCTGACCGCCGAGGGGCGTGCCGTCTATCAGAGGCATTTGGCGGCGCTGAGAGCCATCGCCGCAGGCTGAGCGGCTCTGGGACGGCGGCCTCTTCCGTCGCGGGTGCCGCAGCGATCAGTCGAAGTGCCGGGCGAACACCTGTGACTTGCCGTTGGTGTCGCCGGGCAGGATGCCGGCCGTGGAGTGGAAGACCACGTCCCGCCCATCGGCGCTGACCGCGTGGGTCCCGGCCGAGGCGAGCCGGTCCGAGACGACCTTGTCGGTGCCCGTCTGCAGGTCGCGCAGGATGAGCGACGGTCCGGACGTGTCGTGCGGGGCGTACAGCAGATGGCGGCCGGTGGGATCGATGGCCACGCCCCGCACGTTCGGCACCAGCCGCTCGGTGCCTGAAGGTACGTCATGGACGTAGGTGTCAGAGCCCGAAAGGTAGACGACCTTGGTGCCGTCGTCGCTGAGCTGGACGAGGGCCGCCTCCTTGGAGGGGCCCTCGATCGGGCCGGAGGTGGTGCCGCTCGTCCGGTCCCACACGAAGACGTCCTGCGCCTCGCCGTCCTGGTAGGCGACATAGCGGCCGTCACCGCTGATGGACGGCCGGGAGGGCTGGGTGTGGCCGAGGGTGGCGACGGTCGCCTTGGTGCCCCCGCTGTTCCAGTCCTGAACCTCGATGCGCTGGCCGGGCGACGGCCGCTGGAAGAAGATGGCGAGGGCGGTGTGCCGGCCGTCCGCACTGAGCGAGGGCTGGTTGCAACTGTAGGCCGAGCAGTCGGCGGAAGCCGTTCTTCCCGTGCCCACCTCATACTGGCGAATCCGCACGTTTCGCATCCACTGCACCGGATAGGCGACGTATTCCCCGTCACCGCTGATCACCGGAGGCTGGAGCGTGGTCAGGGACCCGATCCGCTTGGTCTGCCGCGCCGGCTGGTCGCGGACGAAGACCCTGTCGCCTCCCGTCGTCTCATCGGGCGTGAGGTTCTTCGCCGACGACGAGAAGACGATGTGGCGGCCGTCGGGCGTGATTGAGGCGCCGGCGGAGTTGTCGTCGGCCTGGGTGCCGTCGGCCGCGGCACTGACCCTCTCGACACCGGCCGCGCGATTGCCCGCGAGACCCGCCACGACCGTGGGCTGAGCCGAGGCGGCTCCGGGCAGCGCCACGGTGACCGCGCAGACCACGACCGCCGCGCTCAGAGCGGCCCGCACGCGTCTGATGCTGCTCCGGTTCGCGTTTCCTCTCATTTTCCCCCCAGGAAGGATGTGGTCTCTTCTCCGGCTCTCCACCGGAGAACCGCAAGCATGCAGCCGCAACGGTGCTGTGGGAGGCGGGGTTTCGGTCATGTGGGAGCGGTCAGCGGGTACGTGCCGGACGGCGCCGCCCCGCTTCGTGAGCCCGCTTCAGCCGGATCGTGGTTCGGGTCGCGAGTCAGGCTGCGCCAGTTCGAGTGCCTCGGTGCGGTCACGGTTTTCGATGGCGTCGATGAGGGCGGCATGGTGGTCGTACCGGTCCCGGAGCTGCTCTGCGCTGTCGGGTTCGGCCAGGGGGAGGAGCGTCGCGTAGAGCGAGCGCAACAGCATGTTGGGGCTGATGGCCGCCAGGCGCGTACGGAGCCGGTGGTCCGCGGCGGAGAAGGCGGCCGGGTCGGATTCCTGCACGGCTTTGGCCAGGTCCGCCAATCCCTCCCGGAGTGCGCTGACATCGGCAGGCGAAGCGTGCCAGAGGGCGTCCTCGACCAGGAGCGGTCCTAGGGCGTCGCGGATGCGCCGGGCCTCCTCGGCGCGTGCGCCGTCCGGCTGGTGAGTGTCCAGCGCGAGAACGGAGTTGCCCAGACGCCGCATGGGTGACTGTTCGGCGGCGAAGAGACCGCCGCCCGGCCCGGGGCGCACCGTGACCAGCCCGCGGGACTGGAGGAGCCGCAGAGTCTCGTTGAACGTGCCGACGGACACCCCGCACGTGGCGCGGAGTTCTTCCTTCGTGCCCAGGCGCGCACCCGGTTCGGCGTCCGTGACCATGGCGGCGATGCGCTCGGCGGCCACCTCGGCGCGGGAGGCCGTGGTGCGTTCCCAGTCGCCGCGTCGCAAGGCCGGCGGCTCGATGCCCCCTCTGGTGTCGTCTGCGGCTCCCACTGGGGCCTCCACATCCTCAGAGCTATTGATTATGACCAATAGCATCGTACCCCTTGACGGTCTTTCAAACCTCCGTGCATGATCACCGTAATCATCATGATGAATTGGAGGGGTTGTGATGACCGAGCAGGACTTCCGGGACCTGATGGCCGGGGTCTGCGCCCCGGTGACCGTCGTGACCGCGACCGAGAACGAGGCGCCTCACGGGGCAACCGTCAGCGCGTTCGCGTCGCTGTCCTTGCGCCCGCCGATGGTGTCGGTGGCGCTGGACCGCGGCTCGGGGCTGCTGGCCCGCATCCTGGCGACCGGGCGGTTCGGGGTGAACGTGCTCGGCGCGGAACAGGAGCCGCTGGCACGGCGCTTCGCCGGCCGGTCAGCCGGCCGGTTCGCCGGGGTCCGGTGGCAGTACGACCACGGGCTGCCGCGGCTCCCGGACGCGCCGGGCTGGCTCGTCTGCGAGCTGGCCTCGGCCGTGGAGGGCGGTGACCACCTCCTGCTCCTGGGAGTGGTCGTCCACGCCCGCACCGCCACGGCGGCACCACTGGTCTACGGCCACCGGACCTTCGGCACGCACTCCGCGTTCGCCCCGGTCGCGTAACCCCCTTAATCCCACGACGTGTTCAAAGCTATGGAGACAGACATGACCATTACCGGCACCAGCACCAGCACCAGCACCGGAACCAGCACGTCCGCCGCGACCGCAGCAGAGCTGGTGGCGCGGGCCACCGCCCTGCAGCCGCTGCTGCGCGAGCACGCCGCCAGGATCGAGGCGGACCGCAAGGTGACCGACGAAGTCATCGACGCCCTGGCCGACGCCGGGCTGTTCAAGCTGACCGTGGCACGGCGCTTCGGCGGACACGAGACCGACATGCGCACCCTGGTGGACGTGACCGCCGCGGTCGCCGAGGGCGACGGCTCCACGGGATGGGTGGTGGCCGTGGTCAACACCTGCAACTGGCTGGCCGGCCTCTTCCCCCTCCAGGCCCAGGAAGAGGTCTTCGGCGCAGACCCCGACGCACGCGTCACCGGCGTCTTCACTCCCGCCACCGCCACCAACCACAAGGTCGAAGGCGGCTGGCGGATCTCCGGCCGCTGGTACTACAACTCCGGATCCTGGCACTCCACGTGGGCCGTGCTGGGCCTGCCGCTCACCGACGAGAGCGGCGACGTGGCAGACCAGGCGATGGTGCTCGTACCGCGCACGGACCTGGAGATGCAGGACGTCTGGCACGTCGCCGGAATGCGCGGCACCGGCAGCAACTGCCTGATCGCCGAGGACGTCTTCGTGCCCGAGCACCGCGTCATCTCCGTCCCGCGCGCGATCGACGGCGAGCTGCCCGCCGTCCACGGGCCGACGGGCCTGTTCCGCTCTCCGCTCTCACCGCTCCTCGCCCTGGGCCTCGCCGGGCCCCAGGTCGGCATGGCCCGCGCCGCGCTGAAGCTGGTCACCGAGAAGGCCGCGACCAAGCCGATCTCGTACACCTACTACGAGACGCAGGCCGAGTCGGTGGCCGTACAGCTCCAGGTCGCCGAGGCCGCCATGCAGATCGACACCGCGCAGCTGCACCTGCACCGAGCCGCCGCGGACATCGACGAGGCCGCCGCCCGCGGCGGCGACCTCGACGTGCCCATCCGCGCCCGGGTCCGTGCCGACAGCGGACACGCCATCAAGAACGTCCTGGAAGCCATCAACACCCTGCTCAACGTGCACGGCGGCGGCGCCTTCGCCGACGCCAACCCGCTCCAGCGGATCTGGCGTGACGCAGGCACCGCCGGACGCCACGCGGTCTCCACGCCCGCGGTGGGCATGGAGATCTACGGCAAGCTGCTGCTGGGGGTCGAAGAGCGGATCACGCCCTTCGTATGAGATGACCGCCCGGCCCGGCGCGGCACCCACGCGCCGGGCCGCGCCGCGCCGGGCCGGGCCCGGCGGTCATGCGGCGGAGCAAGGAGCTGGGCGTGTGTCGAATGTGCCTGGTGAGGATGGCGAGGAGCCCATTTCGTGATCCAGAATGATGGGATGGTCACGCTGGAGACTCCCCGTCTGATCCTGCGCCGCTGGCGCGAGGAAGACGTCGCGCCCATGGCAGCCGTCAATGCCGACCCCGAGGTCATGCGGTGGATCCGAGACGGCAGCGTCCGTGACGAACAGCAGACTCGCAGCGGGATCCAGGCATGGGAGAGCGAGTGGGAGTCGCACGGCTTCGGTCTGTTCGCCGTGGAGATCCGGTCCACTGGTGAGCTGGCCGGGTTCACCGGCCTCTCGGTGCCCGACTACTTGCCGGAAGTACTGCCGGCGGTTGAGGTCGGCTGGCGGCTGGGGCGTCCCCACTGGGGGCAGGGTTTGGCCACCGAGGCCGCTGCAGCCGTTGTGCGGTTCGGGTTCGAAGCGCGAGGGCTGGAGCGGATCGTCAGCATCACTCAAGTGGGCAACGACGCCTCCGAACGGATCATGACCAAACTGGGGATGCGTCCGGTCCGTGAGACCGTCAATCCCACCGGCGGTCGGCGGGTCCGGGTGTTCGAGTTGTCGTCGGACCAGTACGTCACCACCACTCGTTGATGGCGGCGACGAGGACGGTTGCCTCGTAGTGGACGGCGGGTTTGTCGTACCTGGTGGCGGGTGAAGCGGCGGACGGCGTCAAGGCGTTCGGGGTCCGGGGCGGGGCTGAGGGTGGCGAGTTCGTCCCCGCGGAGACCGCCTTCCGCCTCGACGCCACGAGCCGGCTCGGCGGCTCCTGAACTGAACGGAGCCGACGGCGGGACAGCTGGTCGAGCGTCCGGGCGGGTCAGGAGCGCCCGGGCCGGGCAGAAAGCAGGCAGGAACCGAGCAGGAATCGAGAAGCCCGGTTCACGGAGCCGCGTCTAGCCTGCTCGTCATGAACATCACCATTCACACGACCGCTCTGCCGCACGACGACCCCGACGCGTCCCTGGCCTTCTACCGCGACGTCCTCGGCTTCGAGGTCCGCAGCGACGTCGGGCAGGGCAGGATGCGCTGGATCACGGTCGGCCCGGCCGGTCAGCCCGGCACGTCGATCCTTCTGGCGCCGCCCGCCGCCGATCCCGGCATCACGGAGGCCGAGCGCCGCACCATCACCGAGATGATGGCCAAGGGCACCTACGGCTGGATCCTGCTGGCCACACCGGACCTCGACGCCACGTTCGAGAAGATGCAGGCCGGCGACACCGAGGTCGTCCAGGAGCCGACCGAGCAGCCCTACGGCATCCGTGACTGCGCCTTCCGCGACCCCGCCGGCAACCTGGTCCGCATCCAGGAACTTCGCTGAGCCGAGCCCCGCGGGTATCGCCGCGGCGCACCCGAAGACGTCGATGGCATTGAAGACGAACGACAAAGGGGAGGGTCCCCATGTGTGAGCCCGAATGGCGGCGTGCACGCGTCCAGGCGCAGCGCCTGGACGATCTCGCGCGGTTGCGCCGCGTCCGCGACCGGATCGACAGGGAGTACGCGCAGCCGCTGAACGTGGAGGCGCTCGCCCGCGATGCGCACATGTCCGCCGGGCACTTGAGCCGGCAGTTCCGGGCCGCGTACGGCGAGTCGCCGTACGCGTATCTGATGACGCGTCGCATCGAGCGGGCGACGGCGCTGCTGCGGCGCGGCGATCTCAGTGTCACCGAGGTCTGCTTCGCGGTCGGCTGCGCGTCGCTGGGCACGTTCACCACCCGCTTCACCGAACTGGTCGGCGTGCCGCCCGGGGCCTTCCGCCGCCTGGCGGCAGATGCGGCGGCCGACCCTGCCGATGCCGCTGGTGCGGCCCGTGACACGGGCCCGGCGATCACGGTGGAGGGGATGCCTGCGTGCGTGGTGAAGCAAGTGGCGCGACCGGTCAGGAATCGAGAAGCCCCGGCCGTCGCGCAGCCCCTAGCGTGATGATCCTGGCCGACCCGGCCGACCTGGCCGACCTGGCCGACCCGGCCGACCTGGCCGACCTGGCCGACCCGGCCGACCTGGCCGACCTGACTCCCGATACCCCACGCCCCCGCACCACCCCGTCCCACCTTGTACGAGAGGAAACACACCATGCCGTCCACGAACTCGCCCGACGAGAAGTACAGCGGATTCACCGCCGAGGAGCGGGCCGCGATGAAGGAGCACGCCCGCGAGCAGAAGAACGCGGCGGCGCGGCGTGGTGCGTCGAAGGCGGAGAGGGAGGCGGCAGCGGAGCAGGACGTGCTCGCGAAGATCGCAGAGATGCCGGAAGCGGACCGGGCCCTCGCCGAGCGGATCCACGAGATCATCAAGACCGCCGCTCCCGGCCTCGCGGCCAAGCTCTGGTACGGGATGCCCGCGTACGCCAGGGACGGCAAGGTCGTCTGCCACTTCCAGAGCGCGGAGAAGTTCAAGTCGCGGTACGCCACGCTCGGCTTCAGCGACCAGGCGGCACTCGACGACGGTGCTATGTGGCCGACCTCCTACGCCCTGAAGGAACTGACCGCAGCCGACGAACAGTTCATCAGCGCCCTCGTGAAGAAGGCAGTGGGCTGAGGAGCACGTCGAAGAGTTCGTCGCCGAGTGCCACCAGGTTGCCGAGGCGATGCGGCAGCAGCCGGGCTTCCTGTCCGTCGGGGTCTGGGTCACCCCGGGCGGCGACGCCGTCGTCACCACCGGCGCGTTCGAGTCCGAGGAGGCCTTCCGGGCGACAGCCGACCTCGCTCGCGAGATGGGCGCGACGCCCGACGGCTTGAGCGATCTGGAGGTCAGGCCCCGCGAGGTCCACTTCCTCGTGTCGCGGTAGAACGGTGGAGCGGGCAGGGCGCTGGTGGCCGGGCAGCACCTGCAAGCACCGCGGCCGGCCTCCTGGCCGGCCTGTGTGCGGGGCGGGCCCGCCGTGCGGGTGAGTCGTCGTTGCCGGGAACGAAACTGATCGTTTTCGTGAAGAGACAACAGTTTCCCGTATTCCTCTCGACGAATGGGGTCCACCGTGCGTCGTTCTTGGTGTCCTCGGGCCCGGCGGAAGGTCGTCGCCGGTATCACCTCGGCCGGCCTGGTGTGCTTGCTCCAGACTCCGGCCGCCGCAGTGTCCCGCGACCACCATGAGATCTCCGATTGCCTGGGCCGGGAAGACGGCTACGACCGTGATCTCCTGCTGAACAACAAGGAATGGGCGCGTGCGGAGAACCGCAGCCTGGGATACCCCAGATACGCGACGTGTCGTTTCGTCATCAAGCACGACTCCAGATACGTCGACTTCGGTCAAAGAGCCGTGTCGGCCAGCTTCGGCGCCTGCGAGGGGCCGGCATGGAGTGTTGAGCTGCTGGTCAACGAGTCCGTGGCCAGGTCGAGGGCGGTGACGCGGGGGAGCGAGAGGGTCAGGAGGCACGAGCGGTCGATCGAAAAGAACGTCTCGAGGGCGATCTCGGCCGCCATCGCGGACGTGCTGAACGTCAGCCTCGGCCGCAACGTCACCGTGAGCGAGGGGGAGGCCCGCGAGTACAAGCAGCTGCAAGGTGAGAGCACGGAGTGGACCGACACCAGGACCGCGGAAAAGAAGAGCATCGTCAGCATTCCCGAAGGGAAGAGGGTGTATCTCCAGTCCGCCCCATGGCTCCAGAAGAGCTCCGGGTACCTGGAGATGAGCTACTGGGAGGGCGAGCCCAGCACTCGTAGCAGAGGCGTGAAGAAAATCGATCTGACGACTCATACGCCGGTCCTGGGGGAGGACAAGAGGCCGCGTATGGACTACCAGACCAGGTGGATGGAGTGCCCCAAGAACAAGTGACCGCCGGCTGCCGAGGCGGCCGCCGATGACAATGGCAGGCTGGGTGTAGGCGCGCACGTTAGCGCAGGGGCTCACTTCCCCGAAGCGAGCCCGTACCAGGTGCTCGCAACCCCCTGCTTACCGGCCGGCCGGGGTGCAGGTCCGGGCAATCCGCCCCGAGATGGCCCGGGGCGCCGAACGCGGCGTGCAGCGCAACGTGTTGGGCGCCGCTCCCCGAACGCCCGGGGTCCGGCGAGCGCCATGACAATGTCATCCGCCCTGATCAGCCCTCCACCTGACGCCTCGTCGCCTCCGCCTTCTTCCTCACCGGTACCGGGCCGACGTCTTCACGCCCCTCCACGGTTGAGTCGCCTGACCGTGTCCATCAACACAATCACTCGACATTGTCGACCGACAATGTCGTCTGTACGTTGACGGGCAAGCGACCTCTGGTGTGAAACGAAAGGCACGCTCATGCCTCACACGCCTCAAACACCTCACGCATCTCGTGCGCCTCACGCGCCCATCGACGAGCCGCAGACGATCCCCGAGCGCCCAGCGCTGCCCCTGATAGGTCACGCCTTCGACCTGCCCAAGGGCGCTGACGGCCACGACCACCTGATGAAGGAGGTCAAGGAGATGGGTCCGGTGTTCCGGATGCGCGCCTTCGGGGCCGAGACCGTCATCATCGGCGGGCTGGACCTGGTGACGGAGCTGTCGGACGAGTCCCGGTTCCGCAAGAGTCTGTCTCCGGACCTGATCGAGGTCCGCCGCTTCGCCGGGGACGGCCTGTTCACCGCCTTCAACCACGAGCCGAACTGGCGCAAGGCCCACGACATCCTGATGCCGGCGTTCTCGCTCGGCGCGATGCGCAGCTACCACGGCACCATGCTCCGCGCCGCCCGGTCCCTGATCGCCAAGTGGGACCGGGCCGTCGGCGCGCGGGAAGTGGACGTCCCCGAGGACATGACCCGCCTGACCTTCGACACCATCGGGCTGTGCGGCTTCGGCTACGACTTCCAGTCGTTCCGCCGGGACCAGGTGCACCCCTTCGTCGGCGCGATGTCACGGGCACTGGCCTTCACCCAGGACAAGGTCGAGTCCGTCCCGGGCGCGGAGCTGTTCAAGCGGAAGCAGGCGGAGCAGTTCCGCCGGGACGTCGACCTGATGACGGACCTGGTCGACGAGGTCATCCGGCAGCGCAGGTCATCCGGTGACACCAGGACGGACGATCTGCTCGGCCGGATGCTGCACACTCGGGACGCGGTGACCGGCGAGCCCCTGGACGACGTGAACATCCGCAACCAGGTGATCACCTTCCTCATCGCCGGGCACGAGACCACCAGCGGCGCCCTGTCCTTCGCTCTGTACTACCTGACCAAGCACCCCGCCGTGCTCGCGCGGGCCCGGGCCGAGGTGGACGCCCTGTGGGGCGACGCCGACACCCCGGAGCCCGGCTATGGCGACATAGGCAAACTCACCTACATCCGCCAGGTCCTCAACGAAAGCCTGAGGCTGTGGCCGACCGCACCCGGCTTCGCCGTGGAACCCCTCCAGGACACGGTCATCGGCGGCAAGTACGCCGTACGCAAGGGCCGGACACTGACGGTCTACACCCCGGCCCTGCACCGCGACCCCGCCTGGGGAGAGAACGTCGAGCTGTTCGACCCCGAGCGCTTCACACCCGAGCGGGAGGAGAAGCGGCCGGTCCACCTGTTCAAGCCGTTCGGCAACGGTGAACGCGCCTGCATAGGCCGCCAGTTCGCCCTGCACGAGGCCACCCTGCTCCTCGGGCTGCTGGTGCACCGCTACCGGCTGATCGACCACGCCGACTACCAGCTGAAGATCAAGCAGACCCTCACCATCAAGCCCGACGGGTTCACCCTCGAACTGGCCCGGCGCGCCGGCAGCGAGCACCGCCTGCCCGCAGCCGCCACGAGCAGCGCCCCCGCCGGCCAGGACCGTCCCGTGACCCGACGGGCCGCGGGAACCGCGCTCACCCTGTTGCACGGCTCCAACCTGGGCACCTGTGCCGGCATCGCCCGCGATCTGGCAGCCGACGGCGACGAGCACGGATTCTGCCCTGCCGTGGCATCTCTCGACGACTACGTCGGCAAGCTGAGAGCCGCCGAGGGCCCGGTCGTGATCGTGGCCGCCTCCTACAACGGCAGGCCCACCGACGACGCCGCCGAGTTCGTCGCGTCACTGGAGGAACTTGAGCCCGGCTCGCTCGGCGGTGTCCGGTACGCCGTGCTCGGTGTCGGCGACCGCAACTGGGCAGCCACCTATCAGCGCGTCCCCTCCCTCATCGACGAGCGTCTGACGGCGGCCGGCGCCACGCCACTGCTGGAGCGCGGCGCCGCCGATGCCTCCGGCGATTTCGCCGGCGCCGTGGACCGGTGGACGGGCGACCTGTGGACTGCCCTGCTGGAGCGGTACGGCGACCCGGTACCCCACGCCGCCGCGGCGACCGCCGAACCCGAGGAGGTCCCGGGCCTTTACGAACTCCACGACACCACCGAGTCGGTCACCGGCGCACTCGCGGCACGACACGGCGTACGGCCCATGCGCGTGCTCGACGCGTACGAGCTCGTCGACACCGACCATGAGCTCGGCCGCTCCAAGCGCTTCCTGAGACTGCGACTGCCCGACGGCGTCACCTACCGCACCGGCGACCACCTGGCCGTGCTCCCGCGCAACCCGGACACCCTCGTGCAACGCGTCGCCGACCGGTTCGGCCTCGACCTGGCCCGCACCGTCCGGCTGCACGCACGCCGGCGCAACCGCAACACTCTCCCCGTCGACCGCCCGCTGACCTTGCGCCGGCTGCTGACCGACTTCGTGGAACTGCAGGACCCCGCCACCCGCGACCAGGTCGCCGTGCTCGCCGAGCACACCGCCTGCCCGCCCGAGAAGCGTCCCCTGGCCGAACTCGCCACGGCGGACCCCGAGACGTTCCGCGAGCAGGTGACGGCCGCCGGACGCAGCGTCCTGGACCTGCTGGAGCAGCACCGCGCCTGCGAGCTGCCCTTCGAACGCTTCCTGGAACTGCTGCCGGTCCTGCGTCCGCGCCACTACTCGGTCTCCTCGTCGGCCGAGGCCTCTCCCGGCGAGGTGGACCTGATGGTGTCGCTGCTCACCGCACCCCACCGGAGCGGCGAGGGCACCTTCCACGGCATCGCCTCGCACTACGTCCGGACCGTGCAGGCCGGTGACACCCTCCAGGCCCGGGTGCTGCCGTGCAACGAGGCCTTCCGGCTTCCCGAGGACCTGTCCGCGCCGGCCATCCTGGTCAGCGCGGGCACTGGCCTGGCGCCCTTCCGCGGGGCGGTCCTCGACCGGCTCGCCCGGCTGCACAACCGGTCGGCAGGCATGCTGCTGTGCTACTTCGGCTGCGACCACCCCGACGTCGACTACCTCCACCGAGAGGAGCTCGAAGCCGCCCAAGTGGCCGGAGCCGTCAGCATGCGCCCCACGTTCATGTACGAGCCCGAGGACGGCGCGCGCTTCGTCCAGGACCGCATCGCGCGCGAGAGCGAAGAGGTCTGGACCGTGCTGGAAGCCGGTGGCCGGGTCTACGTCTGCGGTGACGGCCGCCGCATGGCCCCCGCAGTGCGGGAAGCATTCATGGCGATCTACCGCAAGAACACCGGTGCGTCCGACGAGGGGGCAGCCGCCTGGCTGACCTCCCTCACCGAGTCCGGCCACTACGTCGAGGACGTCTGGGCCGGCTGACCACAGCCACCGGCTTGGACCCGGCACCGACAGGGTCAACCTCCGGAGACGATCACCATGAGGCCGGCCCGCATGTCCGGATGGATGCGGCAGTGGTAAGGGAACGTGCCGAGGGTTTGGAAGGTGATCGGGGAGGACGTCCGCCCCGGAAGGATGTCGCCGGTGTCCCAGACCGGCGGGGAGGCGTCGGACGTGGCGGTGTGTGTGATGCTGTCCTGGTTTGTCCAGGCGACGGAGTCGCCGGCGTTGATCACCAGGTCGTTCGGGACGAAGGCGAAGTTCCGGATCAACACGGTGTGCTGGGTCGACATGACTGGCCCCCTCTTCCGCTTCCCTTTCCCCCGTACGCGATCCCCGCTGGGTGCGGGGATCGCGTACGCGTGAGTGCGGGAAATATGCCCGGAATCATCCAAGCAAATCCAGAATCATCCTAATTGGCTATTGGAAAGGGGGTGTTGGGGAGGCCGGGACGGGAGTGGGGGAATCCCATGCCCCCCGGCTCCGCGGACGCCGCCGCCTTCCCGACGCCGGCCGAGCCGCCCCCGCCTGGCGTCTACGGGCTTGCGGACACTCTGTTCAACTCGTCGGCACCTCCGCCAGGTCCAGCCGCCCCGTGGCCAGGGCGACGGTCGCGGAGACCAGAGCCCGAAGGCCCACACCTCCCGAGAACTCGTCCGGCGCGTACAGGCACTGCAGCGTCAGCCCGTCGAAACCGGCGAGGAAGAACCGGGCGACCGTCTCCGCCGGCTGGGCGAGCTCATACCCCGTCCGCGCCGCCGCCTCGCTCACCAGCCTCGCCGTCACCTCACTCACCCCCCGGTAATAGCCCTGGTAGGCCTCACTCAGACCAGGGGTACGCAGGGCGATCATGCTCAACTCGGTGAGCAGACGGTAGCGGGTCGCTTCCTCCCGCACCGTGCGCCAGCAGGCGCCGGCCAGCGCGACGATCGTCTCCTCGAAACCCGCGTCCTCCGGCGCCGCTCGCTCGACCTGCGCTATCAGGTCGTCGGTGAGCTGCTCCATGACCGCCCGGTACAGGTCCGCCTTCGTGCCGAAGGTGTAATGGACCGTGGCCTGTGCAACGCCGAGCTCGGCGGCGATGGCGCGTGTGCTGCCGGCGGCGACCCCCTCCCGGGTCATGAGGTCGATGGCCGCTTTGATCAGCTGAGGGCGGCGCTCAGCCGCGGAAACGTGAGCCATCTCGCCATCGTATCGACTGAGTCTGGCGAACAAGTCGTGTGACCAAGTTGGTGGTTCCGGCGCATCGGTGGAGCGAGAAGGGACGAAGCGATCGGCAGTGCGCCCCGAGAGCGACACCGACACCGACAGCGGCGACGGTGACAGCGCCCGGTCAAGCCGTGACGTCGGCCAGCCACAGGTCGGGACCGAAGACCTCGTAGCGGATGTTGCGGGCGGCGATGCCGTCATGGAGCAACTGCGACCGGATCTCCCTCATGAAGGGCAGCGGGCCGCACAGGTACACGCACGCGTCGGCCGGCAGGCCGAGCCCGTCGATGTCCATCAGCCCCGCCCGGGAATCCGGCTCCTCCGCAGCGGACCGCTCGTACCAGAACGTGGCCCGCGCGTGGGGCAGCGCATCGACCAGCAGGTTCATATCCCTGCGCAGCGCGTGGTCGTCGGGGGAGCGGTCGGCGTGCAGGACCGTGACGGAACGGGTGGACGCGATGCCCGCGAGGTACTCCAGCATGCCGACCATCGGGGTGCAGCCGATGCCGGCGGAGACCAGCACCAGCGGCGCGTCGCTCTCGTCCAGCACCACATCGCCGAAGGGCGCCGAGAGGGTGAGTTCGTCGCTCACCTGCAGAGTGCGGTACAGCAGGTTCGATACCTCACCCTCGGGAGCACCGTCACCGTGGACGCGCTTGACCGTGATCCGGCGCTTCTGCTCGCCGGGGGCCGAGGAGAGGCTGTACTGGCGCAACTGGTGAACGCCGTCGGGCATCTTGACCCGCACGCTGACGTACTGCCCCGCGCGCGCCCGCGGCGCCGGGGCGCCGTCGGCCGGCCGCAGGAAGAAGGAGACGGTGTCGGCGGTCTCCTGCCGCCGGTCCAGGACGGTCCACTGCCGCCAGGGGTGCCCCGGTCGCACCTGTGCTTCCAGGCAGAGACGGGCTTCCTGGGCAATGAGGGCCCCCGCCATCAGCCAGTACACCTCGTCCCAGGCGGCCGACACATCAGGGGTGACGGCCTCGCCGAGCACCTCTGCGATAGCGGCGAACAGATACTTGTGCACGATCGTGTACTGGTCGTTGCTGACGCCGACGGCCACGTGCTTGTGCGCGATGCGCGCGAGCAGCGTGTCCGGCCGGGTGCCGGGGTCGGCTGCCAGCGCGCCGGCGAAGGCGGCGACGCTCCCCGCCAGCGCCCGCCGTTGCGCGCCGCTCGCCTGGTTACCGCGGTTGAACATGCCGTCCAGCAGCTCGGGGTGTTCGGCGAACATCGTCGCGTAGAAGCGGGTGGATATCTCGTCCAGTGCCCCGCCCACAGCAGGCAGGGTTGCCCGGATCACCGAGGCGGATTCGGCAGACAGCATGACGCTCCCGAGAGAACAAGAGGGGGACAACTGGCCCTGCGCAACCGCGGGCACTGTCAGGTTTAGCAGCCGTAACAGCAGGTCAGCCCGGTGCGCGGAACATTCGGGACCAGCGTCCGGGCAGTCGGGGCCGCCTGGTCCCTGACGAGCCCCGCAGACCGGGACCAGCGGCCCCTGGGCATCCGGCGCCGAACCGCGTAATGATGCCGGATTTCCGCGGCTCATTCTTCTGCGGTCATCCGTGTTTGGATGGAGCCTGCCTTTGTGAGGGGAAACGTTGACACGCACGACGCCGCCGCGCCCGCTGGACGTGGCCGTGGAACTTCCGGAGCTGGCGCACCTGGCCCGGACAGCCACTCGCCTGCACCCGCGACCAGGTGCCCCCACGGTCCATGACAGCTCAGTGGGCGGTCCGCTGCTGTGGCCCGCGGGCGAACCCTGGCCGGTGTACGAGCCGGTGCACGGGGCCTACGGGCCGCTGACCACGCCGGCGGACGTGCGCACGCTGCGGCAGACCATCGCGCAGGCACGGTCACGGCCGCGGAGGCCCGGTACGGACCTGCTGACCGAGCAGGAGACGGCAGCGGTCGACCGGATCAGAGCCGGGTACGCACCGGAACTCCTGCCGGAAGGGCCGCTGCCCCTGATCCCGCTCGTGCAGCTCTACGCCCGGGACGTACCCGGACTTCCGTGCCCCGAGGGGACGGACATGCTTCAAGCGCTGTGGACGCCGTTCGACGAGATCGAAGGGGCCTCGGGTGCCGTGCAGCTGCGATGGCGGCTGTCCTCGGACGTACAGGAGATCCTGGCCGAGCCGCCCGAGCCCGCCTACATCGACATGAGTGACCACGTGCCGATGCCCTGTGTGCTGCATCCGGAACAAGTCCGGGAATTTCCACCAGTACACCTCCTCACGGAGGAACAGACGCAGCGCGTGGACGCCTGGACGGAGCAGCGCTCGATCGACCACCAGCACGTGGACTACGAGGGAGACCTGTCCACCGCCCCCGGCTGGAAGCTCGGCGGCTGGCCGGCACACTTCACCTACGGCTGCCCGGCCGACTTCGAAGAGCTCCGGTGCGGCGAGTGCGGCGGCCCTGTGGAAGCGCTGCTGACCGTCGCCAGCAGCGAGTGGGAAGGAAGAAGCCGCAGCTGGCGTCCGGTCGAGGACGTGGACGGAGACCTGTACCACACCCGCACACCGACGATCGTGACAGTCGGGCGCGGCTGCGCCCTGCAGATCTACAGGTGCATCAGCACGCCGACTCACCTGCCACGGACGATCATCCAGTAGTACGGGGTGCGCGACCGCCGGACCGGCACCACCCACCGGGTCATCGACCCTCCACCGGGCTACGGAGCCGCGCGACACCCGTCGATTCTGCGCGGAGTGCCGTGCCGTTTCGACGGGCGGCACAAGGCGTCGTTCATGGACGGAGCGCGGCGCGCACTCGCCGCGGCGCAGCGCGCGGGGAAATCGGGGTGTGCTCGACGAGTTGGACAGGCAGCATGGCCGGATGTCGGATTTGGTGTGGGATGACGTCAGGAACTTCTTCGACCCTGACCTGATGGGTGCTCTGCCGGACGTGTCCGTGCAGGGCGTTGCGGTGGAGGACTGGCAGACGGTGTTCGATCTCGTTCGGTCGAGTGATTGGGGGTGGGAGTACTCGGAGGGCGGCGTCTCCGGGCCCCTGCCGCCTGCGGTGGAGGTGCTGACGCGTCCGGCCGACGCCGATACGGTCGATCTGCGGGTCCGGCCGGTTCCGGGCGTACTGGTGATCTTC
Organism: Streptosporangium nondiastaticum; assembly: GCF_003011965.1. Lineage (GTDB taxonomy): Bacteria > Actinomycetota > Actinomycetes > Streptomycetales > Streptomycetaceae > Streptomyces > Streptomyces nondiastaticus. Next base: position 251,418 of record NZ_PXWG01000001.1, read on the forward strand.
CGTCCCATGTCTGCTGAGGAAATCGACTTCGACTTCGACCTTCGAGAGCTGCAGGGCCAGCAAGGAGTGGACATCCTGTGCGGATTCCTGACCACGCTGGGCAGGCAGCTGGGCAAGGCGGTGACCATGACCGCCGAAGGCGACTACGAGAACCCGGTGCTCGGGTTCGACCCCGGCGCAGACCGCGTGGTGCTGATGGCGGACCCGGAGTTGGTGCAGCTTTCTGCTGTGGCCGATCGCTGACGCCAAGCGAACACATGCACAGCGCAGGCGTGCTCAGCCACGTACGGACGGATCCTGCTCCCCGGTGGGGTTCATGCCGTGAAGACACTCGGGGAAGCCCTTGAGCTCCGGAGTGACCGTTGATGGAAGAGAAGAGAGCTGCGAGGGGAGCCGGACGAACAGGGTCGGCCCGAAGGCATCGCAGGTCACGCTGACGGCCTGCCCGACGGCAGGTGCGCGCGACGGTTCCGGCAGGACAGGTGCGGGGTCAGGAACTGAGAGGGCGGCAGCGGGAGCTGCCGACGCGGCCAGCGCGAGCAGGCCGACGCTGACGCCGATGCCGGCGGCGGCAAGCAGGCGGTTCTGCGGAGGCCGGAGGGATGAGGTCATGGAGCAGAGCATGCAGCCAGTGGCCGGCGCGGAGCAGTAAGGACACAGCGCCAACCCTCGAGTGAGTGACGGCCTGTCACCCGAACAAGCATGGCGTCGGCACAGGGGAAGCCAGGGGAAGGCTACGGGCGGCGGCGTCCCCACGCGGAGATCATGGGGCCGGTTGCCAGGTCGAGTTGCCCGGTGGCGATGTTCGCGAGGTGGCGGTCGATTTCCTCGTCGGTGGCGAGTCCTGCCGCCACCAGGCGGTGACGGACCTGCCGTACGGTTGCGGCTTCGAGGACGGCGCATGCGGGTGAGGTGATGGGGAAGTACGCGTCGGCCTGAACGTCGTCCAGACCGGCCTCACGCAGCAGCCGGGGCAGGGTCCGCCCGTAGGCGAGGTCCGCGCCGCGGCCCGCCATCAAGGTGCGGAAGCCGGCCCGCAACCGGTTGGCGAGCTGCTGCTCGGGGCCCGACTCGTCCGGGCACGGCAATGGCTGCAGCTCCGGGTCGGCGTCCTCGAGGAGGAGCCGGCCGCCGGGCCGCAGCGCCTGGACCATCCGGCGCAGGGCCTCGGCGCGGTCGGTGACGTGTATCAGGACCAGCCGGGCGTGGACGAGGTCGAATTCGCCGGGCGGCGGTGGCTCGGCCGCCACGTCGTGGCGCAGCACTTCGATCACGCCGCCGGCGATGTCCCGGGTCCAGGACACGTCGATGTCGGTGGCTATCACCGCTCCCGTGGGGCCGACCCTCTCGGCCAGCCCGAGAGGCACGGACGGACCGCCGGCACCGACCTCCCAGCACCGCATGCCGGCAGTGATCCCGAGCTGGTCGACGTGCCGGAACGTCACCGGATCGAACAACTCGCTCAGCGCCTCGAACCGGATCCCTGCCTCCGATTGCCTGTTGTCCAGCAGGTAACCGTGATCTGTTTCGTGCTCAGCCATGCGGCGATTGTGGCAGAGGGGTCTGACGCCCGGTGTTCAGGCCTGCCAACTCGCCGGCTGTGACCGTGCTTACGTGATGACTGTGCCGTGCGCTGGAACGCTGCCGTCGCGGCCTGACGTTTGCCGAGGACGGCGAAACGCCCACCGGGGGGGGCGTGCATATCGTCGACGTGCCGGACCCCGCTCCGTCCGAGCCATCGGCCCCGCCATGCCGACCAGGGTGTGGGAAGGGCTGCTGGTCAGGACGGATATCGTCCTGGCATGACACCAAGCTTCGATCTTGTCGGGTCCCTTGCCAGAGGCGTCGAAAGCCGTGGCGGCGCGTGGGACTTCATCCGGGACTTCGCTGCCCACTGGGTGAGCCCGCTCCGAGACGGGGACGGGTGGCCGGAGACCGAGGTGGCCGCGGCGGAGGAACGGCTGGATATCCGGCTGCCGGCAGCGTTGCGCGAAGCTTATGTGCTGCTCGGACGCCGTCCGGACCTCACGAGCAACCATGATGTGCTGCTCAGCCCGGCGGAGCTGTATGTGGATGACGGCAAGGAGGCGCTGGTCTTCCGGCACGAGAATCAGGGAGCCGCGTCCTGGGGCATCCTCCTGGACAGCCTTCAGAACGAGGATCCTGCGGTGCTCATCCGGTCCGACCTGGCGGACAAGACTGCCGAACGGTGGGAAGGCTGGCTGGAGCGGCTGTCCCTGTGTTTCGTCGAGATCGTTCTCTCCGAGGCACTGAACGCCGACGCGGACCTCTGCGACTTTCTCGACACCGACGACGACAGCGTCGAACTGCTTCAGGAGAAATGCCTCCGGCTGCCGTTCCCGGACTATCCCGTCGGCGACAAGGGTCATGCGACGCGCTGGTTCCTGGGGCCGGACGTCCTACTGCGCGACGATGACGGCATGGCGATCCTGGCTCGCGGCCGGACAGAGGACGATCTGGACCGCATCCGGGACCTGATTCCGGGCGACTGGCTCAACGACTGTCGCTGAATCGCGGTTTTCTTTGGTCTGCATCGGGTCGTGGGCTGCTGTCACGCCCCCAACCGCCCTCGCGGCGCTACTGGAGCGGCAAGGCATGTGTGAAGAGGCTTCGGCAAGCGCTCAGCCCACGACCTGATGCAACATGACTCAAACCAGTTCGGGTTGCGGTTCCGGCTGCCGCGCCGGCGCGGTCTTCGGCTCCCACCGCTTGGTGGTCCGTATGTAGCCGTAGATCACCGAGGCCATCGCCAGAATGAGAAGCGGTCCGAACACCCACGGGTTTTCGGCCATTTCCATCGGCAGGTAGCGGAACGACACCAGAAGCGCGGTGAAGACCGCTGCACCGTAGGCGACCAGCTGGATTCCCGAGCGGTCCCAGCCGCGTTCTTGCGAGCGCAGCGCTGCCTCGATCGTGAGCGTGAACACCACGCCGGTAATGATGTCGGTGCCGTAGTGGTATCCGAATCCCAGCGTTGCGCCGAGCGTGGAAATCAGCCAGAACGCACCGAAGAACTGCAGAATGCGCGGACCCTTGCGGGAATGTATGAAGATCGCGGTGGCCCACGCCGTGTGCAGGCTGGGCATGCAGTTGCGCGGAGTGATCTCGTCGAAGGGCATCTGGTGGGGCACGTTGAGCGGCGGCGGAGTGTTCGGCCACAGGTCGGCCACCGCCCAGTGCGTGCCGTCGGAGCCGTAGGCGAAGATCGGGCCGACCACCGGGAAGATCATGTAGATGCCCGGCCCGAGGAGGCCGATCATCAGAAAGGTCCGCACCAGGTGATGGCTCGGGAAGCGGCGCTCCGCCGCCACGTTGCGCAGCTGGTACAGCGCGACGATGACCGCGGCCACCGCGAGCTGGATGTAGACGTAGTCGAGGATGTGGTCACCGATCGGGCCGGTGGCCTCGACGATCCGGCCCACCACCCACGACGGGTTGCCCAGGGCGTGGTCGGCGATCGCCACGTACTGGTCGAGCACCGTCGGGCGGGTCTTCGACGTGATGAGCAGCCAGGTGTCGCCGGTCTTGCGTCCTGCGACGAGCAGGAGGCCCAGCCCGACGCCCTTCAGCAGCAGGACACGTTCGCGGCCGGTGCGGCGCGTGACGGCGATGACGGCATAGCCCAAGGTCACCCACAGCGCGCCGTTACCGAACATCATCTTGGCGTCGACTGCCCACCGGACCAGAAAGAAGATGACATCGATGCCAACTGCGATGCCGGCGGCGATGAGCCGCTCCCGCCAGGTGAGCACCACCATCATCAGTGCCATGCCGGCGTACAGCAGTGGCCCTGATTTGGGAGCGAGTATCACCTCTTTCGCCTGGTTGGTCATCGGCCCCGGAAGGCCGTAGTGCCGTGCGGCGATCTCCAGGGCTATGAGGAATCCGAGGGCCACCACGCTCACCGTGGCCCACAGCATCACCCGTGGTCGACGCCATGCGGCGGACGTGAATGTGTTGTCTATTCGCGAAGACGCCCGCGAGCTTTTAGATATCAATTGTTTGGCCGATTTGTTAGTTTTGAGATAAATAGGTCAATTTTTGCTGGATGGCATGGTTTCCGGTGAAGGACGGGCGATCGGGGCGATCGCCACGAGGTCGAACATGCTATCGGAGCTGGTACGGGCGGGTTTCGGCGGTCGTGGGTGGTGGGGCGTGCGAGGGTGGCCGGTCTGTCATGTCATGGGGTCGCTCAGTGGTTCCAGGCAGGGAAAGTCGCTTCCTCTGTGGCTGCTGATGGGGATCGCGCCGGCGATTCTACCGGCGGTAGAATCGCCGGTGTGGGTAAGCCGACGAGCATCAAGACCACCGAAGAGGTCCGTGACCGGCTGCGGATTCTTGCGGCTGAGCGCGGCACCACCATCACGGAGCTGCTGGAGGAGCTCGCGGCCCGTGAGCTGACGCGGGCCGAGCGGGAGGAGCGCGCTCTGCAGGCCGCCCGGGAGCTCGGGGTCGAGTACACCGATCAAGTGCAGCAGGCCGGCCAGGAGGCCTGGGTGAAGATCCGCGCTCATCGGGACGGCACCGCCATATGACTCCCGCGGCTGTCCTGGATCACACTGCTCTGGCCGCCCTGTACGGGGAGGACCCCTTCTTCACCGGCCTGTACATCGAAGCCTCCCGGGGCACCGGCCGAGTTCTGATCCCGTCACTGGCCGCGCTCGCCGCGGAGCGCGGGGTCCCTGGCGCGGGCCGGCACGCAACCTCTCTGCGGTTCGCTGAAGCCGTTCCGTTCACGACGGCGCACGCCGAGGCGGCGATGAGCTGGCCGGATGCCGACTGGCCTGTGGTGCACACGGCTGCCATCGCCTGGCAGGCGGCCGGAGCGGGAGAGCCCGTCACCGTTCTCTCGCTGGAGCCCGAGCTGTACGAGGGCACGGGCGTCACCCCGCTGAACCCTCTCTGATCACGCGGCCGGTGGCTGCCGCCCAACCGCCCTTGGACAGGGAGATGACCATCTCATCCACGCCGGTCAGCTCCGGTTCGAACGAGCTGTCGTGGTCGCGGGGCACGCGTATCTCCGGCGGTTCGCCGGTTCGCCGGTCGGACGTCCGTCAGGAAACGCGCAGTCAACCCTCCCTAAATGCAACCGCATCGGACAAGATATGCGGAAGCATGTGAGATAGTGCGTACTCCACTTATTGCGGGTGAATAGCCTGAACATGCCGAATGATGCATTTTACGGGTGCAACGGGCTGTCGTCCGGAGCTCGTCCCGCCATGGCGCAGCCTCTTCTCATCCGGTGCGCAACGTCTGCCACGGTCATCCGGCTGCCTGCCACCTCGTGCGCTGCCGGGGCCCAGGTGTGAGCGTGGTGCAGTACAGCGCAAGGCCGGGAGCCGGAGGAGGTGATCATCGTGGCCGGAGCCCGTAACCGGACAGATCGCACGGTCATGCCTACGCGGTGACCGCTGAATTCCCCCGTACCCTCCCCCCACCATGGCCTCGGAGGCACCTCATGCCCGAGCACCACCCCGGCCCGGGCCGCCCGCATCCCCCCACAGCGGTGGCCATCCTCCTCCCCCTCCTGACCGTACTCACCCTGCTCGTCACTCTCCCCGGAACCGCCACCGCGGTCGATGGAACCACCAGCCGTCCGACCCACCCCGAGCAGGACTGGATGGGTTCGACCGTCCGCGCCCACGAGGGCGAACGCGGCCCGGCCACCAAGGGCCCCGCGCGGCGCGACCGCGCCCTGGGAGGCGCCTCGGTCGACGGAGTCGACGTCAGCAGCCACAACGGCAACGTCTCCTGGTCAAAGCTCTGGCACAAAGGCGTCAGATTCGCCTACGCCAAGGCGACCGAGGGCACCAGCTACACCAACCCCTACTTCGCCCAGCAGTACAACGGCCCGTACGACGCGGGCATGATCCGGGGCGCGTACCACTTCGCTCTGCCGGGCAACTCCAGCGGCGGCGCACAGGCCGACTACTTCGTTCACCACGGCGGCGGCTGGACGGACGACGGCTGGACGCTGCCGGGCGTGCTCGACATGGAGTACAACCCCTACGGCAGTGCCTGCTACGGGCTGAGCAAGGGCCGGATGATCGACTGGATCGAGGACTTCCTCGACGCCTACCGGGACCACACCGGGCGCGACGCGGCGATCTACACCTCGACCGCGTGGTGGAAGAAGTGCACCGGCAACCACGGAGGATTCGGCCGGTACAACCCGCTGTGGGTACCGCGCTACGGCTCCTCCTCCGGAGAGCTCCCGAACGGCTGGGACTTCTACACCTTCTGGCAGCACACCAGCACCGGCCCCACCGTCGGCGACCACGACCGGTTCAACGGCTCCTACAACAGGCTCGAGGCGCTCGCCTACGGCTGACGGGCCGGCCTCGGATCCGGCTCAGGCGCCGCGGCGTACCCGGGCCGCCTTGCGGGCTTCGGCGAGTTGGCGGGCCTCGGCGGCCTTGCGGGATTTGCCGCCGGTGCGGCGGGAGGCGTCCTTGCTGGTGCCCAGGCCGCGGAAGGGCGTGTTGGTGTTCTTGGCCCGGGACGCGGCGGGCCCGCCGTCGAGCGGGGTGCCGGAGGGGGCCTTGGCCCCGGTGATCCGGCTCAGCTCCGCCTCGCCCGAGCGCACCTTGGTGACCGTCGGCTCGACGCCGGCCTCGGCCATCACCCGGCTCGCCTCACGGCGCTGGCCCGGCAGCACCAGAGTGACGACGCGGCCGGACTCACCGGCCCGCGCCGTGCGGCCCGCGCGGTGCAGGTAGTCCTTGGCGTCGGTGGCCGGGTCGACGTTGACCACGAGGTCGAGATCGTCGACGTGCAGGCCACGGGCCGCGACATTGGTCGCCACCAGAACGGTGATCTGGCCGTTCTTGAACTGCGCCAGGGTCCGTGTGCGCTGCGGCTGGGATTTGCCGCTGTGCAGGGCCGCGGCGTGCACTCCGCCGGCCCGCAGATGCCGGGTGAGCTGGTCGACCGCGTGCTTGGTGTCCAGGAACAGCAGCACGCGGCCGTCGCGGGCGGCGATCTCCGTGGTGACGGCGTACCGGTCGGGACCATGGACGACCAGCACGTGGTGATCCATCGTCGCGACCGCGCCCGCGGACGGGTCGACCGAGTGGACGACGGGGTCGCGGAGGTAGCGGTGGACCAGCTGGTCGACGTCACGGTCCAGGGTGGCCGAGAACAACATCCGCTGGCCGTCGGGGCGGACCTGGTCCAGCACCTCGGTGACCTGCGGCAGGAAACCCATGTCGCACATCTGGTCGGCCTCGTCGAGGACGGTGATCCGTACCCGCCCCAGGCGGCACGCCTTGCGCTCGATGAGGTCGTGCAGGCGGCCGGGGGTGGCGACGACGACCTCGGCACCGTCACGCAGCGCAGCGGCCTGCCGGCCGATCGACATGCCGCCGACGACCGCGGCCATCCGCAGCCGAAGCGCATCGGCGTACGGCGCGAGCGCCTCGGTGACCTGCTGGGCCAGCTCCCGGGTGGGCACCAGGATCAGAGCGAGGGGCTGCTTCGACTCCGCGCGGCGCCCGGCCGTCCGGGTGAGCAGCGGCAGGCCGAAGGCGAGCGTCTTTCCCGATCCGGTGCGCCCGCGCCCCAGGACGTCCCGTCCCGCGAGAGAGCTGGGCAGCGTGGCCGCCTGGATCGGGAAGGGCTCGCGCAGACCGCGCTCGGTGAGCGTGCGCAGCACCGCGGCCGGCAGTTCCAGGTCGGCGAAGGAAGCGACCGGGGCCGCCGTCGAGGCGGGGGGTACCGGCCGGGTGGGGGCGTCGTGCGAGGTGCCGAGGTGATCCGCGTCGTTCATGAAGAGCCTTCCGCATAGGGAACGTACCGAGGAAGGCCCGGCAGGAAATGAGCGGCCGGCCGAACAGGGGGATGCCGGACGGACAGAATCACCGAACGTCACGGCTGTCCAAAGATCCAACGTTAACACAAAGTGATAGTTCGGGCCGGTGCTGTGGTGCGGTATCCGCCCGCCCCGGGGCCCAGGGCGTGCGCGCGCCTTCTTCCCGCGCCGCACCACCCGTGTGATCGTCATGGTCAGTGCCCGAAGTGATACCCCGAAGTGACACCGCGAAGTGACGACGCAGGGAGCCGCCCGTGTCAGCCGCGCTCTCTGTGCTCTTCGCCCTGCTGGCGGCCGTCGGCAACGCCTCGGGGACGGTGCTGCAGCGAATCGCCGCGGTGACGGTGCCGCACGGGGACGCCTTCAGCGTCCGCCTGGTCGGGCACCTCCTGCGACGCCCCGCCTGGCTCGCCGGCATCGCCGTGATCGTCGGCGCCGCGGCCTGCCAGGCACTGGCCCTGAATCTCGGCTCCCTGTCCCTCGTACAGCCCCTCCTGGTGATCGAGCTCCCGCTCACTCTCCTCATCGCTGCCGCCCATTCCCGCCGGCCGCTCCCGGCCGCGGGCTGGGCGGCCTCGGCCATGGTCGCCGGAGGGCTCGGCCTCGCTCTCGCAGCGGCGAAGCCTTCCGGCGGACACAGCCAGGTCCCCGGCGGCCTGTGGGCCCTGACCCTGGTGTGCACGACAGGGGCCATGGCCCTGTGCGTCCTGGCCGCGCTGCCCAGACCTCGCGGACGGCTCCGTGCCGCTCTGTTCGGCTCGGCCTCGGCCATCGGCTACGCCCTCACCGCCGTCCTCATGACTGCCGCCACCGACATCTTCGCCAGGGACGGCGGCACGGCCTTCCTCACGGCCTGGCAGTTCTACGGCTTCGTCGCCGGCGGCGCCTGCGCGCTCTTCCTCCTGGCCAATGCCATGGAGTCCGGCCCGTTGATCGCCTCCCAGCCCGCCCTCACGCTGGGCGAGGCCCTGATCAGCCTCGCCCTCGGCATGCTCGTCTACGGAGAACGGGCCCGCACTGGCTGGTGGCTGATCCCGGAGGCCGTCGGGGCGGTGCTGGTGACGTGGGGCGTCCTCATCCTGCCCCGGGTCGATACGGAGACCCCGCGCAAGCTCTGACCCGGCTGTGCCGGCCCGCTGCCGGGGGCTCCGGGCGGTCCTAAAAGATCTTTTCGGCCCACCATTCGAGGCCCGCGATCGCCGCGGCCCCGCAGGCGTACGCAGCACCGCGTACGGCGTTGAACGCGGCGGTTCGGGCCAAACGTCGCAGGGTGGTCTGTGTCGATCCCTTGTAGATGGCGGATCCCTTGTGCATGGCGGCTCCTCACGATGTGACGGCTGTGCAGAGTGCTCGTGACCACCTTCGCCGCGGCCGTACCCGGCGCAGAGGGAGTGGGCCGGACCCGCCCGCGACAGACAAGAAGTCGCCATGGCGTGGGGAAAGTTGAGGACGCGTGGGAATATCGTCGAACGCTGTTGAACGGACGCGAATGGAGATGCGTGGTGGGGCGGGCCGGACGTCTGAGCAAGCCGGATATTCCGTACAGGATGCACCGGGCGTTGAACGACGCCCTGCACGAGCTCCATCTGGTGGCCAAGAGCCCCTCACTGACGACGATGGTGAAGGGGCTGAAGGACGTGCCGGGAGCCTCCCGGACCACGATCTACAACGCGTTCTCCAGTCAGCGGCTGCCGATGTCCGGCGTGGTGGACGCGCTGGTCGTCTACCTGGCCGAGCGAGTGCGGAACGTCTCCCCGGCTCAAGTCGACGCCGTGTCCCGCCACTTCGACAATCTCTGGTGCCTGGCCGAAGCCGAAGCCCGCTCCCACGCCACCACGACACACGCTCCACCACGCTCCGGACCCGAGGAACCGGCGGAGGCGGTGGTCTTGAACGTCCCGGAGCTCGATGCGCCGCGGCAACGCCTCGCGCTGGAGCCGGTGAGGCTGCGATCACGTCTCGACTCCCTACGGGAGGCGTTCGGTGACGCGGAAGTCGACGAGGCCGTGATCGCCGGCGTGGCCGAGGCGATCTCGGCCCTTCCGGGTCCGTACGGCGGCGACCGTACCGGGACCATGCCGGTACGACGGACACGCGGAGCGGCCGGCTTCCACGGCGACAGCGAGGCTGCCGCCGAGTCATAGAGGACATACCCGGCCCCACTCCTCGACTCCCGGACCTCACCGCCCTCAGCACCGGGCAACTGAGCTTCCTGCCACAGGCGCCCCGGCGGAGCGCGCGGCCGAACTGGCCTGCCCCACGGGCAACATGGGGAGCGTCAGCACTAAAAAGGTCGGCCAATGGGGTGATGTTCCGGCGAAACGCTATGTATGTCACTGAAAAAGGCGGAGATTTCCGCTAACGGGCCTGAACAGCCCGTTGGTGAGCCGGACAGCGCCTGGCGAGTGGCCGGGGAGGTGCTCGATGAGCATGGTGGAAATGCTCAGATTTCGGCGGGATCCGCTGGGGTTCGTCGAGAACTACTCCCACCGCAGCCCGTCAGGCGTGTTCCGGCTTCCGTGGGGCGCCTGGTGCGTGGGCGATTCGGACCTGGCGCTCGTGGTGCTGCGCGACCCGGCCTTCAACACAGGGACGGCCCCCTTCTTCGGAGACCTGCTGCCCTCGCGCCCTGCCCAGAACGACTTCGGCCACGCTGTACGCAACCTGGTGCGCGCGCGTTTGCCCGAATACCGGGTCAACATGGCCAAGGCGGCGGCCGAATTGCCCGAGGCCAGCCAGTGGCCGGCAACCGGAGCCATGCTGGTGTACCGGTGCACGGCGGACCTGCTGCTGCAACCGGACGCCTCGCCGACGTTGCGTCGGTCGATGGAGCAGGCGGTACGCGTCGGTTCGCTGGTCCGTGCGCCCCATATGTGGCAGCGCGCACTGGTGGAAATGCGCCGCCCGAAACTGAAGCCGATGGTGGTCGAGCTCGTGACGGCCCGACGAAGAGAAGGCATCCCCGCCGACGAGCCACGAGACCTGCTGGACACCCTGATCGCCGTGTGCCCCGACGAGGTCACCAGCCGTGAGCTGGCCGACCTGTACTTGTTGATGTTCCTGTCGATCGTGGGGACCGTCGGCCACTCGGTGGCCTGGTCGCTGCTTCTCGCCTGCCTCCACGGCAGGCCGCGTTCCTCCTGGCCGTGGCCCGCCGACTGGATCGCCCGTGAGGCCGCACGGCACCGGCCGGTGGTCTGGATGGTCGGCCGGTCCGTACCGCGCCCCACCGAGTTCGGCGGGGTTCCCTTCCAGCCCGGCGCGGTCCTGTCCGTCAGCCCCTACCTCCTGCACCACGACGAGAACCGCTGGACCCGGCCCGGCGTGTTCCGGCCCGAACGCTGGGCCGAACCAGGTGAGCACGGCCCCTACGTTCCCTTCAGCTCCGGCCCGTTCATCTGCGCCGGAGCGGCGGTCGCGCAAACCATGATCTCCGACGCCCTGACCGCCCTCGCCGACGGCGCACACCTGACCGTCACGGGCGGCGACCTGCGTCCGTTCGTGACCAACGCCGCCATCTGCCGCCCCTTTGTCCTCCACCGCACCACCAAGCCCCGTGGAGGACCCTCACGCCGGGAAGGAGGTGAACAACCGTGATTGCTGCAATCCGTCGGGTCGTCAAGAACACTCCGGCCTATGACTGGTTCGGTACCGGTCTCAACTGGTACTACGGTGGTTGATCCAGTGCCACCCGGGTGGCCTGTACGTCGAGTGATCGGACGTGCAGGCCACTTGCCGTCTCGTGCCCTCGCGCGGTGGCGCCGGCATGCCGTCTCAGCGCAGGAAGGCCACCGTCCCCCTGCCGTGGAGCGTGCGCAGCCCGCCCAGTACGCAGCCGCTGACATCGCTGGTGGGGGTTGCGCTCCCGGAGACGCGCGCGCCCGCCAGCGTGCCCCGGGCGACGGTTCCCCCCAGCAGGGCGTCGCCGGGGTTGTAACTGGTGATGTGGTGGAGGGACGGCTGCAGGGTCGAGGAGCCGACGGTGCGCCCGCCGGCGTCGTACCAGGTGACCCGGCCCCGGCCGGCGACGGCCTGTGCCCCGGTGCAGACGGCCTGGGCGCTGCCGCGGAACGTGAAGAGGCCCGAGCGCACGCGCGCCACGGAGCTGTCGTGTGCCGCACAGTCGGTGAACGCCATCGCGCCGCTCACGGTGACCGTGCGCGGAATCTGGCTCAGCGGAGGGGCGAAGGTTACCGGGTGATCCGGAAGGGTGCTGACGGCGCACGTCAAGGCGGCCGCCTGGCGGTGCTGTTCGGGCAGGCGTGCCCCGGGGACGGCCCCGTCCGCCGACTGTGTGGTCAGCAGCAGATGGACCGTGGCTACGGCCGCGGCTGTGGCGACCGCCGCCGGTGTACGTCGAGGCCTCCGCGTGAGACCGGCCGGAATGCGAAAGGTCATCCTTGCTCCTCTGTGAGTGCCCCTGTCCGTGACGCGCGGTTCGTCTGGGAAGGGGGCCGGGGAGAGACGAGGGGAGAGGCGGCCTCGGCGTCCGGGAACGCGTGCGCTCCGGTGCGCCTCGGGGCGGGCAGCAGGCGTGTCAGCCCGTGCGGGAGCCACCAGTTGCGGTGGCCGAGCAGCCGCATGAGGGACGGCACCAGGACGATGCGGATGACGGTGACGTCGATGGCGATGGCGGCGGCGACGGTCAGGCCCATCTGCTGGAAGTCCTGGCGGTGGGTGGTGAGCAGGCCCGCGAACGTGACGACCATGACCGCCGCGGCGAGCGTGATGGTTCGCGCGGTGTGCTGCAGCCCGTGGGCGACCGCGCGGGCGTTGTCGCCGCTGCGGTGGTAGTGCTCGGCGATGCGGTGGACGAGGAAGACCTCGTAGTCCATGGACAGGCCGAACACCAGGGCGAAGGCCAGCAGCGGGATCAGGACGTTGACCCCGCCCCCTGCGACCCCCGCCCCCGCGACGCCGCCCGCCGCGGTCCCGCCGCCCGCCGGCGTCCCTCCGGACATCTCGGACACCAGGGTGAGCACACCGAACGCGGCGCCGACGGCCAGGACGTTCATGGCGATCGCTTTGAGGGGGATCAGCACGCTCCGGAAGACCACCAGGAGCAGGACGAACGAAGCGGCAAGGACGATTCCGATCACCTGCCACAGGCCGGTGACCGCCGCGCTCTTGAGATCCGCGAGCGCGGCCGTGGGCCCGGCGATGAGCACGCGCTGCCCTGCGGGGAGCAGCCGCGGCGCGAGCCGGTGGATGTCGTTCAGAAGGGAGGTGGAGGCCGCGCTGTCGGGGGCGTTGCGTTCCCCGACCGCGAGCACGGTGAGGTCCTTGCCGTTGTCCAGTGCGCTGGCCAGAGCGACCCGCGGGTCGGCGTGCAGCGTGGCGGACAAGGCCGTGGTGTCCACGGGGGGAGCGCCCGGTGGATGGGGGAGGGCGAGGACGGTCACGCTGGCCAGCCGGTCGTGCTCCATCCGCAGCAGGCCTTGGCCCGTCGTGGTGTGCGCGAGGGCCGTGCGGTCGTAGTGCAGCCCCAGGCGGATGCCCAGGACGGGGGTGGCGGCCAGGAGCAGCACGGTGAGCGCCGAGATGAGGTAGGGCCACGGGCGTCGCATCAGGTGCAGCGTCCAGCGGGTCCACCACCCGTCTGTGGTGGCCTTCGCCCCCGCCCCGGGAAAGGCCGTCGGCCCGGTCGTTCCTTCTGCCTCAAGCCTTCCTGGGGACCCGCCCCGCCGGCGCAGGCGGCCCCGGTCGAGCCAGGGATCGAGGCGCGGCAGCAGGGCGGGCAGCAAGGTCAGCGCGGCGCAGAGCGTGATGCCGGTGGCGATCATCGCGCCGAGCGCCAGCATGCGCACGTTCCGCGCCGGAATGATCAGAAGTGCCGCGCTGGTGGTCACGACCACCAGCGCGCACCAGGAGACGGTGGTGCCCGCCGTGGCGGTGGCGCGGGCGGTCGCTTCGAGCGGAGTCCGGCCGCGCGACCGGGCCTGCCGGTAGCGCAGCAGGATCAGCAGGGCGTAGTCGAGCCCGAGGCCCAGGCCGACGCTCGACGCCAGGGTCAGCATCGTGGTGTCGACCTGTGTCACCAGGCTCATCGCCATCAGCGCGCCGGTGCTCACCAGGATGGTCGACACAGCGACGACGAGGGGCACCACGGCGGCCCCCAGCGACCCGAGGCCGAAGGCGAGGAGCAGCACGGCCGTGGGGACGGTGACGATCTCTACGAACCTCAGGTCCTTCACGTCGGCGTGGATCAGTTCGGCCAGTACGGGCGTGAGCCCCACGACGGCCACGGAGACGCGGCCGCCGGACGCCTCTCGCGCGGTGCGGTAGGCCACGTCCTGCAAGTGCGGCAGCCGCCGCTGGCGCGTGGATTCGTCCCCCGTGACGCCGATGGAAACATATACGTGACGGGGGTTCTGCCCGGTGACCGTGGGCACCGGCAATACCGTGCCCACTCCCGCCCGGTCGACGATCGCCCGGGCGGTCGAGGACACCGCCTTTTGGTAGGCGGGATCGGTTCCTTGCCACGTCGGGGAGTCGAAGGCCAGCATCATCTGTTCGGAGCCCAGCCGCGGAAATCCCCGGGTAATCAATTCAGCGGCCCGCAGGGCGGGAGAGTTCCCCATGGCGGTGGACGGAATGCTCAGCCGGCCCAGTTGCAGGGGGAGAAGAACGGCCGAGGCCGTGATGAGTACGGCCCATACCCACATCACCAGCCGGCCGTGCCGGGCGGCCGTCGCGCCGATCCGCCCCGTAGGACCGGATTCCCTCGCGGTGATGTTCGTGGAGTCTGGCATGTGCTTCACCGTTCAGCCGTCGGGCAGCAGCACCGAAAACACAGGACAGAATGGCACGCCGAAATCGGGAAGAGTTGATCCGAAACGCTCACGCTCCTGAATCGTTGACTTCTCTACGAGAGCGAGCCGCAATAACCCGATTTACCTCCGGGCGCTCTCCGGACATCGCATGCCCACCCTCGGCGAGGAGTTTTTCCATGACGCACTTCGACACGTCCGGCGCCGTCGCCGTGGTGGGCGCCGCCTGCCGGCTGCCGGGCGGGATCACCACCCTGGACGGGCTGTGGTCCGCGCTCACCGAAGGGCGGGACCTCGTCGGTGAACTCCCCGACGACCGGTTCGATCCGGGCCGGTGGTTCGATCCGGTGCCCTGGCGCCCGGCGAAGACCTACACCCTCGCGGGCGGATTCCTCGACGACATCCACGGGTTCGACGCCGCCTACTTCGGAATGTCGCCCCGTGAGGCGTCGCGCACGGACCCCCAGCAACGGATCTTCCTGGAAATGGCGGTGGAGGCACTGGACGACGCGGGCATCGCGGCCGCGTCGCTCGCCGGATCCGGCACCGCCGTCTACGCGGGCGTCTCCAGCCCGTCCTTCGCGGTTCTGCAGGGGCTGGAGGAGCGGTCGACCGACGGGTACACCATGACGGGCGGTGCCACGTCGAACGTCGCCAACCGCGTCTCGCACTTCCTGGACCTGCGCGGCCCCAGCCTCGCGGTGGACACGGCCTGTTCCTCGGCCCTCGTGGCCCTGCACCACGCCTGTGAGGCACTGCGCACCGGCCGGTGCGACACGGCTCTGGCCGGTGGCGTTCACGCCCTGCTGAGCCCCTTCGAGTACGTCGGGTTCGCCAAGGCGTCGATGCTGTCCCCGACCGGCCGCTGCCGTACGTTCTCCGCCGACGCGGACGGGTACGCGAGGGCGGAGGGCGGAGGTCTGGTGGTCCTCAAAGACCTGTCCCGCGCCCTGGCGGACGGCGACCGGGTGCACGCGGTCATCCTGGGCAGCGGCGTCAACACGGACGGGCGTACTCCCGGCCTGGCGCAGCCCAGTGCCGACGCGCAGGAAGCGCTGTTGCGCGAGGTGTACGAGCGGGCGCGCATCGATGCCGACGACATCGCCTATCTGGAGCTGCACGGCACCGGCACCCCCATCGGGGATCCCGTGGAGTGCCGGGCCGTCGGACGGGCCCTGGGCACCCGGCGCGCCCCGGGCCGGCCGCTGCCCGTGGGATCGGTCAAGAGCAACATGGGTCACCTGGAGCCCGCATCGGGCATGGCGGGACTGTTCAAGACCATGCTGGTCCTCCGGCACGGCCGGGTCCCGGAGAACCTGCACGCTCTCCCGCTCAACCCTGCGATCGACTTCGACGGACTGCAACTGGCCCCCGCCACCGAGCCCCGTGTGCTGGAGCAGCCCCCCGGCGGACGGGCCGTGGCCGGCGTGAACTCCTTCGGCTTCGGCGGCGCCAACGCCCACGTCATCGTCACCACCTTGCCCGGACAGCGCGAAGACGCGCACGAGACCGTACGTGAAGACGCGCCGGCTGCGAGCCTCCTGCCGGTCGTCGTGTCCGCCCGTACCCCCGAAGCGACCGCCGCCGCGGCCGAGCGCATGGCACAGCGACTCGACACCTGCACGGACCGGGACTTCTACGACCTGGCCTATACCGCCGCCCGCCGGCGCGGCCACCACGCCCACCGCGCGGCCGTCCTGGCCGGCACCCCGGCCGAGGCGGCATCCCTGCTGCGCGGCCTGGCAGCCGGCGAGCAGCCCTTCGCCGGCGCCACGGCGGCCGCCGCCGAGCGGGGGAGCGTCGCGCTGGCCTTCTCCGGCAACGGCTCGCAATGGGCGGGCATGGGAGCGGACCTGCTGGCGGCCGAGCCCGTCTTCCGGGCCGCGGTGACGGAGGCGGACGACGTGCTGAGCCCGCTTCTCGGCTGGTCCGTACGGGAGGAGCTGGCCCGCGGCGGGCCGCCCGACCGCACGGACGTCGCCCAGCCGCTGATGTTCGCCGTGCAGGTGGGCCTGGTCGAGATGCTGCGCGCGTCCGGCGTCCGTCCGGCCGGAGTGGTCGGGCACAGCTCCGGCGAGATGGCCGCGGCCTGGGCCGCGGGCGTGCTCGAACTGGACGCCGCGGCGCTGGTGGTGGTGGAGCGCTCGCGCGCGCAGCAGTCGACGGCCGGCGACTGGGGCATGGCGGCGATCGGCACGGACGAGCGGAGCGCGGGACGGCTGCTGGAACCGTACGCCGGGCGGCTGGAGATCGCCGGGGTCAACACCGCGCGGGACGTGACCGTCAGCGGCGACAAGGCCGCCCTGGCCGCGCTGGGGCGGGAACTGACGCAGCAGGGGATCTTCTTCCAGGACCTGGGCCTGGACTACGCCTTCCACAGCCACGCCATGGACGGGCTCGCGGACCGGCTGGTGACGGCCCTGTCCGGGGTCAAGGCGCACCGGGCGCACATCCCGTACGCGTCGGCCACCACGGGCACCCTGCTGACCGGCACCGAGATGGACGCCGACTACTGGTGGCAGAACCTGCGCAGGCCCGTGCAGTTCGCACCGGCCGTCGCCCACCTGAGGGACCTGGGGTGCGACGTCTTCGTCGAGGTCGGCCCCCACCCCGTGCTCAGCGGCTACCTCCGGCGGCCGGTGGCCGGCCACCGGCCCACCGTCGTGCCCACCCTGAGCCGGCAGGCCCCCGGCCCGTCCGCGGTGCGCGCCGCCCTCAGCCACCTGGTGGCGGCGGGGACCGGCACGGAGGCGTCCTTCTTCCCCCGGCCCGGCCGGGTGGTGGACCTGCCGGCCTACCCCTGGGAGCGCGAGCGCCACTGGAACGGCGAACCCGGCGCCTGGGCCCGCCGCTGCGGCGACGGCTCGGCCGACCACCCGCTGTTGGGCGAGCGCGCGGACCTGGCCGACCCCTCCTGGCACGGCCTCTTCGACCCCGCGCGCGCCCCCTGGCTCGAAGGCCACCGCATCGCCGAGGCCGTGCTCATGCCCGCGACGGGCTTCACGGAGATGGCCCTGGCGGCCGGACGGCGGGCCTGGGACAGCGCCGTGGAGGTCACCGACCTCACCATCCCCCGCGCGCTGGTCCTGCCGTTCGAGAACGACCGCGAACTGCGCATCCAGACCACGCTGTCGGCGGACGACGGCCTGATCCGCATCGCCAGCCGCGGGGAGGGCGGCGACGCCTGGCAGGAGCACGCCCGCGGACGCGTCCGCCGGCTCCTCGAACCCCGGCCGGAACCGGTCGACGTCGGCCGCATCGCCGCCCGCCTGCCGGAGCGGTGGACCGCCGAGGAGTTCTACCGGATGATGGAACGCGTCGGCGTCCGCTACGGCCCCGACTTCCTGGTGCTCGGCGAGGACCTGCACACCGGCCCGGACGAATCCCTGACCCGCTACACCACCCGGGCCGACCTGTCCGGCTACGAAGCGCACCCCGCACTGCTGGACGGAGCGGTCCAGACCGGTCTCGTCCTGCTGGAGGACCTGGCCGTCCAGGGTGAGCCCTGCCTGCCCGCGTCCCTCGACCGCGTACGTGCCTGGCGGCCCCTGCCCGCCGAAGGACACTTCCACGCCCGCCTGCGCGCCCGCTCCGCGCGCGAATCGCTCCTGGACCTCACCGTCCTCGACCCCGACGGCCAGGTCTGCCTGTCCTTGGAAGGCGTACGGCTGCGCCGCTTCGACCGGCCCGGGACCACCGGCGCCCGGCACCACCTCACCGTCATGAGGGCCGCCTGCCGCCCCGGTCAGGACCTCGGCCCCAGCCCGCTGCCCGGCCCCGCCGCCGTCGCCGACGCGTGCCGCGACCTCCTGCACGAACCGGACGAGACCGCTCATGTCTTCGACACCGTCAGGGAACTGACGGCGCACTTCGGC
The DNA here is from genome assembly GCF_003011965.1 of Streptosporangium nondiastaticum. Lineage (GTDB taxonomy): Bacteria > Actinomycetota > Actinomycetes > Streptomycetales > Streptomycetaceae > Streptomyces > Streptomyces nondiastaticus. The sequence goes on from NZ_PXWG01000001.1 coordinate 269,894, forward strand.
GCGGCAGCCGTCGCGAGTCTGCTCCCCGGCCCCGGTGCCTTCACCAAGACCGAGCTCTTCGACGCGGGCGTCATCGCCCCCCACGCGCGGCTGCTCGACACGCTGCTGGACACGGCCTGCGCCCACGGCCTGGCCGCACCCGTGACGTCACCCGGCACCGAGGAGGACCGGTGGCGCATCGTGCGCACCCCCGCCCCGCACGAACGCGTCCGCGACCTCACCCGGCGCCACCCCGGCCTCGCCGTGGAGATCGCCCTGATCGGCACGTGCGGCTCACGCCTGCCCGAGGTGCTGCGCGGCCGCCTCGACGCCGCGGACGTCCTCCACACGGCGACCCACCGTCCACTGCTGGAAGAACTCCACGCCGGGGGCGGCACGGCACGCTTCGGCCTCCGGGCCCTGCGCACGGCCCTGCAGTCCGTCGTCGCCGCCTGGCCCGCCGGCCGGCCGCTGCGCATCCTCGAAGTCGGCGCGGGCAGCGGCGGCACCACCGCCTCCCTCCTGCCCCTCCTCCCGCCCGACCGCACGCAATACGTCTGCACCGACGTCACCGGCACCTTCTTCCCCCGCGCCCAACGGCTCTTCCGCCCCTACGACTTCGTCACCTACCGGACCCTGGACCTCGACCAGGACCCCGTGGAGCAAGGACTGCCCGAAGCCGGCTTCGACCTCGTGATCGCCGGACACGCCCTGCACACCGCGAGCGACGTGCGCCGCGCACTCGCCCACCTCGGCACGCTCCTCGCCGACGACGGCCACCTCCTGGCGACCGAGACCCACGACCCCTCCGCATGGGCCCTCCTCTACGGCCTCCTGCCCGGCTTCTGGACCAGCCACGACACCGGCCTGCGCCCCTCAGGACCACTGCTGGCCCCCGGCACGTGGCAGAAGGTCCTCGCGGAAGCCGGATACGCCCACCCCCTCACCATCGGCGGCGGCGACTCCTTCCTGCTCCTCGCCCGGCGGCCGCACCGTCCCCGGCCGGCCCCCGCGGCCGAGCCCGCCCGGCCGCCCGGCGCCTGGATCGTCGCCGCCGAATCCGACGGCGACCCCCTCGCCGACGCCCTGGCCCTCCATCTCGGCGCCCGCCGCGCCGCACCCGCCACGGAACCGGACCACTGGACGGCCCTGCTCGACGAGCACCCCGGCGACCTCGGAGTCGTCCTGCTCCTCGACGCCGACGAGCCCACCGGAAGCGGAACGGAACCCGCGCCCCTGGACACCGGGCGTGCCGTGCACCGCCTCGCAACACTGCGCGCTCTGGTCACCTCCGCCGCCCGGCGCAGCGACATCGCCCTGTGGCTGGCCACACCCCCGACCGGAGCCCTCCCGGCCCCCGAACGCCCCCTCGCCCCGCAGGCCGCGACGCTGTGGGGAGCGGCCCGCTGCATCGGCACCGAACACCCGCAACTGGCGGTACGCCGCATCTCCCTCGAACGCGGCAGCAGCCCCGAGGCCGACGCCGCCCGCCTGGCCGCGGAACTCGCCGACCCCACCACCGAGGACGAGATCCTGCTCACCCCCTCCGGACGCTTCGTGCCCCGGATCCACGCCCGCCCCGCCCTCACCACCACCGCACCCGCGCCCCGAGGCACCTCCTTCGCCCTGCGGCTGCGCGCACCCGGCCGCCACTACCGCCTGGCCTGGGCGCCCGCCCCCGCACCCAGGCCCGGGCCGGACGAGGTCCTCGTCTCCGTACGGGCGGCCGCGCTCAACTACCGGGACGTCCTGCAGTCCCTCGACCTCATCCCGCTGAGCACACCGCGCGCCGGCGAGGCGCGCGGCAAGGAGCCGGGCCTCGGCCTGGAGTGCGCGGGCGTGGTCACCGCCGTCGGATCCCGCGTCACCCGGTTCGCGGTCGGGGACCGCGTCTTCGGCTTCGGCTCCGACATGCTGGCCTCGCACGCCACCGTCCAGGAACACCTCACCGGCCGCATCCCCGACGGCATGGACTTCTGCCAGGCCGCCACGCTGCCCGGCGTCTACCTCACCGTCCACCACAGCCTCCACCGCCTCGCCCGGCTCGAGCCCGGCGAGACCGTCCTCGTGCACGGCGCGGCCGGCGGCGTCGGCCTGGCCACCCTCCAGTACGCCGCCCACGCCGGCGCCCACGTCATCGCCACCGCCGGCACCCCCGCCAAACGCGACCTGCTCCGCCTGCTCGGCGTCCGGCACGTCCTGGACTCGCGGTCCCTGGACTTCGCCCACCAGGTGAAGGACCTCACCGGCGGCCGCGGCGTCGACGTCGTCCTCAACTCGCTCGCCGGCGAGGCCATCAGCCGGGGCCTGGAATCCCTGCGCAGCGGCGGCCGCTTCATCGAGCTCGGCAAACGCGACCTCTACGGCAACACCCCGCTGCTGCTGCGCCCCTTCCTCAACAACCTCACGCTGTCGGCGGTCGGCGACATCCACGAACTCCTGACCCAGCACCCGGAGCTCGCCGCGGTCGAGGGCCCCGAGATCGCGCGGCGGGTGCGCGAGGGCGTCTACGGGCCCATCCTCCACCACGTCTACCCCGCCGACCGGATCACTGACGCCTTCGAGACCCTCCAGCACTCACGCCACATCGGCAAGGTCGTCATCTCCCTGGAGACAGCGCCCCGGATCGAGCAGCAGCCCGCCCCGCCCGCGCTGGATCCGCAGGCGACCTACCTCGTCACCGGCGGCCTGACCGGCTTCGGCGCGGCCACGGCCCAGTGGCTGGCCCGGCTCGGAGCCCGCCGTCTGGCACTGACCGGCCGGCGCGGGGCCGACACCCCCGAGGCACCGGCACTCCTCGACACGCTGCACCGCCAGGGCGTGCACGTCACCACATACGCCGCGGACGCCGCCGACACCGAAGCGATGCGCGCGGTCATGGACGCGGCCGACACACCCGAACACCCCTTGCGCGGCGTCGTCCACGCTGCGGCGGTCTTCGACGACGGCCCCCTGATGGACCTCACCGACGAGAGCCTGCGCGACGTCCTGGCCCCCAAGGCGGCAGGCGCGTCCGTCCTGGACGGACTGACCCGCGACCGCGACCTCACCCTGTTCCTGCTGCACTCCTCCGTCACCGCGCTCACCGGCAACCTCCACCAGAGCAACTACGCGGCCGCCAACGCCTACCTCGAAGCCCTGGCCAGAGCCCGCCGCCGGGCCGGGCGGCCCGCCCTGGCCGTCGGCTGGGGCGCCGTAGCCGACGCCGGCCACGCCGCCCGCAACGACATGACCGCCTACCTCGCGACGATCGGCCTGCCCTCCGTACCGGCCGCCGAACTCCTCGAACCGCTGGGCACCCTCCTGACCCGGGGCGACGACGTGGCCGTCCTCGCCGACATCGACTGGAACCGGGCACGGCAACTGGTGCCGGCCGCCGCCCGCTTCAGCACCGTCCTGCCCCCCGACCACGGCACCTGCGACGGCGACGAGACCCTCGCCCGCCGGCTGGCCGACGCCACCCCCGAGACCGCCCTCGCCCTGATCACCGACCTCCTCACCCACACCCTCGCCGACATCCTCCAGACCTCCCCGGACCGGCTGCCCCTCGACCGCTCCCTGACGGAGCTGGGCGTGGACTCCCTCATGGGCGCCGAACTCATGACGGCCCTCCAGAAGCGGCTCGGCTGCACCCTGCCCATGCTGGAGATCGTCAACAGCACCTCGGTCACCGACCTCGCCCGCCGCTGCCTGCACTGGCTGAAGTGAACGGTCCCCGCCATGTCCTTCACCAGACGCCGCACCGCCCCCGCCGCCGGCCGGGGCGGTGACACCGGCGGCAGCCGGGGCATCCCCGTGCCCATGGCCGACGGCACCGTCCTCCCCACCGACCACTACCACCCCTCCAGGAACGGCCCGGGCCCGACCGTCCTCGTCCGCTCACCCGTCGGACGCATCCCCATGGGCCTGATCTACGGCCAGTACTTCGCCCGCCGCGGCTTCCACGTCATCGTCCAGGAGACCCGCGACGTCGCCCACGGCTACTCCGTCCAGGACCCCGACAGCGAACGGGAGGACGGGCTGTCCACGGTCGCCTGGCTGCGCGAGCAGCCATGGTTCGACGGCACCTTCGTCATGTACGGAGCCAGCGCCACCGGCTACGTGCAATGGGCCCTGGCCCACGACGTGCCCGAGTGCAAGGCCATGTCCGTGCAGATCTCCGCCTCCTCCCTCGCCGACGCCGTCTACCCCGGAGGAGCCTTCGCCCTGGAGTCGAGCCTCTACTGGTGCGCCAGCCGGGACCGCGCCCGCATCCTCACGCTGCCCCGCCGCGTCCGGCGCGCCCTGGACTCCGGGCGCCCCGTCCACGAACTCGACACCGTGGTCAGCGGCATGCCCATGCCCTTCTTCCAGGAACTCCTCGCGAACGGCGAACCCGGCAGCCCCCTGCGCACCCAGCTCGACGCCGGACACCACCTCCGCCGCACCACCCTGCCCGTCCACTTCCTGGCCGGCTGGCACGACGTCTTCCTCCCCGGCCAGCTCCGCGACTACCAAGCCCTGCGCGCCGCCGGCCACCGCCCCCGCCTCACCATCGGCCCCTGGTACCACTGCGACCGGCGCCTGCTCCCCGTGGCCCTGCGCGAGGCCGCGGAATTCTTCCGCTCCCACCTCACCGGCGCCCCGCCCCTGCGCGGGCAGCCCGTACGGATCCACGTCACCGGAGCCAAGGAGTGGCGCGAGTACCCCGACTGGCCACCCCCCGGGACGTCGGCCCGGCCGTGGTACCTGCACGCCGACGGAGGCCTGCGCCCCGCACCGCCCGCACACGGCACCCCGCGCCGCTACCGCTACGACCCCGCCGATCCCACGCCCGTCCCGCGCGGACCGGTCATCTTCGGGGACTCCCGGCCCGAGGACTGCAGGCCGCTGGAGAAGCGCTCCGACGTCCTCACCTACACCAGCGACCCGCTGCCCGCCCCCATGGAACTCATCGGACCGGTCACGGCCGACATTCACCTGCGCTCCTCCCGGACCCACACCGACTGCGGCGTACGGATCTGCGACGTCCATCCCGACGGCACCTCCATGAACGTGTGCGAAGGCATCCGCCGCGTCTCACCCGGCACCAGCGGCCCCCGCGACGCTGACGGGGTCACGAAGGAGACCGTCGACCTCTGGCCGACGGCACACCGCTTCCCCGCCGGGCACCGCCTGCGGGTCCACCTCTGCAGCGGCGGTCACCCCCGCGTCGCACGGCACACCGGAAGCGCCGCACTGCTGGACACCAGCGGGATCCTGCTGGCGGCCGAACAGGAGATCTTCCACGACGCGACCCGGCACTCCGTGATCCACCTCCCCGTCAGCCCCCTCCCCGCCGAGGGGATCCCGCCCCGCCCCGGCATCCCGGGCGAGGACGAGGACGAAGAGGAGACCGAACCGGGGGAGTGGGCGCCGGACTTCTTCCGGCCGGAACCCGGGACGTGGTGAGCGGCCCCGGCCTCGTGCGCGTCAGCCCCGGGGCCGGGGCACGGGAAGCGCCCGGTCCTCGGGCGCCTCCGCCAACCGGCGCAGCAGGGTCGTACCGATGCTCCGGATCGACCCGTCGCTGTGCAGCAGGTCCATCGCGGCCAGCTCGCACGGGAACCGCCCGCGCAGCTTGGCCAGCAATTCCATGTTCATCAGCGAGTCCAGGCCGTACTCCTGGAGAGGCCTGGCCCGGTCGAGGCTCTCCACCGGCAGGTGCAGGATGCCGGCCGTCACCGTGGCGACGGCCTGCTCCAGACGGTCGGCCGCCTCCTCGGGGCGGGTGGCAGCGAGCTGCACCAGGAGCTCGTCCGACCGGTGATCCGAGTCCGTACCCGGTGGCATCACCTGCCGGAAGCGCGGAGCGGTCAGCGACGGCATGATCATCGCCATGCGGGCCCAGTCGCACCGCCCGAAACCGGCCACCTCCGTCCCCCACGAGTGGAACGTGTCGAGCGCCGCGCACGCCTCCCCGGGCGCGACCGGACGCAGACCGGCCTTCGCGAGCGCCGCGTTGAGCCCGTGACGGGCGGCATACCCCGTATCGCCGATGGCGCCCCACGCCACCGCACGGGCGGGCTCACCGGCCCGGAGCCGGACGCGGGCCAGCGCCTCGACGAAGAGGTTCCCGGCCGAGTAGCCGGCCTGCTGGATGCTGCCCGCCCAGACGTTCATGGACGAGTAGGCGAGGAATCCGGCGCCGCGCCCCCGGGTGAGACGGTCCAGGACCAGGGCGCCGCCCAGCTTCGGAGCCAGGACCGCACGGATGCGCTCGTCGTCGAGCCCGGTCAGCTTGTCGTCCTCCAGGTGCATCGCCGCGTGCACCACCCCGCGCAGAGGGCGGCCGCCCGCGTCGAGGTCCCGGACGAGCACCTCCATCGCGCCGGCGTCGGTCACATCGACGCCGTACGCGTCCGCGCTCACCCCCCGCGCGGCGAGGCGCGCCAGGAGCGCGGCGGCCCCCGGCGTCGCGCCGCCCCGGCGGCCCGTCAGCGCCAGGTACCGGGCACCGCGTTCGGCCAGCCACAGCGCGGTGGAGGCCCCCAGCCCGCTCAGGCCGCCGGTGACGAGGTAGGTCCCCTCGGGGTCCATGCGCTGCTGCTCGCAGGCGGGCCGCACCGGGACGGGTTCCCCGAAGGAGACCACGACCTTGCCGATGTGCCGCGAGTGCTGCATCAGACGGAAGGCCTCGTCGATGCGGTGAGCGGGGAAGACGTGGTGCGGCAGCGGCCGGTACTCGCCGCGCTCCGCCCGCCGCGCCACCGTCCCGAACGCGGCCGAGGCCGCCCCGGAGCCCGACGCCGTCATCTGCGCGACATCCACGACGAAGAAGGAGGTGTTGCCGGCGAGCGGACGGAGCAGGGCACGGCGGTTGGCGTACACGTCCTGCTTGCCCAGCTCGACGAACCTCCCGCCCCCGGCGAGGACCTCCATGCCGCGGGCCATGCCCTGGCCGCTGAGGGAGTTGAGGACGACGTCCGCCCCGTGCCCGCCCGTCAGCTGCCGGACCCGGTCCGCGAAGTCCGCACCGCGCGAATCCAGGACGTGGTCGACGCCGAGCACGCGCAGCAGGTCCCTCTTGGCGGGGGAACCGGCCGTGGCGACGACCCGCGCCCCGACGCGCCGGGCGTATTGCAGCGCGGCCAGCCCCACCCCTCCCGCCCCGCCGTGCACCAGCAGGACCTCACCGCGGTGAAGCCGGGCCAGGTGTTCGAGACTGTGCTGGACGGTGAGGAAGACCGTCGGCAGGGTGACGGCTTCGGTGAAGGCCAGCCTCCCGGGGATCCGCCGCACCATCGAGGCGCGGGCGCGGACGTGCCCGGCGAAGGCTCCCGCCGCCGTCCCGAAGACCCGGTCTCCCACCGAGAGACCCCGCACACCCGGGCCCACCGCGGTGACCACTCCCGCGCATTCCAGGCCCAGCAGACGCTCGGAGGCGACGCCGTCCTCGGCGACCGCGGGCAGCAGACCGGTGACGACCATCACGTCCCGGTAGTTCAGCGCCGCGGCCCGGACGCCGACAACGACCTCACCCGTGTCCGGCCGGGGCACGGGAGCCTCGTCCCACCGCAACCGGTAGCCCAGACCGAGGCCCTCCACCGACAGGCGGTAACTCGAACCCGTACGGGCCGAGGACGGAACGACGGGCGCGCTCGCCCGCACCACCCGGGGGACGAAGCGACCGCCACGAGTGAGGGCGACCTCGTCCTCGCCGGGCGCCTCCGCGAGCAACTCCTCGGCCAGCCTGCAGGCGTCCTGCTCCGGCTGCGCACCGCGCTCCAGAGAAACGCGCCGCACGGACACGTGCGTCACCTCGTTGGCGAGGGTCCGCGCGGCGCCCCACGCAGCCGCCTGGCCGGGGCACGCGGCGCGCTCCGGGGACGGGAGGGCACCGGTGGGGTGAGTGACGAGCGTCAACTGCCGCAGCGCGCTTCGGCCGTGCCCGGAGCAGGCGCGCGCCAGCTCCCGCAGGGTGGCGACCCTGCGCACCGCGAGATCGACCGCGGCGCCGGGGTCCTCGGGCACGGCCCGGTCCTGCTCCTCGCTCAGGACGAGCACGGCGCGGACTCCCGTGGGCCCGATGTCGTGCAGGACCTCGCGCACTTCTCCGGCGGTGACGGTGCGTACGGACCCGGGATCGCCGGTCAGTCGTCCGGCCAGGGAGGTGATCAGGTCCGGTTCGGAGCCGTCCTCGGTGATCACGAGCCAGTCGGCGGACGGGTTCTCCCGGTTCTCCTGGTCCTGACGTCCTGTCGGCGCACTGCTGTTTTCGAGCGGCAGGGAGGCATCCCGGTGGGTGTTTTCGCGTGGCAGGGCGGCGTCCCGGCGGGCCAGGAAGACGGAGAAGTCGTCGCCTGCCGGGCCGCGCGCCGGTACGGCCTGTGCCGGCGCGCCGAACCCGTTCTCCTCGAACACGGCCGACCACTGGGCGCGAGACACCAGCACGGAGCCGGACTGCGGACCGGTGCCCTCGGTGCGCCAGAAGCCCGGCAGCATCGCGGCGCCCAGCGCGAAGGCCTCCGGGTCGTGGGCCTCCACGGCCAGCAGGCTCCCGCCGGGAGCGAGGAGCCGCGCCAGTCGCCGCACTCCGGCGGCCACGTCGCGCGCCGCGTGGAGGGAGTGCCCGGCGACGATCAGGTCGAAGCTCTCGGCCGGCATCACCTGCGCGTACCCGGCGGGGTCGTTCCCGTTCCCGCTCCCGTTGTGGTCGTGGTCGTGGTCGTGGCCCGGGTCCGGGTCCAGGTCGAAGGTGCGGTAGTCGACGAAGTCGTACGCGGCGAAGCGCTCTTGTGCCATGGAGAAGTGCGCCCTTGAAACGTCCGCATACACGTACTCCGTACGCTCCGGTGGAAACAGCGGCAGCAGCCGGGCGGTCAGTCCGCCGCCCCCGGCTCCCACTTCCAGCACCCGCAGCGGACCATCCCCGGGCGCCGTCCGGACGAACGCCCTCACCACGGCCGCAGCGATCCGGTACTGCACCGCGCACGCCGGTTCCGTGTCACGCAACTGCCGCATCAGCGGCGGGCCGCTGTCCTGGAACAGCAGCTCCGCGGGATCGCGGCGGCCTGTCAGGACATCGGCGAGATGCAGCCCGCCCCGGCCGTGGAGAGCCGCCGTGGCCGGGTACGCGGGGTGCTCCCGCAGCACCTCCCGCAGGGCGCCCTTGAAGTCCCCCGGGCGCCGCAAGGCCCAGCCCCGGCGGCCGGACTCCCGGCTCTCGGACTCCTCCAGCAGCCCGTACCGCTGCGCCATGCGCGCCAGCATGCCCACGTAGGAGCGGTAGCCGGGCAGGACGCCGGCGGCGGCCAGGTCGTCGAAGCCGAAGGCGACGGGCGCCCGCTCCGGCAGGATCGCGGCGAAGGCCTCCGCGGCGCCGTGCGCCGCGGCACGGGCGAGCGCGTCCATGCACCGCGCGTGCTGCCCGCCGTCCCAGGACTCGAGGACCGTGCCGATCTCCGGACGGGCCGCGGCGAGGACCGCCGGGGGAGGCGGAGGGGGAGGGGGAGGGGGCGCCGAGGCGGGTGGCGTGCGCCGCCCCGGCAGGGTCGCCGCCCGCATCACCGTGGCGTACTCCTGCGGAAGGTCGTCATGAAGGGCCGACCGGTGCAGGCGGCAGCCTTCCAGCTCGGCCGACACCCGGCCCCCGGCGTCCGTGACCGTGATGTCGCACACGACCTCGTGCGGCGTCCTGGAACGCTCGCGGACATGCACCAGGCCGGCGGGGTCCGGCGTGCGCCACATCCGCAGCCGGCCGACGGCCGCCGGCAGATAAGTGTCCGTGGTCCCGGGCAGGAGGAGGATCCCGGCCTGCAAGGCTCCGTCGAGGAGCGCGGGGTGGACGACGTAACCCCCGTACCCGCCGCGTGCGTCGTATCCCTCGTCCGGTTCCTCGTGGCGGTAGGCGGCCAGGACCTCGCCGTCACCCACCCGGAGGTCACGCAGCACCCGGAACGCCGGCCCGTAGGCCAGCCCTCGCCGCTCCGCCGCCGCGTAGTGCTCGGACCCGGTCACCGCCCGGGTCGTACGCTCGCGCGCCCGCGCGGCATCCAGGCCGGGCGGGGCGGCCCCGGCGAGCCGGCGGGCACGGCCGCGGGCGTGCAGCCGCCAGCCGTCGGTGTCCCCGGCCCGGCTTGCCACCCGGAAGACGCCGTCCTCGTCCGAAAGGGAGGTCTGCAGCCGGATGCCCTTCGCGTCCCAGTCCAGGGGCAGCATCCGGCTGATGTCCACGCAGTCGAGCTCGACGGCGTCGCCGAAGACCTCGCGGCCGGCCGCCAGCGCCATCTCCAGATACGCGGTGGCGGGCATGACCGCGGCACCGCCCACGCGATGGCCGGCCAGCCAGGGGCAGCGGGTCCTTTCGAGCGTAGTGTGCCAGGTGGGTTCGAGTACCGGAGCCCGCTCGCCCAGGAGCGGATGGACGACGATGCCGTCACCGCTGGTACGGATCCAGTGCTCCGGCGTGCCGAACCAGTGCCGCTTCCGCTGCCAGGCGTAGGCCGGCAGGTCCACGACGCGTCCGGGCCGGGGGAACCACCGGTCCCAGTCCGTGCCCACGTCGGCGGCGGCCAGCCGGGCCGCGGCCCGGCGCACCGCGGCGACGCCCCCGCACTCCCGGCCGAGCGTCGGCACGACCGGGAAGGCCCTTCCCCCGTACTCTGCGGCGATCCGGCTCAGCGGCCCGCGCAGGCTCGGCTGCGGCCCGATCTCGACGACAGCGCCGAGCCCGCCGCCGTCCTCGGCCATCCGGCGTACAGCCTCGTCGAACCGTACGGGGCGGCGCACGTTGTCCCACCAGTACCCGGCGCCGAGCTGCCCGCGCCGCACGCGCCGGGCGGTGACGGTGGAGTACATGGGCACCCGGGGCCCGGCCGACGACAGTCCCGCCAGCGCGTCACGCAGCGGCTCCTCGATTCCGTCCATGGCCGAACTGTGGAAGGCATGGTCCACGTCCAGCACGCGGAAGGGAACCCCCCGGCCGGCCAGGCGCTCACCCAGCTCACGCAGCGACCGGTGGTCCCCGGAGACCGTCACGTCCCGGCCACTGTTGACGGCACCGATCTCCAGCAGCCCCGCGTACGAGGCGATCTCCTTCTCCGCCTCCCGCGGCGTCAGGGCCGCGACGGCCATCCGGCCCTTCCCGGCCGTGGCGGCCTGGGCCAGGCTCCGCTCGGCGACGATCCTCGCCGCGGCGGGCAGATCCAGCGCCCCGCAGACGTACGCGGCGGCCACCTCACCCACGCTGTGCCCCACGACGGCCTGCGGACGCACCCCGTAATGAGCCAGCAGAGCCACCAGCCCGCTCTGGACGGCGAAGAGCGCGGGCTGGGCGTAACGGGTGTCCGCCATCCGCGAGACGAGCCCGGCCCCCTGCGCCCCGGCCGCGAGCAGCCCGGCCACCGACCAGCCCAGCCGCGGCGCGAGATGGGCGTCCGCTTCCTCGACGGCCGCCCGGAACACCGGCTCCCCGGCCATCAGATCGGCGGCCATACCGGGCCACTGGCTCCCGTTGCCGGAGAACACGAAGGCGACGCGCCCGCCGGCCACCGCCCCTTCCGGCGCACGCAGCTCCCCTTCGTCCTGCGCCGCCTCCCTCAGCTGCCGGGCCGCGTCCTCCGGCGTAGCGGCCAGGACAGCGAGACGGTACGGGTGCTGCGCTCGCCGCCTGCAGGCCGTCCAGCACAGGTCGTAGAAATCCTCCGAGGCGACGGCGGCGAGCCGCTCCGCCATGACGCGGGCGGTCTCCGCCAGCGCCTCGCGGCTGCGCGCGCTGATCACGAGCGGCAGCAGGCCGTGCCGGACATGGCCCGGTGGAACTGGCGGAACCGGCGGGGCTGTCGAGGCTGGCGGAATCGGCGCGGGAGCCCCGGCGAGCACCACATGCGCGTTGGCACCGCCGAACCCGAAGCTGTTCACCCCCACGAACCCCCCGCCGCCGAGAACCCCGCCGAGACCTTCGCGACGGGCCACCGGGCGCATCGCACCGACCGGTTCGAGATTCAGCCCCCGGAAATCGATCGCCGGATTGAGCGGAACGCTGTGCAAGGTGGCGGGAATCAGCCCGTGCCGCAGAACGAGCATGGCCTTGAACAAGCCGGCCATGCCGGAAGCAGGCTCGGAATGCCCGAGATTGGACTTCACCGACCCGATCGGAAGCGGACCGCTGCTGCGCCGCGCCGCCACGGCCTGCCCGACGGCCAGGCACTCCAGCGGATCACCGACCGGGGTCCCCGTACCGTGCGCCTCGAAATACACCAGGTCGTCCGCGCCTGCACCGGCCCGAGCATGCACGTCCGTCAGCAACCGCCGCTGCATTTCCGCACTCGGCACCGGCAGATGCGGCGTCCGCCCGTCGGTGTTCGTGCCGCTCGCCGCGATGACGGCCTGCACACGGTCCCCGTCGGCCAGTGCGTCCGACAGCCGCTTGAGCAGGACGACGCCACCGCCCTCGGAGCGTACGTACCCGTCCGCCGCGGCGGAGAAGGCCGCGCAGCGCCCGCGCGGCGAGAGCATGCTCGCGCGGGAGAACCCCACATAGGCATGCGGGCTGATCAGCAGACTGACCCCGCCCGCCACCGCCACCCGGCTGCGCCCCGCCCGCAGCCCCTCGCACGCCTGGTGCACCGCTACCAGCGACGACGAGCACGCGGTGTCCACCGCCATGCTCGGCCCACGCAGGTCGAAGGCGTACGACAACCGGTTCGCGGCGATCGAGGCCGCCCCGCCCGTCATCGTGTGCGGATCGATGTCCTCGGACCGGAGCATCTGCAGCACCCCGTACGAGGTGTCGGCCACCCCGACGAAGACCGCGGTGTCGGAACCCGCCAGGCCCGCCGGATCGATGCCCGCGTCATCGAACGCCTCGGCCGTCATCTCCAGCAGCAACCGCTGCTGCGGATCCATGCGCTGCGCCTCACGCGGCGAGATCCCGAAGTACTCCGCGTCGAAATCCGTCACGTTGTCGAGATATCCGCCGGCGAAGGTGTAACTCTTCCCCGGGAACGCCGGATCCGGGTCGAGAAACCGCCCCACGTCGAACCGGCCGTCAGGCGGCGCGGCCGTCACCAGATCCCGCCCGCCGGCCAGCGCATCCCACAATCCGCCCAGATCGCGAATCCCGCCCGGCAGCCGGCAGGAGACACCCACGACGGCGATCGCGTCGGAAGGCACGGATGGTACGGACGGCGGGGAAGGCACGGAAGGCACGGCGCGACGGTCACTCACGGCAACTCCTCTTGACGACCGCCCATCGTGGCACTCCCGCCCCGCCGGAAGTCCTCAGTGGGAGTGCGCGGCGTCCGGTGCCTTCCCATCGCCACCCGAAGGGACGAAGGAACGGGACGGCCGGCCGGCGGTGACGGAGGCCAGGGATGACTGCTCGGGGCCGCCCGTCGCCGCCTCGTGAAGCCGAGTGGACTCAGCGGTCGGTGGCCCCGGCCCTGCACAGCCGACGTGGTTGCAAGTGCTCTCGCCGATGCGCACGCTGGCCGGCCGGCGCGTGGGCACACTGGACAACGCCCCGCGCCGCGCCGACTGCCCGGAGGGGGAGGAGGAGCCCAAGAGGGTTTCAGGGGGTGGTTTCTCCGGGTGGCGACGCAGCCGTGTCTGCCGTCAAGGAGCGGTCGCCCGCGAGTGCGCCCAGCAGGAACCCGGCGTATCCGGCCAGCAAGAGCAGCAGGATGCGCCCGCTGCCGCCCTCGTCGGTCCGTGGGTAGAGTCCGTCGGCGGCCAGGACGAGGGCGACGTCGAGGAGTTGCCCGACGATCACGACGGCGATGCCGAGCCGTATCCCGCGTCCGGCCGGGAGCAGCCGGCCGGTCAGAACGCCGATGCTCGTGAAGGCGGTCGCGACCGCCGCTGAGGCCAGTGTGGTCGGAGCGTCCGCGAGGGCGGGTGCCAGGGCCGTGACCCCCGCCGAGGCTGCCACCCAGATCACGAAAGCCCCTGCTGTCTCAGGCCACACGTGCGCCAGCAGCCGTCGTTTCCCCATCGAACCGCACCGCCGTTCACCTAGTATGTAGCGATCGCTACATACTCTACATGGAACCCGAGGAGAGCACATGTCCCGTCGTGAGGAGTTGCTGAACGCGGCCATGAACTACGTGGGGGAGCACGGCCTCGCAACGCTCACCCTGCGACCCCTCGCCGCCGCCTTGGGCACCAGTGACCGGATGCTCGTGTACCACTTCGGCAGCCGCGAGGGGCTGGTGGTGGCACTGCTGGACCGGGCATTCGCAGACCTTGCCGTCATGTGGCGGGGACGTCAGGTCGCCAAGCCGTCCGATCTGGTACGCGTACTGTGGCATGCCCTCGCGGAACCAGGGGCCCGTGTGGCCGTGCGGCTGTATCTGGAAGCGGCCTCGCTGGCCGAAACGGACGAGCTGTGGCGCGAACGGTTGGTGCCGGCCACGTCGTCCTACCTCCGCACAGCGGAGCAGTGGCTCGTCGGCGCCGGCATGTCTCCCGTCGCCGCCCCGGGCGCCGCCCGCCTCGCATCCGCAGCCCTGGACGGCGTGCTGTTGCAGCTGGGTATCGACGGCGACCGGGTCGCGGCAACGGAGACGGTGGAGCTGCTGGCGCGCCAACTTGATCATCTGGCCGGCTGAGTTCGTGCGGTGTTACCGGCTGAGGCTGGATTCTTCCGACCGGTTTTGAAGCGATCGATTCAAAACATGCTAACGTCCCTTCCTCGAGGGCGGTCGTCATCGCCGCCTTCATTTTGAAGCGTTCGATCCAAAATGGAAGGGGGAGTCATGCCGATCGCCGTCTACGTCCTGGAGCTTGGCATCTTCACTCAAGGCACCTCCGAGTTCATGCTCTCCGGGCTGCTCCCCGGCATGGCCGCTGACCTCGGGGTTTCGATTCCTCAAGCCGGGCTGCTCATCTCGGCCTTCGCCATCGGCATGGTCGTCGGCGCACCCCTGCTCGCCGTCGCCACCCTCAATCTTCCCCGCCGTACTGCCCTCGTCCGGCTTCAGGCCGTGTTCGTGGCCACGCACATCGCGGGCGCGCTCGCTCCCGGTTACGGCTTCCTCTTCGTGACCCGCATCGTCAGCGCCCTTGCCTACGCCGGGTTCTGGGGCGTCGCCGTCGCCACCGCCGTCACGCTCGTGCCCGAGAGCGCCAAGAGCCGGGCCGTCGCCGTCGTCGCCGGTGGCCTCACCCTCGCCACCATCGTCGGCGTCCCCGCGGGCACCTTCCTGAGCCAGCACGCCAGTTGGCGCGCCGCCTTCTGGGCCGTGGCCGCGGCGACCGTGGCCAGCCTTGTCTGCACTCTCGTCGCCGTCCGGGCCGATCACGGCACATCCGGTGACGCGCCCCGCTCGGTGCGGGCGGAGCTGCGCGGCATGGCCCGGCCGCAGCTCTGGCTCTCGTACGCCATCACCGCCTTCACCTTCGGCGCGGTCATCGTGACCTTCAGCTATCTCGCGCCGTTGCTGACCGACGTCACCGGCATCGGTGAGCAGTGGGTGCCCGCGCTGCTGGCGCTGTTCGGCGCCGGCGGTCTGCTCGGTCTCGTCATCGGCGGGCGCACCGCGCACGCCCACCCGCTCGCGACCCTCGGCTGGGGGCTCGGTGTGCTCGCTGCGGTCTCCGTGCTCCTCGCCCTGGCCGCGCACAGCGCGATCGCCGTCACCGCTCTGGTCTTCCTGCTCGGCACCGCCGGGTACGTCACCAACCCGGCGCTGCAGTCGCGGGTCTTCGCGCTCGCGCCCGACGCCCCCACCCTCGTCGGCGCGACCAACACCGCCGCCTTCAACGTCGGCAACACCTTGGCTCCGCTCCTCGGCGGCCTCGCGATCGACGCCGGCCTCGGGTTCACCTCCGTCGCCTGGGTCGGTGCCGGCCTCGCCGCCGCCGGATTCGCGGGCGTCCTCGGAGCCGTACGCATGCGGCGGAACGCTTCCGCATCCACCGGGTCCCTTGAGCCTCGTACCCGTGCCGTGGTCTGACCGCCGCACCCTGAAGAACCTCAAGAAAGAGACAACGCCATGACCTCTTCCCCCACCCGCGTCACCGCTTCCCCCGACTGGTACGCCCCGACCCGCATCTCGCTCGGTGTGCGCGTCGGTGACCTGGTCTTCACCTCCGGCCAGGCCCCCGTTGACGACCACGGCGCCACGGTCGCGCCCGGCGACTTCGCCGCACAGGCCCGGCAGGCCATGGCGCACGTCGGCGCCGTCCTGGAGCGCGGCGGATCCGGCCTGGAGCGGCTGGTGAAGGTCACCGTCTTCGTCACGGACATCGCGTACCAAGAGCTGTACGGGGCAGTGCGCGACGAGTCGTACAGTGCGCCCTTCCCCGCCGAATCGTTCGTCCAGGTCGCCGCGCTCGCCGATCCGGAATGGCTGGTCGAGATCGAGGCCGTGGGCGCCGTGCGCTGAGCCGACGCCCGTCAGAGTGTTTTGTACTGCTGTTACAAAACCTCTAGAGTGGGCCTATGGCCAGGCCACGGCAGTTCGACGAGGACCGCGTCATCAGCGCGGCCATGGAAACCTTCTGGCGCCAGGGCTACGAGGGGACCTCCACCCGCGACCTCTGCGAGAGCACCGGGCTCGGGCCGTCCAGCCTCTACAACTCCTTCGGCGGCAAGCGGCAGCTGTATCTGCGCGCCCTGGAGCGCTACTACGAGACCGCCACCACCGAGCAGGTCGAGCTCCTGGCCGGGCCCGGGACCGGCCAGGAGCGACTGCGCGCGCTGATGGTGCACGCCATCGACGCCGATGTGCCCCCGGGCGAGGATGGCGGCGCGGACGGGCCGCGTGGCTGCTTCGCGATCAGCGCGGCGATCGAAGCCGCGGCGCTCGATCCGGACGTACGGAAGGTCGTGCGGCGCACCTTCGACCGCGTCGAGGACGCGATCCACACGATCGTTGTCGAGGGGCAGGCCGCCGGGGAGTTCCGTACCGGCATCGATGCGCGCACTCTCGCTCGTCAGGTTCTGAGCTCGTACTACGGGCTGCGGGTCCTGGGGCGCGTCCACGAAGAGCGGGATCTGCTGTTCGCGACCGCGCTCGCCACTTTGGACTCACTGCGGGCGCGCTGAGTCCCTCCTCAGTGCGGGGCCCGGCTCGAGTGCCTCAGAAGGCGAGGACCTCCACGCGGCCGGACGCAGCGGTGGACACGGACCGGGGCGTCGTGGGGGAGGCCGGTCCTGAACAAGGTCCGTGTCCCTCGTCTTGACCGCGTACGGGCCGACAAGAACTCTTGGTCGCGGCCATCAACGTGGCTGTGACCAAGACTTTCGGCAGGGGAGTGGGAGGGGCTGTCAGCGGTGGCCCAGCACGTTGACCACCCGTCCGCCGGGGTCGCGAACGAAGAACCGCCGCACGCCCCACTCCTCGTCCTGCAAGGGGTGAATGATCTCCGCACCGCACTCCCGCATGACCGCGTAAGCCGCATCCACGTCGTCCACCTCGATGCTCATGTCGGGGGCGACAGGCGCGGTCTTGTCGCTGGTCATGACACTGATCTGTGCTGCCGGGCTGGACGGGGAAGCGAGCGTCATGATCCAGCCGTGGTTCATGACCTCCTCGAAGCCCAGCAGGCCGTAAAACTCCCGGCTCTCCTGCGCGGCCTCAGACCGGATGTTGGGCACGACACGGCGAACGGCCATCGATGACTCCAAACGAGAACGGATCTGCCTTGTGTCTCTCCAGGAGTACTACGGCACGTCCGCCGGCGCACGCACTTTCGATACGTCGTTCCCTGGCGCTCCGGCCACCGGTGCATCCGTAGCCGCGTTGACGACCAGTGAGGGCACGACGTCCGGGATTGTGGCCTGTGGGGCCCGGCCCGGTCGAGTTGCCCGGAGTTTCGCCACTTCGCTCTCCCTCATCCGGACAGCCTCCGGCTGCGATCACCCGGCCGGTTCCACGGGCAGACGGTATTCGGCGCCGGCCGTCGGGATGCGAACGCCGGTGGCTCGCAGGTGGCCGGTCCGGGTCTGGTAGGCGGCGCCGCGCATCAAGTGTTCCGCCATCACCGCGGCCTCGCGGCGGGCGGGCGCTGCCAGGGCCGTACCGGAGGTCCAGGCGTTGAACGCCCCCATCGCCGGGCCGCACCAGACCTGCCAGTCTCCCGCGCGGTCCGGCGCTCCTGTGACGGCCCACCGGGACGTCATGCCGAGGTACCAGCGGAACACCATGGCCATACGGTGCTTCGGGTCGCGCTCGGCCCGGGCCAGCCAGTCGGGGTGGTGCTCCTTGAGGTAGGCGGCCGTGTCCTGCCATGTCCGGTCCAGCGACCGGCGCAGCACACGCTTCTCCAGACGCTGCCGTTCGGTGTCCGGCAGTTCGTCGAGGCCGCCGTGCTCGTGGTAGAGGCGGTACAGGAGGCCGGCGCGGGCGGGGAACATCGTGCCGCGCCCCAGCACCTGGACCTGGACGCCCTGTTCGAACATGTCGGCGGCCGGCGCCATGACGTAGTCGGCGATCCCCGCCTGCGCCAGCAGCCGCTTGACCGCCTCCGACGTGTCCGCCTCCACTGCGGCCTGGTTCACCGAACCGGTGACCACGTAGTCGGCACCGAGCGCGAAGGCCGCCGCCACGGCGTGCGGTGTGCCGATGCCGCCCGCAGCCCCCATGTGTACCGGCGGCATGCCGTCGCCGCACTGCCGTGCGACCCGCGAGCGCACCCGTGCCAGCGCGGGCAACAGCACGGTCAGCGGCCTGCGGTCCGTGTGGCCCCCCGAGTCGGCTTCGACCGTGACGGCGTCGGCCATCGGCACTGCACGGGCCAGCCCGGCCTGCTCGGCGGTCACCCGGCCCTGGTCTCGCAGCATCCGGACCAGCGCCTCCGGCGCCGGCCGCAGGAACATCTCCGCCGTCTCCTCCCGGGAGACCTTCCCGATGACCACGTGCTCTGCCCGGACGCCGCCCGCCCGATCGCGCCGCAGCCCGGTGAGGCGGTAGCGCACCAGCTCCGGCGTGAGCCGGACGAACGCCGACGCCTCCACGCACCGCACCCTGTGCCGCAAGCACAGGTCCACCACGATCCGTTCCAGGTGGGGCGCCGCCGGGCTGTGGATGAGGTTGCACGCGTACGGCCGGTCGCCGAGCTGCCGCGCCAGCTCGCCCAGCGCCGCGTCGATCCGCGCCTCCGGCAGCCCCGCCGCACCGAACGCCGCGAGGAGGCCGGCCCGGGACAGGGCAGCCACCAGGCGCGTACCGGCGATGCCGCCGGCCATGGCCCCCGCCATGTACGGCAGGCGCACGCCGTGCCGACGCAGGAAGTCCGAGGATCCGAGCCGCTCGGGCGGCATCGCCCCCGCAGTGGCCAGCACCTCGGCTCCCTGCGGCGGCACATGGCACATGCCCGCCCGGCCCCCGCTGCGCACCAGGTGGCAGGGGGTCTCCAGCAACGACAGCACCCGGTACACGCCTTCGGGGTCACTGTGCACGGCGGTCGCAGCGGGCGTTGCTGTCCTGGCGGGCACTGCGGTCATGCGGTCGTACGGTCCGTCAGACACTGCCCTTCCTTTCCATCAGACACCGCCTCCGTCGGACACCGCCTCCGTCATCACTGCCCACCTGTCATGCACTGCCCTTCCGTCACGCGCCGCCCTTCCGGCCTGCCGGCCGGTTTCCGAGGACGATGTTCCGCACGTGGTAGATCCGCAGGTCGTCGCGCCACACGCTGCCGTCGGCGCGGATCAGCAGCCGGTCCCGCTTCCGGGTCACCTTCCGGATGTGTACCTCGCCGCGCACCTGCTGGTGCTCGGGCAGGATCTGCGCGCCGTAGTTCCAGCTCAGCTGCTCGCCGGTGACGAGCCCGAGCTCCGGGTCCGGCAGGCCGCCGGTGAGCCCGGTGTGCACGGCGAACGCCTGTACCTGCTGGAACAGCATCTGCACGCCGGCCGAGCCGGGCATCACGGGGTCACGGAAGAAATGGTGGTGGAAGTACCAGTCGTCCGCGCGCACCGGCTTGGTGCACAGCACGTACCCCGCTCCGTGGTCACCACCGCCGGGCACCAGCACCAAGTCTTCCAGCAGCGCCAGCCGTCCGGTGCCCAGCCGTGCGTCGCCCCGCGCGTCCACGCGGCGCAGACCGGCCGGCGGCGCCCCCTGCCGGTCCAGCCACGGCGGGACACAACGGCCGTTGTCCATGCCTTGCTGAAGGTCCAGCACCTCCTGTGTGAAGTAGCCGTGCAGCGCCTCGCCCTTGTAGAACGGCAGGCCGCCCGTGCTCAGTTCGAAGCGGTAGCGGTGCAGCGTGGCGCCCGGCAGGTCGGTGACCGACAGGACGGTGAGACGCTGGGTGACGGTCGTGCCGCGGGGGTCGGCGTCGCGCAGCAGCGTCCCCTTGCCGTTGAGGTTGCGGCACACGTACGGCACGTCGGGGTGCTGGAGCGCCACGCCGAGGGTCAGGGCGCTCAGCAGACCCGCCGGCTGCAGCGAGATCTCCATCAGGGCCAGAGCCGGAACCGACCGCGTTCCGTTCTCCCTGCAGTACCACGGGTCGGGCGGCATGTCGTATTCGGTGACGCCATACGCACCCGTCATGTCCGCTGCCGTTCCCTGTCTGACCTCCACTCCACGGTCGATCATCAGGAAGTCGCCCCTGGGCAGGCGGGGGCGTACCGGGCACAGTTCCGTGCCGAGCTGCCCGCTCGCGGCGACCAACTGCGCCACGTCCCCCTCGGACGCGTGCGCCATGTGCATTTCCGTGGAGTACGCCGGGCTGCCGGCGGAGGTCAGCCGGATGCCTGCGTCGCCGACATGGAGCAGCGGCTCGCACTCCGGCCTGCCGTACAGCGCCACGCCCACGTCCCGCAACCGGGCCACTGTCTCCCCCTCCGCCGAGGTGACCTCCGCGTCGGCGGTGACGAAGGGGCGGGGGATCCAGCCCGCCTCGCTGATCTCCACTCGCAGCCCCAGCGGCCCGTCCAGCGGGCCGAGCAGTTCTACGCGGGCCGTGCCGCCCGGCACGGGAACGGCGTGTGCTCCCGGCAGGCACAGGTGGACACCCTGGTGGAAGAGGTACACGCGCAGCACCTCGCTGACGGCCTCCAGTGTGAAGGGCCAGTCGTCGCCGTCGCCGGCTGGCAGGGTGGTGGCGGTCAGGAGGCCCTGCCTCCAGTGTCCGCCGCGTGGCGAGATCGAGCCCACCTCCTCCAGGAGGCGCTCGGGCCACGGTTCGGGCCGGAGCCCGGGCGCCACGTGCTGCTGGCCGAAGGCACTGCCGAGAACCGCCGCCACGTCACCGCGTGCAAGGGCATCGAGGTCGCCGGCTGTCAACCGGTCGACGGACGTACGGGCCGGCGGCTTGAACTCCCGGGGGTAGCGGGGAACGCCGAGCCTGTCCTCCACGTTGCTGCCCGCCGTACCGGCGGACACGGTCAGGAGCGTGCGGCCGTTGCCGTCGCGGACCTCGCAGCGTGCCGGGGCGCCGGTCCCGCCGGGGTGGCACGAGGGGCTCAGGGGCACCGGCCCGGAGGGCGGCAGCTCGTGCCATGCGACCTCCACGTGCCCGGACGTCAGGGCCCCGGTCTCGCGCAGCCGCCGCTCCGCCGCGCGCACGACGACGGCCGGTCCCCCGAGCCGGGCCCAGTCGGTGGTGGGCGGGGTGGAGGCGGCGGTGCGGGCAGCAGGCTCGGGTTCTGCGCTCCGGGCGTTGCCCGTCATCTTTGCCGACCACTCGGCCTTCAGGGTGTTCAGAGCGCGGCCGTAATCCGCGGCGCCCGGGACCTTTGCCTTTGGCGGCGGTGCGGGGCGCTGCGGTGCCTGCCGGGGCACTGCCGGCGCGAGGACGGCCGGAGGAGATGCGGCCTCGGGTGGTGTCTGCGGTGGTGCGCCGTGCGGTGCGGGGGAACCCAGGTGCCGCAGCTGCCAGGCGCTGATCGCGCGGTGCGCCTCCACGACGGCCGCGTGCGCCCGTTGCACCTGTTGTGCCATCCGTACGGCCAGGGCGTCCATGTCCGTGACGTCGTGGAGGTCCCGCACGGCCGGTACGGGCCGTGCGGGCGGTGCCGTCGTTGTCGGCGACGGCACTCCGGCGTGCGGGTCTGCATCAGGGCTGATGGCCTGAGCAGCGACGGGGCGGGAAGCGACGGGCCGCGTAGCGAGGGGCTGGGGAGCATAGCCCACAGGGGTGCCTTCGAAGCCGAGTTCGTCCATGGCGCCCGCCTTCACCCGGTGCCCGTACGGCCGGCCGCCGCCTGGGAGGAACGGTAGGTGGCGACCAGGCGGCCGGCCTGGGCCTCGTTCACGTCGAGCATCCGCAGCTTGGTCCACTTCTGCAGGACCCGGCCGCCGGGCTCGCACGCGGTGACGGTGCAGTGCGTGTCCAGCACGGACGTCTTGACGGCCTCGGCGATGACCACGAACGGCTCGTCGTCGGGCAGGGGTGCATAGAGCTCGACGTGCTCGGCGCTCACGGGGATGCCGCCGCTGCCCTTGATCCGGTGGGTGATCAGCGCGGCTCCCTGCAGCAGCAGGTCGGAGAGCGCAGGGCTGAACAGCTGTCCGGCGTACGCCCCGCAGGCGAACGCCGGGTCGCGGAGCCGGGCGGACAGCACGAGCCGCTCCGCGCTCTCTTCGAGTACGTCCCGCAACCCGGCCAGGGACGGTCCGTGGAAGATGGTCCGCTCGGTGTAGCAGGGGTGCGGGGTGCCGGTGGGCTCGTACGGGGGGAGGTCGAGGCGCGGCGCTTCCCCGGGCTCCTCGGCACACACCACGACACCCTCGAAGCTCGTCCGGCCGTCCTTTCCGTCCGCGTTGGCCATCCGCGCCCGGACAGCGCCGGCCTGCTCGTCCGGTGCCAGGTGGAAGCACACGGCCCGCGGGTGGTGGCCGTCGAGGTACAGGCCCCGGACGATGCGGACGTCCCGGCACCGAACGGCCGTCAGACCGCCGCCCTGTGCACGCTCCACGGTGTGCAGGACCGCTCCGAGCAGCCCGGTCATCGGCACCAGCGGATGGCCCGCCAGACGGTGGTCGCCCAGCATCGGCTCGTCCTCCAGGCCCGTGAGCGAGCGCACGGCGGTCAGCCCCTCGGCCGGGAGGGCGTCGGACCGGCGCAGCCAGGGGGCCGTCGGCCCCACCACGGTGACCTCGCCGCCCGGGTGCCCGGGGCCCATCAGGCCGCGGAAGTATGCCGTGCCCGCCTCGCGGGAGAGCACGGGGACGCCGGCCTGGCTGTACAGGCGGTGGACGGCCTCGGCCATGCCGCCCTCCCACGGCCCCCAGACAATGGGAGTCGCCCGGAGGGCCGGGTACGCCGTCTGCATCGCGCAGACGTGGCGGATCATGCCCTCGTTGGCGAGGGCGTAGTCGGCCTGCCGTACGTTGCCCCACAGGCCCGCCACCGAGGCGAACACCACCAGGTGCCGGAGCCGTTCGGGACCGAGTGCGTCGAGCAGATGCTGCAGGCCGGAGAGTTTCGTCCCGATCACCGGTGCCGTGGACTCGGCTGTCATCTCGGCCAGTGGCCGGTCACCCAGCACGCCGGCCGCGTGCAGCACGCCCGTGATGCGGTCCGCGTGGGGTGCCAGCGCCGCCCGCACGGCGGTGGCGTCCTGAACGTCGGCGCTGACATAGTCGGCCCGGACGCCGCGCGAGCGCAGTGCCTCCAGCGCCGGCCGGACGCCGTCGTCCTCTTCGGGCCTGCGGCCCATGATGACGTAGCCGCACCGATGGTCCTCCGCCAGGGCTTCCAGGCACCACGCCGTGATGCCGCCGGCTCCGCCCGTGACCAGCAGGGTGTCATCCTCGGTGAGACCGGCCGGGTCGCCGGGGCCGTGCGGCAGAAGCCGCTGCGGACGCACCGACAGGGCCGGGGTGCGCCGGTGCTGCCCGTCCCTGCCCACCTCCAGCACGTCGGTGGCGACGTCCGCGATCTCCTCCAGCAGTGCCTCGCCCACCGCGTCGGGCGCCATGTCCGGGGCGAAGTCGAGCGCACGGCAGAAGACCGGGGCCGCCTCCAGTGCGGCGGACTTGACCATGCCCGCCAGACCGCCGGCGAGAGCAGCCACGGGCTCGCCGCCGGAGCCCGCGTACCCCAGACACCCGTCGAGCTGTGTCACCGTGATGAACGCCGCTCGACGGCCCTCCCGTGCGGCCTCCAGCAGCACCGCCCTCGCGCGCTTGGCGAACAGCAGCCCGTGCGTCAGCCTGTTGACCGCCTCGTCGACGTTCGTGGTGCGTGAGCGGCTCAGCGGCAGCAGGCACAGGTCGATGCGGCCGGCCTCGCTGAGAGCCTCGGCGAGGCGGTCGCGCAGCTCACCCTCCGACCAGCCGTCCAGCAGGTGGGTGCCCCGATCGCCGGCGGGCACGCCGGGCGCCGTCAGACGCCGCACGCTCCACCCGCGGCCGGCCAGCGCTCGCCCGAGGCCGGCGCACAACTCGCCGCCGTCGTCGAGCATCAGGGCGCACGGCTGCTCGTGGTGGACGCCGGTGAGGACGTCCACGGGCGGCAGGGTCCGCAACGATACGTACGCCTGGCCCAGGGGCACGCCGCCGGAGTGCCGCAGGCCGGACCGCGGAGAGGTGAACAACTCCTTGAGCATCGTGCTCAGATCGCCGACCGTACGGGCCTCGCTGAAGCGGAAGAGCTCCTCGCGCTTGATCACTGGATACCGGCGCCACACCTCCGCACCGATCTCCACCTGTTTGAGGGAGTCGATGCCCAGATCCTCCTGGATGTGCATGTCCGGCTCCAGCATGCTGACGTCATAGCCCGTCTTGTCCGCGACGATTTGGCGGACGACCCGCTCCGCCTCCTCGGGGTCGACGTCCGTGATGTCCTGGAGGGGGGTGCTGAGCGTCCTGTCGTCGGCCATCAGCGCGGCCAGGGCCGACCGGTCGTCCTCCTCCGGGCCGGTGCCGGGCCCACCGCCGGTGCCGGGCCTGCCGCCGGAGTCCGGCGTCCGGTCGGTGCCGGGCTTCCCCTCGACGGCGAGCGTCCGCTCCGGGGCCTCCACGCCGTCCGCCCGGCCGTTCGCCGTCCGCAGTACGGGGGGTGCCACCGAGGCCGCTGGTGTCGTGCCTGTTCCGCCCAGCAGCTCGGCGACCACCTCGCCCGCACGGGCGTGGGCCTCACCCACGGCCAGGCTGTGCTCGGTGATCGCGCCCACCGTCGTGGCCAGGGCCGCATCGGGGCCGTGTCCGTTGCCCGTACGGGAGCGCAGCAGCTCCACCAGCTCCCGCTGGGTCGCCAGCTGACCGTCGAGATAGCGGACGTGGGCGGCGAGGTGGTCGGCCGCGGCCCGGGCCAGCGGGTCGGCCGCTGCTGAGGAAGCCGGCACACCGCCGGCGGCATGGACGAACGGCCTGGTGACGGGTTGGCCCTCCTGCTGCCGGAGCCGCTCCTGGCGGGCCTTGAGCGCGAAGTTCGGCCCCTCCAGCACCCTGGACACCGCCGACGGGGGCGGTTGCTCGGCGGGCGCCGGGGCGTCGTACCGGTTGATGCCGGCCACCGGCCTCCCCAGCACGGCCAGGCGCAGGGCCGCCTCCTTCAGCACGGCGGCGCTGTCGGGTCCCTTCTCGCCCCTGTCGCACGGGACCGCCACCACCGCGTCGGCACCGAGCGTGCGCTCCACCAGGCGGGTCAGTGTGCTGCCGGGCCCGAACTCGACGAAGACCCCGAAGCCGTCGGCCCGCAACTGCCGCAGCCGCTCCACGAAGTCCACCGGCTGCAGCAGCTGTTCGGCCAGCGTGCGCCGGTCGGCCTCCGGACCCTGCCCGTATCGCGCACCCGCCGCACCGGCGTACACGGGAACGGCGGGTGCGGCGAAGTCCATCCGTGCGCAGGCCTCGGCGAACGGGCGGACCGCGTGCCCGACGAGCGGGGTGTGGAACGCGGCGGCCACCGGGAGCCGCTTCGCCGGGACGCCCCGTTCCGCACAACGGGACATGAAGCGCTCGACGGCCTCGGTTGGTCCGCCCACGACCTGCTCGTCGGGCGCGTTGCGGTTGCACACCGCCACCTCGGGGTGTGCGGCGAGAAGACCGGCAACCGCCCCGTCCTCCGCCCGGACGACGGCCATCGCCCCCGGGTCCGACCCCGCCTCCGGCCGTTCCTCCATCGCCCGTCCCCGGGCCCGTGCCAGCGACCGGAACGCGTCGTCGCCCAGCACTCCGGCCGCCCACAGCGCCGTCAGCTCACCGAAGCTGTGCCCCAGCACACCGTCCGGGGCGAACCCCAGCTCCCGCAGGAACCGGTACTGCCCGGCCGCCAGGGCCCCGATCGCCGGCTGGGCGTAAGAGGTGCGGTTCAGCCGCTCGCGGGCCGCGCGGGAGGTGTCCTCGTCGCCCGGGGGCGGGAACACCGTCCGGGCCAGTGTCTCCCCGGGCGGGAAGAGGGCGTTGGCCTCGTCGAAGGCATCCCGCAGAGGCGGAACCGCCAGCAGCGCCCGCAGCCCCATGTCCAGGTACTGGTTGCCCTGTCCCGTGAACAGCGCAGCCACCTTTGTACCGGCCGTCAGCGCCTTACGGCGGTAGTGCACGCCCTCGGCGAGCCGCCACGACTCCTCGTCCGCGCCACTGGTGCGAAGCCTCTCGACCGCGGCTGCCAGCAGGCGCGCCCGGTGCTCGTCGTCCGCTGCGACGAACCCAAGGCGGGCGTGGTCCGGGGGGACGCGGCCGTCCTCGGCCGGATCCGCACCGCCTTCGAGGAGGGAGAGCAGCCGGCCGGGCTCCGGGGCGTGCCACAGGCAGGCCCGCGGCACCGAGTGCAGCGCACTCTCCTGCCGCCCGCCGCCGTGGTGTTCCTCCAGCACGGCGTGGTAGTTCACCCCGCCGAACCCGAAGGCGGACACGCCCGCGCGCCGCACCGGGCGGCCCGGGTCGCGCACCCACGGCCGGGCGGTGGTGTTGACGTAGACGGCACCGTCCGCGGTGACCACCGGCGCAGGTGACTCCACATTGACAGTGGGCGGCAGCACCTTGTGGTGCAGGGCCAGTGCCGCTTTGATCATCCCAGCCGCGCCGGCCGCCGCCTTCGTGTGGCCCACCTGCGACTTGATGCTGCCCACGGCCACGTGCCGGCTGTCCCCGGGCACGCTCATGAGCTCGTTGAGCGTCGTGACCTCCACCTCGTCGCCGGTGGGGGTGCCCGTGCCGTGCGCCTCCACCAGCTCCACCGAGTCCGGCGGGCAGCCGGCGTCCTCGTACGCACGCCGCAGCGCCACCGACTGGCCGTCCTTGCTGGGCGCGTAGATGCTCTTGGCCACGCCGTCGCTCGAACTTCCCAGCCCGCGCAGCACCGCGTAGACGCGGTCCCCGTCGCGCTCGGCGTCGGCCAGCCTCTTGAGCGCCAGCATCCCGATGCCCTCGCCGATCAGCGTGCCGTCGGCCTCGGCGTCGAAGGGCCGCACCCGGCCGCTGAAGGACAGTGCCGGCGTCTTGCTGAAGCACATGAACGACACGATGGAGTTGTCCGCGTCGCATCCGCCGGTGATCATCAGGTCGGCGCGGCGGCAGACCAGTTCGTCGACCGCGGCCCGCACCGCCGCCAGCGAACTGGCGCACGCGGCGTCCACGGTGTGATTGGCCGCCCGCAAGTCCAGACGGTTGGCGATCCGCCCGGACACGACGTTCCCCAGGATCCCCGGGAAGGAGTCCTCCGTCCACGCCGGGAGTTCGTGCAGGTAGTCGCGCGCTGCCTGCTGCGCTTCCTCCTCGGACACGCCGCGGGAGCGGATCGCCTTGACCAGGAGGGGCGCGAGCAGCCGGGCCGCGAGCGGCATGAGGGTGGTGTTGGTGCCGCACACGCCCAGCACCACGCCCGTACGACCCGGGTCGTACCAGTTGTCGCGACCGCAGGCGCCGTCGCTGAGCACCTCGCGCGCCACCATCAGGCTCAGCAACTGGACGAGCCCGGTGGAGTCCAGCGTCTTCGGCGGCATGCCGAACGCCATCGGGTCGAACCGCACCGGGGTGAGGAAGCCGCCGCGCCGGCCATAGGTCTTGTCGGGGGCGAAGGGGTCGGGGTCGTAGAAGTCCTCCGGGTCCCACCAGGCGGGGGGAACCTCCTCGGTGCAGTCGCGGCCCGCCACGATGTTGTCCCAGAACGCGCGGACGTCGCGGGCCTTGGGGAACATCCCGGCCAGCCCTACGATGGCCACTGGGTCCCGGGACAGACGACGGTCGAATTCCTGCGGCATGGTGCGGTCCCCCTCTGCCCCGGCAGCCCGTTCCGTGCGACTGTCGTACATGCTGCCCAGCCGTCGACGCGAAGACGCTGCAATCACCCTCATGGGTGAAAGTCGGGCCCACCCGTACGATTCCGGACCGCACCTTCGAAAGCCTGCGGCAGGAAAGGTGCTGGGAGTGCGCGAGTGCCGGCGGCCTCGTCGGCCACGACCCGACGCCCCTTGGTGCACATTCAGTGCCGACGGAGGGGGTCGGCGACGCTCTCGCACGCATGATCGCTACAGGTATCGGATGAGTGAATGTCCAGCCTGGTCCGCTAGACGCGGCCGGGCTGGAAAAGCCTTATCACCAGCGGTGGTTCAGCCATCGGCTGATGCCTGTCCTTCGCCACCGCAGCGGCGCATGAGCCGGGTTCCTCTGCTTGACGGCGGAGGCTGCCTTCGAGGACGCAGCCCTCGACCCGACCCTGCCGGCCCGTGAAGACGTGAAGAGGAGTGACGCGATGCCCGTCGTGACGCTGGCGTTGACCGCAGCGCTCCTCCTGACCGACCTCGTTGCCCGCGCGGTCGTCCACCGGCACCACTTCGGTGAGAACCCACTGCGCTGGCCCGCCGGTGCGTTCCACTGGTGCATAAGCGTGATCCGCGGCGGAGCCGTCCTGGTCACAGGCGTCGCCGCCCCCCTCGCCGAGCTCGTCGGCCCCCGCCTGGCAGCTGAACTCTCAGGCCTCAACCCGGTACCCGGGCTCGTCGGCTTCCACTCGCTGGCCGAGCTCGCCGCCCTGCACCCGGTGCCGGCGCTGGACGAGCCCGCCTTGCAGATCGCCGGAGCTGCACTGGCCGGTGCGAACATCGTTGTGATCTTCGTCTGCCAGCACGCCATGGGGCCCTCCTTCCGTCTGACGATCGACCCCGGCGAGAACCCCGCCCTGGTCACCGGGGGCCCGTTCGGCCTGGTGCGCAACCCCGTCTACGCCGCACTCACCACGATGACCGCAGCCCTCGCCCTGACCCTCCCCAACCTCCTCGCCCTGGCCGGTGCCACCGCCATGCTCATCGGCAACGAACTCCAGGTTCGCTGCATCGAAGAGCCCTACCTCACCCGCATCCATGGCACCGCCTACCAGGAATACGCCGCACGAACCGGTCGCTTCCTGCCCCGCCTCGGACGCCTGCGCTGAGACGACTTCTCGCCGATGGGAACGGGTGACGGGCAGCAGGGCAATACCCCCCCGCCTCGTAGGCCCGCCGCTATGGTGTCGCCACGTTGCTGACCCGCCGGGATCCGGCCGAGTGACGGCGTTACCGCCCGGCCGTCCCCAGGGTCTGGTCGGCCGTTGCGAAGTGGTGCTCCGTCGGCTTCAGCACTTCGTAGAGGTGTCCGAAGTAGTCCGTCTTCGCCGCTCCCGTGAGCACCGCCGAGAGGAAGGCCAGGCACCCCATGTCGTGGTGCTCCCACAGGGGGCCGCGCCCCTCGTTGTAGAGCACGGTCCACTCGTCGGGATGCTGACCGGGCCGCGCCAGCCAGTACAGGAACGCCCCCGTGCCTTCCTCGAATGCCCACGGCAAGAGCTTCGCCCCTTCCTCCTGGAGATGGGCGGGCTTGTCCTCGAACTCCCACAGGCCGCTCAGGATCTCGTCCCGTTCCGTCGTCTGCGTGTGCAGGTCGCAGTCCTCGTAGGCGGAGCCGGGGACGAGCAGCCAGATCGTCTCGTCGAAGATGCCGTCGCCGTACGTCTCGACTAGCTGCTTGTAGTCGGCGGGCAGCACCGTACCGAGGGCGCGCTCGGCTCGGGCCCAGTCCACTGCGGGTGGCGGATCGGCGGGCGGTGGGCAGAGACGGACGAGCGCGTCGAGGGTGATCACGGAACGGACGCTACCGGAGAACCAGCCGGGTCCCATGGGCGAGTGGGCAGGCAGGGCCTCGGGCCGGTCTATGGCGAAAATCCGGCCACGCAGCCCCCGGAGCACGCCGCTGATGGCGCCCACCTGCGTTTCGCCCCCGCCCCGGCAGTAACACGCCAGCGACTATCGGACATTTATTCGGCTCCTCTCGTGAGGATTCGAGCAAGTGGGGAGTATCTGTGTGTTTCCTATGGGGGGTGTGTGACGAGTGTTGCGATCTACGCGACCTGCACGATCCAAGCGGCCGGCGCGATCCGCCCGACTTCCGCGATCCACGCGATCCGCGCGATCCACGCGATCCGTGAGACCCGCGGGATCCGCGCAGCGAAGAGCCGTCCGACTACTGTCCTGTCTCCTGGCGTTCGCTCTCCTCGCCGTGGCCGGCATCACCGAGACGGCCTGGGCCCGGACGGTCCTGCCACCTGCGCCGGGCGGCGGGACCGCACCACCCCTCGTACCGGACCCCCTGCTGACCCGTACTGAGAAGGACCTGCCCAAGCCTCCCCGGCCGATGACCCTGCCGGAGCGGCGCAAGCAGCTCGACGCCCGTCGCGGCAGCACCGGCCCGATGCGCGAGTTCGTCCAGCCCCGGCCGCCCGCTCGGCAGGCGACACCCGAAGGCCCGCCCGCCGCCGGAGCCCTGCAGAAGGGCCCGGCAGCCTCCGGCAAGGGGACCCGGGGCGCGCCGGGCCTCAAGGCGCCCGCGGGCACGGCGCCCAACCCCGACTGGGTGTCCGCCTATGCCACGGCCTACCCCGGCATGCTGTCCATCGGCGGGCAGGTCAAGTTCTCCGGCATCGACGCCGCCAAGCTCTCCAGCATGTGGCTCTACGTCATGGACGAGGAGAAGAAGCCGGTCCTCCAGCAGGAGATCAAGAAGGCCGACGCCGACCCCCGGGGCCGCTACCTCGAGAGCGGCGCCTGGTGCTACGGCTGGTGGCCCAAGAACTCCTACCCCGCCGACCAGTGCTTCTGGTGGACCTCCAGCCTGCTGAACGGCCACCTGAAGGACGGCAAGAAGTACTACGCCTGGATCTTCCTCACCGCCACCGACGGCTCCTCCAGCCCCGGCGGCACCACCTCGCCCTTCGTCGAGGCCTTCTACACCCCTGACATCCCCGGTGCCCAGGCGGGTCTGTGCACGTGCTATGCCCAGGAGCACCGCGCCGACCCCATCAACACCGCCACCGGCATGTACTACGAGAAGATCACTGACGCCACCCTCGCGGGCGCCGGCAAACCCTTCTCGCTCGACCGCTACTACCGCTCCGACTCGACGGCCACCGGGCTGCTCGGCCGCGGCTGGTCCACCCCCTTCGACAGCAAGCTCACCCTCGCCTCCGGCAGCGCCACGCTCCAGACGGACGACGGCGCCCAGGTCGTCTTCACCCTCTCGAACGGCGCCTACACCACCCCCGCGGGATCGGTGCTGAAGCTCGCCAAGTCGGGTTCCTCGTACGTCCTCACCTCGATCGACCACACCCGGCGCACCTACAACGCCTCCGGTCAGCTGACGGCCGTCACCGACGCGAGCGGCCACGGCCTGACCATCGGCTACGCGTCCGGCCGCCCCTCGACCGTGAAGGACACGGCCGGCCGCACCGTCGAGTTCACCGTCGACGACTCCGGCCTGCTGACGAAGGCGGCGCTGCCCGGCAACACCACCGTCGCCTACGGCTACACCGGCGGCCTGCTCACCTCCGCCACCGATCAGCTCGGCAAGACCACCACCTACACGTACGACGGCGCCAAGCGCCTGGCCACGTTCACCGACGCCGAGGGCGGCAAGGTGACCAACGCCTACGACGCCGCCGGCCGGGTGAAGTCCCAGACCGACAGCAGCGGCAAGACCACCACCCTCACCTGGGACAACAAGCGCGAGTCCCATGTCACCGACCCCAACGGCGGAGTCTGGACGGACGTCTACTCCGGCAACGTGCTGATGGAGAGCACCGACCCGTACGGCAAGACCGTCTCCTACAGCTACGACCGGCAACTGCACCCGGTGTCCATCACCGACCGGCTCGGCAACACCACCGAGATGACATACGACGGCGCCGGGCGGATGCTCACCCGCAAGGCCCCGGCGTCCGCGGGCTACACCGAGAGCTGGACCTACGACGGCGCCGGCAACGTCACCAGCCACACCGACGGCCGCGGCAAGACGTCGACGTACACCTACACCTCCGACAACCAGCTCGCGACCAGCACGGACCCGGCCGGCGGGACGGTCACCTACACCTACGCCCCGCTCGGATCCCTCGCGAGCGTGCGCACCCCGCGCGGCAAGACCGTCACCTACGACCACGATGCGGCCGGCAACCGCACCGCAGTGACGACGCCCCTCGGCGAGAAGACCACCTTCCGCTACGACGCCGCCGGCCGGATCACCGAGAAGACCGACCCCCGCGGCAACGCCCAGGGCGCGAACCCGGCCGACTTCACCACGACCTACACCTACGACGGCCGCGGCCTGCTGCGCACCGCCAAGGACCCGCTGGGACACACCACCGTCTACGGCTACGACGGCGTGGGCCGGCTCACCTCGGTCAAGGACGCGACCGGCCGCACCGCCACCTACGAGTACGACGGCGAGAACCGTCTCACCAAGACCGTCAACCCCGCAGGCAAGGCCGCCACCCGCGCGTACGACGCCAACGGCAATCTGACGACCGTCACCGACGCCCTCGGCAACAAGACGACCTACGCCTACGACAAGGCCAACCGCCTGATCGCCGAGGTCTCACCCCGAGGCAACGCCCAGGGCGCCGACGCCGCCGCGTACACCACCAGCTACGGCTATGACGCCAACGGCAACCGCACCACGGTCACCGACCCCACCGGAGCCGTCACCACCACCGGCTACGACTCCCTCGGCCGGCCCGTCTCGGTCACCGACCCGCTCAAGCACGTCACCAAGACCACCTACGACGCGACCGACAACATCGCCACGGTCACGGACGCGCTCGGCAAGGTCACCCGCTACACGTACACCGACACCGGCCTGACGGAGTCCGTCACGGACCCGCTCGGCAAGAAGACCAGCTACGGCTACGACGCCGACGGCCACCGCACCAGCGACACCTCCCCGCTGGGCCGGAAGACCACCTGGACGTACGACGACGACGGGCGCACCGCCACCCGGACCGACCCCCGCGGCAACGCCCAGGGCGCGAACCCGGCCGACTTCACCACCACCTACACCTACGACGACGCCGGCAACCTCACCAAGGTGCGCGACCCGCTCGGCGGGACCACCGTCACCGCCTACGACGCGCTCGGCCACGTCGTCTCGGCCACCGACCCGCTCGGCAAGGCCACCACCACCGCGTACGACGAACTCGGACGCGTCGCCAAGGTCACCGGACCCGACGGCGCCGTCACCGCCTACACGTACAACACGGCCGGCGACCTCGCCACCCGCACCGACCCCAAGGGACACACCACCGGCTACGCCTACGACGACGCGGGCCGCCGCACCGAGGTCACCGATCCGCTCGGCCGCAAGAAGACCTTCGGCTACGACGCCGACGGCAACACCAACCGGATCACCAACGCCCGCGGCACCACCGCCACCGTCGCCTTCGACCCCCGCGGCCTGCCCACCGCGACGGCCTTCACCGACGATACCCCCGGCAGCACCCTCGCCTACGACGCCCTCGGCCGCCGCAAGTCTGTCACCGACGCCACCGGCACCCGCACCTACGCCTACGACCCGGCCGGCCGGCTGACCGCCGTCACCCCGGGGTCGGGCAAGGGCGCCTACGGCTACACCTACGACGACGCCGGGCACCTGACCTCGCGCACCGTCGACTACACCGCCCCCGAGCCCCTCGACTGGAGCGGTTCGGCCCTCACCGCCACCGGTGACCTCAACGGCGACGGCACCACCGACGTCATCGCCACCGACGCCAAGAGCGGCGTGCGCACCTTCCTCGGCCGCGCCGACGGCACCTTCACCGCCGGCAGCACACTCACCGGGACCGGCACCGGCTTCCAGCAGGTCCTGACCGTCGAGTTCACCGGCGACGGCAAGCCGGACCTGCTGACCATCGACAAGGCGACCGGCCACCTGTGGCGCTACACCGGCGACGGCAAGGGCGGCTT
Organism: Streptosporangium nondiastaticum; assembly: GCF_003011965.1. Taxonomy (GTDB): domain Bacteria; phylum Actinomycetota; class Actinomycetes; order Streptomycetales; family Streptomycetaceae; genus Streptomyces; species Streptomyces nondiastaticus. Next base: position 303,942 of record NZ_PXWG01000001.1, read on the forward strand.
CGCCGCGCCCGCCGACCTCGGCGCGGGCTGGGGCCCCATGACGCTCACCGCCGGAGACTTCAACCAGGACGGCAAGGCGGACCTCCTGGCCATCAGCAGCAGCGCCAACCGGCTCTACTTCTACCCCGGCGACGGCAAGGGCGGCTTCGGCGACCGCACCGACCTCGGCAACGGCTGGGGCAGCTACCGCATCGCCCTCCTGGAGTACACCGGCGACGGCAAGCCCGACATCCTCGCCGTCAACCCCGGCGACGGCCACCTCTACCTCTACCCGGGCAACGGCAAGGGCGGTTTCGGCGACCGCACCGACCTCGGGGCGGGCTGGGGCGCCATGCACCTCGTGCCGGGCGAGTTCAACGGCGACGGCAAGCAGGACTTCCTCGCCGTCGACACCGCCGCCCACAAACTCCGCTTCTACCCGGGCAACGGCACCGGCGGCTTCGGCACGTACGTCCTCCAGTCCGACGACTGGACCCCGTACGGCATCCCGGCCCTCGCCCGCACCAGCGCCTCCGACCGCCTCGGCATCGTCGCCGCCTCCGGGACCCGGCTGCGCACCTGGAAGGGCGACGGCAAGGGCCGCTTCACCGACGCGGCGGACGCCACCACTGCGGCCTCCGGATCAAAGGTCGGCTACGGCTACGACGCCGACGGCCGCCGGACCTCCCAGACCGGCGCCGCCGGCACCATCACCTACGACTACGACCCCGCCGGGAACCTCAGCACCACCACCCTGCCCGCAGGCAACGGCCACACCGAAAAACGCGCCTACGACAACGCCGGCCGCCTCACCTCCGTGGTCAGCGCCAAGGGCAACGCCGTCCTGTCCGGGCGGCAGCTGACCCTCGACCCGGCAGGCCGGCCCACCAGGGTCGCCACCACCCACGCCGGACAGCCCGACAACTACCGCTACTACACCTACGACCCGGCCGGCCGCCTCCTCACCGACTGCACCTCCACCACCCGGGCCGACGCCTGCCCCGCCACCGACGCGGCCACCACCACCTACACCTACGACCCCGTCGGCAACCGCAAGACCCAGAGCCGCAACGGCACCACCACCTCCTACACCTACGACGACGCCGACCAGCTCACCTCGGCAGCCTCCGGATCCACCACCCGCGGCTTCACCTACGACGCCGACGGCAACCGCACCGGCGCCGGAGACGACACCCTCCGCTACGACGCGACCGGGCGTCTCGTCTCCGCCACCTCCGGATCCGACACGTACACCTTCGGCTACGACGCCGATGGCAACAGGGTCACGGCCGGCAAAGCCGGCAAGCGCCTGCGCACCACGACCTGGGACGTCAACGGCCCACTCGCCACCGCCGGCACCGAGTACGACGCCGGCGGCACACAGAGCGCCGAGTACCAGTACAACCCCCTCTCCCAGATCCAGGCGCAGACCGGCCCCGGCGGCACCCTCTTCCACCACCACGACCAGCTCGGATCGGTCACCGACACCACCGACGCGGCGGGCGCCGCCCAGAGCAGCTACACCTACGGGGCGTTCGGCGAGACCGAGCGCACCGACATCGCCCAGAACCCGCCCGCCAACCCCTTCACCTTCGCCGGCGGCTACGCCGAGCCCGCCACTCCGGCGGCCGGCCTCTACCTCAGGGCACGCGACTACGACCCGGCCACCGGCCGCTTCACCGCCAAGGACCCGGCACCCGCGACCGACCACGAGCCGTACGTCTCGACGTACGCCTACGCCAACAACACCCCCACCCGCTTCACCGACCCCACCGGCCTCAGGGCCGACGACCCGAACAACGACCACATCGACTCCTTCGGCGAGGGCGTGAAGGTCTTCGGCGACGGCTTCCTCAAGGGCCTGAAGATGCCCTTCGAGTTCGTCGGCGACCTCTACAACGCCTTCACCGGCAAGAACGGCGGCGCAGGCGGATTCTTCGACAAATACGTCCCCGTACGCCCCGCCTACAGCCTCTACCGCGCCTCCTACCACTTCTCCAAGCAGGGCTGCGAGGAACTCTCCGAGGTCTACCGCAAGGCCGCCGACGAACTCGCCGCACAGGTCGTCCTCGTCGGCCTCGGCGGACTGCGCGGCTGGCAGCGCAAGGTCGTCGAGGAGGAGAGCAGCGTCCTCGGCTCCGAAGGCGTACCGTCCAAGCCGGGCAAGGGCGGCGACGGGCCGCCGCCGCTGCGCCAGGCCTACATCAACGAGGTCGAGGCCCTCTCCCAGCAGGCCGCGTCGATGCGAGCGGCAGGCGCGAGCCCCGAGACCATCGCGCGCACCCTGCACCAGGCCCGCCGCGACCTGGGCGTGAAGTACAAGGACCTCACCCCCGAGCCGCTGCGGAGCGAGATCTACCAGCGCAACCTGCAGAAGTACGGTGACAAGCTGGGGCCGACGATCGACTGGCTCCGCGCCAAGGGCAAGACGTGGGAACAGATCATCGAGAGCGCGACCCGCACCGGCGGGCAGGACCTCGGACTGGGGAAGAAACAGGAATGAGCATCATGGTGCGGTCCTTCGACCGCTTCGACGAAGCGGCCGCATTCGACCCGGCGAGCGGCGAGCTCGGCCCGCGCACGCGGGCCGGCTCCCCGCCCCCGGGACAGGCGCCCGCCGGTCACTACGGCGAGCTCGGCGGGGTTCCGGTCGTGCTCTACCGCACGGCCGGCGGCCTCCGCCTGCGGCTGGGGGAGCGGGACGTCGCTGTCGACGCCCACCTGGAGATCCGGCACGAACGCTCCGCGGACCGCTGCCTGCTGACGGTCGGCACGACCACCCTCGCCTACCCCGCCCCGGACACCCTGACCGACCCGGAGGACGACCCCACGGCCTTCGCCGAGGCGGAGGACTTCGACATGGGCCTGTTCGTGGCCAACGTGGCCGGTGATCCCGGGCGCAGGGAGGCGGTTTACCGGTAGTAACGGTGGCGGGGCGGGGCCCGCGCGCGTGACCGTCCGTGATAGGCAGGTCCCGTCCCCGCCCTGCCGCCTGCCCCGAAAGAGAGGCCCCTGTGATCCGTAAGCACGTCGTCGTCTCCGGTCGCGTCCAGGGGGTCTTCTACCGGGACACCTGCCGGGAGCAGGCGCGGCGCCACGGGGTGGCCGGCTGGGTGCGGAACATGCCGGACGGCACCGTGGAAGCGGTCTTCGAAGGCCCTACCGAAGAGGTGGAGCGCATGGTCGACTGGGCACACCTGGGGCCGCCCCGTGCTGAGGTGCGGGGAGTCGAGGCCGAGGAAGAAACCCCGGAAGGCCTGACCGGCTTCGAAGTCCGCCCGACCGGTCCCTAGAATCCGGCCGGCGCCGCGTGCAGCTCGCCGCTCACGAGGTCGACGACAGCTCCTTGCCCAGGAACCGCAGGACGCGCTCGTTGTACTCGACGGGCTTCTCCGCGGGTACGAGGTGACCCGCGCCCTGGATGAAAGCGGCTTCGGACCCGGGTGACAGCGATGCGCCGACGGCCGCGAGATCTTCCGCGTCCATGACGACGCTCTTGTCCTCCGTGCCGTGCAGATACAGCGTCGGCTGGGCCGGCACCTCGCCCCAGAGCTCGGCATGGCGAGCGGTCCATTCCGGCGTTCCCATTTCCTGCGGGGCGAAATTCATCCGGTAGAGATTGATCGCGGCGTGCAGCCGCGCCGGCTCCCCGAGGGCCTTCTTGACCGCCTCGAAGTCCTCCGTGGCGTCGTAATCGGCCGCGGTCCACTTGTCCTGCATGACCTGGCGCACCCACGCCATGTCGTTCGCGGCGAGTACCTCGTCGGCCATGGCCGTCTGGAAGAACCAGAAGTGGTTCAGCCGCTCGATGCCCTCGTACGTGCTCGCGTATTCCCCGAAGAACGCGAGCGGCGGTACGTCGCTGACCACCACCCGCGACCAGCGCTCCGGCTCGGTGTGAGCCGCGCCCCAGGTCGTCGCCGCGCCCCAGTCGTGGCCGATGATGACGGCGTTTCCATCGCCGCCCAGTCGCTCGTGCAGGCCGTTCGCGTCGGCCACCAGGTCGGCCAGCCGCATACTGCCGTCGGCCGGCAGGGCGGACGGGGCGAATCCGCGGATGTTCGGGGCGACGGCACGGTATCCGGCCTCGGCCAGCGCCGGGATCAGGTGCCGGTAGGTGGATTCCCCGGATTCCGGGAATCCGTGCAGCAGGAGTGCCAGCGGCCCGTCGCCTTCCTCCACATAGGAGATGTCCACACCGTTGGCGACAACGTGCCCGTGCTTCATATCAGTTCCTTGCCTGTGAGCCGTGCTTCGTATTCGTCCCGCTTTTCTGTCGGGCCTGCACCAGACTCGCTCGCCGACTCGGGCGCCACAAGTACCCACTAATTTGTAAGTGCTTACCGCGTGGTGAAGGCTGGCACGCCGTTGCCGGTAGTGCGGAGGATCGTGCAGTTCGTCATCCGGGCGAAGACATGCTCAAGGCGGACGCGGATCCGGCGGTGCTTTGCGGGCCGACCTGCAGCCCGTCACCGCCCCGCTCCTCCGGGAGCGGCCCGCTATCTTGGTTAACGAGACCCGGGGGCATGCAAGGCTGCTCAAGGGTGAGGGCAGGAACATCGAGATCAGGGCCGAGGTAGTGGGACAGCCCTTCGGGGGCGCAAGTGCTGCACGGCCAGATCGATGCGGAGGCGTAGCCCTTCAACATGCTGATCGACGGCAACGACGAGCGTGGGATCGACGTCGGGCTCCGGGGAGAGCGCGTCGCCGAGATCTACCAGGCCGCCTTGGCGCGCTCGGCCCATGTCGTTGTCGCCGGGGACCTCAACGACACCCCGGACAGCGTGCCGCTGTCGTTCCTTTCGTTCCTCCTGGCCGCAGGCCTGCAGGACGCGATGACGCGGTTGGTCATAGCCCGGTGCCGAACCGACAACCCCTGCGTGAGCAGGCAGTACGCCGGCAGCGTCGCCACGGCCGGTTGTACGCGTCAACTCCGGCCCGCTCCGGCGTAGCTCTGATCCTGGGCTTCGGCTGTGGTTGAGCCGGGCGGGGTGTCCTCCAGGCTGGTCACTACGCACAACCATGGGTTGTTCACTAACGTGGGTCGGCGTGGATCTCGAAGCAGTGCGCACCTTCGCCGCCATCGCGGAAGCCGGCCAGTTCCAGAAGGCCGCCGTCGACCTGTCGGTCACCCAGCAGGCCGTCTCCAAACGCATCGCCGCGCTGGAGCGCGACCTCGGTGTGCGGCTCTTCACCCGCACGCCGCGCGGCGCCGAACTCACCATCGACGGGCAGGCATTCCTGCCCCACGCACGCGAGTTGCTGCGCGTCGCCGAGCGCGCGGTCGCGTCCGTGCGCACGGGCCACCGACCGCTGCGCGTCGATGTGATCAACTCACGCGGTGCGGCCTCGGGCCTGATGCGCGGGTTCCACCGCACGCACCCCGAGATCGACCTGGACGTGGTGATGCTGTTCGACGTCGAGACCGCCGTCACCGCCATCCGCTCCGGTGCGATCGACGCGTCCTTCCGCGCCGTCGCCGCGCCCGGCCGGCCCCTTCCCGAGGACATCGAGTCCGTCCGGGTTCTCGACGAGCCGCTTCAGCTCCTCACCGGCCCTGCCCACGCGCTGGCGGGCGCAAAGTCGGTGTCCGTCGCTCAGCTGGTCGGGCACCGGATCTGGATGCCCGGCATCGTCCCTGGCACCGAGTGGGCCGCCTACTACGACGATCTCGTCGCCGAGTTCGGCCTCACCATCGAGGCGACCGGCCCGAACTTTGGCTCCGACGCGCTCCTCGACACCATTGCCGACACCCCCGCCCTGGCCACCTTCATGAGCGAGCAGATGCGCCTCGTGTGGCCCGTCGGCCACGACCTGCGCCGCATCCCGGTGACCGACCCGACGCCCGTCTACCCGCACTCGCTCCTCTGGCACCGCGACAACCCCCACCCGGCCCTGACCACCCTCCGCACCCACCTCGCCGCCGCCTCGCCAGGCGGCGACACCGCCGGGACCTGGGCGCCGGGCTGGGTGATTCCGCGCTGAACGACGCCGCGTCTTCGGCGCCCGTGAGGTGATTTCTTGAAGAAGGCGGCACTGCGTCCCCACGCACTGTTGCCTCGGCAGTACGACCACCAGAGAGTCCTGGCGACCACAGTGGACGCCTGGGGCCGGGCCCTCTGGTTGATCTGCCCCGATGCGGAACTCCAGCCAAGTCCGTAAGGCAGGCCCTACCCCCGGCCACGCAACCGGCCCTACGACGCGCTCCTCGTCATGAACAGCGGCGGCACAGTCCGGGAACAGTCGCTGCGCGGGGTGTGAGCTTGCGGGTGACTCAGTTGGACGCCTTGCCCAATGGCCGGTTCGTCCTGCAAGGCTACGGCGACGCGGGAGATCACAATGCGCAGATCTACGGCTCTGACGGCCGACGCCGCCACAGCTTCACCATGGGGCGCGCGGTCCAGTACCTGATGGCGGACCGGCGGCACCATGTATGGAGTGCCTACTTCGACGAAGGCGTCTACGCCGACCCGATCAGCGCCGCAGGCCTGGTGCGCTGGGGCAGCGGCGGCAACCGGCAGTGGGGGTACACGCCTCCGGAGGGCATCGAGTACATCGATACCGTCTATGCCTTCAACGTTGACGACGGCGTCGCGTGGGCCTGCTACTACCCGACCTTCCCGCTGCTTGAGGCCCGGACCAATGGACGGATTCGGCTCCGCAGGACCCCTGTGGTCGCTCCCGCGGGCATGGCCGTGCACGAAGACCAGATCCTCATGCTCGGAGGCAACCGGCAATCAGACCGCCTGCATCGTTGCTGCATAACAGAGCACGAGGCCCTGTTGATCGAGGAATCCTGTCTCACCCTCCCCAACGGCGCGCCCCTCAAGGGGTACGCACGCCCTGTCGGACGAGGCCGGCACCTGTACCTGCGGGGCACATCGCCCAGGCAGTGGTACGTGATGGGCATCTAGGCTGCCCCCAGGTGCTTTTGGGCTTCGGGATGCGAGCGGCATCGCTGTGACCGCCAGATGCGTGCCGGCTTCTTCGCGGAGAGAGCCGTGGGGCGTGGGCCGTGCGGTCTGCTCAGTCGTCGGCGATCTGCAGGGCCAGCGCGAAGCACTCACCGTCGGTTCCTGCAAGCAGGCTGTCGAACAGTGGAGTGAGCCCGTTCACAGCGCCGCATTCGGTGTCGTGGTTGGTCCACCAGACGGCCTCCGGTCCGAGCAGGGCCACCACCTGCTCCGCCGCGCGCTCGGCGGTCTCGGCGGGCAGGTGCTGGTGGCTCGGCCAGACCAGGTCGACGCCCGCGACCCGGGCCAGGAACGCGGCGGCCTCGTGCGTTTCCACCGGTTCCAGAGAGGCACAGATCTGTGGAACGGGTGGCGGGGTGTACCCGGTCAGAAAGCGCTGCCAGGCCTCGTCCCCTGCGACTTCGGCCAGCAGCGCGCGGATCCGGGCCGCCAGCTCCGGCAGGTCGGGGTCCGGTTCGGTGAACTGACCGGACGCCACGTACACCCGCATCGGCGTGGACAGCCTGGCCATGCGGGCTTCCAGCCCGGTCAGATCCCTTATGGACGTCACAGCAGGATTCTGCCGTACGTCCCCGCTCGCTCCCCGCTCGCTCCTCGACCGGTCTGGGCACTGTCGGCTCATACGGTGACGGTCGCGCGGACGAGGTTGTGGTCCGAGAGGCCGTCCATGGTCTCGACCGCCGCGCTGCTGAGGCCGGCGCCTTGTACGACCACGTGGTCGATCCACTCCGACGCCGACCCCGACCCCGACGTGTGCGGCCGTGTGGGCGGGGAGTCTGACGGGAGGTCCGCGACGGTGAAGCCGGTGCCCAGAGCCGACGCCACCGTGGCACGGTCGGTGTCGAAGTCACCGAGGGGAACTGCCGCTGCCACTGCCAGTGCCACTGCCGCGTGCCCCGGGGGAGTGGCAGCCAGTTCGGCCAGGTGGGCCAGCCGGCGCGTGCGCCGCTGATCTCCGCTCATGCGGGATGCCTACCGGCCACACCCACTCTCTGGGTGCACCTACTCATCTCCGAATGAGCACGTCACCCCTGTCGGCGAGCCGGCCCCATGGCGTGGAATCGCGTCATGGAGACACACCCGCCCCAGGACCCATACGCTGTCCCCGCGGACACCCCGGCCCCGACCGCAGTGGTAAGCCGCAAGGTGGTGGCGCGACGCTGGCTCATCAGCCTGACCGCAGTCACGGCGATCGTCTGGGCGTGCTCCGCGGTGTCCGACTTCTTCGAGAATCTCGGAGGCGGCCCGATACGGTCCGCGGCGGACTACCGCAAGCAGGACATCAACACCCGGGAGGCCGGCCGGCGGATCATCAGTGACCTGCGGCCGGGCGCAGGTGACGGCAGTCGGATGCATGAGGAAGGCAGCACCTCATGCGTCGACGACCTGGGGTTCGACGATGACGGGGTGACCAGGAACCAGCCCCACTACACGTGGCGCCTCCACTACTCCGGCGAGGCCGACTACCTGGCCGACCTGGGCAGACTCCGTGCCGCATGGGAGCGCCGCGGCTGGAAGGCCGAGGACCGGCCGGCGGCCGAGCCCCTGAACCCCGACCGCCCGGCACCGCGCTGGCCGGGCATCCGGACCACCGACGACCACGGTGTCACCATCGCCGTCGGAATCGGCTGGTACTCGGGCGAGCCCACTCTCTCAGCCGACGGCGGATGCATCCGCTACCGGCGCGATGACGGGGTCACCGCCCGCAAGCGCACGGGCGCGGCCGACGGCAAGTCCCCGGCCCGGGAGGGCACCATCACCTACGAGGACGGTGTCCGGGTCTCCATCGGTCCCGTCCAGCCCATGACCCCGGCCCCGGAATCGACGGGCGAGGGCACACCAGCCGCGTACACCTACCGAGTGCCCGTCACCGTGACGAACCTCAGCGGCGCTCCGGTGGAACTGCGCAGCTACGACATCGGAAGCTACGCAAGCGCGAATCCGGGTGTCACAAGAGTCAGCAGCTACCCCGCAGAGCTCAGCTCGAGCGGACCGCACCGCGTGTCAGAGGGTGAGTCGGAGCGCCTGGAGTACGTGTACACAGCCAAGAGCAAACCCTCGCAACTGGAGCTCGCCTACGGCCCCGGTGAGTTTCACACCTCCTACCCGTGGAGACTCTCCATCCCCTAGGGCTCGTGCCGGCCCATCGGACTTTTTGCCATCGAAGATGGATCCCTGATCTGCTAGCCTTCCGGAGGCCGTGCAAGAGAACGAGGAGGTGGTACCCGTGAACGCAGTATCGACATGGGTGCTCCCCTCCGGGGTCACGGTCGGACGATAGGCAGGTCGTCCGGGAGCGCCGTCCAAGTGCACTCCCGAAAGGCACGACCATGCAATTCACTTCTGAACAGCGTCTCGACGACGGCGTCATCGAGCGCGAATTCACCCTCGGCGACATTCCCGGCATCCTGTGGATGCCCGCATCCGCATCCGCACCGGTGCCGCTGATCCTGCTCGGCCCCGCTCCCCTCGGACTGCGCAAGATGTACCCCCGGCTGGTGGCCCGAGCTCAGCACTCTGCGGCGGAGGGTTTCGCCACGGCCACCATCGAGCTTCCCGGAAGCGGCGACCGGCCCCGTTGGGACGCCGCCGAGCAGGCCCGCGCCGAGCTGCGCCGGGTGATGGAGGCCGGCGAGCCGGTCAGCGACGAGATCGTCGACGCCCTCGTACTCCCGCTGGTCGACAAGGCGGTCCCGGAATGGCAGGCGGCCCTGGACGCCCTCCTGTCGCTGCCCGAGATCGGCGGCCCGGTCGGATACTCGGGGGGAGTGATCTCCATCGGCGTCCGGCTGGCGGTGGTCGAGCCGCGCATCTCGGCCGCCGTTCTGTTCGCCGGGAGTTTCGTGCCTCGAGCCATACTCGAGGAGGCCCGCCAGGTCGCCATTCCGCTGCACGTCCTGCTCCAGTGGGACGACGAAGGGAACGACCGGCAGGCGACCCTGGACCTGTTCGACGCCTTCGGCTCCAGGGAGAAGACGCTGCATGCCAACATGGGCGGGCACACGGGCGTCCCGCAGTTCGCAGGGGAGGAAGCGGCCCGGTTCTTCACCCGGCATCTGAGCTGACCGCGGACCATCCCTGCCGTCAGGCCGGCAGCAGACGGTAGGCGACGCCGGCCAGAACGCCGCTCATCTAGGACAGGCCCTGGCCCTCCTCGATGGCAATGGCGAACAGATGCACAACTGCCCTGACCGGACGGAACTGATGGTTCTGTCCGGTCAGGGCGGCGTTCGGCCACCAGCGGGCTTTCCGGCCGGAATCGGGGTGTGCGCGGGGCGGTGCGGCCGGGGATGTGGGTTGCCTCGGCCTCCGGGCTGCTGTCCGCACGGCCTCCGCCCGCGTAATCCGTCCCCAGGGGACAGGGGACAGGGGACAGGGGGCGGGCGTGTACCGGATCGGATCGGGCATCAGGCAGAATCTCTCTGTTAACTCATGTATCAGGAGATTCATGCACAAGCGTCTGCCTCTGCTCGCCATCTGCCTTACGGCCGCTGCTCTCGCTGTCTCAGCGTGCGGCCCCTCCGGTGACAGTGACTCAAGCGCCCCGGAAACATCCGCATCCGCCCCGGCTGCCCCGTCCGCGAGCCCGTCGGCATCCGCCTCGGCTTCCCGGTCCGCGAGCCCGTCAGCCGCCCCGGAGGAAGTCCGCGGGCTGACAGGGCTGTCTGCCAAGCTCTACGTGGAGACGATCCGCAAGCATTACCCGGACCTGGACCACATCAGCGACGACGTACTCGTCACCCATGGCAACGCGCTCTGCCTCGCCCGCGGGCAGGCCCTCGTCGACCAGGCCAAGAAGACCAAGCAGGAACTTGAGCTCTCCGGAAAGCAGGCTTCGGCAGTCCTCGGCACTGCGCACGGCCTCTGCGGCAGGAACGTGTTCGGATGACGGCGGAGATCTGACCCTCAACCCCCTCAGCCCCTGAGCCCATCCGGAACCGGGGGCTTTCCCATGCTCTCGGCACAGCGGCACGCTCCTTCGGGGACGGGGCGGTGCCTGTCCAGTGCAGTCCGAGAGCCGGAGCACCGCCAGGCGACCAGGCCAGTACCCACTGGCATCGCGCCCCCGCCTCCGGCCCGCCGGTTCCGTTGGCCGACCGTGCAGCGCATACGCCAGTACAGCCCAACGGCCTTCGACACAGGCTTCCGCCCGCTCGGCCGCAGCCCGAGCCTGGCCGAGCTCGCCCGGTCGGGCGCAGTGGGAAGCCGGCTCACTCAGCGCAGTGCCTTCCGCATCTCTGCACCGAAACCGGTCCCGCGGATCCGAAGCGATCACGTGGATACCCAGAGGCGTGCAGACCTTCAGTCATTCTCCCATCGGCCTGGGCCGGAGCGACTGTCACATGCTTTTCCTGCCCGGCATCACGCCGTACGGCCGGGCTTGCCGTGCGGGCGATGGCTGGAGGCTGAAGACCGCCGACGGCTTACAGCCCCTCTCCCTGGCGGAGGCGAGAACGGGTGGCGCCGGGCAAGTGCCTGAGCGTCGTCACGTAATCGACGCGATCGATGATTCCGGCCGACATAAATAGGTTGGGCCGTCTGACACCCGGCTGGTAACCTCCGGGCAGCCGTGAGAGAGCGCAAGGAGGTGAGACCCGTGAAGGCTGTATCGAAGTGGGTGCTCCCCCTTTCCGCCACGGTGGCCGACTGACGTAGGTGTCGCCGGGAGCGCCTCAGACAAGGCACTCCTGAGAGGCAACACCTATGAACTCTATGCATTCCCTCTCGGACCCGGGTAACCACGCGGTAGTGGTGACACAGGTCTCCGACACGCAGTGGCACGTCGTGGAGGGCGACCGGGTGGTCGGCCGCGGCGACGCTTCGCTCCGACCCGACGGACGGCTCTTCATCAGCATCGACGCGTGGCACAGCGCGGCCTTCGACAGCATCGCCGACGCGATGCTGGCATGCCTGCCGGCACCGCTGTACACCGTGGTCGACGAGGCCGACCAAGACACGACGTCCGCCTGGGAGCGCACCGGCTTCACGGCCGCCCGCCGCGAGTGGGGCTATCTCGTACCTACCGACCCACAGGTGACCGGGCTCGGCTCGGTACGGCTCCCGTCGGGCGTCACGATCGTGCCTGCCGGCGAGGCGGAGGAGGGCTTGCTGCGCGCTCTGGACCGGGTCATCCGCGACGAGGTCGAGGCCGCCGCCGGATGGCGGACGATGCCGGCCGAAGTACTGCCCCGCCCGGCTGGGACCACCCTGCTCGACCCGTCGAAGTACGCGGTGGCACGGCACGGTGACCAGTACGTGGGGCTGGTGCGGGTGGTGTCGCTGACCCGGCAGCCGCGGATCGGGCTGATCGCCGTCCGGGGCGACAGGCACCGCCACGGCATCGCCCGGGCGCTGCTGGCGCACGCGCTGGGTTCGCTGCACTGCTCCGGGACCGCTTCGGCATGGACCGAGGTCGACGAGTCCAACGCCGCGGCCACCGCCCTTTTCGAGGGCATCGGCGCCCGGCGCTCGGGCAGCACCTTGGAGCTCGTCCGCCGCTGACGCCCCGCCGCACCGAGCGGTGGATCCAACCCGAGCGCAAGACCCGGTGACGGCCGCTCCGACAGCCGAGCACCGGCGCACCGGCGTCCAGAGGCCGGCAGGGCGCGGCCGCCCGCAGTGGGCTCCGCGCCGGCACAGAACGAAAGAAGTGAGAGACCATGACAAAAACAGCCAAGGGCATAGAAGTCGAGGGCACCGTCATCGAGTGCCTGCGCAATGCGAACTTCAAGGTGGAGCTCAAGAACGGGCATACGGTGCTTGCCCATATCAGTGGGAAGGTCCGGAAGAACTACATCAAGATCCTCCCGTACGACCGGGTGCTGGTGGAACTCAGCCCCTACGACCTCACCCGCGGCCGGATCCGTTACCGGTACAGGGTGTAAGGGAGCTGGCCGGATCAATCCGAAGGCACGAGGCCCGGTGCTGGGTAGCCGGCTCAGCACGGCCGGTTCTCCGGTATTCGCTGGAGAACCGATGTGACGATCACGAGCGGTGATGATCCTGCTGCCTTCACCGGGCGGGGCCGTTGCATGTCTTCGTCGCGGGCTCGCTGTCGCCACTGAAGACGTCGGCCTGCAGGAGCGGCCGGGCCGAGGTATCCGTTCCTCCCCACACGCGGGGAGGAATCCGGTCAACGGTGGGCACGTAAGTCTGGGAAGTCTGCTTCTCGCCCGCGGGGAGACGGACCCGCGTCGAGAGCGTGCTCGACGCTGTTACCGGTCCGTTCTCCGCTTATGCGGGGATTGACTCTCACCTGCCGTTCGGCAGTCCGGGAGTCACTTGCCGGGCTTCCAGGTGATCGATATCGATGAGAATTGATGACACCCAGCGGTCCCGTGAAACCTACCCGGCCGGGGAGCCCGGTACGCAAAGCTCAGACCGCTGATGCCTACTCAGCTTGTGGGACCATCCCCGATGAAACTGAGGAGGAGTCAGTGCAACTGCGCAACGTCTTACCGGGCGACGTCGAGGCCTATGTTCGGATGCGATGCGATCCCGTGATGATGGCTGACCTTGGTGGGCCGTTGCCGCGTGAAGGGATGGCGGACAAGGTTCGACGGGATGCTCAGCAGGCAGGAGCTGATCTCGCGTGGTTCAAGATGATCGTTCCCGATCCGAACCGCCCTGATGTAGTGGCGGGGACGGTGACCATCTGGGCCCACGAGACCGAGGGTGAGCCGACTTCAGAGATCGGATGGATGGTCCTGCCTGAATTCCAAGGTCAGGGGCTGGGTAAACGTGCCGTCTGCACCCTCTTGAGGCAGGCGAGGGATCAAGGTCGCTGGGGAGTTGTGCATGCCTTCCCGGCAGTGAACAACGCGGCTTCGAATGGAATCTGTCGTTCTGTCGGCTTCCGATTCCTCTCCGAGACCGACGTGAGGTTCGCCGACCGGGTCCTCAAAGTCAACCACTGGGACATAGACCCACGGACAGATTTGACCTGATATCGAGGGGCCGAGAGCTCCCTTGGACGATGCTGTCGGGTTCGGTCGGCCACGGATGGCGACGTGCCGGGGAGCGTGGTGCAGCGCAGTCCGAAAGGTGTGATGATGCGCCGTTCCACTTCGGTGGTGTAGGTGTTGCCCGCGTCGGCAGGCCGTACCCGGGCTCGGTGGTGAGCTGCAGCAGGAAGGTGGCGACGAAGAGCTCGTTCAGGGTGCCGGCGGCGGAACCGATCCTGCGGAAGGCGTGGACGTCCGGTGTGCAGGTTCACCACACCGGACGTGGTGTGCCGCGGAGGGTCCGGTGCGGTGGGGTACGGGTGCCTCAGTCGCGTGAATTGCCGAAGAGGACGCGGTAGCCGATGAGTAGGACCAGCGAGCCCGCGATCGCTGACCCCCAGGTGGCGGCGTCGAAGAAGTGGTTACTGATCGGCTTGTGCAGAAACTTCGCGGACAGCCAGCCGCCGATGAACGCCCCTGCGATGCCGATGAGAGTCGTGCCGATCAGACCGCCCGGGTCTCGTCCCGGCAGGAGGATCTTGGCGATTGCTCCTGCCAGCAGCCCCAGAATGATCCAGCCGATGATGCCCATGATGGTGTTCTGCCTTTCCTGCGATCAACCGTGGAAGACGGTGCTCCGGCAACCCGCGTACTACTCACGGTGCGTAGTCGTAGCCGGCCGGGGATCCGGTTCAGACGTTGACGCCGTAGTCCTGGGCTATGCCGCGCAGCCCGGATGCGTATCCCTGGCCGACGGCCCGGAACTTCCACTCCGCCCCGTGGCGGTAGAGCTCGCCGAAGACCATCGCCGTCTCGGTGGAGGCGTCCTCGGTCAGGTCGTAGCGGGCGAGCTCACGCCCGTCGGCCTGGTTGACCACGCGGATGAAGGCGTTGCGGACCTGGCCGAAGTTCTGACTGCGCTGCTCGGCGTCGTAGATGGACACGGGGAAGACGACCTTGTCGATGTCGGCGGGCACCGCGGCGAGATCGACCTGGATCTGCTCGTCGTCCCCGTCCCCGCCACCGGTGAGGTTGTCACCGGAGTGCACCACTGAGCCGTCAGGGCTGCGCAGGTTGTTGAAGAAGACGAAGTGCTGGTCGGATACGACCTTTCCCGACGCGTTGCACAGCAGTGCGGAGGCGTCCAGGTCGTAGTCGGCGCCCGTCGTGGTGCGCACGTCCCAGCCCAGCCCGACCATGACGGCGGTCAGGCCCGGAGCCTCCTTGCTCAGCGAAACGTTGCCGCCCTTGGACAGGGTCACGGCCATGAACTTCCTCCGATGATCTTCAGTGCGTGGTGTTTCGCCACGCATAACGTGACGTCAGCCAGCATAGTTCCCGGATTGCGCAACTCATAAAGTATCTGTCGCGGGCGGCCGCGCGGCGGCAGGTGAGGCTCGATGAGCCCCGAGCAGCCTTCGGTGCCCGTCAGGCGCCGGCCGGGGCCGGCCCGGGCCCGGCCGAGGGCAAGGGGCTTCCGCCGCGGAGCAATTCGCCGCCATGTGAGCCGGATACGACGTGGCGCCCCTGGTCCGGGGCCGTCTCGGGCTTCCTGCTCGCGGTTGCCTTCCAGCACGGCGACAAGGCGCCCGTCCATGAGAACGACCTGGGCCGGGTCACTCGTGGGAACGCTGCCAGCCCGGTGACGTGGTGTTCCGGAGGATCGACCGGGGCGCCGGGAACGCCCGGGAACCTGACCTTAAGATCAGCTCTTTGACCTGCACTCACACGTTACTCAACGTTACTCACACGTTCCGAAGGCTGGAGAGAAGAGAGATGGCCGACGTTGCCGCCGTGGAAGCACCGAAGGGACGGCGCGCGCTGGCACGACGCTGCCGCCGTATCACCGACTCCGGCTGGTTCTCCGGCACAGTCTTCGCCGTCATCCTCGCGAACGCCGGTGTTCTGGGGTTAGAGACCTACGCCGGCGTCGCTGCGCGCTGGCACGACCAGCTGTCAGTGATCGAGCACGGCTTCCTGACCGTCTTCGCGGCCGAGATCACCCTTCGCGCCCTGGCTCACGCAGATCGCCCTGGAGAATTCTTCCGCGACCCGTGGAATCTCTTCGATCTCGCCGTCGTCGTTCTGGCCGTCCTGCCGATCACCCGCGAGAACGCCACTGCCTTGCGCCTGATGCGGCTCGCCCGGGTCCTGCGCGCCGCCAGATTCCTGCCACAACTGCGGATCATCATCGTCGCCGTGGGCAAGAGCCTGCCCGGCACCATCAGCTTCCTGGTCGTCGGCACCCTGCTGCTGTACGTGTACGCGATGGTCGGCTGGGTGTTCTTCGCAGACGACGACCCGGAGCACTACGGCTCCATCGGACGGGCCGCCCTCACCCTCTTTCTTCTCATGACATTGGACGGGCTCGGAGATGCGGTACGCGCCGGGCTGGAGATCTCCCGCTGGAGCATCGTCTACTTCGCCTCCTACGTCCTGCTCGCATCGTTCGTCCTGGTCAACCTCCTCATCGGCGTCGTCATCAAATCGCTGGACGAAGCACACCGTTCCGAGGCGTCCAGGGAGCTGTCGACCGCCACTGCCCCGAGGGACGACGCGACTCTGCTGCTGGAGCGTATCGCCGCCGCCCGCGCTGCTCTCGATGACCTGGAAGAGGGGCTGGCCGCGCACGAGTGCGACACGCACCGCTCTGCGAAAGCTGCGCGGAGTGAGGCGGCGCCGAGACATGCATAGTGCGCTATCGCGCCGGTCGCCGTCGCTCTCGGAGGTTCCATTCTCCCAGGTCAGTGCACGTGGCGGGCATGGCCTTCATTGCCGCGCACAAGGACTTCCTCGCCGAGGCCCGGACCGTGCTGCACGAGTCGGCAGAAGCAGGGGGAGCGACCCGCGAGGCGAGGCACTCGTGCCACCGGGGCGAGGAATCCGCGCCACAGGAGTGCTGCCTTCCTGACCCGTTGTCAAGAATCCACCGGTAGCATCGCTGCCACGACGGGCGTGCGGCTGGATTCCTCCGCCTCCGGCGGTCGTGCAGCCGTGCCCCTGGGGGATCATGCCGCGTGCCATCATGGCCCTCGCTCACCGATTCACCGCGCCTGCCGCGGTGCCGGTATCCGAGCTGAGCCACGAGCTGCGCCCGGTCAACGAGGCGGTGTGCGGGGTGCGCCGATCGAAGTTCCGCTGGTGGTGCTGAGCGGTGAGCGGCGCGAGACGCTGTTCGCGCGAGCCCTGCCCGGTCACGACGAGGCCTCCCGTTTCCACATGATGGGGCCGTTGCATGCGCTCGGCACGCTCGCCTCCACTCGGACCGGGTTTCTGCTGGAGCGCGCACCCGGCTTCCGGGGCCCGGTCGCTGACCTGGGCCGGGAGGCTTCCGCGCACTACGCCCAAGGGAACGCGGCCGGGTTCCGCGCGTGGTTCGCGGGCCGGGCGGCGAGTCTGGAGAGGAACCTCGTGCGGTACGTGGGGCAGCCGTCCGCGTCCGCGGCGGAACAGCTGATGGTGCCGCTGATCTGCCTGAACCACATGTGGTCGTCGGGCGGATGATCCTGATGCACCTGCCTGACCCGGCGGCACCATCAGGGCAGTGTCCACACTGGTCCGCCCAGGTGGTGTGGTCACCTTCCAGGACCTCAACACCACCCGGATCCGGTCGGTACCCGCCCTGCCGCTGCTGACGAGGGGCATCGCGGTGGTCAACGACTGCCTGCGTGCCGCGGGCCGCACTCTGGACACCGGCGAACGGTTGTACTCCCTGTTCCGGGAAGCCGGGCTGACGGACCCCGAGTTCGCCGTGGCGGTGCCGACGCCGCAGGACAAGGAATCGGCCGTGGTGATGCTGGGCCAGACGCTGCTCACTGCGCTCCCGTTCGCCGAGGAGGCCGGCGTGGTCACCCCGGGCGACCTCGACCCGGACACACTGAGCCTCCGCCAACTTGAAGTCGCCGGTCAAAGGGCTGGTGTGCTGGACTGTCGGCGTACTCGCGCTGGTCGTGGGCGACAGTCTGCGGGGTAGATCATCTGGCAGAGCGGTCGGTTCGCTAGGTTCCTGCCCGCTGTGGCCGGTTGGTCTTCTACGATCCGGTCATGCTGGATCCCGAGTTGCTGGAGCGGATCACCGCGCGGTGTGCGGAACTGGACGAACTCGAAGAACAGATGGCCGAGCAGCTGGCAGAGGTGCGGGCGGAACGGGACGAGCTCGCCGTCGCCGAACGGGTCCTTGAACGGATGAGCGAACAGCTCTCTGACGAGCGTGCCTCGGCCGCGCCGATGCCCGGGCAGGTGGGCGGGCATGCGGTGATGCTCATCCCGCATCGCACGCCGGACGTGGAGGAAGCGGTGCTCCCGCCGGACTACCAGCGCCTCCTCGCCGCCGTGCGGCAGGGGGCCGGGCCGGTCATGGCCCGGCAGGTCGGCGAAGTGCTGGGGGTGGACGTCAGCATGCGGGCCAAGCTGGAACCGCTACGCGGGAGGCTGGTCAGGCTGGCCGATCGCGGCTGGCTGCGCAAACTGCCTGACGGCCGGTTCACTACCCGCCTGTGACCAGGCACACCACTGCCCGGAGCGGTGCGGCGCGGGCGTAACCGGGATGCCCCGGCGGCCATTGGAACGGTATGACGAGAACTCACGAACGTGCCGAGGACACCTGCCCGCTTGTCTACCGGTGCCGTCTGCCACTGTCCACGAGCACCGTCAACCACGTCGCCAGTCTGCTGCGACGCCACCTGAAGGCGATACGGTCGCGGTGGCGGGTCCTACCGCCTGGGAGGATCGCGGTGATCGTCCTGGCCGTGCTGCGCCACGACCAACGCCTGGCCGACATGGCCGGCGGCAACAACGTGTCCGAGTCCACCGTCCGCCGCTGGCGCGACGAGCTGATCACCCTGCTCGCCGCCCAGGCGCCGCGCCTGGACCGCGCCCTGAAGAAGATCGCCAAGCGGGGCGAGGAAGTCGTCCTGATTGACGGCACCCTCATCCCCACCGAGCGCCGCACCGGAAGAGCCGACAGGCGGAACTATTCCGGCAAACACCGCCGCCATGGCCTGCACTTCCTCGCCCTGACCGACGAGAGAGGCCGGCTGATCTGGATATCGGCCGCCCGGCCCGGCCGCACCCACGACATCACCGCCGCCCGCCACGACCACATCCTGGCCCACCTGCGCGCCGCCGGTCTCAGCGCACTTGCGGACCTCGGCTTCCGCGGCCTGGACAACGACGTACTCGACCCCGTGATCGTCACAGGCTTCCACGCCAGCCGCACCCACAAGCTCACACCCGGCCAAAAGACCGCCAACCGCGTCCTCGCCGTCGGACGCGCACCGGTCGAGCACTGCTTCGCCCACCTCAAGAACTGGCGGACCCTCACCAAACTCCGCACCGACCCCGCCCGCGCCACCCGCCTCCTGCGCTCCCTGCTCGTCCTGACGAACCTCGAAGTCAACCGCTGACGGGCGCTTTTCGGTCCCTTGCGTGGCCATTCCTGAACGGTTCAGGGCGTAGCGGGTTCAACGCGCGTAGCTTCCTGCTCTGGTGTGGGCACACCGTGTGCCCACACCTGTGACAGGGGTGGGGCGTGATGACGGATACGACTCCGGAGCAGCGGCTGGAGCGGTTGCGGGGCCAGTTGATGGGGACGCGCAGTAATACGCGTGCGGTGCGGGCTGCGGCGCGGAGGGACAAGGGCAATGTGCTGTTCGGTGCGATGCTGCACGCCGCGGACCGGTTTCGGCAGGGCAAGTCGGCGACTGATCTCGAGCGGACGCTGCTGGGAGTGCTGCGGGCCGCTCTGACGGATGCGGAGATCAGGGACTGGGGGCGGGTCTACCGGGAGGCGGTGAACACGCTGGGCAGGCCCGCGACGATACCCGAGGTCATCGCCCGGCGCCCGGTGACCTCCGGCTACACCCTGCTGGAGCACGTGCTGACCTTCGGGCCCGTGGCGGCGGAGCACGCGGCGCGGCCGAACATGGCGTTCGTCGACCGGGAGACGCTGGCCGCGGGGGGAGACATCGACACGCCGCGGTTCCGCGAGGGCATGCGCGAGGACGGGTTCGGCGTCACCGTCTTCCGCAAGTCGTCGACATCTGCACGTGCCGCGCAGACGGCCGAGAACACCGGCAACGCCGCACAGACCGGCGACGCGGACGCCGGGGCCGACGAGCGTACGACGCAGTCGTTCAGGGCCAAGCTGGAGCTGGAGAGCTTCCACTGCCACCGGGCGGTGGGCGACGCGGGGGGCGGGAGGGACGAGATCTACTGGTGTTCGGCCTCCGCCAGCGACAAACAGGCCGGCGAGGCCTACATGTCGGAGGAGTTCGGCGGGGTCAAGAAGGGGCAGACCCGCACCTTCGGCTCGAACCGGGTGGTCTTCGACGGCCAGGCGAGCACCGGTGTGGTGCTGAACATGTGGTGCTGGGAGGCCGACGACAGCCCCGGCGCGTGGTACGACAAGCTCCAGACTGCCCTGACGGCCCTCAAGCAGCAGCTTTTTGACACCTGGCAGTGGCAGCTCAGCATGGGCCTCTTCGATCCGACCATCGTCGGCAGCGCCCTGGCCGAGATCATGATCACAGCCGTCCTCATCATTGAGAAACTGCGCAACGACGACGACCTCTCCAGCGCCCGTGGGATCATCCTGGACCAGTTCGACCTGGCCCTCATGGCGCACCGGGGCACGACCGACTTTCACTTCGACGGCGACGGTCACCACAGCCTGAAGATGAAGTACACCGGCGACTCGGTGCCCTTCCCCGTCGGTACCCTGGAATACGCGGTGCGCACCGGTGACACCTGGGGAGCGCCGATCTCCTTGCCCTGGAAGAGCATGTCTCCTCCGGCCCTGGCCTCCTTCCGGGGCGCCCTGCACGCCATGTACATCCGCGAGGGCGACAAGGCGGTGATGTGGACCGTCCTGCGCGACGGCGTGTGGAGCGAACCCCAGCACATCGGCGGCTGGCTCTCGCTGTACGCCCCCACCCTGACCGACTTCAGGGGCACGCTGCACTGCGTCCTCGTCGGCCTGGACAACCGCGTGTACTCAAGCACGTCCACCGATGGCACCTCATGGACTAACGCGGCCAAGGTCGGAAACTTCTGGGCGAACCGCCCCGTGGGCCTGGCGGCGACCTGGTCCACAATGGGGCCGCTC
This sequence comes from Streptosporangium nondiastaticum, assembly GCF_003011965.1. Lineage (GTDB taxonomy): Bacteria > Actinomycetota > Actinomycetes > Streptomycetales > Streptomycetaceae > Streptomyces > Streptomyces nondiastaticus. The sequence goes on from NZ_PXWG01000001.1 coordinate 324,944, forward strand.
CGGATGAGGCTGTACATGACGCACACAGGCGGGGACGACGTCAACAACGACAACTTCCACGACGGGACCCGCTGGACCACCAGCGCCACCCGGAGCTACCCCTGGCGGAGTTACAGCCCCATCTCTATGACCGGGTACGGCGCGAACGCCTACCGGGCCATGCGCGAGACGGACAACCGCGTGCGCTTCGCCACCGGCGGCTATCCGCTGTTCGGTGGCACCGACCCCTCATGGAGTGACGGAAGCCTCGTCTCAGGCTGGAGGATCTCCGCCGGCCCCACCCTGACCATCCACCAGAACCTGGTGTGGATCTTCTTCCGCGACAACAACAGCGAACTGTGCACAGCACACTACAACCCGCAGAGCCGAGAGTGGAGCAGCTACACCCACGTCTTCAAACAGAGAACCACCAAGCCGATGCGTGAAACCGGCGCAGCATCCCATCAGAACAAGCTGTACGCGATGTACCACCGGCAGTAGAGCCCGCCCGGCCCTGGAGCCGCAAGGCCGACGGAAGAGGAACGGCCACGCCGAAGGACAAAGCACCGGCGGCCCCCCACCACGGCAAGCTGCACGTGAGGCACCGCCGCTGACCCCCGGCACGCCACCAGAAACGGTGAACCGCCGCCCCTGACACACGACCAGAACAGATGAACCACAGCCCCGCCTCCCCACACCGAGGCGGGGCCCCTGACACGAACGCAAGACCCAGGCCGCCACACATCACGCGCTCTGCTCACTCTGGCGACCCTCCGGCCACGCCAACCACACCGGCAGGGGCGCGGCAGACAGGACACCGTGGCGACTGATCTTCCATGCAGACAACCGCCCACGACCAGCACGAGCACGCCGACAGTCCGGCACACCAGCCCTTTGACCAGCGACTTCAAGTTGACGGAGGCTCACTGATCGACCAGCTCCGCGAGGAACTCCGGAACACCCCGTGCGCGATCTACCTGGCCGAACTGGTCGGCGCCTGGATCCGCCTGCCCGGCTGACGCACGCTCGGTGACGTCGCGGGAGAGAGCACGTCATCGACCAAGCACTCGTCGACGACCCCGCCCCGGCCCGTACGGACAACCCAGGCCGCGACCAGACGGCGCAGGGCGCGCTTACATGACCGGTCCGCGGTTCATGGCTACCCCCTGGGTACCACCGACGACGCCCGCCTGTGCCACCTCACCCTGGCCCTGCCCCGGTCGGTCGCCTCGCAGGAGGCGAGCCCCGAGCCGCCCAAGGACCGCGTCCGCCCCCCGACCCCGACGAGGAACGGAAATGACCTGCGAGCGCTCAGGACAGGGGAACGGGACGAACGGGCGGATCGGCGTGGTGGCGTATCCGGGGCGGGTAAGGGTGAGCTTCGAGAGCATCGAGCAGCATCGCCGCGATGGCAGGATCGAAGGTGCGTGTCCGTGTCACCTCGTCGATCACGAAAGGCATATTCCTGGCCCACAGATCCCGGGCGGCCTTGTTCAAACGTCGGCTGACATCTCGCACGGAGGCTACCCGGCACCCACCGCTCCGGCTCCGGGTTCCGGAAATCCACCGCAAGCAGGCAAGCAGGCAAGCAGGCAAGCAGGCAAGCAGGCAAGCAGGTCGGTGGGTGGGTGGAAGTGCCGCGTGTGAGACGGAACGCCCGTTCTATGATGTGTTCATCATGATCGACCGATCGAGGTGGGGACGTATCACGTGAACATACGGATCGATCTGGCCCACTTGGCGGTCAAAGCCGCCGGGTCAGGGCCCGGCTCGGCGATGGGGGAGGTGCTCGACACCGCCAAGGCAGAGGACTGGGTTGCATTCGACCTCGCGGTGCGCCGGCTTTGGACCCGTCCCGCCACCGACTGGCTCCGGGCCGGGAACCCGGCGCCCAACGAGCCGTCCCTCGCCATAGCGCTCTGCCACCCCGACGGCCGCATACGTCAAGCCGCTCTCACTTCCCTCTCCCTCGGATCCGTTGCCCTTCTCCCTCTCGTCGCCGTGCGCTGCGCGGACTGGGTCGCCCCTGTGCGTGAGGCGGCGCGGGTGATGCTGCGGCGCGCACTGCCCGAGGCCGCGCCGGAGGTACTGGTCGCGGTCGCCGCCGTCATCCTGCGCGTCGCGCAGCGGCGACACGGCGACTTCGCCCGTCAGCTGCTGGAGGAGGTCCTGCAGGACGGTGAGATCGCCGACGCGCTGCTGAGCAGCAAGGACCGGGCAGCCCGGCGTCTGGGCCACCGGATTGCCGTCGAGCGGGGCCGCCTGACCTGCGAAGACCTCGCCCGGATCGCGGCGAGGGACAACGACATCGTCGTGCAGGACCTCTGCGCGGACGCGGCGCTCGCCCGCACGCGGGACGGCAGGGAACACGGCGACATTGTCGCCTTGCTGCTGGGCGCCCGACAGGCGCGCGTCCGCGCCGCCGGCGTGACCGCACTCAACCGGACCGGCGACACCGAGCGGGCCACGGCCTACCTCGACGACCGCTCGGGACTCGTCCGGGCCTGCGCCCGCTGGGTACTGCGGCAGCACGGCGTCGAGCCGCTGCCGTACTACCGATCCCTGTGCGCCTCGGCCGAGGTCACTCCCGGCGCCGCCGCCGGGCTCGGCGAATGCGGCAGCAAGGCCGACGCCGCATCGCTGCGGCCACTGCTGGCGCACCCGCTCGGCGCGGTGCGTGCCCGCGCTGTGTGGGCGCTGCGGATGCTGGATGCAACGGATCCGGAGCAGCTCATGCCGTTGCTGGACGACGTGTCCGCGGCCGTGGTCCGCGAGGCATCCATCGCCCTCACCCCCGTGGCCGCTCGTCTTCCCGAAGAGTGGCTGCGTCGGCGCCTGGCAGTCGACCAGCCCCGCTACGTCCGGGTGGCTGCCCTCCGCCTGCTGGCCGCACACGGCACGGCTGCCCAACTGCGCTGCTTCCTCACCCTCCTGGACGACAGCGACCCGGGATTGCGCGTCCGGGCCTGCACCGCTCTCCATGGTTGGGGGCCCACCGACGCCACCGCGGTGTACGCCGCGCTGCCGCCGATCGAGCGCGCGCACCTCGACACACTCCTGGACCGGGCACAGGCCTCCCTCGGCGGTGAGTTGCTGCACAAGCTGCGCTGGTACCTGGGGGCACCCCGCTGACACCGCCATCGACACGCGGAATCCCTCAGTACGGCATCGCTGCTTCGAATCCGGGCAGCGATGCCGGCGACCTCCCCTTACCGTTTGCGGCGCAGTGTGCTCCGCGATGAACCCGAAGATCTGACAACCAAGCCACGCGCCCAGCCGACCGCGGCGCGCCCTGTGGTGTAGACCGCATTCACGGCCTGCGGGTCGATGCAAGGTGAGGGGCGGTCCGGGCCCTGTAGAAGGACGGCTGGAGTCGGCCGGTCAGCGTCAGGAAGGCGACGAACGCGCCTGCGGCGATCCAGCCGGGCCATCCGGCCATACCCATGTGCAGGGGATCCAGCGCTGCCTGAGGATCGGCGAACTCCTTGACCATACCGACACTCGCCGAGCTCACGAACGCGTGACCGATGACGGCGGGTATGACCGAGCCGGAGCGCAGGCGCAGCCATGTGAAGACCGGCAGGATGAGGGTGCAGCTGACCAGCATGGCAGGCACCGATACGTACCAGGGCCGGCCCGGGTACTGGCCGCCCATCAGCAGCGTGGGCAGGTGCCATACGGCGAAGGCCGCGCCGGTGACCACGTACGCCCGTATCAGGCTCCGGCGGTCGCTGTCCTGTGCGAGACGCGGGAAGAGGTAGCCCTGCCAGCCCAGTTCTTCGCCGAAGAACAGCGGAAGTGACACCAGCATGTTCAGCACCGCTCCGGCCATCCAGGCGCCGAGCCCGTTCCAGTGCACTCCATCAAACGGGTAGCGGCCGGCGAAGGTGCCGATGGCAAGAGCAGCCGTGGTGAGACCGGCGGGGACGACGAAAGCCATCAGGCACGCCCGTGCGGCACGGCCCCAGGGCTTCGTCCAGCGCAGGGCGAGAGTGTCCCGCACCCGGCCGCTGCGCTCGACACAGCGGACGACGAGGATCGCGGCGACAGCAGGCGCCAGCATCGCGGCTGCGATACACGCCTCCTCCAGCGCACCGGTCTCCTCGCGTGCGTTGCCGCGCCGGTAGCCACTCGCCAGGAGTGGTGACATGGCCGCCCACATGCCGATGTAGGCGACACCGAGGAAGACGAACAGGCCGCGTCGCCGCTTGAGGAGCGGTAAGGACCCGGTTGAAAGTGTCATGACGTGGACGCTACGGATCAGCTCCGCAGCGAAGTATCCGGCTGGCGTGCGTACCGGCAGTGGCTCTAACCCCACGTCTTGCATGGGGTTTTCCCCACCACCGAGGACAGTCAGCGGTTGACTTCAAGGTTCGTCAGGACGAGCAGGGCGCGCAGGAGACGGGTGGCGCGGGCTGGGTCGGTGCGGAGCTTGGTGAGAATCCGCCAGTTCTTGAGGTGGGCGACGCCGTGCTCGACCGGCGTGCGTCCGACGGCGAGGACGCGGTTGGCGGTCTTCTGGCAGGGGGTGAGCTGGAGGAAGTGCAGGCCGTGACGGTGGTGTTTGCCGGAGTAGTTCCGCCGGTTGGCCCTTCCGGTACGGCGCTCGGTGGGGATGAGCGTGCCGTCGATCAGGGCCACTTCCCCGCCCTGCTTGGCGACTTTCCTCAGAGCGCGGTCCAGGCGCGAGGCCTGCGCGACGAGCAGGGCCATCAGCTCGTCCCGCCGGCGGCGGTCGGTGGACTCCGACACGTTGTTGCCGTCGGCCACGTCGGCCACGTTCTGCTCAGCCCGTGCCTCTGCCAGCTGCTTGGCCAGCTGTTCTTCGAGTTCGTCCAGTTCCGCGCGCCGCGCGGTGATTCGTTCCAGCAGCTCGGGATCCAGCATGCACCGGATCGTAGAGGGCTGCTGATCCGCAGCGCGCAAGAACCTGACGGTCAGCCCCTGCTTGTGTTGTCGGCTGCTCGCTCAGGAACTGCTTCGCGGCCTCGACCGCTTCCCTGCTGAGTTCCTCGAGGGAGACTCCCCAGCTCTCCTCTCTCTTCTCAGCCGCCCAGGTTGGGTGCGCAGTGGACAAGTGGTTCCAGCTCTTCGGGAAAGCCGAGGTCCTCGGCGATGTTTGCCCAGATGAGATAGGTGCCGGTGGCGGGGGCCAGGGATCCAGGAATCCGCCGGCGATCTGACCGGCGACCCAGTAGGCCATCGCCCACTCTGTGGCCCGAGAGTCAGCGGGCGGGTGGAAGAGCAGCCCCAACTCCTCCATTACCTGGTCGAAGAGTGCGGGAGCTTCGGTCCCTTCGCTCCGGAGGAGGCTGGCCAGCATGGCCAGAGAGGGGCGTGGGCGGGCCGGGGTTCGGGGCGCGGACAGGTCGGGGTCCCGGAGCACGGAATCATCATGGGCAGATCAAGTGTTGATCGCCTACAGTGCCAAAGATCATCAACTCTCCCGGAGATCAGGGCGTTTCATGGCGATCACGCGTAGATCCGTACTCAAAGGCTCATCGGCCGCGGCCGCTGTCCCGTTCGTCACCGGCGCAGCAGGGGAGGCCGCCGCTTCCCCCGCGCCGACGGCACCGGCCCCCGGGCCGTTGCTGCAGAGCCGGCCGCACCGGCTGGGCGCGCCCGGAGTGCTGGGCGTGCACCTGCAGTTCGGTTCGGACCCGTCCTCGGAGATGACCGTCTCCTGGATCACTCCGCAATCGGTCCGCCGGCCGCAGGTGCGGCTCGGTACTCCCGAGGGCGGGCACGGCGGCCGGGTCGTCGAGGCCGAAACGCGCACGTACCGCGACGGTCTGTCGAAGGAAGAGGTGTACGTCCACCACGCCCGGATCACCGGCCTGCGCTCTTCGGCCACGTACCTGTACGCGGCCGGGCACGACGGCGCGACCCCGGAGACCGGTTCGTTCACCACGGCACCGCGTGGCCGCGCCGCGTTCACCTTCACCAGCTTCGGTGACCAGGCAACACCCAACTTGCGCCGGGTCATCCACCTCCCGGACGGTGTCCCTTCCCCCGTCAACCGCTACCCGCTGCACACCAGCAGCCAGGTCGGCTCGCCCGCCTCGGCGGACATCGTCTCCGCCGTCGAGCGGGTCGCCCCGCTGTTCAACCTCGTCAACGGCGACTTGTGCTACGCCGCGATCGCCGGTGCGTGGGGCACGAGCCGGGTGGCGACCTGGGCGGACTGGTTCATCAACAACAGCCGCTCCACCCGGCTGCGCCCGTGGATGCCCTGCGCGGGGAACCACGAGAACGAGAAGGGCAACGGGCCCATCGGCGCCGCCGGCTACCAGACCTACTTCGCGCTGCCTTCCTCGTCCGCCTCCTCCGACGAGGAGACCCGCGGCATGTGGTACGCGTTCACGGTCGGCGCGGTCCGCTTCATCAGCCTCGCCAACGACGACGTGGCGCTTCAGGATGGCGGGGACACCTACATCAGCGGCTACTCCGGCGGCGCCCAGCGCCGCTGGCTGGAGCGCGAGCTCAAGGCCGCGCGGGCGGACCGGGGCATCGACTGGATCGTGGTGTGCATGCACCAGCCGATGATCTCCAGCCACCGCAGCGCCGGCAGCGACCTGGGGGTGCGCCGGGCCTGGGGTCCACTGTTCGACGCCTACGGTGTCGACCTGGTGGTCAGTGGGCACGAGCACCACTACGAGCGTTCGCACCCGGTACGCGGCACCCTGCCCAACGAGGCCCGCACCCCTCTCCCGGTCTCCACCCGCACCGATCTGATCGACACGGGCAAGGGCACAGTCCACATGGTCATCGGCGCGGGCGGCAACATCGCCACGAGCCAGGACGACCTCTTCGACACGCCGCAGGCCCGGGTCCTGACCGGCCTGAAGGACGACAAGACCTCCTCGGGCCACCGCGAGCCGGTGTGGATCCCTGAGGAGGCACCCTGGGCCGCCGTCCAGGACCGCAAGTACAACCGCGGCTTCGCCGCCTTCGACGTCGACCCCGGCGACCACCGCGAGGGCCTGACACGGATGCGGGTCACCTACTACACCTTCGACGGGCCCCACGGCGATCTGACGCCCGTCGACACGTTCACCTTGCAGCGCCCGCGTTCGGACGTGCGCCACTGACCCGACCGCCACCGGCGGGCCGGACCCGCAGCCGGCGGCCTCCCGCAGGGATCGGCCGGGCACTTCGCACCGGCGGCCGTCCGGGCCGCGAGGGCCGGTTCCGCCACGCGGTTGTCTCCCCTCAGGCCGACGCCGAACACCCCGTCCGCCTGGGGAGACAACCGCGTGACTATGGGAGCGGCCGAAGACGGCCCGGCCCGTGGGCTCAAGACCTTCGGCTGCGCAGCCTGCGCAGGCTGCGCGCTGATCTCAGATCAGCTGGTCGCGACGCGTCAGCATTCGTAGGCGTAGTCGGCACGGCCCTTGGTCGAGTCCCAGGTGAAGGTGGCGGACTTGCCGGCGCCGATGCTCTTGCAGGCGGGGTCCCACGACCAGTCGACGGAGACAGTGGCGTTGATTGTATGGCTGCATATGTTCTTGACCTGCGCCCTGCCGTTGTCGTTGCTGGTCAGCGAGGCGCAGCCGACGAACGACGTAGTAGAAGTGGTTCCCGACGGTGCGGAGGCGGCAGCCGACGCAGGAGTGGCTCCGGCTGCGGCGAGGGCTCCCGCCGCAATTGCCATGGCCAAGGGGGTGAGGATGGTGCGAGTACGCGGCATTGTCTGGTGTCTTCCTCTCCTGAACGTCCTCCCCTGATGGGGAGGGCCGGCCCTGTCAGGACGGCACCAAGACCTTGTTGAACCAGGAGTGCCCGGAGCAACAGGAACAGGATGTCCCGGACAGGGCACCATTGTCCGCCCTGCTCAGAGGCTTGTCCGGGACAGGCGCCGGACAAGAACAAGAGTCGCTGGAGCCGCTCGCCGCTCGCGGCATGCCCGGCCGGGCGATGCGCACCCGGTGCGGCATCCAGGGAGCCCCCGCCCCCTCACTAATTGCTGCTCATGGTGGGGATCGCGCGCGGGGAGGCAACGGGGTCGAAGTGGAAGACCTGCCCCGCGTCGCCGGCGGCACAGGGCAGCTGCAGCACCGGTGCCCACTGCTGCGCGGAGCTACCGGGCACTGACACACACGCCCTCGTGTGCAGCGGCATGACGCGGTATCCGCCCGCCGGTGTCCCCTCCCGCTGCAAGTGGAAGGTTTCCGCGGCGCCGCGGTGACCGCAGTAGTCATCCGCCATCTGTGCACCTCCCATGGAACTGCCGTTCCCCACACCCAGGCACCCGTACCCGAAGACCGGGTGCAGGCCGCGGATCCGGTACGTCCCGCCGTCCGCCTCCTCCAGTGCGTACGTGGGGACGCTGCTGCGGCAGTCCGCCTGGTAGACGTTTCCCGTGCCCTGGCCGTCGCGCTCGGTCAGGCACAGTGAGGAGGCGGCCGAACGGATGCGGTACGTGCCGGGTGCGAGGGCCGGCGGCCCGCCGGAGCCGGTCGGGCCTTGTGCCTTCTGACTGCCGCTGTTCGTTCTCCCCGTGATGTACACGCCGCTGCCCGCCAGCGTCAGCAGCACCAGCAGGACGCCCAGCGCCCGGCCGTACCGGCCGATACGGGCCGGCTTTCGTGGTGGCGGGGGCGGTTCCTGCTGCTGCGAGGCGATCCGCTCCCGTACCGTCAGCCACTCCTGGACGCGATCCCTCTGCCCGCTCGCGCGGACGAAAGCCGCCAGCAGCTCTGCCCGTGGCAGGGTGTCCTGCCGCAGCACATCGGCCAGCGTGCTGCGCGGCAGAACCTCACCGCACTCGGCGGCACGCGCCTCCAGTTGCCGGTAGGTCAGGCCGGCCGCTTCCTTCAACTGCCTCAGCTGCGCCACGAACTCGGCGGCATCCCGCGCGGCTTGCGGGTCCGGCTCCCCCTGCCTCCCCATGCCCACATGATTGCTGTGGGCATGCCATCAGACAACCTTTCTGTCCGGACCGGCTCCGGACAGCGGCTCGACCGGGCCGGACATCCGCGCGGACACTTCCCCGGCCCTTCGTCACCGACGTGACGAAGCAACAAGGCCGACGCCCGGTTCTGCACGTCCGCCGGGGCGGCCATCGGGATGGATTCATAGGGATGGATTCAGCAGCAATCAGCAGCACTGCATCGTGAATCGGGCCCGGTCGAAGCGGCCCTCCGCGAGGTCTTCAGGGCGCATCAGCCAATACAGCGCGCCACAGTCGCCCCACATCATGTCGGCGTCGTCGTCCGTGTCGATCTGGGCGAGCAGGGTCCAGCGGCGTGCCTCAGGGGCGTGGCGGGGGTCGTTCCAGGGCGTCCCCGGGCCGAGAACACTGTGCGCGATCTCGTCCTCGACAGGTCCCTGAACGGGGATGGCGTGGCCACCGACCAGGTGCCCGATGTCACCGTTCACGTCGCCGACCGCGTCGGCCAGCTCATCAGGTACGTCCACGCCGCCGAGGACCTCCTCCGCGCCCGGGTGCCCGTACGAGGGCGCGGTGAGCGTCACACGCGCCGTCAGCGCTACCTCGCTGTACGCGTCCAGGCCCTCGGGGGTGGGCCGCTCGACGACCGCGGCACCGGCGGCTATGTACAGGACCTGCGCGCCGGCGCAGCCGTGCGGAGCGTCGGAGCCGAGGAACGCCTCGGTGCCCTCGTCCAACTGGCCGTCGAAGTAGAAGAAGGCCAGCGTGCCGTCGTCCGGAAGCGCTATGTCCAGCTCCCGTACGGGCAGGGCACCGCAGTCGACCGACGCGATGAAGCTGAGCGGCCCGTGCCCCTCCCACACCGGCCACTCCATTCCCTCAGGCAGCGCCGGCTGCCCGCCCAGCTTCCCGACGACGATGTCGCCGTCCCCGGCCGCCGTCAGCCGGACTCCCGGCCTCAGCAGGCCGATCCACTTCTCCGCGACGTCGGCGGGCAGGTGCTTGAGGGCGAGCGCGTGCAGCGTCGCTTCGGTGGAGCTCTGTGTCATGCCTCCGATGATGCAGGACACCACTGACAACGCGGATCGCGAACGGGACGGCCAACGTCTTCGGGCCGGCCCGAGGCGCTGTCTCCGCTCCGGATCGCGAGGTCGCGCTCGCAGATCTCTCCCCCCGGACTGCGCGCCCAGGGCTGTCAGGCCCGCAACCCGGGGCCGGGCGCCGCCCGCCCGGCGGCGATCCGGCCGGTTTTCCGGCAGGGCCGGAATGCGCGCGACGTCGCTCGCCGCCCCGCCAGGCGGACAGCACGATGGGTCCTGCCCGCCCGGAACGCCGGGAACATTCGCCCGGAACACCGGGAACACTGGAACGACGACCGCTGGAGCACCGCATGATCTTCATCGCCGTGAAATTCACCATCCGCCCCGAGCGCAGCGCGCGGTGGCTCGAGGACGTCGCCGAGTTCACCCGCGCCACGCGCGAGGAGCCGGGCAACCTCTTCTACGAGTGGTCGAAGAGCGTGGACAACGAGCACGAGTACGTGCTGCTGGAGGCCTTCGCCGACGCCGAGGCGGGCGAGGTGCACGTCAAGTCCGAGCACTTCAGGACCGCCATGGCATGGATGCCCGACGCCGTCGCCGAGACCCCGAAGATCATCAACGTCGAGGTCCCGGGCAGCGGCTGGTCGGCGATGGCCGAGGTCCAGCCGCGGCAGTAGCGCTTGCCGCCCAACCCGTGGCGGGCAGTACGACCCGCGCCGACGTCAAGGCGGGCATCACCGTGTCGGCCCGCAACGCGCCCGCCACGCCCGGGAAGGGCAAGTGGCGCGTCAAGCGGGCCGCACGCGTGAAGCGGCGCGTCAGTCGACTCGGACCTCTTCGACGCCCAGGTACATCACGGACGGCCGGCCGGGGTTGAAGGCGATGGCCGAGATCCCGTCATAGGCGTTGTGGGTCTTGGTGACCTTGCCCGTGGCGGCGTCCAGGCGGAAGAGGTCCGTGCCGTAGCCCGCGTAGTACGTGCCGTACTCGAAGTACAGGACGTCCGGGGCGACGGGGCTCGCGGCCAGCAGCGTGCTGTTGGTCAGCTTGGTTTCCGCGGTGTCGTCGACGGCCTTGGCGAACGTCCGCCCGCCGTCCGTCGAGCGGTACAGGTGACGGCCCTCGTTGCCGGAGCCCGGCACGGCCTCGGCCAGGTCGACGCCCAGGCCGTAGACCACCGAGGAGGAGGCGGGGGATACGACCGTGGAGAAGAGGTTCGCCGAGCCGGCGGACAGCCCGGTGGACGGCCGCCAGGTGACACCGCCGTCCGTGGTCACCTCTCCGCCGCGCACCATGCCGCCCGCGACGGCGTGGTCGATGTCGGAGGGGTCGAAGGACACGGAGTACACGCTCGCCCCGCCGCCGAACGCGGCCGTGCCGACGGCGTGCCAGGTGGCGCCGGCATCAACCGAGTCGTAGATCCGGCCGTCGTGCCCGGCGACCCGCACATGGTCCGGGCGCGCCCGGTCGGTGCCCAGGCCCACGATGTTCGCGGTGGGGGACATCAGCGGGGTGACGGTCCGCCCGTCGGTGCGGGCCAGGAAGCGCCCGCTCATCTCCCAGGCGAAGGCCCGGCCGCCGGGGGCGGCCGTCAGCCGGGTCGAACCGCTGCCGACCGCGCCGACCCGGGTCCAGGTGCAGCCGGCGTCGGTGGAGCGCTGCAGCTCACCGTTGCGCGTGGCCAGCAGGGTACCCGGGGTGTCCAGTGCGACCAGGCCGTGGGTGTAGCTGGTCGTTCTCAGGGTGCCGGTGGTGGGCGCGAGGCTCGCTCCGTCGTCGGTGGTGAAGGTGACTCCGCCGTCCCCCGTCACACGGGTGCAGGACGGAGCCGGCCATACCGGCGCGCCGGGACCGGTAGCGAGGGCGCTGGACGGCGCGGCGAGGACGAGAGCGGCGGCTGCCGTGGTGACGGCGGCACCGAGACGCTTCATGGACTCTCCCTTGTGGGGCACGGTGGGCGCACGGGACGTGCGATGTCGGTCGACGATCTTGTTCTATTCGGAAGATCCTCCGTGGCGCAGCCCGGTTAAGCGTCAAATTTCCTGACTCGAAAGGCGCTTGACGAAAAAATCCGGGTGTGTGGGTGTGGTGACGAGACCATCCGGAGGGCCCGGTCGGGGAGGGGCCGAAAGTGATGACGATCCGCCGACGTCCGCGGCCGTGGCGCCGCTGGCACAGTCGTGCTCACGGCGTTCCTGGTGAACTTCCGGCACGTCTTCTACGCGCTGTCCTTCCCGCTGCACCGCGTCAAGAGCCGCGCCGGGAAGGCCTACAGCACCTACACGATGACCGACGAGGCCTACGCCCTGACCACGAGGGAGTGCGCGCAGTCCTGGAGCGGCCGGAGGATGGTCTGGCTCCAGGTCCTGTGCCAGGTCTACTTGGGTCGGCGGCGCGACTCTCGGCGCGCTCTTCGGCGCCCTGGTTCCTGCACAACTGGCCGGACTGGACTTCGCGTTGACCGCCTAGTTCGTCGTCCTGGCTGCCGACGCCTACCGCGCCCGGCGCGACATCCACACCCCGGTTCTCGCTCTGGTGCGCGCTGGTTGCCCGCTTCGTACTGACGGGGCAGATGCTGCTCGCCGTGCCCGGCTGCCTGGCTGCCCACTCTCCTCGACAAGGACGAGCATCATCGTGCGAAGCAGAAACATCCGTAGGGCCCTGGCCCCCCTACTCGCCGCCGGCCTCGTGGCAGCCACCCTTTCGATGCTGACGCCCGCAACGGCCTTGGCCGCGTCCACGGCATCTGACACCTCCCCTGCCAGGGACCCTCTGCGGCAGTACACGCAGCAGAAGCTCCAGTGGAAACGCTGCGACGCGGAGGAGGGCCCCGACACATTCCAGTGCGCGACGCTCAAGGTGCCGCTGGACTACAGCGACCCCGGCGGCAAGACGATCAGGCTCGCGATATCCCGGCTGAAGGCGGGCGGCGCGAAGGCGCGTCACGGCGTTCTGCTGCTCAACCCGGGCGGCCCCGGCGCACCGGGACTGCAGCTGCCTGCCGACCCGCTCCTGAAGCTCCCCGCGGAGGCGAAGCGGCGCTACGACCTCGTCGGCTTCGACCTGAGGGGCGCCGGGCAGAGCTCTCCCGTCAGCTGCGGGCTGACCGCCGAGGAACAGGCCGACCAGCCGTACAAGGCGGAGACCTTCGCGAAGGACGTGGACCGGGCCCGTACCGTCGCCGGGAAGTGCCGGGCCAGGGCCGGTGACAAGCTGCCGCACCTCACCACCCGCAACAGCGCCCGTGACATGGACGTCATCCGCGCAGCGCTGGGCGAGAAGACAATCTCCTACCTGGGGATCTCCTACGGCGCCTACCTCGGCGCTGTCTGCATGCAGCTGTTCCCCCAGCGAGCCGACCGGATCGTGCTGGACAGCGCAACCGACCCGAACCGGATCTACAGGGGGATGTTCCAGGACATGGCGAAGGCGGCGGAGCAGGCTTTCACGCGCTGGACCGCATGGGCCGCCAGACGCCACACGACCACGGACTGGGTGACACTCCGGCCGCACGACCTACTGGGACCTGATCGCGCGGGCGAACCGCACACCCATCCATTTTGAGGGACAGACCCTCACCGGCGACGGCATCCGTGCCGACAACCGCACGTTCTTCCACGTCCGGAAGGCTGCCGGACGGATCGCCGGACTGAAGAAGGCGGCCGAAGGTGAGAACCCGGCTCCGCCCGGCACGCCCGGTCAGGTCCAGGAGCCCGACGACAACTACGCCTCCACCGCCTGGTCCTTCATGTGCGCTGACACCCGCACCTGGTCGCACGACCCTGAGGAGTACCGCCGCGAGGCGATCCGCGACAAGGCCCGGTATCCGCTGTACGGCGACTTCGCGGCCGCCATCACACCCTGTGCCTTCTGGGAGCAGGGCAGCGAGCCGCAGACCACGATTGACAACAAGGTCGGTGCACTGATCGCGCAGAACGAGTGGGACTCCCAGACGCCCCTCTTCGGGCCTCAGGCCATGCACCGGGCCCTGCACGGCTCCCGGATGCTCACCGTCGCCGGCGGCGAAGGACACGGCGTCCTCTACGCGCCGGACAGCAGTCCCTGCGCGGACAAGGCCGCCACGGTCTACCTGACCACGGGCAGGCTCCCCGCCAAGCACCTGACCTGCCAGGCTCTGGCCGGGCAGAAGTAGCGACCCGCACGTTCGCGTAGTGGGCGCGGCCGTCTACTGCTCGTGCCCGGCGTCCGGTTCTGAGCGCTCTTTGCTCCGGTGGTCTTGTCTGCTGAGGGCGTGGGCGGCGCGGAGCAGGCGGTAGGCGAGTTTTTCGAGGTGGGGGGCGAGTTCGGGGGTGCCGTGGATGGTGTGGGCGGGGCCGAGGTCGATGCCGAGGAGTTGTTCGGCGATGTGGTGGGGGTTGTCGGCGGCGAGGTCGAGCGTGCTGGTGGTCTCGTCGACGGGTTGGACGCGGTTGGAGAGGGCGTAGGTGCGGGCGCGGACGGTTTCGGCGTCGGCGGGGACGGTGGCGTGGAAGGTGTAGCGGGCGGGGGCGGCGGCCAGGCGCGTGGCGACGTAGGCGGCCGCGTCCGCGGCGGGGAGCGGGCGTGGAGTGACGCGGTGGCCGGTGGGGGTGGGGTCGGTGAGGCGGTCGACGCGGAAGAGGCGCCATTCGTCGAGGTCGGTGTCGTAGGCGACGAGGTACCAGACGGGGCTGGCCGCCACCAAGGCGTGCGGTTCGGCCCGGCGCTGGCCCGTGACGCCTTTCCCGGTCCGGTAGGTGAAGGTGGTGATCTCGTGGTCGCGGCAGGCCGCGGCCAGGGTGGCCAGGACGGTGGGGTCGGCCTCGGGGCCGGTGCTCCAGGGCACGGGGAGCGGGGCGGCGGTGGCCTGGATCGCGGTCACCTGGGGGCGCAGCCGTTGCGGTAGTACCTGTTCGAGCTTGGCCAGGGCGCGGACGGCCGTCTCCTCGATGCCGGTGACGCCGCCGGCAGCGGTGCGCAGGGCAACGGCGATGGCGACGGCTTCCTCGTCGTCCAGGAGGAGCGGGGGCAGGTCGGTGCCGGCGACCAGGCGGTAGCCGCCGGCGGTGCCGGTAGTGCCCTCGATGGGGTAGCTGAGGTCGCGGAGCCGGTCGATGTCGCGGCGGATGGTGCGCAGGGTGACGCCGAGGCGGGTCGCGAGTTCGATACCGGACCAGGTGCGGCGTGTCTGGAGCAGGGACAGCAGGCGCAGCATGCGGGCGGGCAGGTCCTGGGTCATGTTTCCAGGCTGCCAGGCATTAGTGACGCGAGCTGTCCTAAAGGGCCTCTAGCGTGGAAAACATCCGGATGGTCCGCACAGATCCGGATGCTCCGTACAGATAGGAAAAGATCATGATTACTGGAGTGAACACGGCCGCGGTCTGGGTGCTCGACCAGGATGCGGCCAAGGCGTTCTTCACCGACAAGCTCGGCCTGGAAGTACGTACGGACGTGCCGTTCGGCGAGGGCATGCGCTGGGTCACCGTGGGCGCCAAGGCTCAGCCGGAGACGCAGATCTCCCTGATGGTCCCGGGGCCGCCGATGATGGACCGCGAGTCCGCCCAGCAGCTCACTTCGCTGCTCGGAAAAGGTGTCCTGATCGGCTGCACCTTCACTGTCGAAGACTGCCACGCGGCTTTCGCTGACCTCTCCGCGCGGGGCGTCACCTTCGTCCAGGAGCCGCAGCCCAGGCCGTGGGGCATCTCCGCGACCCTGCGGGACGACTCCGGAACCGTGCACGAGATCCTCCAGCCCCACCACCAGGACCGGTAAGCAGCCGCTCGGAGCTCCTGACTGCGGCCGGCACAGCAGCTGACCGCTCCGGCTGCCGGGAGGATGATCCGCCCTCCCGGCACCCGGCGGGTGGCCGCACCGGCGACCAGCAGAAACGATGACCAGAGCCGGCCCTTCCGGGCCGCCCGACAACAGGGTGGAGTCATGGCCTACGACGAAGTACTCGCGGAGCGCGTAAGGGAACGCCTGGAGCCCGAGGGAGTGGTCGCGAAGAAGATGTTCAGCGGCCTGACCTTCCTCCTCCAGGGAAACGCCCTGGCCAACCTCTACGACGAGGGCCTCATGGTCCGCGTCGGCAAGGAAAGAAACGACGAAGCCCTCGCACGCCCCGGGGCCGCACCCCTGGTCATCCGGGGCAAGGAACAAAAGGGCTGGGTCCTGCTGGCGGAGGAAACCCTCGACGACGACGTCCTGGACGACTGGCTGGCGTGGGCCATGGACGTCACCGCCGAGCTCCCGCCCAAGTGACCCCCGGCCGAGCCCCCCTCACCGGCCTGCTGGAACCGTGCGGTGGCGCGCCCGCGGAATGGGCCCTCACCGTCGTCTCCGGCCCCGCCGGAGCCGGAGAGCCGACCCTGGTCAACCGCGTGGCACGGGCTGTCTGCGACCGCTGTCCCGGTGGCCTGCTCTCCACCGACCTGCGTACCCCGGCCGGCGCCCCGTGTTCCCCGGCCGACGCACTCACGGACATGCTGCGCGCCACCGGCCTGCCGGGTGAGGCCGTGCCCGGGCCCGCGGCCGACCGCATCCGCCTCTACAGGGTGCGGCTGCACGGCAGCCGCACCCTCGTCGTCCTCGATAACGCCCTCCGAACTGCTGGAATCTCCGCCGACGCACCGAATACTTGCTGGACCACCTGTGCGACCTCCGGCTCCTCCAGTGCGACCCGCGAGGCCCGGGAGCCTCGCCCCGGTACCGGATCCCCTTGCTGGTACGGAAGTTCGTCCGCATCGGTGAGGATGCCGGCGTGTGCCGGGACCTGCCGTAGGGGTCGGGGCCCGGTGCGCGCCCGGGCCCGGGGCAGCCCGGAGCGGTGGGGGTTCAGTTCTTCGGGCAGAGGCGGATGTGCACCATGGTGACGATCTATTCGGCGAGGTGAGCCGTACGTTCGCCTCGCTGCAACCCGGCAGCTGCCCCAAGCCCTGGTCTCGGGCGGGGAGCTGGTGGCGCGGGTCGCCGGCGCACTGTCCTTCGAGGCGCCGCAACGCCGTGCAGTCGGCGCGGTCGCCGGCCGACGCGACATGCCCGGGGCCGCCCGGCTCGCGAAATCCCCGCCCGCGCACTTCAGCGTCTACGACCTCACGAGCCTGTTCGCACGAGGTGCGGCACCCGGCCGATCTTGAGGGACCTGACGGCGCGGTGTGCCGTACGCCGATGCGTGGAGATCCTTCTACCACTGGGGGCTGCGCACTGGGGGCTGCGCACTGGGGGCTGCGCACTGGGGGCTGCGCGGTACGACCGCTGAAGGCTCTCGTATCGGCTCGCTCAGGGATTCCTGACGGACCATTTCCGCGCGGGTCCGGCTCCTGGCTGCTGAAGGCGCAGGATGTCCCCGGGGCCGATGTCCAGGGTCTGTCCGGAGGCCTTGAGAGTCAGTGTGTAGGTGCTGCCGTCGGCAGCCACCCGCCACTGCTGGGTATCGGTTCCGGCGCACGGCTGTTGGGTTATCCCGCCCGCGGGTGAGGTGGCGTCGGCCTGGAGGCATTTGGCGGAGTGGACGGCCGTGATGCGGACGTAGCCGCCACCGGCGTCGGTGAGGGTCCATCGCTGGTTGGGGTTGCCGGTGGGCTGGTAGGCGATGACTACCGCGCCGTTGTCGCGGGAGGCCGCCGTGACGTCCGCGGCCTTGCCGGTGTCGCTGATCAGCATGTAGGGCCCGCCCAGGAGTACGGCGGCGGGCGGGCTGGGGGCGGCGGAAGGGGCGTTCGACGGGGAGGGTTCGGCGGAGCCGGGCGTGGCCGGGGTGGCGGGTTCCGGTGACCGCGCCGCGGGAGCCGCTCCTTGTTCGTCGCCGCCGAGTACCAGCGCGCCGACCGCGAGACCGGCGGCCGCGCAAGCGGCGATGGCCGCGACGGGTATCCACACCCGTCGGGGCCGGCGAGCCGGCCGGCCGGACGCGCGGGGCTGCGCCGGTTCGGGTGCGATGCGCGGCAACGGCTTGGTCGCGCCGGCCGGATCCTCGGGTGGCACGTGGCCGTACTGCTGCCAGGCTCCCGGGGAGAGGACCTCGGTCGCGTCCGGGTCGAACGCCGAGGGACGGTAGGGCGGCGGCGTCGCAGGCTGCTGCGGGTGGTTCACTACGGCTCCGGCTGTCGAGTCCTGGCCAAACAGCTGCGACCCTACTCGCCGTCAGTTCGCCCACCAGGTCGGGGCCTTGCTGCTACGGCCTTACCCGTGGACCTTGGCTAGCGGGTGCCCTGCCTGAGCAGGTGACGAGGGCTGAGGGCAGTTGCTCCCGTGGAGAACGGGTGAGGCCCCGAGTCGGCGTCCGGTTCCACGCATGTCCCGGCCCCCGGAGGTGGCTCGACCAGTCGGCGGCGCTGATGCGCCGGTGTTCGCCATGACGGAGCAAGCGCGCGGGAGTTCCGCGTGGGGGTTCAGGGGAGAGGCTGGGTGTCCCCTGCGAAGACGATGATCTGGTCGATGAGGTTGCGCCGCAGGTGGACGACGTCGGTTCCGGCGAGACGGGGGCCGCCGTCAGGGGTGGTGAAGGCCCACTGGTACCGGGCCCACTCATTAGGCATGTCCACTTCTGAGCAGCGGGTCATCGTGCCGGTCCCTGCCGGATGGCGGCGGATGTCCAGGACGAAGCGCTCGACTGCCGCGATGCCTTCACTGCGTCCCAACGGCCCCCAAAGGATCACGTCCGAGGTCAGGGCCTGGGCCAGCAGACTGGTCACGTACCTGTCGTCCGAGGCATTGAACGAGGAGATGAACGTATCGATCGCGCCCTGGGCAGTCTCTTCCTGCATGTATCAGTAATACCAGTCATCGTGCGGAGGGTGGCCCCCGGGAGTGACAGCGGCAGCGGCATCGGCACTTGTTCATGGCACTACGGCACTGCTCGCGGCCGCGAGCAGTGCCGGATCTGTCGCGAGAGATCCCGGAGCGGACGGTGAGGGGCCGGCTGCTGTTCAGCCGGCGGCCTCGCTGCCTGCTTCGAAGTAGGAGTCGAGCACAGTGTCCAGTTCCGTCGCCCACTGCTTGAGCAGGTTCCGGCTGGGTGCCTCGATGCGGACGTTGTAGCTGTGGCGGTTGGTGGCGTGGACGGTGACGGTGATCTGCCGACCGAACCGGGGAGTGTTCGTCTCCACTGCGCCGATCTCCGCCCAGTCGAACTCGGCCGTTTCCCCGTCCAACTGGAGTATGACGCCGGTGCTGTCGACGGTGATCGAGCCGCGTCGGTCGGACACCTCGAAGGCCGGACCGTCGGCCGCCGGCCGGGGTTCCTCTTCGGCGGCAGCCTCCTCCGCCGCTTCAGCTGCCTCCGTCTCTGCTTGTGGCTCTGGTGCGGCGCCGGACCCTGGTACGGCGTCCGCCGGTACCGGCGGACGCTCCTTCGCTGCGGCAGGGCGCGGCGGCGTCAGGCCGGGGATGAAAGCCGGATCGGTTCCGGCGGCGTACGCGGGTGGGGTGTTCTGGCCTATGCGGTGGTCCACGGCGGGCAGTATGGCCGATGAGGCTGTGTGAGTGGTAGCCGGGTCAGGCCCACTTGCTGTCTGCTCGATTACTGCACCAGGACAGCGATGAGGTGAACGACGACGACCTGGTCTTCGCCGGCCTCCAGGCCTTCCACCTCTCCGCGGCGCTACCGCGTCAAGGATCGCCGTGCGCTACGTGGCGCGGCAGGCGCCCCTTCGCGTGGGCGGGTGGTGGTGAGAGCCGGGACAGCGGCCTCCGCCCTCCTCGCGCCGACCGGTGATCCGCCACGCTTTGAATAAGACTTGCCTTATATAAGGAACAGCTTGCATGATATGAGCCATGCATGCATTCGATGTGCTCGGGGATCCGGTCCGGCGTCGCATCCTGGAACTGCTGGCCGAAGGCGAGCGGACCTCCGGGGCAGTGACCGCTGCGATCCGGGAAGAGTTCGCGATCTCCCAGCCGGCCGTCTCCCAGCACCTGCGGGTCCTACGCGAGAGCGGGTTCACGACGGTACGCGCTGAGGGCGCGCGTCGGCTTTACACGATCGACGCAGCGCCGCTGCGCGAGGTGGACGTCTGGCTTGAGCGCTTCCGCGGCTTCTGGGAACAACGCCTCGACGCGCTCGGCACCGAACTCGCCAGGGGCAAACGGGCCAGGCGACTGCATGACGGCACACAAGGGGGCGGCAATCGCAGTGCGAAGGATCGTACTGCCGGAAGAGCGAAAGAGGAGACCCCAGGTGGCTGACGTCATCGACCTGATCAACGCCATGCACCGCCAGGTGCGGGACACCGAGACACCCAAGGGCACAGGCCGCAGCATCATCATGCGGCGCACCTACGACGCCGCCGTCCACGACGTCTGGGAGGCATGCACCGACCCGGAGCGCCTCGGACGCTGGTTCCTGCCCGTCACGGGCGAGCTCAAGCCCGGAGGCCGGTACCAGTTGGAGGGGAACGCGGGCGGCGAGGTGCTGCGCTGCGAGCCGCCCCGCCTGCTGCGGGTCAGCTGGATCTTCGGAGAGCCCAAGGAGGGCGACCTCAGCGAGGTCGAGGTGCGCCTGACGCCCGAGGGCGAGGAGCGCACACTCTTCGAACTGGAGCACACGGCCATCGTCGACCCTGCGTTCTGGGACACCTACGGTCCCGGCGCCACCGGTGTCGGCTGGGACCTGGGCCTGGTCAGCCTCTCGATGTACCTCACCGAGGGCGAAGCGTTCGACCGCGAGGCGACGCAGGCGTGGAGCGAGTCCGAGGAGGCGCGCTCGTTCCTGGCCGCCAGCAGCGAGGCCTGGGGAAAGGCGAACGCGGACTACGGCACGCCCGCCGGAACCGTCGCGGCGATGACCTCCGCCACCACGGACTTCTACGTGCCGCAGCCGTCCTCCGAATCCTGAGGCGAGGTGGGCGACCGGACGGCCCGCCGCCGGCCGGTCCCTCGCGCACGTCATGGATCCCTTGCTCTGTGCAGGCGTCGCTTGAAGAGTGGACCGGGCCGACGCAGGCTGTCTGCGCCGTCCTGACCAGCCGCGTGGGAGGCTTCCTCCTCGGGTGCCTGGCCATGGCACGGCAGGACCCAGGTGGGACCTTACGCGGCCGCTTCATCCGGAGCACTGCCCGGTGGCGCCGCCCCGTCCCGCTCCTTACGGTGAGGGCCGAAGGCTTCCCGGGCCGGCAGCGAGGGCGGAAACATGATCAGTGGCGCGCACGTCGTCGTGTTCAGCCAGGATGCCGAGGCCGACCGGGCCTTCCTCCGGGACGTGCTCGGCTTCCTGTGTGTTGACGCCGGCCGCGGATGGCTGATCTTCGAGCTGCCGCCCGCCGAGGCCGCGGTACACCCGTCCGATGCATCCGGTGGCCACGAGCTGTTCCTGATGTGTGACGACATCCGGCAGACCGTGGAAGAGCTGTCCGCGCGGGGTGTGGACTTCACCCAGCCGGTCGGTGACGAAGGGTGGGGGCTGCTCACCGCCCTCCGCCTCCCGGGTGGGGGCGAGCTGCGTCTGTACGAGCCGCGACACCCGCTCGCGCGCGGCCTCCGCTGAGGACGACCGGCGACTGCGCGGGGTCGTGGCCTTCTTCCGGATCGTACGAGAGGTCCCGCTGCCGGCCGGGACCGTCTGGGAACGACTCACGCACTGGGAGGGGCACGCCGCCCACGTGCCGTTCACCGCCGTCGAGGTGATCACTCCGCCATCCACCCGTTCGGGAACGCGGTTCGTCGCCCGCACCCGTCTCGGCCCCGTCGCCTTCGACGACCCCATGGAGGTCGTGCGATGGGAGCCGCCCCGGTCCCGCGCCGTTCCCGGCTACTGCCGGGTGGAGAAGCGAGGGCGCGTGGTCCAGGGCTGGGCCGAGATCGCACTGCAGCCAGTTGCCGGAGAGGCGGGTGCACGATGGTGTCGTGTCGTGTGGTCCGCCGATGTGCGCTTGCGCGGAGTGCCCCGATTTTTCGACGGTCTCACGGGAAGGGCTGCACGCCTCATGTACGGGCGGGTCATTGACGGCCTGCTGCTGGGAACGGGCCGGGCAGGTGGCCGCGGCAACCATGACCGCACGCGACAAGGGGGCTGAGCCCAGCCATCGCCTCTACTCCGCGAGTGGACCTCGGTTTTCGACTCGTCCATAGGTGAGGGAACCGGAAAGGCATCGAGAAGTTCAGGGAAAGCGTGCGCCGTGAGCGGGAGAACTGACCGGCCCCTCTGGCCGACCTGGCAGCCGAACACGTGGTGCCGTGCGCGCAAGTGGCGGTTCTCGCCGACCGCGAGATCGCTGACGCGGTGGCCGGTGTGCTCAGTACGAGCGGGCAGGTGGCGACCACGGCCGACTCGGTGTTCCAGATTGGTCGCCGGACGCTCCGGAAGATCACCTGCCCTGGTCGTTGATCACGATCATGCCCCGGCGTCCGGTCCGCACAGCCTCGTGCACCAGCGCCTGGGCGAAGAACCGGCGCCCAGCCGGGTGACTCCCGGCCCGCCCTGGGCCGTGTCCTTGAAGAGGGGCGGACAGGCCCCGGCTGCCCGAGATCCACCTGCGCTATCCGCACCGGCACCACCCGGACCGCGACGGGGCCGAACAGCACACCCGCCAATGGCCGGCCCAGTGGAACCTGTTCACCGAGACCGCACAGCGCGACAACGCTTCCCACGTCTTCGGGCACCTGGGCGCCTACGCCTACCCGCTGGCCGGCCGGGAGCTCCTCCACCTCGCAGCGGACTGGATGACTTGGCTCTACGCCTTCGACGACGGCGACGTCGACGCCTTTTCGCTGCCCCGGGAGATCGCGAACAGCCCGGTCGACTTCATCTTCAACCTCCCCCTGGTCTGCTCCCGCGCCCACACCGGCAACGGCCGGGCTGGACCAGGCGGCGCAGCTCGCCAACGACCGGATCAGGACCTTCGCTGAACTCCACGAACAGGCGGAGCCGGCCGCGGACGCGGCGACCAGGGCCTATCTGAAGAGCGTTCGTGCATGGCTGCAAGGGACGTACGACTGGATGATCGACTGCGGGCGCTACCACCCCCACTGGCGACAGGAAGACTGGCCCGCCCGCACGGCGCCGCCATTCCCGGCTGAGTGCAGCTCCCTCTCGGGGACCGTCTGAGCTGCGGAGATGCTGAGGTTGTCTGCGATGGCGGGCTGTTGTCCCCCATGCCTCCCAGGGTTACTGCAGGACTTCGGGGGCGCCGATGGGATCGTTGTCTGAAGAGCTGGAACGCCGGGAGGCAGAGGTCCGGGCACGCTTGGAGGAACTCCGCGGCCAGATCGACGGGTTGACCCGTCGGCTTGCCGCGGAGGAGGAGCAGCTGACGCGGCTGCGGTTCACGCGGGAGACCGTAGATGAGCTCTTCGCCGAGACCGTTCCGGACACCGCGCCGGAGGCACGGGATGACGGCGGAATAGCTGGGGGGAGACGCCTGGCGTTTTCGCGTCCGAGACGGATGCGGTGATCGGTGTACGGACGCTGCCGCCGTGGGGTCCGGGCCTGGAGGAGCCGGTGCTGCCGAGGACCTATCAGGATCTGCTGGAGGCGCTGGGGGATGCGGGTAGTCCATTGCGGGCTACTACCTCGCCCGGGAGCACCGCCGCGGTCACCCAGGCGCTGACCAGGACAGATACCTCTCACCGGCTAACGGCAACTGCACACAGAACGGGCCGTACCACTGAACCCTGCCCAACGGGCCCCACTGGGCGCCGCTTGACCTTGCCACTGGCGGCAGGGTTGAACGATCACGGCATGGACACCAGCACCGCACCGCAGAGCAGCAGGATCGTCGCCGTCACCGGGGCCGGCACCGGGATCGGCCGGGCCACCGCCCGGGCCTTCGCCGCCGAGGGCGCTCACGTGCTCGCCGTCGGCCGGCGAGCCGAACCGCTTCACGAGACCGCCGCCGGTCGCCAGCGGATCACCCCGCTGGTCGCGGACATCACGACCGCGGGAGAGCCCGAGCGAATCGTCCACACCGCACGGGAGTTGCACGGCCGGTTGGACGTGCTGGTCAACAATGCCGGCATCGTACGCAGTGGTGCCCTCGGCACCCTTACACCGGAGACGATCGCCCCGCAGATCGCCACCAACCTGATCGCACCCATCCTGCTGGCCCAGGCCGCGCTGCCCCTCCTGGAGGCGAGCGGCGGGGTGATCGTCAATGTGAGCACGTCGGTGGGGCAGCGGGCCTGGCCGGGCAGTTCGGTCTACGCGGCGACCAAGACCGCACTGGAGCTGCTGACCCGCAGCTGGGCGGTCGAACTGGCACCCCGCGGGATCCGTGTGGTCGCGGTCGCCCCCGGTGCGATCGACACCCCGATCGGCGAACACCAGGGCCTTACGCCGGAGCGCATGGCCGCGGTGCGCGCATGGCAGCTGGCACACACCCCGCTGGGCCGGATCGGCCGCCCCGAGGAGGTGGCCTGGGCCATTACCCAGCTCACCTCGCCGGCTGCGTCGTTCGTCACCGGAGTCGTGCTCCCGGTCGACGGCGGGGCGGTCGTGGCGTGATAGAAGTGCCCCCGGAGGTGGAACAGATGAGGATCGGTGAGCTGGCCAAGGCGACCGGGACGACCGCCCGTGCGCTGCGGCACTACGAACAGGCCGGGTTGATCTCCTCCGAACGGGCCCTCAACGGTTACCGTATCTACGACGAACGGGCAGTGGTACGGGTCCGCAACATCCGCTACCTGCTGGCTGCCGGACTCACCCTCGACGACGTCCAGGCGTTCCTGCCCTGCCTGGACGGCGATGTGGCTGCCGCGCCACCATCGGACAAGGGGCTGCGGGTCGCGTTGGAACGGCTGGCGGTCCTCAACGAGCGGATCGCTGCCCAGACCGAGGCCCGCGACCGGCTGGAGGCCGCACTCCGGCACAAGACCGGCGGCCGGATCCGCTCGGTGGCCTGACCCGGCTGTCTCACGGCGCAGGCCGAAGACACCCTCACCGCATGACCGACAAGCTCACTCAAGAAGACCCGCACCCATCAGAAATCGCCGCGACTGGTCAACACCGTGAGGACGCCCGACAGGCGGCTGGTCATGGAATTCGTCTGTGGCGGGGGACCGGCCGGCGACTGATCGGCTGACAGCCGACCCACCGTCAGCAGGACGCGGACGCGCTGCCCGTCCTCGTGGCGGCTACGGAGAGGCGCCGTTCAGTGGCGTGACTGGCAGTGTCAGTGCTGGTGCGTAGGCTGGCCGGATGAGCTGGGACGTTTTCATCATGCGGTTTCCGCCCGGAGCCGGGGCGGTAGATGAGATCGCGGGCGACTGGGAGCCGCCGAGTCTGGGCTCGGGTCGAGACGTTCGCGTTGTCCTTGCAGAGGTGTTGCCGGGCATCGAGTTCTCACCTGGTGGGTGGGGGGATTATGAGGGTCCGGGCTTCTCCGTCAGCACCCCGGTCAACGAGGCTGACGACGCGCCGGTCGCCGGAGTCAGCCTCTTCATCCATGGCGGCAGCGAAGCAGCAGTTCACGCCGCCCTCGCGGTCGCCGATGCGTTGAAGGCGCGAGCCTTCGACACAGGGTCGGGAGACTTCCTCACCGCGGACTCCGCTCAGTCGGCCTTCGACGCATGGCGTGCATACCGAGACCGTGCCCTGGGCCAGTGTGGACCCTGAGATCCACTGTCGCTTTGTGCGCCGGGGATTGGTGCCGACTTTGTGAGGGGGCGTTGGTAAGCCTCGCCGGTGGCCAGGATCTGTCCCACGCCGTGGTGGGTGGCCGGGTGAAGGTTCTTCGAGCCCGGTGGCCTGCAGGCCCGGAACGAGCGCCGTGGCCGTGGGGGAGGGCGCACGGGGCAGCGCTGGGGCCGTAGTACCGAGACCGTGCCGTACTTGGCTGGACCGTCCACGGTGCCGGGCGCGCGCCTTGCGACGGGAGTGAGGGGTGCCTTCGAGTCGTTCACCGTCATCGCCTCTCCGCCGGGCGCATCAAAACCGCAGGTCAGAGGGATGGAGCGGGCATCTACTTGTTATGCAGGTGTTTGCCTGCATAATGGAGAGGTGAGCAGTGAGATGGACCGGGTCTTCAAGGCCTTGGCCGATCCGACCAGGCGGTTCGTGCTGGACAGGCTGCGCGAGAACAACGGCCAGACGTTGGGTGAACTGTGCGAGAGCGTGCGGATGGCCCGGCAGTCGCTGACCCAGCACCTCGGCGTGCTGGAGGCCGCCCACCTCGTCAGCACCGTCCGCAAAGGCCGCGAGAAGTTGCACTACCTCAACCCCGTACCGCTCCACGAGATACAGGAGCGGTGGATCAGCACCTTCGACCAGCCACGGCTGGACGCGCTGAGCGCACTGAAACAGAAAGCAGAGTTCCTCATGAGCACCGAGAACGAGCCGCGCCCCGAGTTCGTCCACACCACCTACATCGCCGCCACCCCGGAAAAGGTCTGGGAGTGCCTCATGGACCCCGAGGCGACCGCGGCCTACTGGCACCACCACAACGTCTCCGACTGGCAGCCCGGCTCCTCCTGGGCCCACCGCCGCCTGGACGAGTCCGGCATCGATGACGTCATCGGCACCGTCGTCGAGATCGAGGCGCCGCGCCGCCTGGTGCTGACCTGGACAGGCCCTTCCGAGGAACGCCCCCATGGCCCGTCCCGGGTCACCTTCGAACTCAAGCCGTACGGCGAGACCGTCCAGCTCACCGTGACGCACGTCAACCTGCGCGACGAGCAGGAGCTGCGCCAGATCACGGGCGGCTGGAACTTCGTCCTGTCCAACCTGAAGACGTACATCGAGACGGGCAAGACTCTGCCGGTCCCTGCCTGGCGCCCCTGAGGCCGGCGGACCGGGACCGCATGAGCTGCGGTCCTGGTTCCCGCCCGGCACCCCGGTAACCGCGCGGCGCTTGATGCCGGGGCCTTCGAACCTGCCTGGCATCGTTCGATGAGCCTTCGGCGTCCCTCGATGTTCAAGGGCGCGTTCGTAGGCGTTACTGGAGCACCTCGGTGCCGGAGCCGGCCGTGATCATTGCGCGGAAGGGGAATGCGATGAGCAGCGCAATGGCGATCAGGAATCCGCTCGACCACAGCGGCCCGAGGCTCCCGGCTCCGGCGTTGAGGGTGGCCGCGGCGATGAGGGGGCCGACAGCGGCGCCGACGTTGAGTGCCGCGGTTGCATACGAACCGGCCATGGTGGAGGCTCCCGCGGCCTCGTAAAGGACCCGCGTGATCAGGGTGCTGCCCAGCGCGAACGACAGAGCACCCTGGACGAACACGAGGGCAAGCAGAGCAACCGGCTCATCGGCCAGCACGGCCGAGGCCGGCCAGCCGATCAGCAGCAGCGGACCACCGACCGCGATGACCGCGCCGGGGTTCCGGTCGGACAAGCGACCGGCGACGGTGACCCCGACGAAGGAACCGATACCGAAGAGCACCAGGGCGACAGAGACCCACAGCTCACTCAGCCCGGCGGTGTCGGTCACGACGGGGGCGAGGAAGGTGAAACCGGCGAAGGTGGCTGCGTTCACCAGCGCGCCCAGCAACATCACCAGGATCAACCGTGGCATCGCCAACTGGGCGAGCTCCGCTCGCAAGGCCGCCCCGCCGGTCGCCTGTTCCCTTGCGCGTCCCGCTGGGATGCCCTTCAGGATGCCGAGCGCTGCCGGCAGACAGAGGGCGGCAACGGCCCAGAACGCGGCCCGCCATCCGAGCAAGGCGCCGAGCACCGAGCCGCCAGGGACACCGGCGATGGTGGCCACCGTCGTGCCTGACAGCAGCACGGCCAGCGCACGTCCCTTCTTGTCGGGCGGGACCAACGCGGCGGCAGCCGTCAGAGCGACAGCGAGGAACCCTGCGTTCGCGAGCGCGGCAACGACCCGGGTGGCGAACAGGAGCGGGAAGCTCGTGGTGCTGGAGCCCACGGCGTGAGCTGCTGCGAAGGCGAGGGTGAACCCGAGCAGGCTGGAGCGCCTGGGCCAGTTGCGGGCAAGTGCGGCCACAAGGGGGGCGCCGACGATCATGCCGATCGCGAAGGCGGAGGTGAGCATGCCTGCTGTCCCGACGCTGACGCCGAGATCCGAGGCGATGTCCGGCAGGAGGCCGGCGAGCATGAATTCCGAGGTGCCCATGGCGAAGACCGCCACAGCAAGAAGGTAGAGCGGAAGAGGCATCGAGTGGCTCCGAGGCGAGGAGAAGTGCGAGGAGGTCATCTCGTCACCGCGGTCGGCCCCCGAAAGGCCCACTCGTCTGAAAGGCCCAGTTGCCGTGCGGCCGCAGAACGCGGCACGACGGCAGGGCTATGAGCTCAGTGGTTCAGGGGGCTGACGGCGTGACCGAAAGCCCCCGCCTTGTCTGACTCAGGACTCGACATGATCCGCATGCTACCCGGCCGATACCCGTCGAAGCATCGTGGTTTCACCGGGATCGGCTTGTGCCACCATCGTCATGCCCCGCAACAACTAGGCGTGCGGGTTGCCAGTTCGTACAAGGACCGTTCGTATGAGGACCGCCATGACCGGCCCTCTCACCGGCGGCCGGCCCGAGCGTCTTCTGTCCGAGAGACCGGAGACAAGGTATCGACCGACGCGGGCACGCGTCGGTCCCGGTGGCCGGTTCGGATACGGTGCGCTCCTGGAAGATCAGTCAGGGGAGTACGCCGTGGCAGCAGCCGAATCAGCGGCGGCTGCGGGCTGCGGCGGGGGCCCAGGACGAGGCGGCGCAGGCGTACCCCGTTGCCTGAGACTCTGAGTATTCCACGGCCGGGCATCACTGGGCACCAGTGGAACATGGGCAGTGCATCCCGCCCGGACGTGCTGAACATCAGCAACTACCGGTCGGCGGGACGGACGTTCAGTTCGGCAACGAGGTTATCGGGGGGCCAGGAGGCCGTCCACCAGGGCTCGGAGCCCGTCGACGTAGGTGTCTTCTGCGGTCAGCGACGACCAGTGGTCCGCGACTTGTGCCAGGCGGGGTAGCTCGGTCGGGTCGAGATCGGTGAAGACTTGTTCCCGGTAGGTGGGGCGGGTGTCGTCTGTACGCCGCCGGCCCGCTGTCGCGCGGACCACGATCTCTCCGGCGGTGTAATACCAGATTGCGCGGTAGCCGTGTACCGCACGCTCGGAGGGCAGGCCGCATTCGATCAGGCCGTCAACGATCTGCTCGACGAACCAGAGGGCGGAGGTGGCCATGAGGTCGTCGGCGGTCAGTACTTCCACGATCCACGGGCAGGCGGCGAGCGCCTCGTGGATCGTGGCAGCGGCGGCGATGACCCGCTCGCGGGGCTGGGCGGGTAGTTCGGGTCGGTGCAGCGTTCGCGCGGCGTAGTCGTCCAGCAAGAGGACGAGCAGTTCTTCCTTGTTGCGGACGTGGTGGTAGAGCGCCATGGGCGTACTGCCGATCTCCGTGGCCAGCCGCCGCATGGTCAGTCGGTGCACGCCTTCCGCGTCCACGATCCGGCGGGCTGTTGTGACGACCTCCTCTCGGGAGATGCGGGGAGGCCGGCCGAGGGTTTTGCGCGGTGCTGACGTTTGCGGCATGCCTTCATCATCCCTCAGGTGTGGACAAGATCGGCCCCCTCGGGCTAGTTTCCTTACATGTACAAAAACTTGCGAAGACGCCCTGGAGTGGTGCTGGCAGCCGTGGCTGTTGCCCAATTCGCCGTCGCCCTCGACTTATCCGTGGTCAACGTCGCCCTGCCCGCGATCCGCGCCGCGCTGGGGTTCGCGCCGCGCGACCTGTCGTGGATCGTGCATGTCTACGCGCTCACGCTCGGCGGATTTCTACTGCTGGGAGGCCGCGCGTGCGACCTCTACGGCCGACGACGGCTGTTCGTGCTGGGCTTGGTCGTCTTCGGGATGTGCTCACTGGCCGGCGGGGTTGCCCAGGCGCCCTGGCAACTGATCGCAGCCCGCGCCGGCCAGGGCCTGGGGGCCGCCGCGGCCACCCCGGCGACGCTGGCGATGCTCACCACCACCTTCCCCGAGGGTCCGCAGCGCGTACGCGCACTCGGAGTGTGGAGCGGGGTGAACGCCGCAGGCGGAGCACTGGGCGTGCTGGCGGGCGGGCTGCTGACCCAGTACGCGGGCTGGCGCTGGGTGATGCTGATCAATCTGCCCATCGTCGCGGTGGCTCTCGCGCTGGTCCGCGCAGGTATGCCCGCCGAAGCACGCCCCGCCCGGCGCGAGAGGCTGGATGTGCTCGGTGCCGTCCTGGCCACCGGGGGAGTCGGGCTGCTGGTCACCGGTGTCGTGCGTACCGATGCCCAAGGATGGGACTCCTCGGCCACATGGACGATGCTCGTCGCGGGGGCCGTTCTCCTGGCCGGCTTCGTCGTCAGGGAATCCAGGGCTACCGCACCGCTGTTGCGTCTCGGCCTGCTGCGCAGCCGCTGGGTCGTCGGCGCCAACGTGCTGGTCTTCTTCTCCACGGCCGGGCAGTTCGCATCGTTCTACTTCGTGTCCCTGTACATGCAGCAGGTCCTGGGCATGGGAGCCGCAGCAACCGGTGCCGCGTTCCTGCCCTTCTCTATGAGTCTGATCGCGGGCACCCTCGTTGCGACCCGCGTCACCGCGGCACGCACTCCTCGTACGTCCCTGGTGCCGGGCGCCCTGCTGGCCGCCGCTGGCCTGACCTGGTTCGCCTTCAGCAGCCCCGACGGCGGCTTCCTCACCGACGTGCTCGGACCGTGCATCATCACCGGCTTCGGCGTCGGACTGGTCATCGCCCCCATCGTCGCCGCCGCAACCACCGGCGTCGCCCCTCATGAGGCCGGCATGGCCTCCGGCCTCATGAACAGCTCCCGCCAGCTCGGCGGCTGCATCGGCCTGGCGGCCCTGGCCACCATCGCCGCACACCGCACCGGCACGGCAACCGACCCCGCCGCGATCAACGACGGCTACACCCTGGGCCTTGCCGTCGCCGCCGCCCTTTTCGTTCTCGCGGCCGTCGTGGCCATCAGCGTGCTGCCCCGCCGCCAGGCCGTAACGCCTGCACCGCAACACGTCACCCCTGCAAGGAATCAACTGGAAGGAACGCCGTCATGACGACAACACCCCCCTCTCCCATCGACCTGTTCGCCGCGGCGCTGCACATCCACCCCGACGGCGGTGTCCGAGCCGCCGAACGCCGGATGACGAACAGCGACTCCGGCGCCTGGCAGATCGCCACGTTCCACGTGGAGACCGACGCCGACGTTCACGCCGACCACTGGGAGATGCACCCGCAGGCGGAGGAGGCGGTCTGCTGCCTGACCGGCGGTGTCCGCCTCTACTTCCGTCCCGCCAGGCCCGACGACGGCGAGGCCATGGTGCAGTTGCGGCCGGGCACCGCCGCGATCGTCCCCCGCGGCCGCTGGCACCGCCTGGAGCTGGACGCCCCCAGCGACCTGATGTCGATCACCCTTCGCCATGGCACCCGCCTCGAAAAACGTACTGACACTCGCTGACCGCGGGGTGGCTCTGGCGGCCGTCCCAGCCGCCCTGGCTGTTCCGGCCGCTTCCTCGTCACCTCCTGAGTGTTGAAGTCCCAGAGGTGGCAGGGGTCGCGATCGGCTGGCCGGTGTGAGCGGGGCTGGTGGGAGCGTTGTCGAAGGTGCGGGTCGTGGTGGTTCCGGCGCGTACGGCGATGTTGTCGGCGCTGTAGCGGCTTGCAGGCGCACCGGGAGCGGTGGGGGCCCAGTAGGTGATGTCCCAGGTGCCGCGTTCCGGCGTGACGAAGTAGGCGGCGGTGCCGGGGACCGCCAGGCGCCTGGTGAGGCCGACCGTCGGCCCGGCGCTCGGCTGCAGATCGACGGTCGCGGGCCCGGTGGTGCCGGGCCGGGCACCACCGCGGACCTCCACGGTGGCCAGGTCCTTCGCGGAGGGGTGGCGGGTGAGCCCGGTCAGGGCGCGGGACCCGGTGAAGACGTATCCGAGTGCGTAGTCGGCGGACTTGGTCGTCCAGTACGCGTCGTACCACTGTTTCACTGCCCCGGGTTCGGTGTCGGGGCCCAGGTGAGCGACGCGCAGGCTCGGTGTGGCGATCATCCGGTTGACGAGGCGGGTGGTGCCGGCGTGCTTGACCTCGGTGACCATCATGCCGTGCAGGAATGCCGCGGAGCGGTCGGGCGGCCGCACGTCGACGGGGGCTGTGGTGCGCGCGTCGACGGTCACGGTGGTGTTGCGGTCGAGTTCGAGGCGCGGCTGGACGATCCAGTCCGTGCCGTCCGCGGCGTTGCCGGTGGTCAGATAGCTGTCGAGCAGGTAGCGGCCCTTGGGCAGGCGCACGGTGGTCGTGCCGGAGGCGTCGTGCGGGTTGGCGGACTTGCCGGCGCCGGGGCCCGAGATGCCGGTGACGGTGGTGTCGTAGGTCCCCGTCGGGCTGCCGCCGCGGTCGAGGTGACGGATCGTGAGGCTGTAGGTTTCCGGCGCTGCGGCGAAGGCCGCGGCGCCCGGGGCCGTGGCGTCCAGGGCAGGCGTCGCGCAGCCGACCAGGGCGGCAGCGACGGTCAGGACCCGCAGGACGCTGCGGCGGGGTACGGAAGAAGTGGTCATGATCTGCACTGCGCCGCAGGGCACGGGAGTTCCTGTGGGCTGCGTCACTCGGAACGCGAGGCCGGCGCCCGCACGGGCCGTGTGGTGCACATCACCGGAACCCGCGCGGCGAAGGTGACAGAGCAGAACGTGGAATCACTGATGAGGCACCGCTTCCGCCGCGGAGACCGCGACGCCCTGGCGGAGCTGTACGACGAGCACGCCCAAGTGCTCTACCGCTACGCCCTGCGGGTGACGGGCGACTGGGCGGAGGCCGAAGACGTCGTCTCGGCAACCTTCCTGGAGGCATGGCGCGGCCGGGAAGGCGTGCGGCCCGACGGGGACAGCCTGCGCCCATGGCTGCTGGGAATCGCCACCAACATCATGCGCCGCAACGCCCGTGCACGCCGCCGCCGCGACATCGCGCTCGCCCGTATCCCGGAACGCGGCTCGATTCCCGACTTCGCCGACGACCTCGTCGCTCACCTCGCGGACACCGAGCAACTGCGCGCCGCACACGCCGCACTCGCCCGCCTGCGGCGCCGAGACCGGGAGGTCTTCACCCTCGTGGTGTGGGCGGGCCTGGACTACGCGGCCGCGGCCGAAGCGCTCGGCGTGCCCGTCGGCACGGTCCGCTCGCGCCTTTCCCGCGCCCGTACCCGGCTGCGTGAACTCGCGGACACCGAAGCCCGCGCCGCGCGCTCGCAGACTCCGCGGACCGGAGCCGAGCGGACTCGCCCGGCGACCGGGGAAGGTCCCGCCACCCGCGTCGAGACGCTGGACGATCCCCTCGACAGCCCCCGTGCCAAGCCCTTCACCAAGCCGCTCACCAAGCCCTTCGCCAAGCCTCTCGACGAGCTCGAACCGGGCCGTCTGACCGTGGCGCGGCCCTTGACCCAGGAGGACCACGGATGAACACCACCCCGCGGCGCCGTCCGCTCCACGGGGCCGAGTCCGAGGAGGCCGAACGCCCCGGTCTCGCCGCCCTGCTGCCCCCGCCACCGGTCCCCGGCCTGAGCCCCGACCGAGAACTGCTCCTGAAAGAAGCACTGCTGCACAAGGCCGACCTCCCCGAGCCGCCAGGAAGCCTCGCCCCTCGTGCCTCACGCCTGCATGCGAGCCGCCGCCTGGTACTCCGGGTCATGGCCCCGGCGGCCGCCTGCGCCCTGGCGGTCTGCGGCATCGTGGCGGCGAATCTCGCGGACACGCCCGGGCACCAAGCCCCCGCGGCCCCCGGTGACGACGCCGCCCGTACACCCGAAGCGGCCCGGCTCCTCGGCCGCATCGCCCTCGCCGCCGCGGCACAGAAGCAGCCGGCCGTCCGCGCTGACCAGTTCGTGTACATCGAGAGCAAGGTCGCCTACGCCGCACAGAGCGCCGCAGGAAGTTCCCCGGCCCTGGCTCCTCCCGTGCACACACGGCAGGTGTGGCTGTCCGCCGACGGCAGCCGTCCGGGCCTGCTGCGCGAGGAGGGCCGGCAGGACACGCCGCTCGGCGCCGACGACACACCTGTCTACGCCCTGGACGGCCCGGGGGCGACGCCCCGGCCGACCACCCTGCGCAAGGACCCGTCGATCAGCGACCCGACCCACCAGTACGTCGCATCGCTGCCCACCGACCCCGTCGCCCTGCTGAAGCTGATCCGGGGCGAGACCCGTGGACAAGGACGCAGCCCGGGCTCGGACCCCGACCAGCGGGCATTCGCCGCGATCGGCGACCTGCTGGCCGAGACGTGGGCGCCACCACAGGTCAGCGCCGCGCTCTACAAGGCCGCCGCGAAGATCCCCGGGGTCACGGTGGTCCCCTCGGCCGCCGACGCCACGGGACGCGAGGGCATCGCCGTCGCCCGTACGACGCACGGGCGGCAGACGCAGTGGGTCTTCGACCGGAGCACGTACGCGTTCCTCGGCGAACGTACGGTCCTCACCGAAGCCGGGGAGGCGGGCCCGGCCGGGACGGTCGTCGGCACCTCCGCTGTCCTCACCAAGACTGCAGTCGACCGCGCCGGCGAGGCTCCCGCCGGGCACGGATGACGCACCGAGGCGGGCCGAGGTCCAGTGCTCGCCATCCGGTAGTTGCCAAGGGAACGTGTACGGGACGTGTTACGCGCCCGCAGGAGAATCAGAAGAATCAGCGGCCCACGCGGGCGCATTTCCTTGAGCCGGTTCCTCCTGGTTGACCGTGACTCTGGTGAGGCTGTTGGCTTCCCTCGGCTTGAACACCATCCATTGCTTCAGCAAAGGACAGTCGCATGAGCTATCTCAGACGGAGTCTCAGGCGGACGGCCGTCGTGGCGGCGGTTTTAGGGACCTGCGCGACAGTGCTGCCGGCGGCTGCCGCTACGGGAGGGTACCGGGCGCGCACCGAGCGCGTCAGCGTCGCCGCCGGCGGTGCGGAGGCCGACGGCGAGTCGGGGCAGGGGAAGATCAGCGGCGATGGCCGCGTGGTCGTCTTCAGCTCAGGCGCCGGCAACCTGATCCCGGGCGATTCCCGCAAGGGCGGCCTGTTCGTGAAGGAGTTGCGTACCGGCAGGATGGAACGGGTCGCCGTGGCCACCGACGGCACACCGGCCGACGGCTCTGTGCGGGACGCGGCGGTCAGCGGCAACGGCCGGTATGTCGTCTTCAGCTCCGACGCGACGAACCTCGTGCCGGGTGGCAACCCCACCGGCAGCACCGAGGTGTACGTACGCGACCGCTGGACCCGGCGCACCGAAATCCTCATCGAGGACCCGAAGCAGTCCCGCGTCGAGACCAGCGAACCATCGATCAGCGCGGACGGCAGCCGTATCGGCTTCAAGAGCACAGCAACCAACTTGATCCCGCAGACAAGCGCCGACAAGGACCTGCAGGCGCGGCCGCGGGCCCGCGTGTTCTACGCGCACGAGCTGCGCACCGGCCGCACCGAACTGGCCGCACACTCCCTCACCGGATCGAAAGTAGCGGTTCTCACCGACATCGTCGCCGACGACACCAACCACACCACGGATGCCTTCGCCACAGACCTGCGCACGGGCGTCACCCGGCGTCTCAGCGTGGCAGCCGGCGGGGCCGAGGCCGATGGCATGTCCTACGGGCACGTGGCCATGAGCGCCGACAACCGGTACGCGTTCTTCACATCCGCTGCGTCGAACCTGGTCCCGGGCGACACCAACGGCAAGGAGGACGTATTCGTGCGCGACCTGCGGACCGGCGCGATGAAACGCGTCAATGTCGCGTCCGACGGGACCCAGGCGAACGAGTTCACGTTGAATTTCGGTGTCGACCTGTCCGGGCGCACGGCGGTGTTCGACAGCGCGGCCGGCAACCTCGTGCCCAAGGACACCAACTGCGGGAGCGACGTCTTCCTCCGGCACCTGCGGTGAGCTGAGTGGCTAAGGATTGAGCATCCAAAGGATTGAGCATCCAACTGCCGGCATCACCGACCGGGTCAACGTGGCCTCATGGCCCAGCCGGTCCGGCGCGTCGGAGTCGCACTCGGGGCGCTGGTACGGACTCCCTGTGCGCCCCTCTCACCACTATGTGCCCACTGAAATCCACCGTCTGTCGCGTAGGCGCTCTCGTAGAAGCTCACCCGGATCACTATCATTACAGATAGTAATTGATCTGCTACAAAAGGTAACTGCAAAAGGTAACCGATGGAGTCTGATGGCGATGCCCTGCCAGGGGAATCCGCGGACGGTACCGATCCCGTGCGCTCCGGTCGGACACTTCAGATCGCGGAGGTGACCGCCCGGCCGGTCGCCATCCGGTGTATGGGCCGCTCCTACCGCGTGAGAGCACAGGGCGACACGGTCGTCTTCCACGACGTCACCGACATCACCCGCCCCGTCGCCCTGGGCGCGGCTCACCGCACCGACGACGGCACCTGGGACATCGTCACGGCGCGTGGCCGGCACCTGCCGCCGGCCACGGAGCTGCTGCCCGTCCTCGTCGCCCTCCGTCACGCCTACTGGCCCTGAGCGCGCCCCGGCCCCACTCCGCCCGCGTTACAACCTTGCGGCGTCGGCCAGCAGTCGGGCCAGATGCCGGTGGCCTGCTCGGTTGGCGTCGTCCAGGGGTGTCCCTCCCCAGCGGTCCACCGGCTTCGGGTCGACGCCTGCGGACAGGAGGAATTCCACGGTCTCCCGGTGCCCCTCCGCCGCGGCCAGGTGCAGGGCGGTGCGTCCGTCGTAGTCGGTGGCCCCGAGGGGGACATTGCAGGCGGCGAGGCGGCGGATCTCGTTGAGATCGCCTTGGCTGGCGGCGAAACACAGCCCCACGATGCCTTCGATGGCACTCTGCTGACGCTTGAGGCGCGGGTCACGCTTCCCGGCACCGGCACCGGCACCGGCACCGGCGCCGGGACCAAGGCCGGTGAGCAAGTCGTAGGTGTGGATGTTGTAGCAGTCGACCAGGCGCCGGCAGACCTCGATCCCCCGCACCGAATTCCCCTGGGCGTCCAGACGGGGCGACCAGATGGCGATGCCCATCAGCTGTGGCACGACCAGCATCAAGGCACCGGATACCCCGCTCTTCGCGGGCAGTCCGATGGTGAAGGCGAACTCGCCCGAGAAGTCGTACAGGCCGCACGAGGACATCAGTGACAGGCAGTGGCGCACCGTCCGGGCGGAGAACACGGGATCCTCGGTCAACGGGCACACTCCCGCATTGGCCAGGGAAGCCGCCGCAACGGCCAGTTGCTGTGCGTCCACCTCGATCGAGCAGCACTGGAAGTAGAACTCCAGGGTGGCCAGGAGGTCCGTGCCGGGCGGGAAGGCGCCGCGTTCCCGCATCGAGTAGCCGAGGGCGAAGTTGCGGTCCGCGGTGCTGCGCTCGGACAGGTAGACGGAATTGTTGAAACCGACGCTGCGCCCGCCCGCGAGGCGTTTCCAGGTCTCAGCCACGTAGTCGAAGCGATCCGCGGCATCCAGGCCGCGCCGGATGAGCGCGCAGCTCATGATGGCCCCGGCATTTATCATCGGATTGTGCGGTAGCCCCGCCTTGTTGAAGGTCAGCTCGTTGAAGCCCTGCCCGCTCGGCTCCCGTCCCACATGACGGTGGACGGTGTCAGGCCCGTGCTCCTCCAAGGTGAGGCAGTAGCTGACGGTCTTGGACACCGACTGCAGGCAGAAGTTCACGTCCGCATCCCCGATCGAGAAACGCTGCCCGTCCACCGTGCAAACCGAAATCGCGAACTGGTCCGCGTCCACCCGCGCGAGCTGGGGAATGTACGCGGCGACCGCGCCCCTCCGGTCGGCACGGACCTCCTGGTGGATGCGCTGGAGATCGTCCACGAGCGCAGGGAAGTCAGGAACCGCGAGCTCCCCGCGGGCCGCCCGCTCGATGAGGCCGCGGTTGAACTGGGTGACTGCGGAGAACTCCTCCGCAGTCAGCAGCAATGGCTGAGCCGGCAACTGAGCGGAGCCCGAGCCCATGCGGTCCAGATTGGAGATGGTCTCGGCGATCCTGGGGTCGTCGGGCAGAATGCCCGCTTCACGCAGTACCCGCAGCAGCAGATCGGGAGAGAGCCGATCGGACGAGTCGTGCTCGAAGCAGCCGAGAACACCTGGATGAGTTCCTCCACCCCGGCAACGAAAGGTACTGGGCGCGGAGGGGCGGTCCGCAGGCCGCTTCCCAGGCCTCGCAGCGGGCAAAGAACTCCTCCGATCAGCTGCAGCGTGCGGGCCCTTGCACCTTTCCGGGAAACCGACCGGTGGGGCGTCGCAGGCCGAACCGGTGGGGCAGACGGGAAGCACTGTTCCGGCAATCCCCACCGCACCGACGATTCCCGGCCACCAGAGACGAAAACCAGCCCCACCGGGGCAGGCGCGCTCGGCCCGGTAGTGCAGTTGCGAAGCCCGGGGCGCTCCACTCCCTACGCGCCGCACACCCCCGATGCGCTCCGCCGCGGACCGTCGATGCCTGTCCAGTGACGGGCGCTGCGGGGGGCGACGCGCTGACTTGCGCGCGCCCGGGATCAACTCGCCTTCTTCATCGCCTCGGCACGGTCCGGACGTTCTGCGAAGCCCACCACGGGCCCGGCAGCACCGGGAGCCGTCGGCGACCGAAGCTGAGCCGGCCTATGGCATCGGCAGGCAGGCGCGGCACCGCATCCTCTACCGCCTCGGCGATCCCGGGCGCTGGGTGCGCAACCGCCAATACGCCGCTGCCGGCATACCGGCGTTACGCGTTCACTGATGACCGGATCGCATCTGTGAACTCGATTGCCCATTAAGTAAATTGACGCCGTCCGCTTGAGTGATTGAATACGCAAGAAGCTTGGCGGGCTGCCGCCCGGTGACCGTTTCACCGGGCCGCATGCTCAGCAACACCGACTGCCAGAACCTCTCGGAGCCCGCGCTCTCCGCCGTCAACTTCACGGCTTCAAATATCGAGGTCTACTACAACCACGACTGCCGGACCGGCCTCCCTGACAAGCCCGGCGACTGGGCCTACGGGCTCGGCAGCCTGCATTGGGCCAACTTCACCCACCCGGCTCTCAGCTACAAGGTCGTCCGCTAGGAAGCGTCCTGCGCATTCCCCGGCCCGGAGGCCGGACCACCGGCACTGACCTGGCGGCCTGCCGGTGAGGTGCTCCATAGCGGACCTCATAGGCGGTCACGGCCGGCAGGATCGCAGGATCGCCACCAGGCGGCTGACCGGCACGCGGCTTTGCCGGTCAGCGCCGGAAACTCCTCCGGAACGAAAGCGGCCGGCGCGGTCCAGATGGCGGCCTGGCAGGCCGCCTCATAGCGGGTGAAGGCGACATAGCTGCGCAACGCCGGGCTGGTGGCCACATCGACACCACAGAGGCCGGCACACCACGTCGTGCAACAGGCCGTCCGGCCCGCTACGTCCAGCTTGTGAATCCGTCCCTGCCATGAACCCACCCTTCTGGGCCGATCATGCGCCCGTCCTCCCACGCTCGCAGGGATGGACCCCGGCCCGACAGTCCGTTGAACGTTTCCGGCGGGGGAGGGGCCGTGCCGGCCGCGCCGATGCGTCGCGACCTTCACCTGAATGGGTGGTTCCGGCATGAGGAGTAGCAGGAGCACACTCCGACTACAGCGTGGACCGGCTGACAGTCACGCTGGATCGATGACCCCAAACCGATGGCCCCAGGGGGGTGGGCCCGTGAGGGCGGCCCGGCCGGTCTCGGTGTCCCACCCCTGAGGCCGAGGCGTCGCAAGCCCGGCCGCCACCTCGAGCCCCCACATCCTGAGCGCCCGGCAGGCCGCCCATCTCTCACCTGCCGCAGGCCACTGCGAAGGCTCCCCACCTCGGCTGGGGAACCAACCGGCCCGTGCCGCTGTCCGCGCGCGAGGCGTGTGCGGGACCGGAGTGCAGGTCAAGTTCCATACCGGACACGGATGATGTTCACCCGTCGGAGGGAAGACCCCCGCACGGCTCGTCGGCCTGCGGTCCGCGGGTGACACGCTCTCGTGCATGACCGACATCATCAAGAACGCTCAGCTCGTGCCCGCCCAGGAGTTCCGGCGCATGGACGCGGACGGCGACGGGACCGTCGACCGGAACGACTTCCTGCGGGCGCCGCACCGGCTCATGGCCGAGCTCGGCATCCCGGAGGAGTCGGACAAGGGGAAGGCCCTCCTGGCCGCCAACGAGAACCAGTGGCAGTTCCTGCTCACCCTCGGGGACGCGGACGGCGACGGGTCCCTGTCGGAGGAGGAGTACGTGGCCGCCCGCACTTCCCCCGCCTTCCGCTCCAAGGACCGGCCCGGCAAGGGCGAGGTGTGCCGGACCCTGTTCGCCCTGCTCGACCGAGACGACGACGGCTCGCTCGACCGGGACGAGTTCCTGCGGGCCGCCGACTTCCTGCACATGTCGGCCGAGGAGGCAGGGGCGTACTTCACCGAACTCGACGCTGACGGCAGCGGGCGGCTCGACTCCAAGGAGTTCCTGAAGGCGGTGAAGCGCTTCTACACCAGCTGAGACCCGGCCCGGCCGGGGCCGGGTGGCTGACGGCCGATCGCCACCACCCAGGCGTGTGCCGTCTGCCGAGCTCCGGGTCGGAGTTTTCGTCGTCGGCGGCGAGGGTTTCCCACGGCAGGGGCTCTTCCAGCCACCCGGCGTTGCTGTCCCGAGCGTACCGGCGGCGGATCCGCCTTGCTCGGGCGAGGGCCCGGATACGCGGTCGTCCACTCGAACGGACCCGGAGAACCGGAGAGTAGATGGCATCCGAAGCCTTACGAGGCGCGCTCCCGGAAGATCCGGTCCAGTTGCCGCTCCAGGACCGCGACCGCTGACTCCGGGCTGCGTTGTCCGACGAGGATGCTCGTGCCCAGCCCCGCCGTGAGGGCGAGCAGAGTGGTCGCTTCCAGGCGGGGGTCCGTTCCGGGGTGGGTGAGGTTCGCGTCCCGGGCTTTGTTCAGGAGGTCGGTGAGCTGC
This sequence comes from Streptosporangium nondiastaticum, assembly GCF_003011965.1. Taxonomy (GTDB): domain Bacteria; phylum Actinomycetota; class Actinomycetes; order Streptomycetales; family Streptomycetaceae; genus Streptomyces; species Streptomyces nondiastaticus. The sequence continues at coordinate 365,607 of NZ_PXWG01000001.1, forward strand.
TCCTCGGCTGCTTCGGGGCTGCGGATGAAGGGCTGGGAGGCGAGGGCTTCGTCGGTCACGGCCAGGATGGCGTAGGAGGTGTAGACGAGGTGGAAGGTGCGGCCGGCTTCGTCGGTGGGAAGTGACGTCGTCAGGATCGCCTCGATCACCGCACGCGGGCCCGGGTTGTCGCCGGCGGCGCGGAGCCGGGCGGCGACCCGTTCGCCGAATCGCTCCGTGAGGTGCTCCAGCCCGTAGAGGAGCAGCTTCTCCTTCGTGTCGAAGTAGTACTGCACCAGCCGCAGTGACACGCCTGCCTCCGCCGCCACGTCGCGCATTCGCGCGGCGTGCAGCCCACGGCGTCCGGCGACGCGGAGAAGCGCCTCGGCGATCTCGGCGCGCCGTTCTGCGTGGTCCACGCGTTTGGGCATCGGTTGCGGCTCCGCTCTTCGTTGACAAAGGACTTCGTTGACAGGGGCTTCTTCAGCAGGGGTCCTGTGTGACCACGGCCTCTTTATGGTACCGCCGTACCATCATGATGGTACGGTCGTACCACGAAAAGATGATCGCTTCCGAGGAGGCCACCCGTGCCCCAGACCACGACCCCCGAGAAGACCCGGGCCCGCCCCGACGTCGGCCGCTACGTCAATGAAGCCCTGCGGGACCGCTACTTCGCGGCATGCGACGCCGTCTACGCCTTGGGAGCCACAGCCGTCGCGGAGACGGACGTAGAAACCTCCTTCGGGGCGACGCACGTCTACCGCTACGGCCCCGACGACCCGGCCGCCGCCTCCCGCACCCCGGTCGTCCTCGTGCACGGCGCCGGCAGCTGCTCCGCGATGTGGTACCCGAACACCCCCGCGCTCAGCGCCGAACGGCCCGTCTACGCGATCGACACCCCGGGCGACCCCGGCCGCAGCGTGCAGCGCGAACCCCTGCACCGTCCCGAGGACGCCGCGCGGTGGCTGGAGGAGACGCTCGCCGGGCTCGGGCTCGACCGCGTCCACCTCGTCGGCTCCTCCTACGGCGGATGGCTCGCCCTGAACCAGGCCCACCGCGGGTCCGGCCGGCTCGCCTCCGTCACCCTGCTCGACCCCGGCGGCCTGGAGAAGGTGGGGTTGCGCTTCTTCGTCTGGATCTTCGTCAGCCTCTTCGCGACCTTCGCCCCCAAGGGCCTGCGCCCGCGGCTGGCGCGCTGGCTGGAGCAGCCGGTCCTCATCGAGCCGGAGCTGCGCGCGATGGTCAGGGCGGGGGTCCGCGCTTATCGCATCCGACGCCCGGCTCCGCTGCCCCTGTCCGAGGAGGAGTTGGTCACCATCCGCACCCCGCTCTACCTGGTGCTCGGCAGGCGCAGCCTCCTCGTGCACCCGAAGCGGCAGGTGGAGCGCGTTCCGCGCCTGATACCGGGGGCCCGCGCCGAAATCGTCTCGGACACGGGCCACGGGCCCCAGATCGACCACGCGGAGGAGATCAACCGCCGGATGCTCCGCTTCATGGACTCCGCCGACTGACACACGTACACAAGTACGCACGCCGACACGCACACACACGCAATCTGACGGCGGCCGGCCACGTCCCATCGAGCCGGAATCCCGGGCCGGAGGGCCAGGACCGCGGCCGGCCGCCGAAGCCGCCCCGGCCGGCAGTGCACGACAAGCACGTTGGACATCAACCGCTGCCCTGAGCCGACCGGTTCGTTCAGCGCATCGAAGAGCGGCGGCCTGATCGCCGTCGGGTGGTGGACGCGGCCGCTGATCGACGGCTCGCACCGGCAGGCGCTTCGGGGCGGCCCCAAAACGGGGCCGAGCCCCGGTCGACCGTGCCAGACCCGGGCTCGAAACACCATGTGATCACCGACGCGCACGGCACCCCGCTGGCCATCATGCTCACCGGCGGTAATCGGCACGACGTCACTCAGCTGCTGCCCCTGCTCGACGCGGTTCCGCATATCAAGGGCCGCACCGGCAGGCCCCGCCACCGTCCGCGACAGCTGTTCGCCGACCGCGGCTACGACTGCCGTTGGCAGAAGGTTCTTGACCACAGTGCGGCAGTGCCGCAGGTTGGATGAGAGTCCCGCAGGTGTGTGGAGAGTTCCAGCACCGGGCGGCCGAGCGTGAGGCACGGCGGATTGTGTGTGCCCGATGTGGCCAGGGACGTGGGGTCGGCGGTCGTGGTGGTCCACGTGCGTGCGGGTCCCGGCTGCTGGGCCGGTCCGGTGATGGCGCGGCACCGATGACAGGTGCCGGGGCACGGCCGCCTGCCATCGGAGACGGGGCCCGAGGTCGGGCCCGCCGAGCCGGTGCTGTTCCGAGCACTGCCGCCCGGCCGGTGTGTCATCGGCCTGGTCCGCGCAGTGGGCGTAGCGAAGTGCAGGCCCCACGTAACCTCTTCCTATGCCAGCTTCCCACCTGCATCGTGTCGCCGTCCTTGTGCTTGAGGGGGCCAAGCCGCTCGATGTCGGCATCCCTGCGCAGGTTTTCACGACGCGCGCGAGCATGCCGTACGAGGTGCGGGTGTGCGGGGCGGCCCCCGGTCTCGTGGCCGGCGGTGATGGCCTGTCGTATGACGTCGCCCACGGTCTCGACGCGCTTGCATGGGCCGACATCATCTTCGTCCCCGGCTACCGGTTCCCGGACCGCGACGACCCGCCGCAGGCCGTAGTCGAGGCATTGATCGCCGCCCACGACCGGGGCGCGCGGCTCGCCGCCATCTCGACGGGCGCCTTCGCGCTCGCCGCCACGGGCCTGCTCGACGGCAGGCGCGCCACGACGCACTGGCACTACACGCGGGCACTCGTGGCCAGGCATCCGCGCATCCAGGTCGACGAGAACGTGCTGTTCGTCGACGAGGGCAGCGTACTCACCTCGGCCGGCGCCGCCTCCGGCATCGACCTGTGCCTGCACATCCTGCGCGGCGACCTCGGAGTGGCCGCGTCCAACCACGCGGCCCGCCGCCTGGTCGCGGCCCCCTACCGCAGCGGCGGTCAGGCCCAGTACGTGCCGCGCAGCGTCCCCGAGCCGCTCGGCGAGCACTTCGCCACCACCCGCGAGTGGGCGCTGCACCGGCTTGCCGAGCCTCTCACCCTCGACATACTGGCGCGGCAGGCCGGGGTCTCGCCGCGCACGTTCTCCCGGCGCTTCGTCGAAGAGACCGGCTGCACGCCGATGCAGTGGGTGATGCGCGCCCGCATCGACCTGGCCCGCGAACTGCTCGAGCGCTCGCAGCGCAGCGTCGAACAGATCGCCGCCGACACCGGGCTCGGCACCGGCGCGAACCTGCGCCTGCACTTCCAGCGCATCCTCGGCACCACACCGAGCGAGTACCGGCGCACCTTCACCCGGGGCGAATAGCCCCGCCGCCCGGACACCGCATGGCGGGATCCTTTTGAACCCTGGCGATCCCGCCACTGTCAGCGGCGCGAGCCGCGAACGAGCATGGTGGCGAAGAGGAAGGAACATCACCCATGACTCGCATCGCCATCAACGGATTCGGCCGCATCGGACGCAACGTGCTGCGCGCACTGCTGGAGCGCGACAGCGGCCTCGAGATCGTCGCCGTCAACGACCTCACCGAGCCCGCCACTCTCGCCCGGCTTCTCGCCTACGACAGCACCGCCGGCCGGCTCGGGCGCCCGGTGACCGTCGACGGGGACGCCCTCGTCGTCGACGGTCACCGGATCACGGTGCTGGCCGAGCGCGAACCGGCGCAGCTGCCGTGGGCCGAACTCGGCGTCGACATCGTCCTGGAAGCCACCGGCCGCTTCACCTCGGCCGAAGCCGCCCGTGCCCACCTCGATGCGGGCGCGCGCAAGGTACTGGTCAGCGCGCCGTCGGACGGCGCTGACGTCACGCTCGCGTTCGGGGTCAACACCGACGCCTACGACCCGGCCGTGCACACGATCGTCTCGAACGCCTCCTGCACCACCAACGCGCTCGCGCCGCTGGCCAAGGTGCTCGACGAACTCGCCGGCATCGAGCACGGCTTCATGACGACAGTGCACGCCTACACACAGGAGCAGAACCTGCAGGACGGCCCGCACCGCGACCCGCGCCGCGCCCGGGCCGCCGGCGTGAACATCGTGCCGACCACGACCGGCGCCGCCAAGGCGATCGGCCTGGTGCTGCCGAACCTCGACGGCAAGCTGTCGGGCGACTCGATCCGCGTCCCCGTGCCGGTCGGCTCGATCGTCGAACTCAACACCACCGTCGCCCGCGACGTGACGCGCGACGACGTGCTGGCGGCCTACCGCGCGGCAGCCGAGGGGCCGCTCGCAGGCATCCTGGAGTACTCGGACGACCCGCTCGTATCGTCCGACATCACGGGCAATCCCGCCTCGTCGATCTTCGACTCGGCCCTCACCCGCGTCGACGGCCGCCACATCAAGGTGGTCGCCTGGTACGACAACGAGTGGGGCTTCTCGAACCGCGTGATCGACACGCTCGAACTCCTCGCCGCCCGCTGACCGCACGCCGAGGGCTGCCCCGCCTCCGGCGACCGCACCGACCAGAACTTCCTTTGGGCGCTCTGGCTGAATCGCCGCCGCGTTCCACCGACTCGAAACCTTGCCCCGCCCGGCCGGCCTTCACGACTCCACGACGAGTGAGACGTGCAACTGCCTGGCGGCACAGCGGACTCCCCGGCCGGGGCCCGCGGGGTACCCGCCGCCGCGGCACCTCGTCCACGCCCTCCGGCAGGGGCCCAGGGGTGTCATCGGGGGTCACATGTGCGGTGACGGCCCGGGGGAGGAGGGGTGCTCTGTGAGTTGCTCTACGGGGTGCCCAGGGACTGCGCCGGCGGCGTCTGTGCAGCGTTCTGACCCGGGCGTCCAAGAGGTGGCCGGGCCGGGTGCGGAGCCGTCCGGCTCCGCACCCGGGGCACTACCAAGAATCGCTGATGCTCCTGCCCCCGGTGCTGCGACGACTGGCGTCCCGAAGCCTGATAACCCGTCTTCGGTGCCCGACGAAGGCTGGGCCGATTCGAGTGGCTGTCCGTACGGCACGTGAATGTGCAGGTGGGTTCGGCTCCTGATAGGCCCGGATTGGTCGTCAACCGCGCGGCCCCGTGTTCCTTCTGCCCCCTGCCCGCCACGTCCCGAGCAACCGTGAGCACCTACAGAAGCAGCGCCTCGCCCCCCTCGCCGAGGTCCACGAGCGACGGCGTGTGCCCGCTTCGGCACGACCACGATGTGCACCGGGTACGAAGGCCGAGTGTGCTCGAAGACCGGCTCCACATCGGTCTCCGCCACCACCATCACGGCAGCGGCACGGCCGGCCTCGTCCGGGGCCTGCTCATCCTCCGGGCTGCTGTATCCGCAGTTCGCTTACGTCCACGTCGGCCTGATCGTCGAGCACACCTGGTTCGATCCCGCTGCCTGCGGAGGCTCACCGCGCCTGGGGCGAAGCCGGCCGCTGCCTGCGCCTCTGCTTCCGCAAACGCCCCCTCACCGCGCCCGCCGAGCGGCGGGCTTCTGCCGGTGTGAATATAGGGTGCCTTCGTGTTCCTTCTCCGTACCCGCATCGCTTGCGCTGCCATGGTCCTTTCCACATTCTTTATCGCGGCCTGTTCTGCCACGGGAACGGACCAGGGCGACGACCCGCAGGAAACCACGCATCCCACCGCCGAGGGCCCGGACGCCGATGCCCCGGCGAACGTGCGACGACCGAGCCCGGACGCCGTCTTCGACTACCAGCTCGGCGGCGCATACCCGCCTGCCGGCAAGGTGCGGGCTGTCTCCCGTGACCGTGAGGCCAAGCCCGCCGACGGGCTTTACAACATTTGCTACGTCAACGCCTTCCAGACGCAACCGGGCGAAGCCATCGGCTGGTGGAAGAAGGAGCATCCGGACCTGCTCCTGAAGAACGATGACGGCCATCTGATCGTCGACAAGGACTGGGACGAACCTCTCCTGGACATCTCGACCCCGGCCAAGCGCGAGGCGCTGATGAACATCATCGGCCCATGGATCGACGGCTGCGCCGCGGCGCATTACGACGCGGTGGAACCGGACAACCTCGACTCCTACGAGCGCTCCGAGGGCAAGCTCACCTCTCAGCACGCGATCGCCTTCGCCCGCCTCCTGGCCGCCCGCGCGCACAAGCAGAACCTGGCCATCGCCCAGAAGAACACCACCGACCTGCTTCCCCAGCACACGCGCATCGGTTTCGACTTCGCCGTCGTCGAAGAATGCGCACGGTACAAGGAATGCCTCGAATTCAGCCGCGCCTACGGTGGCAGGGTCTTCGACATCGAGTACGGGAGGAAGGACTTCACCGCTGCTTGCCAGGCGTGGGGGAAGGAGCTGTCCATCACCCTGCGCGATCGGGAGGTCAGCCCTGCCGGTAAGCGCGGCTACGTGTACGAGTCCTGCTGAACGCCTTCCGATGCGGTGCACGGGGTACGCCGCCCCCGGTCATGCACTGAGCCCCCCGGTCCCCGAATGACCAGCCGGCCGAGCCGCTCTCGTACCCGGGCTCGGTCCCGGCGTGCCAGGGGGCCGGCACGGAGGATTGCAACACAGGCTCCAGCGGGCTCCTTGACCGCGGCTTGGCGATGGCACCAGGCCTGGGCTGTCCCGATCGGTGGTGGGAATAACGCCCGGCACGGTTTCCTGCTCGGAGAACGTTGCGGTGGCTGAGCTCGCGCTGGTTGGTGTGAACGGCTACGAGCGGGTCCGGCTGGGGTGGGCGGGGAGCGGGCCGGTATGTGGTGACGGCGTGGCGTCAGGCGGGCCGGCCGGCGTCGTCGAAGTCGGTGGAGGCTGACAGTTCGGCCCATGCCTGCATGTTGCGCTCGAAGGCGTCGCGTCCGGCCTGGACGAGCCGGAGTGCGTCGGTGCCGAGCAGCAGGCGCGCGTGGGCGGCTGGTGGGCCGCCACGATGTGCAGCACCGCGGCTGCGGTCTTGTCCGGGTCGCCCGGCTGGGTTCCTCGGCCGTGGATGCGCCGGGCGCGCAGCGGCTCGAACAGTTCGTCGTAGTCGGCGATCACGCGGGGTGTGCGGGTCATCGAGCGGCCGGACCAGTCGGTGCGGAAGCTGCCCGGTTCGACGGCGGTGACATGGATGCCGAGGCCGGCGACCTCTTTGCCGAGTGTTTCGAGGATGCCCTCCACGGCGAACTTGCTGCCGTGGTAGAAGCTGAGGCCCGGCATGGTGACCAGCCCGCCCGTTGCTACCGGCAGGGCCTCACTCGTTGACCAGCCAGACCGCGGCAGCCCTCAGCGGCGCTCAGACACCAACGGACGACGCCTTACTGGCACCCGGCCCCAGGTGCCCGCTGGGGACGCTGGCCGGTGGATGTCTGTGCCGCCCCGCGAGACGACCCCGCAGCGGCAGCGCCACACCCGCGCTTCTTGAGGGCTCCGGGGTCTGGCACTCGCGAGGGTTTCGCCGCGGTCGGCATGACACTCCCTCTGCCATCACAAGCGGATGAGTCATCCGGTTGTGCTACCGTCGCCAAACGGATGATCTATCCGTATCACCGGGGTGGAGGAACGTATGGGGAAGACAGCTGTGGTCACAGCCGGGACCGCCGGCATCGGCTTGGAGACGGCTCTGGGACTGGCTGCCGCCGGATTCTCGGTCACTGTGGTCGGGCGCAGTGCCGACCGGGGCGCCCGGGCGGTCGACCGGATCAACGCAGTGAACCCGGCGCGCCCTGGCCGGTTCCTGCCCGCGGACCTCGGCTCGCTCGACGGCGTGCGCGCGCTCGCCGGCCGGATAGCTGCCGACCATGCCGCATCCGGCGAACCGCTGACCGTGCTGGTGAACAACGTCGGGGCGATGTTCGCGGACCGGCAGGAGCTGGACGGCGTGGAGGCGTCGTTCGTCGTCAACCACCTTTCGCCGTACCTGCTGACGGAACTGCTGCTGCCCACGCTCACAGCCGGTGCGCCGAGCAGGATCGTGAACGTGACCTCGGGTGCGGTCGGTGTCGCCAAGCGGGTGTTCGACGCCGTCGAGCCGCCCGGCGGCTACTACGGCTTCCACTGGTACGGCCGCGCCAAGCTCGCGAACCTCGCCTACACACTCGACCTGGCGTCGCGGCTCGACGGCACGGGCGTCTCGGTCTTCGCCGCCGACCCCGGAGGGGCCGCGACCGACATGACCAATGGCACCCTGACCGACCCGAAGATCGTCTCACCGGCCCTGCGGCTGCTGTGGCCGCTGGTGCGCCGCAAGTTCGAGCGCTCCACCGCGGGCCCGGCGTCCGAGGCCGCAAAGCCCTCCATCATCGCCGCCACCGACGAGTCCCTGGCGGGCCGGACCGGCATCGTCATCGACGCCATGGCGCGTCCGGCGGCGCCATTGCGTACGGCCGCCGACCCCCTCGTCGCCGATGCCGTGCGCCGACTCAGCCGGCAGTACGCGCCCCTCGTGGCGCCCTGACCCGTCAGGCCCGCCTGACACGGGCGGCGGGGTCATCCGGATGAGCTATCCGATTAGCATGTCCCCATGACGACACCCCTGCGCAAGGACGCGGCCCGCAACTGGGACCGGATCGTGGCCGTCGCCCGCGAGCTGGTCGACCAGGGCACGCCGTTGCAGCTCAACGACGTCGCCCGCCGCACCGGACTCGGAGTCGGCACCGTCTACCGCCACTTCGCCACGCCCGAGGCGCTCCTGGAGGCCGTCGCCACCCCCCGCCTGGAGGCCCTGACCGCCCACGGCAGGCAGGCGCTGGCCGACACCGACGCCTGGCGGGCGCTGGAGAGCTTCCTGACCCGCACCGTCGAGGCGCAGGTCACCGACGCCTCCCTGGCGCCGGTCGCCGCCGCTTCCGTCGACGCCCTGCCGCGCACCACGGAACTCAAGGAGTCCCTGTGGTCGACCGGAACCACGCTCCTCGAGCGGGCCCGCGCGGCCGGGGCGGTCCGTCCCGACCTGGCCGCAGCCGACCTGGTTCCGCTCATGTGCGGCATCGCCTACGCCGTAGACGTACACGGCAGCGCTCCCGCAGACCGGATCGACACCGCGCACCGCTACCTGGCCGCACTGCTCGGCGGCCTGCGCGCCACACCCACGACGGTGTGAGATCTCCCCTCTGCCGCAGCCCGGGGCGATCCTTGCACCCGGCAGCGACGCCGGGCACCTCCGGCGCACGCCCACGACCGCCATTCCCCTGGGGAATCGTGACTGCAGAGGTGGGGGAATTCCGTGACACGGAACCGGTTGAAGGTGGGGAATTACGTGACCGCTCGCAGAAGGCGGTTGACGGTGCGGGTGCGGTCGGCGACCAGGTCGACGCGTCGCCCGGTGAGGACCTTGAGATCGGTGACGGTCTCGTCACCCGGGCGTAAGAGCTGTAGATCACGACGGACGCGGACCTGGTCGGCGATGACGGCGGCGTTTTGGCGTCGGTTTTGCCCTCGCCGCGGTAGCTCTCGGAGGCGCGGTTGACGGCCCGACCCGAGATGGAGTGCACCGCCTGGTCATGATTGAGGAGAAGGGTGATGGCCAGGGCCGCTCCGCCGTCGGCCAGGCAAAGCATTTCCAGCCACACTCGGCACCCCTGGGCGGGTCAACCATGCGAAGGACTCACCACGTCCCGCAGAACAATGTAGGGAGCGCTTCGCCCTCGGGATCGTGTTTGATCTCGAGGGCGAAACGCTCAGTAAACCCGGATTGGGCAGGTCGCGGGTCTCTGGCGGCAGCCGACCGCGCCAGCCTTGTCAGCCGATGGGCCAGCAGTTGACGGCGTCGTAGACCCTCTCGCCGCACTGGAACCTCATGCCGTACACGCACTCGGGCATTCCGTGTGCCGCGGCCGAGTCCCATACGCCACCGCAGCAGCCCCAGCAACCGGTGGTCGGGCTGCAGCACGTGTCGCCGTCCACACACGGCCCGGGCGGAGGTGGACACCCGGCCACCACGGAGTGTACGGAGCGGTGAGCACCCTGCCGAGGCAGCCACCGCCCGGCCGTCGGCTGTCCCGTCCGCTCCCGCGGCGCGGGCTGCTGAGCCCCCCTCAGCTCCAGGACGGCCCGCAGCAAGCTCCCCAAAGCAGCGGCCTCCGGCGTATCGGAATCCTTGAGCTGCAGCCGGACCAAGTGGTGCACATGGTCGTCGCACGGGACCTGGCTGAGTGTTTCCACGCGTTCGATGAGCGTGACCGGAATCGCGGTCCAGTTCTTGCAGGCCGTACCAGGGGCGAACAGGATGGCATCCGGCTCGTCAGCGGTCTTGACCATGCCGATCAGGGGTGCGGTGAGAGTGAGGGAGTCCGATGCGAGCGCCCGGTGGAATTCTTCCCCGGTGAATGACCTGCCCATGACGTAATCCTGTCGCTATGGACGGTGACGTCCGGATTCATTCCCCTTGCACGCCTTGATCACCCCCGGCCAGACCGGCTCGGACAGAAGGCGCTTCGTTGTTCTTTCGGCTGGGATGCTACGGCCGGGGTGCGAGGGCGTCGAGAAGATGGTGCAGGGGCAGCAGCCTCTCGTCCGGCTCGCCGGTGGCGACCGTCTCCAGGTACGCGGCTGCTATGGCGAGTACGTCCGCGAACCGGCCGGGCGCAACGTGGCGTAGGCCGGTCCGCAGCGATGCGGCGGATGGTCCGACGCGGGCGATGCCCTTGGCGAGCATGCGTTCGTCCGGGGTCGGTGCCCAGGTTCCGGCAGTGTGGTCCGCCAGGAGGCCGGCGGCGGCACTGGCAGCGTCCTCGGCGGTCGGGCAACTGGTCATGCTCTGTCCAACGACCGAGCCCGCGGCCGGAAGCGGGCGGGAGGACAGACCCGTGATGGTCCCGCCCTGGTCCGCTTACCCCTGGCAGGGGAGAAGGGCGTGCCGTCCCCCGGGGAGCCTAGACCGGGATGTGGCTCCGGCCGCACTGCCTACCAGCTGGGCCCCGGCGTCACGGTCGCAGGCATCCGGAGACTGAAGCCCGACGATGTGCAGCAGCGTGAAACGGCTTGTCGGATGCTCTCTATCCCGGTGCCGCCGTCGGCTCCGCGGTCGCGTAGATGTCCCGGAGCCGCGCGGCCAGGGCTTCGTATGCCGTGTTCGCCTTCTTACTCACCATGGTGAAGTCGACGGGTTCGTCGAGGGAGACGGCCGACACTGCCAGGGTGATGGCTTCTTCTGCTGCGTCGGCCAGCGCCCGGACGTTGTCCGCGAGGATGAAGCCGATCTGGGAGCGCGAGGCATCGAGAGCCGCGTCCGACGCGTCGAACGCGTCCGTCATGGGTTGCCGGAAGCTCTCCAGCAGCGCGGAGGGATCAGCTTGCCTGCGCGACCTGTACAGGGTCCGGGCGGAGTTGAACGCAAGCAGGGCCGCCATCGCATTCCGCAGAAGGGTGTTCACTTCTACCAGGTGAGTCAGCTCGAACATCTCACGGCGCTCGGCGATCACCTTGTGCCGGTCGGCCCTCCTGGCCAGTGCCTCACGTCTGAACTGGGACCGGTTGTTGAAGATTCCCGAGGCCAGGACCGTGGCCTGGCCGAGCAGCATGGATGAGACGACCCAGAACCAGTTCCAGCCCCCCGAAGCCATACCCCCAGTTTAAGGACGTCGGGGCAAGCACGGGGCCGAAGACGATGCTTCGCATGGGCAGGAGTAAGGACGAACGCCCGGTGGCTGGCACCATCCGTCCCTGACTGCCGGGGGGCCGGGTTCCTGTGGTCCAGGCTGCTGGAGGGCTGGGCGGGGCGGGTCAGTGGTGGTGGACGGTTCCGAGAGGGGACCCAGGTACCTGCGGGTGCGCCGGTGCAGGTGACTTGGCCGTCGGCGAAGGTGCTCCACCTGGATACCAGGATTGACTTGTCCAAAGGCAGGACGCGATGAGTCCCTGGCGGCCCGGATGGGCGCGAGGATGGACCTTCCGCCCCACGGCATGCTCCGGCTGACCGACGGTCGGTGGTCCGCCGGGCGGCCGTCCCGCACAGCGATCGCGGCCTGCGCGGAGAGCGGCATGTTGGAGATCAGCTGTGTCGTCGACCACCGGCCGCCCTCGCCCTGGCGCCGCCACTCGTGAAAGTAGCCCCCGGGATTCACTCCACCTCCGGTCGGCAGCCCCGGGCACCGGTACAAGTGCCACTGCTACTCCAAGCCGGTCACAGTCGTCGTTCTCGCCTCGATCGAGGAGGAGCGCAAGTTCGCCGTCCGAGGGGGCCGGCAACGCCGACACCCGGCGAGCGCACCGGCCGTGGTGCCGTATCCGCCGTCTTACGCCGCTCCGTCACGAGAAGGGGAGTGGTACAGGACTGGAGAGACTTCCGCGCCGGTAGCCGTAGAGGTAACCCGCACGGTGACCCCTACGCAGTGTCCAGTCGCAGCCGCGACTGGACCCTGCTGCATGCCCTTGAACGGCGAATCGGCGCCCTACTCTGTATGGCCGGGCGGGGCGCCTCTGTGCATCAGGGGGCGAATATCTGCTGGATGGAGGGGAGGGGAGGGGCGCGGCAAGCTCACAGAGGTCAGCACGCCTGTGAGTTCGTTGGCACGGGCCTCGTGGCTCGGCAGGCCGGCCGTGGGTTAGCCGCGCCGCGGCCTGTTCCGCCGACGGGACTGATCAAGGCAAGCCGAAGATGCCCCTGGGCAAGTTGTCCACCGTGGCGGCTTGCCCAGGCGGCCAGCCCCGACTGCGCCAGGGCGTGGTTGGTCGGCACCCACGTCCTGCTGCAGCCTGTCCTGCCGAGGGCTGTTGTCAGTGCCTACCCATGGTCACTGTCCCGGTGGGGAGTCGTGACTACAAGAGTGGGGAATGGCGTGACCGTCGACAGCTCTCTGTAATCAGTGTGACGCTCAGTCAGGGGTAGTGGGGCGGGGCCGGGGTCTTCGCCGACCAGGAGGGCGGCGAGGACACAAGAGCCTGCGCCGCCCAGCTGCTGGACGACATTCTCGGTCCCCATTGACCGCAAGCTCCAGACGTGGGTGACGGCCGGAGACCCAGGCCGGTGGCAGCCGTGCGGTGAGCAGTGGGACGCGGTGGCCATCACCCTGCTCACCCTGGGCCTGCACGCACTGGACCAGATGCAGCTGGCGGCATAACGGCCGGGATCCCCGCATCCGTCCTCGCCCCCGACGGCCTGCGCACCGCCACCGGCTACCGCGTGAGCCATGCTGACGGGACGATCCGTGTGGAATGGGTCGGGCCGCCCGGCAGCAAGGCCATCTACGGGCTTGGTACTGGTGAGCTCGCTTAATCATCTGTCGCCAGTTGTCCGTGGAGCCCAGCCTGCTGGTGACCGTGTGTGATTGCCGGGAGCGTATCGGCTCCAGGTTCCTCCGGCCTCGGCTTGGTGGTCGGGGAGCGCGCCGTTCCAGACCACCGCAGCCGCTGCGGCGCCACCTGAACGGGGTGCTCCGCCAGCATCTCCAGCGCCAGCTGGGCTGCGGGCGTCGACGCCGGCCTCGCGGCCCGCCGCGGCTGGGCTGCGGCCGCAACGCCTTCGAGTCTGTTGACGGGGTTGCGGGCGAGGAAGTCCAGGCAGACGGCGACGGCCTTCCACCATGCCCCACGGCCCCGGCGATCGAGCTCGGCGAACAGCCTGTGCCCGTACCCGTTATCTGGGGTTACTTGAAGGCGTCAGGCATGCTGGCCACATTGGCCCCAGTGCACGTGCCTCGTGGATGTCCAGGGGTTGTTCTGGCACATTCGGCAAATGAGCCGGGGTCACTGATAGGAGTTGACCAGACGCTCAGCGCGTCACCTCGTCCAGCGTCAGTTCTCCTGCGGTGCTCCAGCGCCTTCTGGTCATCTCCCGGCCGTTGTCGTCGAACACGACCAGTTCGGCCAGCTGACCGTTGGCGTGCCAGTACCGCCACTCACCCACCGGGCTGCCCAGCCTCGTGACCCCATCGGCCCGCTTGGTTCCGTCTGGCCACCACTCCTGCTGCCGTCCGTGTTCGACGCCCTGGAAGTAGGTGGAGAGCAGCTCGATCTGCCCGGTGTCCGTGCGTTCCTCGACTTCGCCGGTCAAGAGCCCACCCTCGTGGCAGGTGCGCCCGTACTCGTCCAGGAAGGTCCGGTCACCGGTGACGCGCAGCGTTCGCGCCGTCGTGGCGGCCGCGGCCGGTTCCTCAGACGGCTCGGTATCAGGGGGCCCAGCGGGCCCGGAGCCCCGCGCGCTCGCGCGGCGGCCTTCCTGCCGGTCCTTGAACTTGCGCTGGATCTCTGCATGCCAGCGCGCGGCGTTGCTTCCGTCCAGTTGTCCGGCGAACGCCGCGCGAGCGGCGTCGACGAGGTCGAGACTGACCTCCGGATAGTGTGCTGCGATCTCCCACAAAGCGTCGTCCGTGTCCATGTCGAGCCCGGTGCAGCTCCGGATTCCCTGACCGCTCAGCACCTCTCCCAGTACAGCGACGAAGGTCTTCTTCAACTGATCGTCGGTCGGCCAACCACCGAGCATCGCTTTCATCCCCACGTAGCGAACGGTCCATGCCGGCTTCAAGTCTCCCCGGCCTTCTGGCTCGGAGCCGGCGTGACGTTTCCCCGGCTGCGTGCCCAACGTGCCTTAACGATGCCCAAGGCGCTGAACTGCGTCAATGGCCGACTATCCCAGATATCCAGCGACATCGATCTGCTCCACCGCGCCGTTGACGGCGCCCTGCAGCAGGTCCACCACCGGCAACTGAGCCAGCAGCTCCTGGTCGGGATCCACCAGGGCCCACCGGTATGCGCCAAAGGGGTTGGGCAGATCGGCACTTATACCCGTGACTGTGCGGTGGCCGGGCCACCCGGCGGGCGCGCCGCGCACGCCCATTCCCTCGTACGGGCAACGGGGCTCCGACTATGCCGTCCTCCACCCCGGCGCTCCCGTCACAGTCACGCTGGTGACGGCGCCCAGTTCTCCGGTCCACCGCCTCGCCAGTCGAAGAGGGACTCGTCGGTGAGATCCACGTCGGCGGCGTTTGACAGATCCGTTAGTGATCACTGTGTGAATGGTGTGCTGGCCTGAGGATCTAGCGATCGTTTCAGGATTCTCTCCTGCGGTGTGGTGTGTATCTGATCTGGGGCTTCCGTGGAGGTCCGCAAGCCGGGGAGGTTCTGAGGTGCATGTTCAGTGATCGTCTCGGAATGTAGTGATCAGTGCGGGATTCCTTTGTTGCTGCGTGGTCCGGGTGGATTGGTCAGTGCTGGGCGGAGCGGTCTGGAAGGTCGTGGCCGAGGGGCGGCGGCAGGGCCAGGCGCGTGGCCTTCCGGGTCGCTGGCAGAGCGGGGCACGGACCAGATGCCGCATCAGCGGAGCCCGCCCCGGAGAAATGATCAAGGTGTATATCGGGTCCGGGTCCGGTGGCGGTGTTGTCTGCGGCGAAGGAGCCAGGGGAGGCGAAGGACAGCAACATGGGGGTGGAGGGGGCTTCGGGCCTGCTTCCGGCGGTGGCGTAGGGGGGTGCTACGACGGTGGAGCTGCCCCGGCTCCTGCGTGGCTCAGCCTTTACGCAGGCGCAGGCTCAGCCTTTTCCGCGGGCGCAGGCACAGGGAGGCGATGGCGGTGGGGGCGGATCCACCACCACCGCCAATGTGCCTGGCGGAGCCGACGGAGGACACGATTCGTCGCGTGGCAGGTGTGGTGCGGACCCGTTGAGCGGGTTGACCGGCACCACTCTGGAGCGGAGTGCCGGAATTTCGGTAGCAGGGGCGCGCCGGGTGGTGATGCCTGTGGTGGCGGGGCAAAGGATGGCTCCCACGGTGCCGGTGGGGCCGGAGGGGCGTTCACGGTGGGCCGTTGTGGTGGCGTCGCCAGCGGTGACGGCGGTGATGGCGGTAACGATATTGCCATCATCACGTGGCTGTGACTCCAAGCCGGCTGGGCATCGCGCCGGTGTTCCCGGCAGCCGCTGAGGGGGGCGTTCGGTGAAGTGTTCTTGGCCGACCTGGCCTCACCGGGTGCCTCACGGGTCGTGCCCGTGGCGTCGGCGGGGCATGGAGCGGCGGCAAGAGTCCCGGGTGGGTGGCCGTGCCCCTGAGGTCCTGTTCCGCGGGTGCGGGCCAGGACCTCAGGGGGTGGGGTGGCCGGATGCCGGGTGTGACGGCAGATCTGATTCAGCAGGCCGGTTGGCGTGGGTCCGGTGCCGGCTGCGGGGTTACTGGCCGCCGAGGTAGTCGGCCTGGGAGGCGATCTTGCCGTCCTGGAGTGTGAGGACGGTGCAGAAGGTGGTGCGGACGGGTTCGCCCTTGGGGGGCAGGGCCGGGTGCATTCCGGAGCTGGTGCCCGCGAAGTCGAACTCGATGGCGATGGCGTTCCCGTCGGCGATGACGCGCTGGATGGTCATCTTCCGGTCGGGGACGGCGCCGGCGTATTCCTTGATGTGGGCGACGAAGGCGTCGCGGCCGGTGAAGGCGAGTCCGAAGGCTGCGCAGGTGTAGGGGACGTCGTCGGTGTAGAGGGTGGCGAAGCGGTCGAAGTCCTGGTCGTTGTAGGCGCTCGCCCAGGCGTCGACGATCGCCTTGGCCTCGGTGTGGGACATGGTGGTGCTCATGAGTTCAGTCCTTCTCTGAGTGGGGGGTGACGGAGAGAGTGACACGGGTGTAGGTCGCCAGCGGTCCTATATGCCGTGTCTTCGGCTGCCTGGGTGAGTGGGCGGTGAGGGGTGCGGTGGTGCGGTCGGTGTGCCCGCCGTCCTGAGTGTCCGGGGCGGGGGGTGAGGGCCTGTGGTGGGGCCGTCACCCCCGGACCGGTCGAGCCATGCGCGCCGACAGGTGTGCCGGCGGGTGGGGTCAGCCGACGTTGACGGTGGACTTCTCGTTGACGCCGATGACGTAGCCGTCGATGTCGCGGAAGTAGAACAGGCGCACCCCGGTGTGGTCCTCGGTGAGTGGCTTGATGATCTCGGCGTGCTGGGCGATGTGGTCGTAGACCTCTTCGAGGCCGTCCACGCCCAGGTAGTGCATGCCGGCGAAGCCGATGGGGGCGTCCGCGAGGACGGGCAGCCAGTTCTTGAGGTCGTCGTTGCTGTAGAGCATCGTGCAGAACTCGCCCTGGTAGAAGAGCATGTGGATGTCGTCGCCGGGCTTGGCGGTGCTGGAGTCCACGTCGAAGCCGAGCTTCTTGTAGAACGCGATGCTGGCCGCGGTGTCCTTGACGCTGAAGCAGGGTGCGAAACCCATGGTGATTCTCCTGTTGGTGCGTGCCCCTCCGGCGGAGGGACAGGGTGGGGGAATGAGGG
>NZ_PXWG01000200.1 GCF_003011965.1 Streptosporangium nondiastaticum
CGCGGCCCGTGCACGAGCGCCGCCGGGTCGCGCGGCACGCCGGGCGCGGGCCGCGCGGGCTCCTCGCGCTCGGTGCGTGCGTACAGCTCGTCGGCCAGCGAGAACACGTCCCGGTGCCGGCACTCCGCGGCCGCGTGGTCCGTGAGGCCCCCGTCCTCCAGGACGGCGGCGATCTCCAGGGGGTCCACGGCGCGGGCGCACAGCCCGTGATGGCGCTGCAGGAGGGCCTTCACGGGATCGGCCTTCACGGGGCCGGCCTGCGCGGGATCGCCCTCCCCCGTGCCGGCGCGGGCTGCGGCTATGCCGGCCGCGGCGGCGGGCGCGCTGCCGTCCCTGAGCGGTGTGGTCATGGGCGGCCTGCCCAGGTCGGCGAGGACTGGCGGGGCGTCAGGTCGATCGGGGCGCGGGATCCCGCGGCGCGGGAGAAGGGGACGGCGGGGTCGGGGGCGGCGGCGTCCCGCCCGGCGGGCGCGCGGGAGATGAGTTCGAGGTAGATCCCGTGGAAGTCCGTCACATGCCTTTCGGTGGTGAAGAGTTCGAGGGCGCGGGCGCGGGCGGCGGCACCGAGCCTGGCTCTTCGGCCGGCGTCGTGCAGCAGTTCCAGGCAGGCCGCGGCGAGGGCGGCGGCGTCCCGCGGGGGGACGACGAGGCCGGTGCCGCCGATGACTTCGCGGACGGCGGCGGAGTCCGGCGAGACGGTGGCGCGGCCGCACAGCATGGCCTCGACGAGCGGTCTCGGGAACGTCTCGGCGCCGCCGGCGAGGACGACGACGCTCCCCAGGCCGTACGTGGAGGGGGTGGCCGCCGGGTCGTAGGAGACGCCGACGGGCTGGACGCCGGGCAGCGGCTCGCCGACGATGCGCATCCGCACCTCGGGCTCGGCCTGGCGCAGGGCCGCGAGGGTCTCCCACAGGAAGGGCTCGGCCTTGCCGCCGGCCCAGAGCACGGTGAGGCCGTCGTCGGTCCCCTCGCCGGACTCGGACCGCTCCCCCACGGCCTCGTACGGACCGGGGTCGAGGCCGGGGTGGACGGTGCGCAGCCGGTCGGGGTCGGCGCCGCAGCGCTCCTGCCAGCGCCGCACCTGGGCGTCGCCGGGGGTGATGATGTCGGCGCGGGCGTAGATCTCGGCGGTGAGCTGCCGGTGGAAGGCGGAGAGCAGGGTCCGCACGGGCAGGGAGAGGCCGGCGGCGCTGGCGGCGCTGTTGAGGTAGTAGGCGCGCAGGCGGACCTCGTACTCGGTGACGAGGAAGGGGGTGCCGAAGAAGCGTTTGGCCAGGAGTCCCGGGAGGGCGGCGGGGCCCGCGGAGGTGGCGTGGCACAGGTCGACGCCGGCGAGGCCGCGGTCGGCCCCGGTGCCGTACCAGTCGAGGGACAGGGGGCGCAGGGCGCGCTCCAGGAGGGCGGTGACGGCGAGGAGGTCGGCGACGCGGATGCCGTAGGCGGCGGGGTGGGAGCCGGGGGCCCGGCAGGCGGCCTCCAGGATGCGCAGGGCCTGCTCGGAGCGGAGGGCGGAGCCGAGGCCGCCGGCGTCGCGGGCGAGGTCGGCGAGGCCGTTCAGGGCGTCGGCGAAACGGTACGCCTGGGTCTTGCGGTCCTCGGGGCCGGGCTCGACGGTGGCGGTGAGGGCCTCGGCGAGGCCGGCGAAGTAGGCGCCGAAGCGGCGGCGCTCGCGGCGGCCGTACGCGCGGTGGGCGCGCCCCACGGCCCCGGCCGGATCGCCCCACAGGGGGGACGTGCGCACCCGCCGCACGTGCTCGGGCAAGTCGCACCAGCCGCCCGCGTCCTGCCGGGCGCGGCGGCTCAGGGCGCAGATCTCGAAGTCGTGCCCGGGCAGGCCCCGCACGAGCTGGTCGCACCACTGGCCGCCCTCACCCGAGGCGTACGGATACCCACCCTCCGTAAGGAGTCCCACGCGCACGCACGCACCCCCGTCTGTCCCTTGTGGTCGCCCTCGCCTGACCTGCGGCCGCCGAACGGCAACGGCAGCGGAAGCACGCTATGCGGGCTCGCCCGTGGCGCGACGGACGGTTGTCCGTCGCGCCACCGGAAGGGGTGAACAGAGGTGACTTTCCCGGAGATGAGGCGTTGCCCCGCGCTATGCGGGGGCTTCGGCCGCTTCGAGCCGCGGGACCGCCGCGAGCAGGCCCTTGGTGTAGGGGTGCGCGGGCCGCTCGTAGACGGTGTCGGCCGGTCCCTCCTCCACGATCCGGCCGCCGCGCATGACGACGAGCCGGTCGCTGACCTGCCGTACGACGGCGAGGTCGTGGGCGATGAAGACGAGCGCGAGGCCGAGGTCGCGCTGCAACTCGCCGAGCAGCGCGACGACCTGTGCCTGGGTGGTGACGTCCAGGGCGGAGACGGGCTCGTCGCAGACGATCAGCTTCGGCTCGGGGGCGAGGGCCCGTGCGATGCCGACGCGCTGCCGCTGGCCGCCGCTGAACTCGTGCGGGTAGCGGTGGTAGGAGTCCGGGGCGAGCCCCACGCGCTCCAGCAGTTCCCGCACGCGTGCGACGATCGCGGCGTCGTCCAGCTTCCCGGCGGCGCGCAGCGGGTCGGCGATGGACTCGCCGATGCTGCGGCGGGGGTTGAGGGAGGAGACGGGGTCCTGGAAGACCATCTGGAGCTCGCTGCGGAAGGCGCGCAGCTCGCGCTCCTTCATGCCGCCGATGTCGCGCCCGCGGTAGCCGAGCCGGCCGCCGGTGGGCTCCAGCAGGCGCACGAGCATCCGCCCGAGCGTGGTCTTGCCGCTTCCGGACTCGCCGACGACGCCGACGGTCTCGCCGGCCCGCACGGTGAGCGACACGTCGTCCACGGCGGTCACGGCCCGCTTGCCGCGCCCGAACTCCCGCCGCAGGGCGGTTGCTTCCAGCAGGACGGAGTCGTCACCTCCGGCCCGGTGCGGTGCGTCCTTACGGGTCGCCCGCCGGACGTTTACGCGCGGGACGGCCGCCAACAGGTCGCGGGTGTAGTCCTCGCGGGGCGCGTGGAGCACCTCGCCGACGGGTCCGTGCTCGACGGCCCGCCCGTCCTTCATCACGAGCAGGTCGTCGACGCTGCCGGCCGCGACGCCCAGGTCGTGGGTGACCAGGATCAGGCCCATGCCGGTCTCCGCGCGCAGTTCGCGCAGCAGGCCGAGGATCTGGTCCTGGACGGTGACGTCCAGGGCGGTGGTGGGCTCGTCCGCGACGAGCAGCTCCGGCCGGCAGGCGAGGGCCATGGCGATGAGGGCGCGCTGGCGCATGCCGCCGCTGAACTCGTGCGGGCGGGAGCGGGCGCGGCGGGCCGCGTCGGGGATGCCCACGCGGTCCAGCACCTCGGCCGCGCGGGCCCGGGCCTCCCGGCGGGAGGCGCCGCGGTGGTGGACGCGGTAGACCTCGGCGATCTGGTCGCCGACGGCCTGGTACGGGTCGAGGGAGGAGAGCGGGTCCTGGAAGACCATGGCGGCGACGCCGCCGCGCAGCCGGCGCAGACCGGCGGCGTCCACCGCCTGGACGTCGTGGCCGGCGACGGTCACCGCGCCGGTGACCTCGGCGCCGGTGTCCCGGTGCAGGCCCAGCAGGGCGTAGGCGGCCGTGGACTTGCCGGAGCCGGACTCGCCGACGATGCCGAGCGCGCCGCCGGGCGCGAGCTCGAAGGAGAGCCCGTCCACGGCCCGGACGGGAGCGCCGCCGGGCCCGGACGGGAAGGCCACGGAGAGGCCGGAGACGGCCACCAGGGGCCCGGTCGCGGGCCGGCCGTCCGCCGGCCCGCCGCTCGTGCGTCGTGCGGTCATCGCAGGGCCACCCTTCGGTCCGCGGCGGCGTAGAGCACGTCCGCCACGATGTTGGCGATGACGACGGCGGTGCCGGTCACCATGACCACGGCGACGACCACGGGGAGGTCGAGGGTCGTGGTGGCGTGCACCAGCAGCGCCCCGATCCCGGGGAGGCCGAACATCATCTCGGTGAGGACCGCGCCGCCGAACATCGACCCGAAGTCGGCCGCGGACAGCGCGACGACGGGGGCGACGGCGCCGCGCAGGGCGTGCCGCGTGACGAGCTTGCGCTCGGCGACCCCGTAGGCGCGGAAGGTGCGGATGTGGTCCTCGGCCAGCGTCTCCAGCGTGGAACTGCGCATCAGCCTGGCGTACTTGGCGGATTCCAGCAGGCCGAGCGCGGCCCACGGCAGCAGCATGTTCCAGGCCCACTGCTCGGGGTCCTCGGTGAGCGGCACGTAGGCCGGGAAGGGCAGCCAGGCCAGGTAGGCGCAGAACAGCATCAGCAGGCCGAGGCCGCTGATGAAGACGGGCGTGGCGGTCCCGGCGAGGGTGAGCCAGGTCAGCACCCGCTCGGTGATCCCGCCGCGGCGCAGCGCGGAGAGCAGGCCGGTGGCGGTGCCCAGGAGCAGGGCGACGGCCATGGCGCCGACGGCGAGCGAGGCGGTGGCGGGCAGCCGCTCGATCAGCATGTCGGTGACCTGCTGGTTGTTCTGGTACGACAATCCGAAGCACGGTGCGTCGCAGTGGAGCACGGCGGTGCCGGTGGAGTAGTCGTGCCCGGCGAAGATGCCCTGCAGGAAGTGCCAGTACTGGACGTACACGGGGTCGCCGAGGGAGAGCTGCGCGCGGACCTGGGCGATCTGCTCGGGGTTGCAGCGCGGGCCGCAGGCGAGGCGGGCGGGGTCGCCGGGCGCGATGTAGAAGGTCGCGTAGACGACGACCGAGAGGACGAGGAGGACGGCGAGGGCGCCGGCGGCGCGCCGCAGGAAGTATCCGGTCATGCCGTGCCTCCCGCGCCGCTCGTGCGCGCCTTGCGCCGGTTGCGGCCGACGCGCAGCCGGGACGCCTCGCGCGGGTCGAGCGCCGCGCGCACCCCGTCGCCGAGGACGGTGAAGGCGAGCGTGGTGACGAACAGCATGAGGGCCGGCAGCAGCACGTACATGGGGTCCGCGCGGAACCACGTGGTGGCCGTCGAGAGCATGTGGCCCCAGGAGGGGGTCGGGGGCTTCACGCCGACTCCGAGGAAGGACATGCTCGCTTCGAGCACGATGTTGGTGGGCAGCAGGACGGCCGCGTAGGTGATCACGGGCGCGGCCAGCGAGGGCAGCAGCTCGCGCCGGGCGAGGCGCCAGGTGGAGCCTCCGGTGAGCCGGGCGGCGGAGACGAAGTCGAGCTTCATCAGGCTGAGGGTCTGGGCGCGCACGAGGCGGGCCATGCCTCCCCAGGCGAGCAGGCCGATGGCGATGACGAGCAGCACGGGCCGGGGGAAGTCGGCCGGGACGACGGCCATCAGGGCGATGGCGAAGACGAGCAGGGGCATGGCCACCATCACGTCGGTGACGTGGGTGAGCAGGCTTTCCACAAGGCGGTTGCCGAGCGCGGCCGCCAGGCCGACGCCGACGCCGATGAGGATCTGGACGGCGGTGGCGCCGAGGGCGACGAGCAGCGAGACCCGGGCCCCGTAGGCGAGGCGCACGAACAGGTCGCGCCCGGTGCCCGGTTCGACGCCCAGCCAGTGCTCGGCGCTGACGCCGCCGAAGTCGCCGAAGGGGACGCCGCCGCGCGCGGAGTCGACGAGGGCGTCGTGGTACGTGTTCGGGTCCTGTCCCTCGATCGCGGCCAGCAGGGGCGCGGCGAGGGCGAGGAGGACGAGCAGGCCCAGCACGGCGGCGGCCGCGAGCGCGGACTTGCGCGCTCTCAGCCGCCGCAGGACCTGCCGGGTGCCGGAGGCGGGAGCGGTTCCCGCCTCCGGTTCCGCGGTGATGAGCAGTTCGGTCGTCACTTGACCGCGACCTGCGAGACGTCGAGGACACCGGTCCAGTTGCTGATGACGACGTTCTTGACGTCCTTGCCGAAGATTCGCTTGTAGACCGGGTTGAACAGCGGCACGGTCAGGGCCTGCTCGCCGATCCGCTTGTCCAGGGCGCCCCAGCGCTGCGCGGCCGCGTCATGGTCGGTGATCTTGTTGATGGCGTCGATCTCGTCGTTGACCTTCGGGTCGTCGAGGCGGGCGGTGTTGAAGTTGGCACCGTCCTTCACGATCTGCCGGCCGTCGAAGACCGGGGCGAGGAAGGGGCCGCCGGAGGGCCAGTCGGCGCCCCAGTGGGCGATGAAGAGACCCGGCTGCTTGTCGAAGCTGTGGATCTTCTCGTCGTAGTCGTTGTCCTCCAGGCCCTCCAGCTTCACGGTGATCCCGGCCTCCTTGAGCGCGGCCTGGACGGCGGTCGCGATCTCGGGGCTGGTCTCCCGGTTCTGGGCGGTGGAGTGGGTGAGGGTGATCTCCAGGCCGTTCTCGTGACCGGCCTCCTTCAGCAGCTCCTTCGCCTTGGCCGGGTCGCCCTTGTCGCCCGCCGGGAAGTGGTCGTAGGGCGTGTAGCCGAGGGGCTTCTGGCGGGGCAGGAAGGTCGTCGTGGGCTCGGCGAGCGAGGAGCCGCCGGCGGCGTTGACGACGCTGGTGCGGTTGATCGCGTACGAGATCGCCTGGCGCACCTTCGGGTCGTCGAAGGGCTTCACCGCGGGGTTGAACGCCAGGTAGGAGGTCTGGCCGAAGTGGCCGGTGCCGACCCGGGCGGCGAGGTTCTTGTCGCCGGTGACCTGGGCGAGTTCGGCCGGGCCGAGGTTGGTGTCGGTGGTCACCGCGGCGGCGTCGGGGCCGGAGCCGGTGGACAGGCGCTGGTTGATGACCGCGGCGGACAGGCCGGACTTAACCTCGATCCGGTCGGGGTAGGCGTGCCGCTCCTTGTCCGTGTCCTCGGACCAGTTGGGGTTGCGCTCCAGCGTCATCTGCTCGCCGTCGCCCGCGTTCTTGATCACCTTGTACGGGCCGGAGGAGACCGGGTGCTCGGCGTACTTGGCGCCGGTGTCCTCGGCCTTGGGCACGGGGGCGAACTGGGTGGAGGTGGCGAAGTAGGGGAAGTCGCCCTCGGACTTCTTCAGCTTGAAGACGATGGTCTTCTCGTCGGGCGTCTCGATGGAGTCGAGGCCCTTCTTCTCCTTGTACGGGCCCTGGTAGCTGTCGCCGCCGATGAGCCAGTCGCGCAAGTAGGGGGCGCCGCCGGAGAGTTCGGCGGCGAAGGAGCGCTCGACGCCGTACTTGATGTCGGCGGAGGTGATCGGCGAGCCGTCCTCGTACTTGAGGCCGTCCTTCAGCTTGTACGTCCAGGTCTTGGCGTCGTCGCTGGGCGTGCCGGTGTCCGTGGCGAGGTCGGGGACGACCTTGGTGCCCTCGGCGCCGTTCGCGCGGTGGCGGGTGGTGAGGGTGCGGTAGACGAGCGAGGGGATGTTGCCGCCGCCGGAGGTGTAGAGGCGGGCCGGGTCGAACTGCTTCTGCGGCGCGCTGTTGAGCACCGTGAGCGTGCCGCCCTTCTTGGGCGCGCCCTCGGCGCCGCCGCCCTTGGCGTCGCCGCCCTCCTTCGGGCCGCATGCCGCTGCCGCGCCGCCGACCAGGACCACACTGACGGCGGCAGCGGCCACCCGACGGGATATGACGGACATGTGACGCATGACAGGAAATGCCTTTCGCGGGAATGCGACGGCGCACCCGGGGAAGGGGGTGCACCGGAGGGAGGGGAGCAGGAAGCACCCGCGGAAGGCGGTGGGAAGGAGCGCACGGGAGCACCGGACCGCCCCCGGCGGACGCGACGCTGCCGGGCAGCGCAGGACGGCGGGGAAAAGGGCGGTCTCAGCGACAGTGGATGTCGGCGACGCTGTGCGCGGCCACGCCGATCAGCGCCAGCACGAAGGCGGCGTTCTCGGAGGCGTGGCGGTACGACATGCGCAGAAGACTGAACGAATTTTCGGCCCCTGTCCAAGGTGTCTCACATCCAGAGATGAGACGTCCCGGACGGCGGGACATTCGATCACCGGTTCAGGGGTACGGCCAGGCGTTCGGCTTGCAGGTGATGCCGTCCGTCGTCAGGAACTTGGTCTGCTGCATCATCACCGGGGCGAGCGCGCCCTCCTTGCCGCACGTCTCGTGGTCATGCCCGAGGCGGTGCCCGACCTCGTGGTTGATGAGCATCTGCCGGTAGGCGTGCATCTTGTCGCCGTACGTGCGCGCGCCCTGCGCCCACCGGTAGGCGTTGATCATGACGCGGTCGGTCGCGGCGGAGTCGCAGGAGACGTTGTCCTGCGTGGTGTCCAGGCCCGACTTGGCGCACCACACGCCCGTGGTGCCCGGCGTGGCCAGCGTGATGACGAAGTCCGCGTGCCCGGAGGAGACCCGCTCGAACGTGCGGGTGCCGCCGTGGCCCCAGCTGCGGTCGTCGTTGAGCGTGCGGTGCACGGCGGTGGCGAAGAGCTCGCCGTCGAGCGGCAGCCCCTTCTCCACGTCGACGCGGTAGCGCAGCACCTCGCCGCGGCCCGGGGCCGCCTCGTGGCCGCCGACGGTGTCGAAGGCGCCGCTGCCCTTGGCCTTCTCGTCCAGCGGGTACTTGCGGTCCATCTTCTGCTCGTACGTGAGCTGCTGGGCGGCGCCGCCGTTGGGCGTGGGGCGGCTGTCGGAGCGCGAGGCGGCGTCCGCCTTGGCCCGCTCGACGTCGGCGGGCCGCGCCTGCGCCTGGGTGTCCGCGCCGTCCTCGACCTGCCCGGCGACGACGACGGCGAGCACGACCGTCACGACGGCCGCGGCCACGCCCGTGGCCGTCCGCGCCACGCCGCCGCCGGACTTCGGGGAGCCGGTGTCGCGGGAGGCGCC
>NZ_PXWG01000201.1 GCF_003011965.1 Streptosporangium nondiastaticum
GCGCTGCGGGCGCTGGGCGCGCCGGAGGCCGGGGACCTGCCGGCCGGAGGCTACCGGCTGGCGGCGGGTCAGGTGGCGGGCCGGCCGACGGCGGCGCTCGCGGGCGCGGGCTCCGACGGGCTGTTCCACGCGGTGCAGACGCTGCGTCAGCTGACGGTGGAGCGGGGCGGCGCGAAGGGCTTCGCGGGGGCGGTGGTGCGCGACTGGCCGGGCACGGCGGTACGGGGTCTGTCCGAGGGTTTCTACGGCGAGCCGTGGACGCGCGAGCAGCGCCTGGCGCAGCTGGACTTCATGGGCCGCACCAAGCAGAACCGCTATCTGTACGCGCCGGGCGACGACCCGTACCGGCAGGCCCGCTGGCGCGCCGCCTATCCCGCGGCGCAGCGCGAGGAGTTCCGGGCGCTGGCCGAGCGGGCGCGCCGCAACCACGTGACGCTGGGCTGGGCGGTGAGCCCCGGGCAGGCGATGTGCTTCTCGTCGGCGGAGGACCTGCGGGCGCTCAAGCGCAAGGTGGACGGCATGTGGGCGCTGGGCTTCCGGGCGTTCCAGCTGCAGTTCCAGGACGTGAGCTACAGCGAGTGGCACTGCGGGGCGGACGCGGACGCGTTCGGGTCGGGGCCGAAGGCCGCGGCGAAGGCGCAGGCGAAGGTGGCGGGCGCGCTGGCGGAGCACCTGGCGGCGAAGGGCCCGGAGGCGGCCCCGCTGTCGCTGCTGCCCACCGAGTACTACCAGGACGGGCGGACGGCGTTCCGGCGGGCGCTCGCGGAGCAGCTCGACCCGCGCGTGGAGGTGGCGTGGACGGGCGTCGGGGTGGTGCCGAAGACCATCACCGGGGCCGAACTGTCCGACGCCCGGGAGGCGTTCGGGCACCCGCTGGTGACGATGGACAACTACCCGGTCAACGACTTCGCGCAGGACCGTATCTTCCTCGGCCCGTACACCGGCCGCGAGCCGGCCGTAGCGTCCGGCTCCGCCGCGCTGCTGGCCAACGCCTCGTCGCAGGCCGCGGTCTCGCGGATCCCGCTGTTCACGGCGGCCGACTACGCCTGGAACCCGCGCGGCTACCGCCCCCAGGAGTCGTGGCAGGCGGCGGTCAACGACCTGGCGGGGCCGGACGCGCGCACCCGGGAGGCGCTGCGGGCGCTGGCGGGCAACGACGCGTCGTCGGTGCTCGGGGGCGAGGAGTCGGCGTACCTGCGCCCGCTGCTGGACGCGTTCTGGACCGCCCTGTCGGGGACGGACGCCAAGGCGCGGGAGGACGCCGCGGGCCGGCTGCGGGCCGCGTTCGGCACGATGCGGGACGCCCCGCAGCGCCTGTCGGGGACCTTCGGCGACGAGGCCGGCCCGTGGCTGGAGCAGCTCGCGCGGCACGGCGAGGCGGGGGCGCGGGCGCTGGACATGCTGCTCGCGCAGGCGCGCGGCGACGGCGCGGAGGCCTGGCGGGCCCAGCTGGACGTGCAGCGGCTGCGCGGGCGGATCAAGGACAGCCCGGTGACGGTCGGCAAGGGCGTGCTCACGCCCTTCCTCGACCAGGCGCTGGCCCGGGCGAACGGCTGGACGGGCGTGGACCGGCCGGTGCGCTCGGCGGGCGCGGCGACCGACGGCGATCCGGCCACCGCGTTCACGGGCGCCGCGGGCGAGCCGCTGACCGTGCGGCTTGCCGGGCCGCGGCCGCTGACGGCCGTCACGGTGCTGACCGCCCCGGCGCCGGGGGCGCGCGGCACGGCCTGGGCGCACGACGTCGCCAAGGGCTGGCAGCCGCTGGGCGCGGTGTCGGACAGCGGCTGGACGCAGGTGCCGGGCAAGGGCCTGAAGGCGGACGCGCTGCGGGTGGTGTGGGAGGGCGACGGCGCGCCGCCGCCCGTCCACGAGCTCGCCCCGTGGTTCGCGGACACGCCCACGGCGGACGTCGAGCTCACGCGCACGGAGGCGGAAGCGGAGCTCGGCGGGGCCCCGGCGGCGGTGGACGTGCGGATGATCAACCGGCGGCCGGAGCAGGTGCGGGAGAAGCTCACCGTGCGGGCGCCCGACGGGGTCCGGGTGACGGCCCCCGCCGAGGTGAGCGTGGCGCGCGGCGGGGTGACCACGGCCCGGATCGAGCTCGCGGTCCCGGCGGGCGGCTCGGCCCGCACCTTCACCGTGCCGGTGCGCCTGGGCGACCAGGAGCGGATCCTGACCGTACGGGCCTATCCGCAGGCCGGCGGCCCGGACCTGGCGCGCGGCGCGGCCCTGAGCTCCCCGGGCGGGGACGTCCGGCAGCTGGAGCTGGCCCGCCCCGTACGGCTGGGGCGGCTGGTGCTGCATTGGCAGGACGGCCAGGACGGGCAGGACGGCCAGAAGCCTGCCGGCTGCCGCGTCCAGGTGT
Organism: Streptosporangium nondiastaticum; assembly: GCF_003011965.1. Classification (GTDB taxonomy): domain Bacteria; phylum Actinomycetota; class Actinomycetes; order Streptomycetales; family Streptomycetaceae; genus Streptomyces; species Streptomyces nondiastaticus. The sequence continues at coordinate 2,366 of NZ_PXWG01000201.1, forward strand.
CCGCGGACGGCCGCACCTGGCGGGAGGCCGCCCGGGGCACCGGCACCGGCGGGACGGAGGTGGTGCGCATGGACGCACCGGACACCCGATTCGTCCGCGTAGAGGGCGAGGGGGCCGGGGGCGCTCTGCGGGGCGTGGAGGCGTACGAGGCGAACACAGCCCGCTGACGCGGCCGGTCCGGCAGGACGTGCCGCTTCGGTTGCGGCGCGTTCCCCCGGGCTCTCGCCGTCGTGGCGGAGCGCCGCTGCGGCGGGCGGACCCGTCCCGCCGCAACGACGAGGGCTCCGGCTACCGGAACCGCACCGGTACCGCAAGCCGGAGCATCGCCCGGTGCCGACATTGATGGCCCGGAACCGTCAGGCGGAAATGCCGTCGATCCGGGCCATCGCATCCTCCGCGCCGAATGCCTCCAGATAAGGCAGCCAGCGCGGATCCCTATGGCCCGTGCCGATGATGCGCCAGGCCAGGCCGGACGGCGGTGCGGGCTGGTGGCGCAGCCGCCACCCCAGCTCGGCGACGTGCCGGTCGGCCTTGACGTGATTGCAGCGGCGGCAGGCCGCCACCACGTTCTCCCAGGCGTGCTGGCCGCCGCGGCTGCGCGGGACCACGTGATCGACGCTGGTTGCGACGCCACCGCAATACGCGCAGCGCCCGCCGTCACGGGCGAAGAGGGCACGGCGGGTGAGCGGGACGGGCCCCCGAAAGGGCACGCGCACGAAGCGTTTGAGGCGGACCACGCTGGGAGCGGGGATGGTGCACGTTGCGCTGTGCATATAGGCGCCGGTGTCCTCCAGGCTGACGGCCTTTTCATTGAGGACGAGTATGAGCGCGCGGCGGAGCGGTACGACGCCGAGCGGCTCGTACGACGCGTTGAGGACCAGGACATGCGGCACGGGTGCCTCCTTGTACGCCGGCGGCGCGTGGCTCGCGCCGGGACGATCTCCTGCAAGTGTCCCCCGGCCCCTGGTCGGAGCGCCACCATGACCAGGTAACGGGTCACGGGTGTTTTGGAACACATCTTGTTCATCCCCCGCTCAGGACCGGTCGCATCTCGAACACAGCAACGGACGATCACCTGCGTCCCGCTAATGTGGTGGGTCTTGCCCGCCCGCCTCCCGTGGGCCGGCATCACACACGGAGGGTTCCTGCAGTGTTCTGGTCCGCTGCCCTGGCCGCAGAAGAGACGCCTCGTCCTGTCTCTCTCGACGAGGCACAACGGACGGCGAACGACGCCGCCGGCTGGGTCGAGGAGAACTGGTCCGTCTGGCTCAGCAACAGCCTGCGCATCATCCTGATCCTGGTCATCGCGGTCGTGATGCGCTCCCTGATCCGGCGTGCCATCACCAAGCTGATAGCGCGCATGAACCGCACGGCCTCGGCCGTGGACGGCACGGCCCTCGGGGGCCTGCTGGTCAACGCGGAGCGGCGGCGGCAGCGCTCGGAGGCCATCGGCTCCGTGCTGCGCAGCGTCACCTCGTTCCTGATCATGGGCACGGCGGCGCTCACCGTGCTGTCGGTCCTGAAGATCAACCTGGCCCCGCTGCTGGCGAGCGCCGGTGTGGCGGGCGTCGCCATCGGTTTCGGCGCCCGCAACCTGGTCACCGACTTCCTCTCCGGCGTCTTCATGATCCTTGAGGACCAGTACGGCGTGGGCGACTCGATCGACGCCGGGGTCGCCTCCGGCGAGGTGATCGAGGTGGGTCTGCGCGTGACCAAGCTGCGCGGCACGGACGGCGAGATCTGGTACGTGCGCAACGGCGAGGTCAAGCGCATCGGCAACCTGAGCCAGGGCTGGGCGACGGCGGGCGTCGACGTCCAGGTCCGCGCCGACGAGGACCTGGAGCGGGTCCGCGAGATCCTCACCCGTACGGGCGAGGAGATGCAGAAGGACGAGCCGTGGACGGAGCGGCTGTGGGAGCCGGTCGAGGTCCTGGGCCTGAACGCGGTCTACCTGGACTCGGTGGTCATCCGGGTGTCGGCCAAGACGATGCCGGGCAAGGCGCTGGGCGTCGAGCGGGAGCTGCGCTGGCGCATCAAGCGGGCGCTGGACGCGGAGGGGATCCGGATCGTCGGGCGTCCGACGGAGGCGAATCTGGAGACGGAGTCCGGGCCCGATCCGATGGCGGCCGTGGCCGCCCCGTCCGTCCTGGCCAATCCCGCCTCGCCGCAGTCCCAGGCGACGACGCCGATACCGCCGGGGCAGCCGCTCGCGAAGTGACGCCCGAGCCGTCCCGGGACGTCGACGTCACAGCTGGAGGGGCCCGACCGATGCGGTCGGGCCCCTCCGGCTTTCCGCCGTTCCGCGGCGCGTCAGCCGCGCCGGACCTTCGCCAGGAAGTCGTCCAGGTTCCCGAGCATGCGGGCGATCCGCTCCTCCTCGCCGAGGGTCTCCTTGTAGCGCATCGACAGCTCCGGGACCTTCTTGCCGCGCACGTAGAGCGAGCAGGAGAGGTCCGCGCACATGTACGCGCCGACGGTGTTGCCTTCGCGGCCGGCGGCGCCGACGCGGCGGGCGGCCAGCAGGGAGACGCCCGAGCCCGGGTGGCTCGTCAGGCACAGCGAGCACATCGTGGTCTTCGCCATGCTCCGCGGCCCGCTCTGCGGCACCCGCAGGGTCACGCCGGTCAGCTGTCCGTCGCGCTCGGCGACGACGTAGCCGCGGTCCGGGGCGCCCGGGTCCCGCCAGCCCAGGAAGTCGAGGTCCTCCCAGGGGACTTCGGAGAGGTTGCGCGGAAGCGCGATCCGGCGGGCCTCTCCCTTGGAGCAGTTGATGAAGGACGCGCGTATGTCACTGTCGGCGAGCGGTTGCATGGTCAGGGAAATTAACAGCGTTCGGGCGTTTCGTCGCCCGATTTTCGGGTGAGGCCGTTGACGCCCGGCCCGGCGCGCGCCTACCCTCCCGATCATCGATAGGAAAGTTTCCTAACAGACTTTCCCCACAGACTTGGACGGAGCGAGATGGCCGGGGCCCCGGGAACGCCGCGCGTGCTGCGGGCCATGAACGACCGCGCCGCCCTCGACCTCCTCATCACCCACGGCCCGCTCACCCGCACCCGCCTCGGCGAGCTCACCGGCCTGTCCAAGCCCACCGCCTCCCAGCTGCTCACCCGCCTGGAGGCCGCCGGCCTGGTGCGCCGCACCGGCAGCGTCACCGGGCGGCCCGGCCCCAGCGCCCAGCTGTACGAGATCGACCCGGGCATCGCCCACGTCGCCGCGCTGGCCGTCGACCCCGAGGGCATCACCGCGCAGGTCGCGGACATCGCGGGCACGGTCACCGGCGAGCACCGCGTGCGCCCGGAGGAGGGCCGCGGGACGGCGGAGCTCGTCGCACTGGCCGTCGACGGCGCCCTCGCCGCGGCCGGGCTCGACCGGACGGCCCTGCACCACACCGTCATCGGCACCCCCGGCGCCCTCGACCCGCGCACCGGCGTCCTGCGCTACGCCCCGCACCTGCCGGGCTGGCAGTCCCGCACCCTGCGCGGCGAGATCACCGCAGCGCTCGGGACGCCCGTCGTCATCGAGAACGACGTCAACCTCGCCGCCGTCGCCGAGCAGCACGCCGGCGCGGCGCAGGGCTGCGGCGACTACGTGCTGGTGTGGGCGGACGAGGGCGTCGGCGCCGCGGTCGTGCTCGGCGGCCGGCTGCTGCGCGGCGCCACGGGCGGCGCCGGCGAGATCGGCTACATGCCGCTGCCGGGCGCGCCGCTCGCCCGCGGCGGGGACGACGCCACGGCCGGCCCCGACGGCGGCGGGGGCTTCCAGATGCTCGTGTCCTCCTCCGCCGTCGTCGCGCTGGCCCGCTCCCACGGCATAGCCGCCGGTACGGCTCCCGAGGCGCTCGCCCGCGCGGCGGAGCTGCCGGGCGCCGGCGACGACGTCTTCGCCGAGCTGGGCCGGCGGCTGGCCGTCGGGCTCGCGTCCGTCGTCGCCGTGGTCGACCCCGCCCTGGTGGTGCTCTCCGGCGCGGTGTGCCGGGCGGGCGGGGAGCGGCTGCGCGCGATGACCGAGGCCGAGCTGACCGGGCTGGCCCTGCCCCGGCCCGAGCTGCGGCTGAGCGCCGTGGAGGGCCGCCCGATCCTGACCGGCGCGCTGCGCACGGCGCTCGCGGCGGCCCGGGAGACCGCGTTCGACACGGCCTGAGGTCCGCGCCGCCCCGGCCGGGGCGACCGACGAAGGAGTCACGGTTGAAGCTCGCAGTGGTGGGGGGCGGCTCCACGTACACCCCCGAACTCGTCGACGGCTTCGCCCGGCTGCGCGACGCGCTGCCGGTGACGGAGCTCGTCCTGATCGACCCGGACGCGCGGCGGCTGGAGCTCGTCGGCGGGCTCGCACGGCGGATCCTCGCCCGGCAGGGCCACCCCGGCCGCGTCTCCTGGACCGCGGACCTCGACGCCGGCGCGGACGGCGCGGACGCCGTCCTGCTGCAGCTGCGCGTCGGCGGCCAGGCGGCCCGGCAGCAGGACGAGACGTGGCCGCTGGAGTGCGGCTGCGTCGGCCAGGAGACCACCGGCGCGGGCGGGCTCGCCAAGGCGCTGCGCACGGTCCCGGTGGTGCTGGACATCGCCGAGCGCGTGCGGCGGCGCAGCCCCGACGCCTGGATCGTGGACTTCACCAACCCGGTCGGCATCGTGACCCGGGCGCTGCTGGGCGCCGGGCACCGGGCCGTGGGCCTGTGCAACGTGGCCGTCGGCTTCCAGCGGAAGTTCGCGCGGCTGCTCGGGGTGGCGCCGGAGGACGTGGCGCTGGAGCACGTCGGCCTCAACCACCTCACGTGGGAGCGGTCGGTGACCGTGGGCGGGCGGGACGTCCTGCCGCGGCTGATCGCCGAGCACGGGGACGCGATCGCCGCGGACCTGCGCATGCCGCGCTCGGTCGTCGACCGGCTCGGCGTCGTGCCCTCCTACTACCTGCGCTACTTCTACCAGCACGACGAGGTCGTCCGGCAGTTGCGGACCGGGCCGTCGCGGGCCGCCGAAGTGGCCGCCATGGAACGGGAGCTGCTGGCCCTGTACGCCGATCCGGCGCTCGACGAGAAGCCGGAGCTGTTGGCCCGGCGCGGCGGCGCCTTCTACTCGGAGGCGGCGGTCGCCCTGACCGCGTCGCTGCTGCGGGACACGGGGGACGTCCAGGTCGTCAACGCCCTCAACAACGGCACGCTGCCCTTCCTCCCGGACGACGCGGTGATCGAGGTGCCCGCGGCCGTGGACGCGCGCGGTGCGCACCCGCTGCCCGTACGTCCCCTGGAGCCGCTCTACGCCGGGCTGGTCGCGGGCGTCACGGCGTACGAGCACCTGGCGCTGGAGGCGGCGCTCAAGGGCGGCCGGGACCGCGTCTTCGCGGCGCTGCTCGCGCACCCGCTGATCGGGCAGCTCGACCACGCCGACCGGCTGACCGACGCCCTCCTCGCGCACAACCAGGACCACCTCGCGTGGGCGTGAGGCACGCGGACGGCGCGCTGCTCGCCGTCGACGCGGGCAACAGCAAGACCGACGTGGCGCTGGTGGGGCCGGACGGCGCGGTGCTGGGGGCGGCGCGCGGCGGCGGGTTCCAGCCGCAGCGCACGGGCGTGCGGAGCGCGGTGGACGGCCTGGCGGAGCTGGTGGAACGGGCCGTCGCGGGAGCCGGCGCGGCGGGGCCCGGCCCGCTCCCGTACGCCGCCCGCGTCCAGGCGTGCCTGGCCAACTGCGACCTGCCGGTGGAGGAGGAGCGGCTGACCGCGGAGATCGCCGCCCGCGGCTGGGGACGGGAGGCCGTCGTCGCCAATGACACCTTCGCGCTGCTGCGGGCGGGGCTGCCCGACGGGGGCGAGCCGGTGGGGGTCGCGGTGGTGTGCGGGGCGGGCATCAACTGCTCCGGGCTCGGCCCGGGCGGGCGCACGGCCCGCTTCCCGGCGCTCGGGCGGTTCTCCGGCGACCGGGGCGGCGGCACGGACCTGGGGGAGGAGGCGCTGTGGTGGGCGGCGCGGGCGGCGGACGGCCGCGGCGGGCCCACCGCGCTGGCGGACGCCCTGCCCGCGCGCTTCGGCCTGGACGGGATGCCCGCGCTGATCGAGGCGCTGCACCTGGGCGCGGTGGCGGCGGAGCGGCGGCACGAGCTCGTGCCGGTGCTGTTCGCGGTGGCCGCCGCGGGCGATCCGGTGGCCCGCGGCATCGTGGACCGGCTGGCGGAGGAGGTCGCCACCATGGCCGCGGTCGCGCTGGGGCGGCTGGGCCTGCTGGTGGCGGCGCGGGTGCCGGTGGTGCTGGGCGGCCGTGTGCTCGCGGCCCGGCATCCCCTGCTGCACGAGCAGCTGGTGGCCCTGCTGGC
>NZ_PXWG01000202.1 GCF_003011965.1 Streptosporangium nondiastaticum
TTCATAGTGTTTCGGTGGTCATAGCGTTAGGGAAACGCCCGGTTACATTCCGAACCCGGAAGCTAAGCCTTTCAGCGCCGATGGTACTGCATGGGGGACCGTGTGGGAGAGTAGGACGCCGCCGAACAATTTTTAGAGAAAGCCCTGGTGGGAACCTTGAGTTCCCGCCAGGGCTTTTTCGCGTTTATTCGCGTTTACCCGACGCTCACGAGAGGAGCCGGTGGTCCCGTGGCACCCCTGGCTGATTTCGAGAAACACCGCCCGCAACTCTGGGCCGTCGCTTACCGCATCACCGGCTCGGTCGCCGATACCGAAGACGCGCTGCAGGAGACCTGGATGCGCTGGCAGCTCCTCCCCGACGACGAAGCTGCCAATCCCGCCGCCTATCTGACGACCGTCGTCAGCCGCATCTGCCTCGACCAGCTCGGCTCCGCCCGCTCTCGCCGCGAAACCTACGTCGGCCCCTGGCTGCCCGAACCGATCGTCGGCACGGTCCTCGGCACGGTTCCCGGTCCCGAGGACCGGGTCACCCTGGACGAAACCGTCGGCATTGCGCTGCTGACCGTCCTGGAGAAGCTCACGCCGGCCGAGCGGACGGCGTTCGTCCTGCACGACGTGTTCTCCATGCCGTTCACCGAGATCTCCGAAGTCGTCGGCCGCACTCCCACCTCCGTACGGCAGCTGGCGTCCCGCGCACGCAAACGCGTGCGTGCCGAATCCCCGCGCTGTTCCGTCGACCGCGCCGAGCACCGCCGTGCCGTCGACGCCTTCCTCGCCGCCGTGATGAACGGCGACTTCGAGAGCCTGCTGTCCGTCCTGGACCCCGATGTCGTCTGGCGTTCGGACGGCGGCGGGAAGGTCTCGGCCGCCCGTCGCCCCGTCTGCGGCCACGAGAACGTGGCCCGCTTCGCCCAGGGCATCAGCCGCGGCTTCGACCCGCTGTCGATGCGGGTGCTGGTCCGGGACGTCAACGGCGCCCCCGGCATCGTCTCCGTCGACCTGGCCCAGGGCCGGGTGATGGTCTTCGCGTTCACCGTGCACGAGGGGCGGATCACGGAGGTCTATGCCGTCGCCAACCCGGACAAGCTCCGCCACCTCCGTCACCTCCGCCACCCCGATCAACTGGGTCACCCGGATCACCCGGGTCACCCGGAGTACCTCGATCCGCAGGGGCTGTGACGGTGGCTGTCACACTTCGGCCCGCTGTTTCGTCGTGTGGGTATGACGCAGACGCACCGACCTGACATCGTCGTTCTCGGCGCCGGCTATGCCGGCCTCTCCGCCGCTCTGAGGCTGGCGCTGAACCCCCACGTCGCCGTCACCCTCATCGACCCCAACGACTACTTCACCGAGCGAGTCCGCCTGCACCAACTCGCCGCCGGGCGGCCCGAGGTGAGCGTTACCCACCCCCTCTCCGTACTCCTCCGCGGCACACGGATCCGGCACCTTGCCGCCCGTGCCGTCGACCTGGACCGCGCCGGCCGGCAGCTTCGTACGGACGACGGCCGGACCGTGCCCTACGACCGGCTCGTGTACGCGCTCGGCAGCGTTACGGACACGCGCGCCGCGCAGGATGCGGCGGAGCGGGCCTACACCGCCGAGTCGTCGGCCGAGCTGGGCAAGCGGCTGTTCGACGGGCCGGGGCGGCTCGCCGTCGTCGGCGGCGGGCTCACCGGAGTCGAACTCGCCGCCGAGATCGCCGAATCGCACCCCGGATGGGAGGTCCGTCTCCTCACGGCGGGCTCGCTCGGCGCGGGCCTGTCCGGCAAGGGGCGCACGCACGTCCGTAAGGCTCTCGGCGCGATGGGCGTGAGCGTGAGGGAAGGGGAGCGCGTCGCCTCGGTCGACGACGTCGACGCGGACGTCACCGTCTGGTCGGCGGCGCTGCGGCCGCGCACCGAGCTCGCGGCCGCGGCGGGCCTCGAGCTCGACGCCGCGGGCCGGATCGTGGTCGACCGTACGCTCCGGTCGGCCACGGATCCGGCCGTCTACGCAGCCGGCGACGCGGCGGCCACCTCCCTCCGTATGGCGTGCGCGACCGCGATGCCCACGGGCGCGCACGCCGCGGCGTCCGTCCTCGCCGACATCGGGTCCCGGCCGGCGCAGCCGCTCGCGTTCCGCTACGTCATGCAGTGCATCAGCCTCGGCCGCCACGACGGGCTCGTGCAGCCGGTGCACGGCGACGATTCACCGCGCGGTTCCGTCCTGACGGGGCGGCCGGCGGCCTTCGTCAAGGAGCAGGTTGTCCGCTCCACGGTCCGGAGCCTGCGTGTGGTGGCGAGCATGGCCCGTGCCCGGTAGCCACCGGGCCGCGGGCTCCGGCGTTGCGCTCCGCCCATGCGGTGAGCGCCGACCTGCACGCGTGGTCCATGTGCCGCAGCCCGCTCAGGTCGAGCTCCACGCCCCGGCCCGGTTCCTCGCCCCGGCCTGGTTCCCCGCCGCTGCCCGGGCGCGGCAGCGTGGCCTCCAACTCGTCGAGGATCTTCGGCAGTCGGAGGAAGTTCGCATTGCCCAGGACCCGGACGTGCACCGTGCCGTCCTCGGCCGTTCGTGTCTCCACATGGACGTGCGAGGTCTCCCACGCCGCCTTGGCGACGGCCATCAGCAGACCGATGGCGACGCCCTCGAAGAGGTTCGTCGCCACGATGGCCCCTGTGGTCACCACGAGCACCACGGCCTCGCCGCGGTGCTCGCGCCAGAGCCGGACGACGTCCCGGAAGGGCAGGAGCTTCCACCCCGCGTGCATCAGCACCCCCGCGAGTGCCGCCACCGGGATGACCTCCAGGGCCCAGGGGACGAGTGCGACGAAGACCAGCAGCCAGACGCCGTGCAGGACGCGCGACGCCTTGGTCTTCGCTCCCGCGCTGACGTTGGCCGCGCTGCGGACGATGACCGCCGTCATCGGCAGGGCGCCGAGGGCTCCACACACCGTGTTGCCGGCGCCTTGGGCGATGAGCTCCTTGTTGTAGTCCGTGCGCGGGCCCTCGTGCAGCCGGTCGACGGCGGCGGCGCTGAACAGCGTCTCGGCCGAGGCGATCAGGGCGAAGGCCAGGACCGTGCCCAGGACGCTCATCTCGCCGAGCCGCGCGAAGTCCGCGCTGCCCGGCGGCCGGACGGCGTCGAGCAGCCCGTTCACCTCGATCCGGGCCACCGGCAGGGAAAGGCCGGCGACCACGCCCGTCGCCAGCGCGACCGCCGCCAGGGGCGCGGGGACGAACTGGGCGCCGCGCCGCCAGCGGGGCCACAGCACCAGGACGGCGATGGTGGCGGTGCCCACGGCGGCGGCGGTCAGGGCGTCCGTCGAGATCAGGGTGTCGATGATGAGGTCGGGGAGGCCGGTGAGCTTCTCGGGGCCGCTCGCGGGCGGGCGCATGTCGGCCATGGCGTAGACCTGGCCGGCCATGAGGACCAGGCCGATGCCGGCCAGCATGCCCTGGACCACGGCGACGGAGATCGCCCGGAACCAGCGGCCCAGGCGCAGCAGTCCCATGGCGATCTGCAGCAGGCCGGCGGTGAGGACCAGCACGCCGAGCGCGGTGGGCCCGAACTCGCGCACGGCCTCGTAGACGAGGACGGTCAGGCCGGCGGCCGGGCCGCTGACCTGCAGGCTGCTGCCCGGCAGCAGCCCGGTGAGGAGGCCGCCGACCACACCGGTGACCAGGCCCAGTTCGACCGGGACGCCCGAGGCGACGGCGATGCCGACGGAGAGCGGTACGGCGATCAGGAAGACGACGAGGGAGGCGGTGACGTCGGCGCGCAGGTCACGGCCCCGGCCGCTCCGGCCGGGGCCTTCGGGGCGCCGTCGGCCGTTCAGGCCGGGGCCTTCGGGGCGCCGGGCGTTGGCGCTGCTGTGGGGAGGGTTTGACCGGAGCTTGGTCCTGGCGAGCACTTTGCGGGCATGGCTGAGGGGTATTTTGTCCATGAGGATCTGCCTCCAGCGCGTGGCGTCGCGCAGCGATGTGATCGTTGATCGTTGCCGGTTGGAGCTGGTTGGAGCCGGTTGGAGCCGGTTGAGCCTGGGGAACCTTGGCGGGGCGTGGGGGTACGGGGATACGGACTGCACGTATGCGGACGCGCGGTCGTTGCGTACGAGCTGCGGACACGTCGGGGTCAGGACCGGCCGGACGGTAGAGGGTGACGGAGCGTGCCGTGGACACCCGCGGTCATTCTGTCCAAGGGGCCAAGGTCCAGGGAGCGTCGGCGCGTTACCACGATGTAAACGCTGTGGTGGCCGGCCGGAATCCGCTCGTCCCCTCGCTCCGGCGCAGGCCCCCGTGGGCCTGCCGGCCGACCGCGCCCGGCGCACGACGTGCGCGCGGGGTGCAAAGATGACCGGGCACGCCCCTGACCGGCCGAGACCGGCGAAGTGCGGCACAGTGCGGTGAAGACACGCCCCCGAACCAGCGAAGAGGTGGAGTCCGTGACCCAGAAAGTCGCCGTCCTCGGTACCGGAAAGATCGGCGAGGCGCTCCTGAGCGGCATGATCCGCGCCGGCTGGTCGACGGAGGACCTCCTGGTCACCGCGCGCCGCCCCGAGCGCGCCGAGGCGCTCCGCGCGCGGTACGGCGTCGAGACGGTCACCAACGCCGAGGCCGCCAAGACCGCCGACACCCTCATCCTGGCCGTGAAGCCGCAGGACATGGCGGCGCTCCTCGCCGAGCTCGCCCCGCACCTGCCCGCCGACCGGCTGGTCATCAGTGCCGCCGCCGGCGTGCCCACGTCGTTCTTCGAGGAGCGGCTGCCGGGCGGCAACCCCGTGGTGCGCGTCATGCCGAACACCCCCGTCCTGGTGGACGAGGGCATGTCGGTGATCTCCGCCGGCACCCACGCCACGGAGGACCACCTCCTCCGCACGGAAGCCATCTTCAAGCCCGTCGGCAAGACGCTCCGGGTGCCCGAGTCCCAGCAGGACGCGGCCACGGCGCTGTCCGGCTCGGGACCGGCGTACTTCTACTTCCTCGTCGAGGCGATGACCGACGCCGGCATCCTCCTCGGCCTCCCGCGGGACAAGGCCCACGACCTGATCGTCCAGGCCGCCATCGGCGCGGCCGTCATGCTCCGCGACAGCGGCGAGCACCCGGTCAAGCTCCGCGAGGCGGTCACCTCGCCGGCCGGCACCACGATCAACGCCATCCGTGAGCTGGAGAAGCACGGGGTGCGGCACGCGCTGATCGCCGCCCTGGAGGCCGCTCGCGACCGCAGCCGGGAGCTGGCCTCGGGCGAGGGCTGATCAGGCTCCTTCTACTGCTCCTACCGCTCCTATCGCTTCTACCGCTCCCACCGCTCCCACCGCTTCTATCGGTCAGGCCCCTTCCACCAGAGCCGCCGTCGGCACGATCCGCGCGAAGCGGGCGGCGTGCAGGTTCGTCGCCGTCGCCCGGAACAGCTCGTCCGCCGTGAGCGACTCCCCGTCCGGGCCGACCGCGTCGAACGTGTACGTCGCGTCGACCGGCACGATCACGTCGTAGCCGAGGTTCCCACCCATCCGGGCGGTCGTCTCCACGCACCAGTTCGTCATGATGCCGATGACGACCAGCTGCCGGATCCCGGCCTCGTCCAGCCAGCGCCCCAGGTCCGGCGTGCCGAGGAACGCCGAGTTCACCGTCTTGGTGACGAGCAGCTCCGGGCCGCTGCCCTTGCCACGCCGCTCCTGGACGAAGTCCTGCAGGTCGTTCCCCCGCCGGCCCGGGCGCAGCGGAGAGGCCGGCTCGGACGAGTCGTGCCGGACGAAGACCACCGGCCGGCCCGCCGCCTGCCAGGTGTCGATCAGCCGCGCCATGTTGCCCTCGGCGGCGGGGTTGTTGCGGGGCGGGTAGAAGTCCTGGTCGTTCCAGGCCTCCTGGACGTCGACGACGATGAGGGCGGCGTTGTCGCTGATACGGATGTTCTGTGCGCTGTTCATGCTGACGATCCTGGTCGCCGCCGCGGACCCGGCCCAGTGGCAGGAGAGACCCTGTTCGATGGATTGCTGCCATGAGCGGCAGGATGGTGCCCATGCAGCCAGCACAGCGCGTCGCCCTCGTCGCCTTCCCCGGCATCCGCGCCTTCGACGTCGCCGTCATCACCGAGGTCTGGGGCACTGACCGCACCGACCGCGGCGTTCCCCGCTTCACCCTGCGCCGCCACGGCGCCGACCGGGCTCCCGTGGCCATGCCCGGCGGCCTCACCCTCACCCCCGACCAGGACCTCGAAGCCCTGAGGGGGTTCGGCGCGAGCGACCTCGTGGTCGTCCCCGGCGTGGATGAGCACTTGGCCCCGGTCCCCGAACCCGTCCTCGCCGCCCTGCGCAGCGTCCACGGCGCGGGCGTGCCGGTGGCCGCGCTCTGCGGCGGCGCCTTCGTCCTCGCCCAGGCGGGCCTGCTCGACGGCCGCCGCGCCGTCACCCACTGGAACCTCACCGGACTCCTGGCCCGCAGCCATCCCGGCGTCCAGGTCGTCCCCGACGCCCTCTTCGTCGAGGACGGCGGCGTGTGGACCGCGGCGGGCGTCGCCGCCGGCATCGACCTCTGCCTCCACCTGGTCCGTACGGCCCACGGCGCGGAAGCCGCGGCGACCATCGCACGTTCCATGGTCACCGCCCCCTTCCGCACGGGCACGCAGGCCCAGTTCGTCGACCAGCCCACGCCCTGCTCCGACCGCGAGGCCGACGCCCTGGCAGCCGTACGGGAAAGGGCCCTGCGCCACCTCTCCGAACCGCTGACCGTCGCCGACCTGGCGGGCTGGGCCGGCATGTCGCCGCGCTCCTTCGCCCGCCACTTCACGGCCACGACGGGCACGACGCCGGTGCAGTGGCTGCTCGACCAGCGCATCGCCGCGGCACAGAAGCTCCTGGAGCGGACGGGGCTGCCGATGCCGGAAGTGGCCCGCCGCTGCGGCTTCGGCAGCGAGGTCACCATGCGGCAGCACTTCGCGGCCCGCCTCGCCACGAGCCCGCGCGACTACCGGCGGGCGTTTCGCTCCGCGGGTGCGTAGCGAACCAGGCCGTAGTGACTCGGGCCGTAGCGACTCGGACCGCCATGACTCGGACCGGCTTCAGTACGCGGGCAGCAGCCCGATCGCACGGTACGCGGCGTCCACGGTCGGCCGGGCGAGGCTCCGCGCCCGCTCGGCGCCCTCCCGCAGCACCGCGTCCACATAACCCGGGTCGCCGCACAGCGCGGTGTGCCGCTCCTGCAGTGGCCGCAGCGCTTCCAGCACCGCATCGGCGGTGTCCCGCTTCAGCGCGCCGTATGAGGAATAGCCCTCCGCGAGCTCCGCGGGCCGGCCGCCGGTACAGGCGGCCAGGATCTCCAGCAGATTGGTGACACCGGGACGGTTCTCGCGGTCGTGGACGACGTCGCTGCCGCTGTCGGTCACCGCGCGCATGATCTTCCGGCGCACGACGTCCGGCTCGTCCAGGAGATAGACGATGCCCGCCGTCTCCGCGTGGGACTTCCCCATCTTCGCCGTCGGCGACTGCAGGTCCATGACCCGCGCGGCCACCGTCGGAAGGACGGCCTTGGGAACGGTGAACGTGTGCCCGTACCGCTGGTTGAACCGCACCGCGAGATCCCGCGTGAGTTCGACGTGCTGGGCCTGGTCCTCACCCACGGGAACCTCGTCCGCCCCGTACGCGAGGATGTCCGCGGCCATCAGCACGGGATACGTCAGCAGCGAGAGCCGCACGCTCCCGCCGGCCGCCTGCTCGCGCGCCGCCTTCTCCTTGTACTGGATCATCCGCCGCATTTCGCCGTCGGACGCCGTGCACTCCAGGAGATAGGAGAGCCGGGTGTGCTCGTCCACGTGGCTCTGTACGAAGAGCGTGCAGAGCGCCGGGTCCAGTCCGGCCGCCAGGAGGAGGGTGGCCGTCTGCCTGCTGAGCCGCCGTACGCGGGCCGGGTCGTGGTCCACGGTCAGCGCGTGCAGGTCGACGACGGAGAACAGGGCGTCGGCCTTGTGCTGGTCCACTTCCACCCACTGGCGGATGGCGCCGAGGTGGTTGCCGAGCGTCAGATGGCCGGTGGGCTTGATGCCGCTGAAGATCCGGGTCATGGGTGGTGCGCTCCTCTGCCTGGAGAGGGACGCCGCCCCGGACAGCAAAACGGCCGCCGAGGCGGCGGCCGTTGGATGCATGCGCGAAGCACGGAGTCGGGGCCGCCGTCAGGCGGCCCACCACTGCTGCGTGCTTGCATGCCGGGTCATGGGCCGGAGGCTACGGGACGGAAATGGGCTTGCGCCACCGGTTTGATGAGCCCTACGGGGTCGTGTAGAGTCCTTCGAGTTGCCGCGAGGGCCTGAGAAGGCCGGAGGGGCAGCGATCGAGCCGCACCGGCGGCACTCACCACTGCACGGCCCCTGAACGGGATGAATTTCGGCATGCCGGAATTCGGATCGGGAAGGCCCCAGGCTCCGATTAGGAGCCGCCGGGGAAATCCGCTAAAGTAGTGATCACGCCGGAAGGCGCGAAACAAACCCCGCTCCAACAGGGGGCCGGAAAAGTGATTCGGACCGGAAACGGAACGGAAAACGGATCTGGTAAGGTTGGAAACACCGAAGGGAAGCGCCCGGAGGAAAGCCCGAGAGGGTGAGTACGAAGGAAGCGTCCGTTCCTTGAGAACTCAACAGCGTGCCAAAAGTCAACGCCAGACTATAAAATACCCCGTCTCCGGTC
>NZ_PXWG01000203.1 GCF_003011965.1 Streptosporangium nondiastaticum
CCGGCGGGCCCGGGCGTCCGCGCTGCGGCGGCGGGCGAGCCGCAGCAGCGCCTCCTGCCGCGCGGCCTCCGAAGCCGCACCGCCGCTCACTGTCCCGCCCCGTTCCGCCCGGCGGCCGGCTCCGCGCCGAACGCCTCCGCCAGCGCCTCCTCGACGAGGGCCGCCTGCCCGGCCACCGTGGGCGCCGCGAAGAACGCGGCCAGCGTCAGCTCCACGCCGAGGTCCTCACGCAGGTCGTCCACGACGCCCAGCGCGAGCAGCGAGTGCCCGCCCAGGGCCAGGAAGTCGGCGTCCGCGTCGCCGACCTCGCACTCCAGCGCCCGCCCCCAGGCGTCCGCGACCGCCCGCTGAAGAGGTGTCAGCTCGCGGCGTACGGGCCCGGGCGCGTCCGGCGACCGCGGCAGCCCCGGCACCGGCCGCCCGGCGAGGGCCCGGCGGTCCACCTTGCCGTTGCCCGTCAGCGGCAGCGCGCCGACCACGGACCACGCGTTGGGCAGCAGGTGCGCGGGCAGCCGCCCCGCCAAGTGGTCGCGCAGGGCCGCCACCGCGGGCTGCCCTTCGCCGTCGGGGACCACGAACGCGACCAGGCGCGCGTCGTCCTCGCCGGCCCGTACGACGGTGACGGCGGCGTCCGCCACCCGCGGGTGGTCGCGCAGGGCGTGCTCGATCTCGCCCGGCTCGATCCGGAAGCCGCGGACCTTGACCTGGTCGTCCACGCGGCCGTGGAAGTCCAGCGTCCCGTCCGGTCGCGCCGAGACGACGTCGCCCGTGCGGTAGATCCGCCCCGCCGAGGGATGTTCCACGAAGCGCTCCGCCGTGAGGGCCTCCTGGCCGACGTACCCCGCCGCGAGACGGGGGCCGCCCACCCACAGCTCGCCGCGGGTGCCGGCGGGCGCCACGGCGCCGTGCTCGTCCAGGACGTGCGCCGTCGCCCCGGCCAGGGGACGCCCGATCGGCGGCGGGGCGTCGCAGTCGGCGTCCCGCACGCGGTGGGCGGTGGCGAACGACGTGGTCTCGGTCGGCCCGTAGCCGTTGACCAGCTCCAGCCACGGGTGGGCGCGCAGGACGGCCCGCGCGTGCCGCGCCGACAGGGCCTCGCCGCCCACGATCACCGAACGCAGCACGGAGAAGACCGGGGAGCGGCGCGCGGCCAGGTGGTGGAAGAGCGCCGTCGTCAGGAACGCCACCGTGGCACCCAGCCGCTCCACGTCCCGCGCCAGGCCCTCCAGCGACTGCCGCCCCGCGGGCGAGACGGCCACCGCCGCGCCGTTGGCGAGGGCCACCCACAGCTCGAACGGCGAGCCGTCGAAGGTCAGCGCCGAGTGGAACAGCACGCGGTCCCGCGGGGTGACCGTCAGGAAGTCCGGGCCGGCGGTCAGCCCCGCGATGCCGCGGTGGGTGATCGCCACACCCTTCGGGCGACCGGTCGACCCGGACGTGTACATCACGTACGCCGTCGCGCCGGGGTCGTACGGCGGAGGCTCCGGCAAGTCGCTCTCCGCGGCGTCGGGACCGCATCCGGCGAGGCCGCCCGCGGTCAGGACGAGCGTCCGGACGGCCGGTATGCCCGCTGCTTCGAGCAGGTCCTTCTCGCCGACGACGAGGGAGACGCCGGCGTCGGCGAGCATCGCCTCCGTACGGGCGCGCGGATATGCCGCGTCGAGCGGCACGTAGTGCCCGCCCGCCCACCAGACGGCGGCCTTCGCCACGACGGCGCCCACGGAATGCGGCAGCAGCAGCCCCACCGGCGTGCCCCGCCCGACACCGCGGGCCTGCAGGGCCCCCGCCAGACGGCGGGCGGCGGCGGCCAGCTCCCCGTAGGTGAGGGTGAGTTCGCCGTCGGTCACGGCGAGGGCGGCCGGCTCCGCCGCGGCGTGCGCGAGGACGCGGCCGAGGACCCCGCCGGAGGCGGCGGCCGGGCCGGGCGCGGGGGGCCTGCCGGCCCGGGGAGCCGGGTGTTCCGCCGGGCTCACGCGGTCGTGGTCGTCCGCCGCTGCGGCGGAGGGGACGGCCTGCTGCGGCGGCTCGGCGGTGCCTGCCGGGCTGGAGTCCTGGTGGTGCTCCACCGGGCCGGTCCCCCGGCCCTTGCTGCGGTGATCCGCCGTTGCGGCGGGGAAGGCGGCTTGCTCCGCCGGCTCGTTGGAGTCCCGGTGGTGCTCCACCGGACGGCTCCCCGGGCCCTCTCCGACGCGGTCCTCCGCCCTTGCGGCCGAGGGAACGGCCGCCCCCGTTTCCGGGCTCTCCGTTCCCGGCGCCGCCGGCACGCGTTCCCGGCGTGAGTCCACCAGTTCCGCCAGGCTGCGCAGGTCCGGCCTGCGGAGCAGCTGCGGTGCCCGGAGCCGGACGCCGAAGCGTTCCTCCAGGGCGGTCAGCAGCCTGGCCGCGGTCAGGGAATCGCCGCCCGAGGCGAGGAAGTTGTCGCCGGGACCCGTCTCGGGCCGGCCGAGGATGTTCCGGCACAGCTCGACCACGAGCCGCTCCGTATCCGTGTCCGTGTCCCTGTAGTCCGGGACCGAGTCCGTACCGGCATCGTCCCCCACCGCGGGAGCGGCCCCCGCGCCGGCCAGCAGCGCCGCCCGGTCGACCTTGCCGTTGGCGTCGAGCGGGAACGCCTCCACGTAGCGCAGTGCCGACGGCACCGCCTGCTCGGGCAGGCGGCCGCGCACCGCGTCCAGCAGTCCGGCCGCCGGCAGGGCGCCCGTGTCCGGCGCGAGCCGGACGAACGCGATCAGCCGGACGTCGCCGCCGGCGGCGGACTCCGCCGCGACGACGGCCCGCAGGACGCGCGGGTCGTCCTCGAACGCGGCCTCCGTCTCGGCCGGTTCGATGCGTGCGCCGCGCACCTTGACCTGGTCGTCCAGGCGGCCGAGGAACTCCAGGACGCCGTCGGGCCGCATCCGCACCCGGTCCCCGGTGCGGTAGACGCGGCCGGTGCCGGTCACCTCCGGCGGCGGGGCGACGAAGCGGCGGGCGGTGAGGGCCTCGTCCAGGTACCCGCTCGCGAGGCCCGCGCCGCCGATGCGCAGTTCGCCGGCCTCGCCGCGCGGCACGACGTGCCCTTCGGGGCCGGTGACGCACACGACGGTGCCGTCGGCGGGCGTGCCGATCGGCGGGGGAGTGCCGGGGGCGTCGCCGGCGGAGCCGAGGTCGTGCGCGGTCGCCACGACGGCGGCCTCGGCCGGCCCGTACGCGTTGTCCACGCGTGCGGTGACGTCCGGCCCGGGCCGGCGCCGCAGCCGGTCGCCGCCGATGCTGAGGTGGCGCAACGCGGGGAGGTCCCGCCAGGGGCGTTCGAGGACGATCTCGGCCAGGGGCGTGGGCAGGATGGCCACGGTCACGCCGGCCCGCCGCCACCACGCGGTGAGGACCTCGGGATCCCAGCGGACGTCGTCCGGGGGGACGGCGAGGGCCGCGCCGGAGGTCAGGGCGGCCCACAGCTCCAGGACGTGCGGGTCGAAGGAGACGCCGACCAGCAGGCTGTGCCGGTCGCCGGGCCGGGCGGCGGTGCGCGCGGCGTACCAGCGCAGGCGGGCGGCGAGGGCGGTGCCCGGCACCGCTACGGCCTTGGGCACGCCGGTCGAGCCGGAGGTGAGCACGGCGTAGAAGGTGCCGTCCGGAACGGCGGGGCGCCCGGAGTCCGGGCCGGCGGCGGGGAAGGCGGCGACGACCCCGCCGTGCGCGTTGGCGCCCTCGGCGGGCAGCGGCAGGGGCAGCCGCTCGGCGCCCGCGTACGCCTCGGGCAGCACGCCGGGCGCGCCGATCAGGCAGGCGACGCGCAGCCCGCCGGCGACCGCGGCGAGCCGTCGCTCACCGGGGCGTGGCCCGAGCGGGAGGTAGACGGCGCCGAGCCGGGCCACGGCGACGGCCGTGGCGACCAGGGCGGCGGAGCGGTCCAGGCAGACGGCGACGAGGTCGCCGGACCCCACCCGGTCGCGCAGTGCGTCGGCCGTCCGGTGGGCGAGGGCGTCCAGTTCGGCGTAGGTCCAGGTCAGTTCGCCGTCCTCGACGGCGGGCGCGTCCGGGGACGCGGAGACGTGGTGCGCGTACCGGGCCAGGACGTCGTCCCAGCCCTCAGCGGTCGCGGTGCCGCCGTGTGCGATGGACAGGTGTGCGGCAGTACGTGAAGAAGTCATGGTTCCTCCGTGACGTCGTCGGCAGGAGAAGGGATCGGGGGCGGGGGCGGGCGCGCTCAGCCCAGCCCCATGGCCCGGGCGACGATCACCTTCTGGATCTCGGAGGTCCCCTCGATGATCGTCATCATCCGGACGTACCGGTAGAGGAACTCCAGGGGGTGGCCGCGCACCCACCCCGTCGCCCCGTGCACCTGCAGCGCCCGGTCCACGACGCGGACCGCGGTCTCGGAGGACGTCAGCTTGGCGAGCGCCGCGTTCTCCGGGGTCTCCACGCCGTCGTCGACGAGCCGCGCGCACGCCAGCGTCAGCAGCTTGGCCGCCTCCACCTCGGCCCGGCTGCTGACGAGGTGCTCCTGCACGTGCTGGTACGCGCCGATGCGCTCGCCGAACGCCTTCCGCTCGCGGGCGTACGCGATGCCGAGCTCCAGGGCGTGCTCGGCGATGCCGTTGCACATCGCCGCCACCACGAGCCGGCCCCGCGAGAGGCTGTCGATGCCGTTGCCGAGCGCCGCGCCCACGCCCGCCGCGCCGCCGACGACGGCGTCGGCGGGCAGCCGCACCTCGTCCAGCACGAGCTCGTACAGCTCCTCGCCGGACATGCCCTCGTAGCGCTGGCCGATGCGCAGCCGCGCCGTGTCCATGCCCGTGACGAACGCGGTCGGCCCGAGGTCCTTGCCGTCGCCGTCCACCGCCCGGGCCACGACGATCACGAAGTCGGCGTGCCCGGCGTTGCTCACGAACGTCTTGCGTCCCGAGAGCACCCAGCCGCCGTCGGCGTCCTGCCGGGCGGTCGTGGTGAGGTGGAAGGCGTCCGATCCGGCGTTCGGCTCGGTCAGCGCGAGGCAGCGCGTCGCCTCGCCCCGCACGAGCGGCTTCAGATACCGCTCGATCTGCTGTTCCGTGCCGCGGCGCAGCAGCGGGCTCGGGCCGTCCGAGCCGGCCAGCGCGTACGGGGCGAGCGGGCAGCCGCTGCGCCCGGCCGCGTGGTGCAGCATGACCACGGCGCTGAACGGCATGCCGGAGCCGCCGAGTTCCTCGGGGTGGTCACCGGCGTAGAACCCCAGCTTCGCCGAGCGGCGGCGGACGTACGCGCGGAGCTCGGCCGGCGGCAGGCCCCCGTCCTCGGGGAGTTCGGCGGCCAGCGGCACGAGCTCCCGGCGGACGAACGCCGTGAACGCTTCGGCGAGGTCGCGGTGCTCGGTCTCCAGGACGGACGACAGGGTGGTGGTGCTCATCGGGCGGCTCATCGGGCGGCTCACGGGGCGGTCTCCGTCAGGGCGCGGGCCTGGTCGGCGAGGACGGGGTGCTGGAAGAGGACGCGCAGCGGCGGGCGCGCGCCGAGCCGGGGCTCCAGCCACGCGGCAAGGTGCGCGGCGAGCAGGGAGTGCCCGCCGACCTGGAAGAAGTGGGACGACGGCGAGAACCGGTCGTGCCCCAGGACCTCCCGCCAGCCCTCGGCCAGCAGGGCGACGGCCGGATCGGAGCTCTCCTCCCGCTCCGGGGCCGCCGGGCCGCCGGCCGTCACCGCTTCGGCGGCGAGCCGGGCCAGCGCGGCGCGGTCCGGCTTGCCGCCGGGCAGCACCGGCATCGCCGCGGGCCGGAGCCAGCGCGCGGGGACGAGCGCGGCGGGCAGCCGTTCGGACAGCGCCTTGTGCAGCAGGGCCTGGTCCGGCTCCTCCCCGCCGTCGACGAAGCCGGTCAGGCAGGGGGCGCCGGCCGCGTCGTGGCCGAGGACGACCGCGCACGAGCGGCCGCCGAGCACCTCGGAGGCCACCGCCTCGATCTCCTCCGGCTCGATGCGGTAGCCGCGCAGCTTGACCTGGTTGTCGCGGCGGCCGAGGAACCACAGCAGGCCGTCGCGGTCCCGGTACCCGAGGTCGCCGGTCAGGTAGGCGCGCGCCCCGCCGAGCGCGGGCACGGTGACGAACCGGGCCGCGGTCGCCGCGGCGGCCTCACCGCCCCCGAGATAGCCCTCGGCGAGGGCCGCGCCCGAGACCGCGAGTTCGCCGACCGCGCCCACGGGCAGCGGCCGCAGCCCCGCGTCCAGGACGTGCACCCCGACCCCCGGCAGCGCGGTCCCCAGCGGCACTTCACAGGCCTCCCCGGCGCCGCCGGCACCTTCACGGCTCACTTCGTGGACCGCCGAGGTGATGGTCGCCTCGGTCACCCCGTACGCGTTGAGGACCGTCGCGTCCGTCGCGGCCAGGACGTCCCGCAGGGCGGCGGCCGGCAGCCGCTCGCCGCCGGTGACCAGCAGCCGCGGCTCCCACATCCCGTCGCGGAGCGCCTCGCACAGCTCCTCCCGCACGGCCAGGAGGTAACTCGTCGGCAGATTGGCGACGGTGACCCGGCGGGCCGCCAGGACGGCGATCAGCTCGGCCGCCGTCGGCACCTCCCGCTGCGGCACCACCAGGCACGCACCGGCCAGCAGGGACGGCAGCACCTCCTCCAGCGCCACGTCGAACGACGGCTGCGCGAAGAGCAGCACCCTGTCGTCGGAGCGCATCCCGAAGCGCGCGGACACGGTCGTCATGTGGTGGGCGAGCGCGGTGCGGCCGACCGCCACGGCCTTGGGCAGGCCTGTCGAACCGGACGTGTGGATGACGTACGCGGCACCGTCGACGCGCGCGGCCGGCGCCGCGGCGGGGAACGGCTCCTCGGCGCCGAGCAGCGCGACCGGCGCCGGCAGGCCCTCCGCGGGCAGCGCGAGGGCGCTCTCGCGGTCGGTCAGGACCAGGGCCGGGGACAGGCGCCGCAGCAGCGTCTCCAGGCGGCTCGCCGGGTCGTTGGGCGACAGCGGGCAGTAGACCGCGCCCGTGCGCAGGCACGCGAGCAGTGTCACGACGGTGTCCACGCCGCGCGGCAGGACCGCCGCGACCGGCCGGCCGGCGGCGACGCCCGCCGCGCGCAGCCGCGCCGCCAGCTCGTCCACCAGCCGGTCGAGTTCGCCGTAGGTGATCTTCCGGGCGCCGCTGACGAGGGCAGGGAGGCCGGGGTCGTGCCGGGAGACGGGGTCGAGGGCGGCGCCGGGGTCCACGGGCTCCCCGGTCCGCGCCGGCAGGTCCACCGGCTCCGCTCCGAGCGCCGCGAGAGGCGCTGCGGGCTCTTCCAGATAGGCCCGTACGAGACCGAGGAAGCGGTCGGCGAGCAGCCGGGCGGCGTCCTCGTCGAACAGGTCCCGGTCGTAGTCCCAGACCAGCGTCATGCCGGCCGGGCCGCTCCGCGGGCCGACCGTGCGCCGGTCGTCCGGCAGCAGCACCAGGTCGAGGTCGAAGCGCGTGGTGCCGGTGTTGAAACCCTCGAACAGCGACACCTCCAGGCTCGGCACCTCCACCTCCGGCAGCGCCGCGTCGTGGGCGCTGAACATGACGCTGAACAGCGGGTTGTCCGCGCCGGACGTGTGCAGGCCGAGCTCGCGGGTGAGCACCTGCACGGGGACGTCCTGGTGCGGCAGCGCGCGGATGAGGCTGTCGGTGACCTCGTCCACCGCCTCGTCCGCGCCCGCCGCCGGGTCGAGGCGCAGCCGCAGCGGGATCGTGTTCACGAACATGCCGGTGGCCGACTCGAAGCCCTCGGGGCGGTTGCCGACCGCGGTGCCGACGACGAGGTCGGCGCGACCGCTGTGACGGCGCAGCAGCTCGGCGAAGAGCGCGAGGAGCGTCGAGAACGGGGTGTGGCCCTGGGCGCGGCTGTGGGTGCGCAGGCGCTCGGCGAGCTCCGCGTCCACGGACCGGCGCAGCTGCCCGCCCGCGTGCCGGCGCCGCGCCCCGGGCCGGGCGAGGCCGGGCAGCGGCAGATCGAACGACGCGTCGCCCAGCTCGCGCCGCCAGTACTCCAGGCCCGCCGCGCGCCGGTCCGCCCGCTCGGGGCTCCCGGCGGCTTCGAGGTGGTCGGTGTACGAGCGGGCGGGCGGCAGGACCGCCCGCTCGCCGAGCACGCGCGCCCGGTAGACGGTGAACACGTCGTTCAGCAGGATCGCGAACGAGTGCCCGTCGTGGACGAGGTGGTGCTCGACGTGCACGAGCCGGTGGTGGTCCGGGCCGAGCCGGACGAGGCTCCAGCGCAGCAGCGGCGCCTCGTACACGTCGAGGGGCGTCTCGGCCTCGGTGCGCAGCAGGGCGGCGAACGCCGCCTCCGGGTCCGCCTCGCCGCCGAGGTCGGCCGTCCGCAGCCGGGGCGCGCACCGCTCCCGCACGCGCTGGCCGGGCAGCCCGCCGGGGGAGTCGACGAGTTCGAGCCGCAGACCGGGGTGGCGCCCGAGCGCGGCCGCCAGCCCCTCGCGGAGCGCGTCCTCGTCGAGGGCGCCCCGCAGGTCCACGGTGGCGGTGAAGTTGTAGGCGCGACTGCCGGGCAGCATCTGCTCGTGCAGCCAGACGATCTCCTGGGATGTGGAGAGTCCGAACATGATCAGCCTTTCGGGTTCTGGTTCGGGAGTTCACGGGCCGGGC
>NZ_PXWG01000204.1 GCF_003011965.1 Streptosporangium nondiastaticum
AGCAGCCCGGCCAGGGCGGCCTCGCCGCGGCGCAGCCAGCCGGCGGCGAGCAGGCCCACCGCGACGTGGCAGCCGAGCAGGAGCCAGGGCAGCGCCGGGCCGCCGGCCGGCGGGGAGGTGCTGTCGGCGGCCATGCGGGCCAGCGGGGTGCCGAGCTCGCCGCGGCAGGCGAAGTCCAGGCCCAGGGAGTGCAGCGGGCCCGCGACGGGACCGCCGGCCTTGCCGTAGCACGCGTGCTGGCCCGTGGTGAAGACGGTGTCCGCCGTCAGCTCCAGCGGGATCAGCAGCGCGGCGATGGCGCCGTAGCCGCGCTCACGGCCGGCGAGGGCGTAGGCGACGGCGAAGAACGCCGCCACCAGCCCGGCGACCGTGGCCGCGGGCAGGGGCGTGCGGGAGAGCAGGACGTGCGAAGCGGCCGACAGCGTGACACAGAGCGCCGTGAAGAGCGCCGCGCGCAGCGCCCTCAGTCGAACTCCCGTCCCCTCCATGAGGCCGAAGTCTGCCACGGCATCCGTTAAGTGTCGTGTGAAGATTCGGCATCACTTGACGTCACCGGAGGGGACGGGACACCGGGGGCGCGGGGCTCAGGACTTGAGGGCCGCGTCGATCGCCTTGGTGTACTGGTCGGGGGTGATCGGGACGTTCTTCCCGTCCTCCGCCGTCAGCTTCTTGCCGTTCATCTTGAGGGTGGGGGTGCCGGTGACGTCCTTGGCCTTGTCGAACTCGTCGGACACCGTCAGCGCCCACTTGTCGAACGTGCCGTCCTTGACGTTCTTCTCGAACTCCGCGTTGCCCTTGAGCGCCGGGACCTCGTTCGCGACCTTCAGCAGGACGTCGTCCTTCGCGTAGTCGTCCTTGGTCTCGTTCGGGTGGTTGGCCTTGGAGTAGAGGGCCTTGTTGTAGGCGCTGAAGGCCTCGGGGCTGACGTTCAGCGCGGCGCCGAGCGCGCTGAGGGCGTTCTTGGAGCCGCTGCCGCCGAAGTTGCGGTCGAGGAACGTGGCGACGTGGTACGAGACCTTGTACTTGCCGTCCTTGACGTCCTTGTCGATGGTGTCCCCGACGCTCTGCTCGAAGACGGAGCAGATCGGGCAGCGCATGTCCTGGTAGAGGTCCAGGGTGTGCTTGGCGTCCTTCTTGCCGATGAGGATCTCGGTGCCGTTGTCGCCGCCGGTGTTGGCGGGCTTGACGAGCTCCTTCTTGGACGCGGCCTCCCAGCTCGCGTTCAGGCCGCTCTTGCCGTCCTTGCCGAGCTGGGAGACGGCCACGACGATGCCCGCGCCGACGGCCAGGACCGCGACGACGGCGCCGCCGACGATCAGCTGGCGGCGCGTCCTGTCCTTCTTGGCCTGGCGCTCGCGCTCGGCGCGCAGCCGCTCGCGTGCGGACTGCTTGTTCTCCCAGTTGTTGCGCTTGCTCATGGTGGTGCGATCTTTCCGTGGTACGTGGAGTGGGTCAGGCGGGGGTGAGGCCGGAGGCCGGCCCCCGCGGCGGCCCGCGCCGTACGACGGAGTGGACGAGGAGCGGAAGGGCGCGGCCGGGAGGTGCGGGCCGCGCGGACCGTACGGTCACGCTGCCGGGCAGCGGGGCGCCGGTCGTGCGGACGGGCAGCAGCGGGCGGCACACGGCGGCAGCCGCGGCGCACAGGAGCTGCGCCAGCGCCCGCTCGCCCCGGCTCAGCCACGCGGCGGCCAGCAGGCCGACGGCGACGTGCCCCGCGAACAGCAGCCACGGGGCGGTGCCCGGGCCGGCGAGCCGGGCGAGCGGGCCGCCCGTGCTGCCGCTGCACAGCCAGGCCAGCGCCCCCGGGGCGGGGGCGGCGTGGCCGGGGCTGCCGTAGCAGGTGTCCTGCCCGGCGGTGAAGAGCGCGGTGGCGCCGAGCTCCAGCGGGACCAGGAGGGCGGCGATGTGCCGGTAGCCGCGCTCCTGCCCGGCCAGGGAGTGGGCGAGCGCGAAGACGGCCGCGGACACCGCCGCGACGGCGGGCACGGGCAGCGGCCTCCCGGACAGCAGCACGTGGGAGCCCGCGGACAGCGTGACGCACAGCGCTGTGAACAGCGCCGCGCGCAGTGCCCGCAGCCGTGCCGCCGATATGTCCATGGAGAACGAGTCTGGCACGGCCCGCCGTAAACCTCGGCTAAGGGGTGGCGCCCACGGCTGGAAGCCCGGGGCCTAGAGGCCCGGGATGCGGCCGTTGCGGAAGAGGTCCACGAAGATCTGGTGGTCCGCGCGGGCCCGGGCCCCGTAGGAGTGGGCGAAGTCCACCAGGAGCTCCGGGAAGCCCTCCTCGTCGGCGGCGATCACGGCGTCGATGGCCCGCTCGGTGGAGAACGGCACCAGCGAGTGGCCGCTCTGGTCGTCGGCGGCGGCGTGCATGGTGGCGGTGGCCCGGCCCAGGTCGGCGACGACGGCGGCGATCTCGTCCGGATCGTCGATGTCCGACCAGTCGAGGTCGACGGCGTACGGGGAGACCTCGGCCACCAGCTGCCCGGCGCCGTCGAGCTCGGTCCACCCGAGCCACGGGTCGGCGTGCGCCTGCAGCGCGCGCTGCGAGATCACCGTGCGGTGGCCCTCGTGGTGGAAGTAGTCGCGCACGGCCCGGTCGGTGACGTGCCGGGAGACCGCCGGGGTCTGCGCCTGCTTCATGTAGATGACGACGTCGTTCTCCAGGGCGTCGCTGTTGCCCTCCAGGAGGATGTTGTACGAGGGCAGGCCGGCGCTGCCGATCCCGATGCCGCGGCGGCCGACGACGTCCTTGACGCGGTAGGAGTCGGGGCGGGCGAGGCTGGTGTCGGGCAGCGTCTCCAGATAGCCGTCGAAGGCCGCGAGGATCTTGTAGCGGGTGGCGGCGTCCAGCTCGATGGCGCCGTCGTCGGCCGCGAAGCGGCGGTCGTGCTCGCGGATCTCCGTCATGGAGGCGAGCAGCCCGAAGCGCGTCATGGAGCGCGCCTCGCGCAGGGCGCCGAGCAGCGGGCCGTCGGCGGTGTCGAGCGTGAAGGGCGGCAGCTCGTCCTGCCCGGCGCCGGTGGCCAGGGCGTGGATGCGCTCGCGGTAGGCGGCGGCGTAGGTCCGCACGAGCTCGGTGATCTTCTCGTCGCTGAGCGCCTTGGCGTGGCCGAGCAGGGCGACGGAGGCCGCGAAGCGCTTGAGGTCCCAGGTGAAGGGGCCGACGTAGGCCTCGTCGAAGTCGTTGACGTTGAAGATCAGGCGGCCGTTGGCGTCCATGTACGTGCCGAAGTTCTCGGCGTGGAGATCGCCGTGGATCCACACCCGGCTCGTCCGCTCGTCCAGGAACGGGCCCGCGGCGCCCTCCGGGGCCTCCGCGGCCAGGTCGCGGTAGAAGAGGCACGCCGTGCCCCGGTAGAAGGCGAAGGCGGAGGCGGCCATCTTCCGGAACTTGACCCGGAAGGCGGCGGGGTCGGCCGCGAGCAGCTCACCGAAGGCGGTGTCGAAAACGGCAAGGATCTCCTCGCCGCGCTGCGCGGCCCGGTCGTGCTCGGTCGCCATCGCGGGGTCCTCCTGGGTGGGGCATGGAACGAACGTGTGTGCTGTCGTGCTCAACGCGTGAGGGTACCGGCGCGTGCCCGCGGCTGTCGGTGGGGGCCGGTAACCTTCGAAACTGTCCCGCTGCGTCCGCTGCGCCCCACCGCCCGCTCCCGTCGGAGGTCTCCCACCGTGGCCAACAAGCCGCCCTTCACGCACCTGCACGTCCACACCCAGTACTCCCTGCTGGACGGTGCCGCGCGGCTCAAGGACATGTTCAATGCCTGCAATGAGATGGGCATGACACACATCGCCATGTCCGACCACGGCAACCTGCACGGCGCGTACGACTTCTACCACTCCGCCCAGAAGGCCGGGGTCACCCCGATCATCGGCATCGAGGCCTATGTCGCCCCCGAGTCCCGGCGCAACAAGCGCAGGATCCAGTGGGGCCAGCCGCACCAGAAGCGGGACGACGTCTCCGGCTCGGGTGGTTACACCCACAAGACGATCTGGGCGGCCAACGCCACCGGCCTGCACAACCTCTTCCGGCTGTCCTCCGACGCCTACGCCGAGGGCTGGCTGACCAAGTGGCCCCGCATGGACAAGGAGACCATCAGCCAGTGGTCCGAGGGCCTGATCGCCTCCACCGGCTGCCCCTCCGGCGAGCTGCAGACCCGGCTGCGCCTCGGCCAGTTCGACGAGGCCCTGAAGTCCGCCTCCGAGTACCAGGACATCTTCGGCAAGGACCGGTACTTCCTGGAGCTGATGGACCACGGCATCGAGATCGAGCGCCGCGTCCGCGACGGCCTGCTGGAGATCGGCAAGAAGCTCGGCATCCCGCCCCTGGTCACCAATGACTCGCACTACACCTACGCGCACGAGGCCGAGGCCCACGACGCCCTGCTGTGCATCCAGACCGGCAAGAACCTCTCCGACCCGGACCGCTTCCGCTTCGACGGCTCGGGCTACTACCTGAAGTCCACGGACGAGATGTACGCCATCGACTCCTCGGACGCCTGGCAGGAGGGCTGCGCCAACACGCGGCTGGTCGCCGAGCAGGTCGACACCGAGGGCATGTTCCAGTTCCGGAACCTGATGCCCAAGTTCGACATCCCCGAGGGCTACACCGAGGTCACCTGGTTCCGCGAGGAGACCATGCGGGGCATGCACCGCCGCTTCCCCGGCGGCATCCCCGAGGACCGCATGAAGCAGGTCGAGTACGAGATGGACACGATCATCTCGATGGGCTTCCCGGGCTACTTCCTCGTGGTCGCCGACTTCATCATGTGGGCCAAGAACCAGGGCATCGCGGTCGGCCCCGGCCGAGGCTCCGCGGCCGGCTCGATCGTCGCGTACGCCATGGGCATCACCGACCTCGACCCGATCCCGCACGGCCTGATCTTCGAGCGGTTCCTCAACCCCGAGCGCATCTCGATGCCCGATGTCGACATCGACTTCGACGAGCGCCGGCGCTCCGAGGTGATCCGCTACGTCACCGAGAAGTACGGCGCCGACAAGGTCGCCATGATCGGCACCTACGGCACCATCAAGGCCAAGAACGCGATCAAGGACTCCGCCCGCGTCCTCGGCTACCCGTACGCGATGGGCGACCGCATCACCAAGGCCATGCCCGCCGACGTCCTCGGCAAGGGCATCCCGCTCTCCGGCATCCTCGACCCCCAGCACCCGCGCTACAGCGAGGCCGGCGAGGTCCGCGGGATGTACGAGAACGAGCCGGACGTGAAGAAGGTCATCGACACCGCGCGCGGCGTCGAGGGCCTGGTCCGGCAGATGGGCGTGCACGCGGCCGGTGTGATCATGTCCAGCGAGACGATCACCGACCACGTCCCCGTCTGGGTCCGGCACACCGACGGCGTCACCATCACGCAGTGGGACTACCCGAGCTGCGAGTCGCTCGGCCTGCTGAAGATGGACTTCCTCGGCCTGCGCAACCTCACGATCATGGACGACGCCGTCAAGATGGTGAAGGCCAACAAGGGGATCGACATCGATCTCCTGGCCCTCCCGCTCGACGACCCCACGACCTTCGAGCTGCTCCAGCGCGGTGACACCCTCGGCGTCTTCCAGTTCGACGGCGGGCCCATGCGGTCCCTCCTGCGGCTGATGAAGCCCGACAACTTCGAAGACATCTCCGCCGTGTCCGCCCTGTACCGGCCGGGCCCGATGGGCATGAACTCGCACACGAACTACGCGCTGCGCAAGAACGGCCAGCAGGAGATCACGCCGATCCACCCGGAGCTGAAGGAGCCCCTCGAAGAGGTCCTCGGCGTCACCTACGGTCTGATCGTCTACCAGGAGCAGGTGCAGAAGGCCGCCCAGATCGTCGCCGGGTACTCGCTCGGCGAGGCCGACATCCTCCGCCGCGTCATGGGCAAGAAGAAGCCCGACGAGCTGGCGAAGAACTTCGTCTTCTTCAAGGAGGGCGCGCAGAAGAAGGGCTTCTCCGACGAGGCCATCCAGGCCCTGTGGGACGTGCTGGTCCCCTTCGCCGGCTACGCCTTCAACAAGGCCCACTCGGCCGCGTACGGCCTCGTCTCGTACTGGACGGCCTACCTCAAGGCGAACTACCCCGCCGAGTACATGTCCGCGCTGCTCACCTCGGTGCGCGACGACAAGGACAAGTCGGCGATCTACCTCAACGAGTGCCGGCGCATGGGCATCAAGGTGCTCCCGCCGAACGTCAACGAGTCCGAGGCCAACTTCGCCGCCCAGGGCGACGACGTGATCCTCTTCGGCCTCACCGCCGTCCGCAACGTCGGGCAGAACGTGGTCGACTCGATCATCCGCTGCCGCAAGTCCAAGGGGAAGTACGCCTCCTTCCCCGACTTCCTCGACAAGGTCGAGGCCGTCGTCTGCAACAAGCGCACCGTCGAATCGCTGATCAAGGCCGGC
The DNA here is from genome assembly GCF_003011965.1 of Streptosporangium nondiastaticum. Lineage (GTDB taxonomy): Bacteria > Actinomycetota > Actinomycetes > Streptomycetales > Streptomycetaceae > Streptomyces > Streptomyces nondiastaticus. The sequence goes on from NZ_PXWG01000204.1 coordinate 6,397, forward strand.
GCCTTCGACGAGATGGGCCACACCCGCAAGGGCCTCACCGCGCACTACGAACCGATGATCGACAACGTCGTCCAGGTCAAGCGCAAGGAGGCCGAGGGCCAGTTCGACCTCTTCGGCGGCATGGGCGACGACAGCGGCGACGACGGGCCCGGCTTCGGGCTGGACGTGGAGTTCTCCGACGTCGAGTGGGAGAAGGCCTACCTCCTCGCGCAGGAGCGCGAGATGCTCGGCCTCTACGTCTCCGACCACCCGCTCTTCGGCATCGAGCACGTCCTGAACGACAAGGCCGACGCCGCGATCTCCCAGCTCACCGGCGGTGAGCACGCCGACGGCGCGATCGTCACCATCGGCGGCATCATCTCCGGCCTGCAGCGCAAGATGACCAAGCAGGGCAACGCCTGGGCCATCGCCACCGTCGAGGACCTGGCCGGCTCCATCGACTGCATGTTCTTCCCCGCCACCTACCAGCTGGTCTCCACCCAGCTCGTCGAGGACGCCGTCGTCTTCGTCAAGGGCCGCCTCGACAAGCGCGAGGACATCCCCCGCCTGGTGGCCATGGAGCTGATGGTCCCCGACCTGTCGAACGCGGGCACCAACGCCCCCGTGATCATCACCATCCCCACGGTGAAGGTCACCCCGCCGATGGTGGAGCGGCTCGGCCAGGTCCTCACCCACCACCGGGGCTCCACCGAGGTGCGGATCAAGCTCCAGGGGCCGCGGAAGACCACCGTCCTGCGCCTGGACCGGCACCGGGTCACCCCCGACCCGGCGCTCTTCGGCGACCTGAAGCAGCTGCTCGGCCCGTCCTGCCTGGCCGGCTGAGCATTCGCGGGCGGGCCGGCAGGACGGCCCGCCCGCACCCGCGCACGAGGGGCGCACCCGGATCAGCCGGGTGCGCCCCTCTGTGCGTCAAAGCGCCGGTGGGCGCCCTCTCCTGTCGGCCGGGCGCCGTCCCGCCGCCGCTCAGTTGTGGCCGAAGCGCTTCTGCTTGCTCTTGCGAGCCATGTCGCCCGGGGTGACCTGCGTGGCCCGCTGCTCGCTCTGGGACTCGATCGAGGAGCTTCTGGCCTGCTGCTGGCCGCGCTCCGCGGCACTCGCCGACTTCGGCTGCTTCCGGTCCTTGTTCTTCGCCATGCTGAAGTGCCTCCACATCGGGACGACCCCCTGCGGTCACCCTCGCACGCACCGCCGAACCGCGCATTTCGGGTAATTACCGTGCGTGATGCGTGCACTTACCGCCGTGAGGGCGTATCCGCCACGCCGAAGATCCAGTTCGGACTGATAACCCCCGCACGGTCGGGCAGACTCCAAGGAAAGCCGAGGAAAACCGGGGCACTGCCGTGCCGGGGGGCGACCGCAATTTCTGCACGCACAGAAAGAGGGTGGAACGTGGACCGCTGCGTCGTCCTGGTGGACGCCGGGTATCTGCTGGGCGCCGCCGCGAGCCTGCTGGCCGGCGAGCCCGCCCGGTCCCGCATCTCCGTCGACCACGCGATCCTCATCCAGGGGCTGCGCGAGCGCGCCGAGGCCGAGACCGAGCAGCCCCTGCTGAGGATCTACTGGTTCGACGGCGCGCCCGACCGGGTGCCCCAGCCCGAGCACCGCAGGCTCCGCGTCATGCCCCGGGTCACCGTCCGGCTGGGCGCCCTGACCCGCAGCGACGGCCGCTGGGCCCAGAAGGGCGTGGACGCCGCCATGCACGCCGAGCTCACCGAGCTCGCCCGCAACCGCGCCTGCTCCGACATCGTCCTCGTCACCGGCGACGGCGACCTCCTCCCCGGGCTGATGTCCGCCAAGGAGCACGGCGTCGCCGTCCACCTGTGGGCCGTCCAGGCCGCCGACGGCGACTACAACCAGTCCGAGGACCTCGTCGCCGAGGCGGACGAGCGCCGCGTCCTCGACCGCACGTGGATCACCCGCGCCGTCCGCGCCAAGGAGCTCACCGGCGCCTGCGCCCCGCAGCCCGCCCCCGGCCCCGAGATCGCCGCGATCCTCTCCGCCCCCCTCCCCGAGACCGCCGCCGCGGCCGCCGCCCCGGCCCCCCGCTCCCCCGAACCGGTGCCCGCCGAGCGCAACGGCTCCCGGCCCGCCGCCCCCGCCACCACCGACGGCACCGAGGCGGGAGCGCTCGACCTCTGGCTGATCAGGAGCCCCGCTCCGGCCGACGCCGG
>NZ_PXWG01000205.1 GCF_003011965.1 Streptosporangium nondiastaticum
GCCGAAGCTGAGGACGGGGTATTTTATAGTCTGGCGTTGACTTTTGGCACGCTGTTGAGTTCTCAAGGAACGGACGCTTCCTTCGTACTCACCCTCTCGGGCTTTCCTCCGGGCGCTTCCCTTCGGTGTTTCCAACCTTACCAGATCCGTTTTCCGTTCCGTTTCCGGTCCGAATCACTTTTCCGGCCCCCTGTTGGAGCGGGGTTTCGCCTTTCAGCTTTCGCTTTCCGGCGGTGGTCCCGACTTTATCAGAAGCTTTCCGGCCGAGCTAATCGGCTTTTCGCTTTCCAATAAGGAATCGAGGTGCTCGGGGCGAATCTCGTTCACCACCAGAGCGCTATAGAGACTAACTGCTGCTTGGGAGCCTGTCCAGCTCCCCCGGCAACCGTTCGAATCTACCTCCCCAGTCCCCCCGTGTCAACGGGTTTCTTGGGGCGAAGAGGACAGTACCAGGCTGACCAGCCCTTCCGCACATCGAGTCACCGAGCGGAACCTCAGGTGAACGTCGACGGGGGGCTGTCCAGGTCCTCCAGCTCGATGCCGGGTGCCGACAGGACCACGTCACCGGCCAGGTTCACCGTGTGCTGCTCGCCGGTCTCCAGGTCGCTGACCTGGTACTCGTCCACCTGGAGCGGGCCGTTGTCAGTGGCGTGTGCTGTCCTGCTGACCAGGGCCCACGACTGGTCGAGGGTCCGGGGGGCGAGGACGGGGGAGGTGAAGCCGACCAGGCGGATGCGCGTGGCGCCCGCGCCCGGTGTCAGGCGCAGCGCGCGGGACAGCGCGACGTAGAAGGCGGGGGACGCGCCGGTGAAGGCGCGTGCCTGCGGGACATTGCCTTCCGTGGCGTGCTCGCCGGACGGGTCCGTGCGGACCCAGGTCACGCCGTCGAGGGCCGCGCCGCGCACCTGCCAGTCCGCGGCCTGGAGCTGCAGGCGGATGGGGCGGCCCAGGTCGTCGAGGGTGAGGTCGACGGAGCCGGCGTGGTCGCCGGCGGGAGTGGTGAGCTGCGAGACGTAGCGCCAGCCGGAGGGGCCGGTGGCGCAGTGGAAGTGCTCTTCACCGAGGGGGGTGTGGTCGTGCGGGTCGTGGAGCGAGTAGCGGCCGCGGGGCATGGTGGGGTCCTCGTCAGAACGGGGACAGGCCCCTGCCTTCCCGGCAGGGGCCTGCTACCGATCGCTGTTCGTGTTGCTGGTCGTGCTGCGTCGGTGTCAGTAGCGGTAGTGGTCCGGCTTGTACGGGCCCTCCACCGGGACACCAATGTAGGCGGCCTGCTCCGGGCGGAGCGTGGTCAGCTTGACGCCGAGCGCGTCGAGGTGGAGGCGGGCCACCTTCTCGTCCAGCTGCTTCGGCAGGACGTAGACGTCCGTGGGGTAGGACTCGGGCTTGGTGAACAGCTCGATCTGGGCCAGGGTCTGGTCCGCGAACGAGTTGGACATGACGAACGACGGGTGGCCGGTCGCGTTGCCCAGGTTCAGCAGGCGGCCCTCGGACAGCACGATGAGGACCTTGCCGTCCTCGAAGGTCCAGGTGTGGACCTGCGGCTTGACCTCGTCCTTCACGATGCCGGGGATCTTCGCCAGGCCGGCCATGTCGATCTCGTTGTCGAAGTGGCCGATGTTGCCGACGATGGCCTGGTGCTTCATCTTGGCCATGTCCGAGGCCATGATGATGTCCTTGTTGCCCGTCGTGGTGACGAAAATGTCGGCGATCTCGACGACCTCGTCCAGGGTGGTGACCTGGTAGCCGTCCATCGCCGCCTGCAGCGCGTTGATCGGGTCGATCTCGGTGACGATGACCCGGGCGCCCTGGCCGCGGAGCGACTCGGCGCAGCCCTTGCCGACGTCGCCGTAGCCGCAGACGACGGCGACCTTGCCGCCGATCAGGACGTCCGTGGCGCGGTTGATGCCGTCGATGAGCGAGTGGCGGCAGCCGTACTTGTTGTCGAACTTGGACTTCGTCACCGCGTCGTTCACGTTGATCGCGGGGAAGAGGAGCGTGCCGTCGCGCTGCATCTCGTAGAGACGGTGGACGCCGGTCGTGGTCTCCTCGGTGACGCCGCGGATCTCGGACGCCAGCTGGGTCCACTTCTGGGGGGACTCCCCCAGGGTGCGGTTCAGCAGGGTGAGGATCTGGGCGTACTCCTCGCTGTCCGCGGTCGACGGGTCCGGGGCGCTGCCCGCCTTCTCGAACTCGACGCCCTTGTGGACCAGGAGGGTGGCGTCACCGCCGTCGTCCAGGATCATGTTGGGGCCGCCGGTGGCGGTGTTCGGCCAGGTCAGGGCCTGCTCCGTGCACCACCAGTACTCCTCCAGGGTCTCGCCCTTCCAGGCGAAGACCGGCACGCCCTGCGGGTTCTCCGGGGTGCCGTTCGGGCCGACCGCGACGGCGGCGGCGGCGTGGTCCTGGGTGGAGAAGATGTTGCAGGACGCCCAGCGGACCTGTGCGCCGAGGGCCACGAGGGTCTCGATCAGCACGGCGGTCTGGACGGTCATGTGCAGCGAGCCGGTGATGCGCGCACCCGCCAGCGGCTGCGTCTCCGCGTACTCCTTGCGGATCGCCATCAGACCGGGCATCTCGTGCTCGGCCAGTGTGATCTCCTTGCGGCCGAAGGCCGCCAGCGAGAGGTCCGCGACCTTGAAGTCCTGGCCGGGGGAAGTGGTGGTCATACGGGCTGCTCCTCTGTGAAGGGCGAGCGAGGGTGGACACGGCCGTGCATGCGATCGGGCTGCCTGAAGCAGCTGGACACACTGGACGCACCGGTGCCCCGACCGCAGCGCAGTCCGTCGGAGGCCCTCTCTCCCTCGGCCGGTCCGTCGTGCGGGCCGCCCGACCGCCATCAGCAGCGACGTCTGGCTCGTCAACGAATCTACACCGGGGGCCTGCCGAACCCCACCCCCACCGGCGACCGATCCTCCGGAACGTCAGATTCCGTCGAACTCCCGGCTGCTGACACCGGAACGTCCTTGTTTCCTGTGCAGGTCAGGTGTTGCAGGATGCGATCAGCGCGAGGATGCGGCACGCCGCCGCGAGCGATCCGTTGTGAGGAGACCCACGTGGCCAGTCCAGCCAGTGCAGCCGGTCCCGCCGGGGATGACGGACGGGAAGGCCCGGAAGGGCGGGGCGGGCAGGGACTCAGACTGCTCGCGGTGACCGCCTGTCCGACGGGGATCGCGCACACGTACATGGCGGCGGAGAAGCTGGCCCAGGCCGCGCAGGCGCTCGGCCATGCGATGAAGGTCGAGACGCAGGGGTCGATCGGGGCGGAGAACGTCCTGTCCGAGCGCGAGATCGCGGAGGCCGACGGCGTCATCGTCGCCGCCGACAAGGACGTCGACCTCAGCCGCTTCGCCGGGAAGCGGGTGCTGTCCGTCGGGGTCGCCGAGGGCATTCACCATCCGGAGCGGCTGATCCGGGACGTCCTAGAGGCGCCGGTGCACCGCGGCCCGGCGGCAGGGGCCGGCGCCGGGAGCGGCGACCTCTTCGGCGGCGTGGGCGGGAAGGAGCGCGGCTCCGTCTACAAGGCGCTGATGAACGGCGTCTCCTACATGATCCCGTTCGTGGTCGTCGGCGGTCTGCTGATCGCCGTGTCGCTCGCCCTCGGTGGGCGCACCACGCCGCAGGGCATCGTCTTCGACAGCTCGCTCTGGCAGTCCGTCAACGACATCGGCGTCATCGGCTTCACGCTGATGATCCCCATCCTCTCCGGCTACATCGCCTACGCGATCGGGGACCGGCCGGCCCTCGTGCCGGGCATGGTGGGCGGCTGGGTCGCGAGCCACGGGGAGCTGTACGACAGCAAGGCGGGTGCGGGATTCATCGGGGCGATCGCCACGGGGTTCCTGGCCGGCTACCTGGTGTTGTGGATCAAGAAGGTCCGGGTGCCGGACTTCGTCCGGCCGGTCATGCCGATCATCGTGATCCCGGTCGTGGCCACGACGTCGCTCTGCCTGTTCTTCGTCTACGTCATCGGCCGGCCGATCGCCTGGGTCTTCGAGCACCTCACCAGTTGGCTGGGCGGGCTGACCGGGACGAGTGCCGCCCTGCTCGGTGTGGTGCTCGGGCTGATGATCTCCTTCGACATGGGCGGGCCGGTCAACAAGACGGCGTTCCTCTTCGGCGCGGGGCTGGTGTCGAAGAACCCGGAGGTCATGGGCATGTGCGCGGCCGCGATTCCGGTGCCGCCGCTCGGGCAGGGGCTCGCGACGCTGCTGCGGCGGCCGCTGTTCAGCGCGCAGGAGCGGGAGACGGGGCTGGCGGCCCTGTTCATGGGGTGCTTCGGCATCACCGAGGGCGCGATCCCGTTCGCCGCGGCGCGGCCGGCGCGGGTCATTCCGGCGAACATGGCCGGCGGCGCGGTGGCCGGGGCGGTGGCCGGGTTGGCGGCGGTGCAGGACAACGTGCCGCACGGGGGGCCGGTGGTGGCGGTGCTGGGGGCGGTCGAGGGGGTGCCGATGTTCTTCGTCGCCATCGCCATCGGGACGGTGGTGACGGCCCTGACGACGATCACCTTGATGATGGCCGGGAAGGGGGCGCCCGCGATGCCGGCCCCGGCCGTGGGGGCGGCGGCGGCCGGGTCCGGGGTCGCGCCCGCTGGTTCGGTCCCCTCCGCACCCGCCGCTCCCGCATCCGCGGGTACAGCGTCAGCCGGCTCCGCGCTCTCCGGTCATCTCACCGCCCGGACCGTACGGCCCCAGCTCGCGGCGCGGGGCAAGGAGGCGGCGATCCGGGAGATGGCGGGGCTGCTCGCGGCGAGCGGCGCGGTGACCGACGTGGACGGTCTGGTCGCGGCGGCGCTCGCGCGGGAGGAGCTGGGGACGACCGGGCTCGGGGAGGAGATCGCGATCCCGCACGCGAAGACGGATGCGGTGTCGGAGCCGGTCGTGGGCTTCGCCCGGTCGGAGGAGGGGATCGAGTGGGGGGCGCTCGACGGGACGAAGGCCCGGTTGATCTTCATGATCGCCGTGCCGGGCGCCGCGGCGGGCGACGAGCATCTGCGGATCCTGGCCATGCTGTCGCGGAAGCTGATGGATCCGGAGTTCCGGGAGCGGCTGCTCTCGGCGGAGGGCGAGGCGGACGCGCTCGTGAGGGTTCTGCAGGAGGTGCGGTAAGAGCGGTAAGAAGCGGCAAGAGGTGCGGTGACCGGCCCGGGGCCGGGTGAGCCCGGGCCGTGCGGCATGCCGGCCGGTCACCGCGTGCTCAGCGCGGGCCCGGGCCGCCCGGGGTCGCCGCCGGGTCCGCGCCCGCCGCCACGGCTTCCTCGCGATAGATGTCCGGCTCCAGGTAGATGACGCGGGCGATCGGGACCGCCTCGCGGATCCTGGCCTCGGCCGCGTCGATCGCGTCGGCGACCTCGGTCGCCGTGTCGTCGTGCTGCACCGCGATCTTCGCCGCGACGAGGAGCTCCTCGGGGCCGAGGTGGAGGGTGCGCATGTGGATGACGCGGGTGACCGTCTCGCCGTCGACGGCCGCGGCGCGGATCTTCGCGACCTGTTCGGGGCCGGCCGCCTCGCCGAGCAGCAGGGACTTGGTCTCCGAGGCGAGGACGAGGGCGATCAGGACGAGCAGGGCGCCGATGCAGAGGGTGCCGATGCCGTCCCAGACGCCGTCGCCCGTGAGGACGGACAGACCGACGCCGCCCAGGGCGAGGACGAGGCCGACGAGGGCGCCGAAGTCCTCCAGGAGCACGACGGGCAGTTCGGGAGCCTTGGCGGTGCGGACGAACTGGCCCCAGGACTGCTTGCCGCGCAGTTCGTTGGACTCCTTGACGGCCGTGCGGAAGGAGAAGCCCTCCGCGATGACGGCGAAGACGAGGACGCCGACGGGCCAGTACCAGTTGTCGAGCGCGTGCGGTTCCCTGATCTTCTCGTAGCCCTCGTAGAGCGCGAAGACGCCGCCGATGGTGAAGAGGACGATCGAGACGAGGAAGCCGTAGATGTAGCGCTCGCGGCCGTAGCCGAAGGGGTGCTCCTCGCTGGCCGCTCGCTGGGCCTTCTTGCCGCCGAGCAGGAGCAGCGCCTGGTTGCCGGAGTCGGCGACCGAGTGCACTCCCTCGGCGAGCATCGACGACGAGCCGCTGAACGCGAACGCGACGAACTTCGCCACGGCGATGGCCAGGTTGGCGCCGAGCGCGGCGACGATGGCCTTGGTTCCGCCTGATGCACTCATGTGTGCGGGGTATCCCTTCCGCCCTGGTCCGCCCGGCCCGCCATTGTTGCAGCCGCGGGGCGGGCGCAGGCTCAGACGGCGACCGTGGCGCGGAAGACCCGGGCGTCGTCACCGGCGAGCGCGACGGGCTCGGTTGCCCGTACGAACGCGGACTCTCCCCGGGCGAGGCGCAGCTCCTCGCCGGTGTCCGTCCTGCGGAGGACGGCGGTGCCCGTGGTGCACAGGAGGATCTGGGGGGTGCCGGTGGGCAGGGTGGCCTCGGCGCCGGGCGCGAGGTCGAAGCGGGAGAGGCGGAACTCCTCGACGGGAGTGCCGTAGACCTCCTCGCCGCCGGCGTCGGCCTCCGGGCGCAGGATGGCGGGGGCGGCGCTCTCGAAGCGGACGACGCGCAGGAGTTCGGGGATGTCGATGTGCTTGGGCGTCAGGCCGCAGCGCAACACGTTGTCCGAGTTCGCCATGATTTCGACGCCGAGGCCGTCGAGGTAGGCGTGCGGGACGCCGGCGCCCAGGTAGAGGGCCTCGCCGGGCTGGAGGCGCACGTGGTTGAGGAGCAGGGCGGCGATGACGCCGTGGTCGCCGGGGTAGTGCCGGGCGAGGAAGGCGCAGGCGGCGTACACCTCGCGGTGCGGGCCCTCCTGCGCGGCGAGGCGTTCGGCGGCGGCGGCCGTCTCGCTGACGGTCCGGGCCATGTCCTCGTGGTCGGCGCCGAGGACGGCGGTGAGGACCTCGCGCAGGGCGTCCTCCTCCGGCTTGGCGTGCAGGAGGTCGGCGTACGGCTTGAGGGAGTCGACGTCGAGCGCGGCGAGGAGGCCGGCCGTCTCGTCCGGGGCGCGGAAGCCGCACAGGCCCTCGAAGTGGGTGAGGGCGCAGAGGAGTTCGGGCTTGTGGTTGGTGTCCTTGTAGTTGCGGTGGGGGGCGTCGAGGGGGACGCCGGCGGCCTCCTCCGCGGCGTGGCCGGCCACCGCCCGCTCGCGGTCGGGATGGACCTGGAGGGAGAGCGGGGACGCCGCCGCGAGCACCTTGAACAGGAAGGGCAGCCGCGGTCCGAAGCGCTGCACGGCCCGGGAGCCGAGCTCGCCCTCGGGGTCGGCGGCGATGACCTCGGAGAGGGGGCGCAGGTCCGCTCCTCCGCCGCCGTCCCGCGCCACGCGGGAGGGCGCGCCCGGGTGGGCTCCCATCCACAGCTCTGCCTGCGGCTCGCCGGTTGGGGTGGTGCCCAGCAGCTCGGGGATCGCGGTGGTGGAGCCCCAGGCGTAGGGGCGCACGGTGTTGACGAGGCGGTCCATGCGGGCGGTTTCCTGACTGTTGCGGGCGTACGGCGTTTGCGACGCGGTGAGTGCGTCGTCGTCTCGGCTTCTGCGTCTCTGTCTGCGCCTACGTCTACGGGGTCGAGGCGAGCGCCAGGTAGACGGCGGCGAAATCCGTGATGGCCAGCAGTTCGGCGGCGGTCTGCAGGGGGCTGTCGGCGTCCGTGGGCTCCAGCTCGCTGACGGGGGTCTCGCGCTGCAGGGCGAGTTCGCGGGCGGCGGGAGCGGGCGAGGTGACGTCCGGCTCCTGCTCTCGGAGCAGGACGACGCGGGCGTGCAGGGTCTCCGGCTCCTCCACGCGGTCGCGGAAGAAGTCCTCGGGGTCGGCGCCCGCGGCGAAGTCGCCCGAGAGGAGCGTGCCGTGGGCGGTCAGCGCCTCGGGGAGCTCGGCGGCCAGGGCCGGGCGGCCCGCGAGGGCGGCGAGGACCATGGCGAAGTGCCGGCCGGCCGCGGCGGCCAGCTCCCCCTCCGTCCAGATCAGGGGCACGGTGTCGGCCAGTTCGGCCGCCAGGGTCTTGGCGGGATTGCTGTACGTGGCGATGGCCGGACCGCAGCGCTCGGCGACCTGGTCGAGACGGTCCGCGAGGGCCTCGACCGCGGACGGGTCCGCCGCGAGCAGCCCTATGCGGTCGGCCAGGACAAGCAGGGGCGTCAGCAGGGACCAGAGGAGGCCCGGCCCGATGGGCAGCGCGGGGCGCTCGCCCGCCGGCCGGTCCTCGCCTCCGGGCTCGATGCCCGCGCGGGTCTCGCTCGGCGACGTCGTCAGCGGGACCGCGAGACCGCGGGCCTGCGCGGTGGCGTCGGCGAGGGGCGAGCCGGCCGGGGTGACGCAGACGACGGAGCAGCCCCGGCGGTACGCCTGCTCCAGGAGGATCGCGAGGCCGGGTTCCGTCCCGTCCGGGCTGGCGACGAGCAGCAGGTCGAGGGGGCCGGTCCAGCCGGGGAGCGCCCAGCGCAGGGCGCCGGGGGCGGGGGCCACGCCGGTCGGGCGGATCAGGGTGACGGGGGCGCTGCCCCCCGCGAGTGCGGTGAGCAGGTCCGCCGTGCAGCCGGCGGCCGGGCCCGGCC
>NZ_PXWG01000206.1 GCF_003011965.1 Streptosporangium nondiastaticum
CGCGGCGCCGCACGCACCGCACCATCGGCCCCGGCGCCGGCCGCGCCGCCCCGCCGCAGGCGCTCCCCGACCCCGCCGAGGACTGGCCCGCCGCCCGCGCCTCGATGATCCGCGCCATCCTCGCCTCCGCCACCCCCGGCCGCGACGACCGCCTGTTCCCCGGCGACATCGCCACGTTCTCCGAAGGCGGCGGCCTCGGCCTCGCCCACGGCGCCGCCGGAGTCCTGCACGCCCTCGCCGAAGCCGGCGCCGAGCGCTACGAGGAGGGCGAGCAATGGCTCCTGCGCCGCACCGTCCCCGTGCCGTCCGGCACCCCGCTCGGCCTCTACGACGGCCTCGCCGGCGTCGCCTGCGTCCTCGACCGCCTCGGCCACACGCAGCGCGCCCTCGACCTGGCCGACGTCCTCCTCGGCGAGCAGTGGCAGCGGCTCACCTCCGACCTGCGCGGCGGCCTCGCCGGCGTCGGCCTCGCCCTCGACCACCTCGCCCGCACCACCGGCGAGCGCGCGCTCCACGACCAGGCCGTCGAGGCCGCCCAGCTCCTCGCGGACCGGCAGACCGCCGGGACTGCCGGGACCGCCGGCCCGGACGGGGACGGCCCGCGCCGCCGCGCCGGTCTCCTGCGCGGCGCCACCGGCCCCGCCCTGCTCTTCCTCCGGCTCTACGAGCGCACCGGCGCCCCCGCCCTTCTCGGCCTCGCCGAACAGGCCCTGCGCGCCGACCTCGCCCGCTGCACCCGTACGGAGGGCGGCACGCTCGAAGTCGACGAGGGCTGGCGCACCATGCCCTACCTCGGTGACGGCAGCGCCGGCATCGGCACCGTCCTGGACGACTTCCTGGCCCACCACCCCGACCCCGGCCCGTACTTCACCGAGGCCCGCGACGGCATCCTCACCGCGGCCCGCTCCCGGTTCTACGCCCAGCCCGGGCTGTTCCAGGGCCGGGCCGGGATGGTCCTCCACCTCGCCCGCACCACCGCGCCGGGCGTGCGGCCCGGGCACCTCGCCGGCCAGGTCCGCGGCATGTCCTGGTACGCCATGTCCTACCAGGGCGAACTCGCCTACCCCGGCAGCCAGATGATGCGGCTGTCCATGGACCTCGCCACCGGAACCGCCGGCTGCCTGCTGGCCCTCGCCGCCGCCCTCGGCGACGGCGCCGCCCGGCCCGCGCAGCTGCCGTTCCTCCCGCCCCCGCAGGGGCCCCGGAGCCGGCTCCATGCCGTTGTGGAGCCGTAGCAAGAAGAGAAGAAAAGAAACCGAAATCCCCGTCCCCACGGGAAATCCACGGAAGGACCACGACCATGGCGCTTCTCGACCTGCAGAACATGGAGTCCGAGGCGAACACCGGCCACGGCGGCGGCGGTCAGAGCACGGTCAGCCTGCTCTCCTGCATCAGCACCGCCAGCGTGCTGATCTGTCTCTGATCAGGCGCTGACAGACCGGATTCCAGCCGATCCGGCACCGGGCGGGCCCCTTCTGCGACAAGGGGCCCGCCCGGGTCCCGCATCCACGGATGGTACGGAGAGGAGGGCCGCTCCGCCATGGCACGTCACCGGGCTCCGCGGACGTCCGGCTCCGCGTCGGCGGCGGGCTCCGCTTCCGCCTCGGCCGCCGCTTCCGACTCAGCTGCTGCCTTCGCTTCCGGTTCCGCCACCGCCTCCGCGTCCGCCACCACTTCCGGTTCCGCTTCTGTTTCTGCCTCCGCCGGGGACCGGCTCCTGCTCGGCACCGCCCGGCACAGCGCCGGCCGCGCCGCCGCGCTCGCCCTCATCGCCGTCGCCTCGACCGGGGCGGCCCTACTGCTGCCCCTCGCCCTCGGCCACACCCTCGACCTGCTCCTCGCCCGCCGCGGCCCCGACGCCGGCCGGTGGACCGTCCTGTGCGCCCTCCTCGTCACCGTCCCCGCCGCGCTCGACGCCGCCGGCGAACTCCTCACCGGGACGACGGCCGCCCACGCCACCGCCCGGCTGCGCCACCGCCTCCTCGGCCACGTCCTGGCCGCCGGGCCGCGGGCCGCCGGCCGCTTCCCGCCCGGCGACCTCGTCACCCGGGCCGTCGGCAACGCCGCCGACACCGGCACCGCGCCCGCCACGCTCGCCCACGCCGCGGCGTCCGTCGCCGGGCCCGTCGGCGGGATCGTCGCGCTCGGGCTCATCGACCCCTGGCTCGCCGCCGCCTTCCTCGCCGGAGCGCCCCTCCTCGCCGCCCTCCTGCGCGCCTTCACCCGCGCCTCCACGGACAGCGTCGCCCGCTACCAGCGGCACCAGGGCGAGATCGCCGCGCGCCTCGTCGAAGCGCTCGGCGGCGCCCGCACGATCGCCGCCGCCGGCACCGCGGACCGGGAGCGCGCCCGCATCCTCGAACCGCTGCCCCGGCTCTCCCGGCAGGGCCGGCGCATGTGGCGCGTCCAGGGCCGCTCCACGGCCCAGGCCGGCACGCTCGTGCCCCTGCTGCAGATCGCCGTCCTCGCCGTCGCCGGACTGCGGCTCTCCCAGGGCCTCCTGACCGTCGGCGACCTCCTCGCCGCCTCCCGCTACGCCGTGCTCGCCACCGGCGTCGGCATGCTCGTCGGCCACCTCAACGCGGCGGCCCGGGCGCGGTCCGCGGCGAGGCGCGTCGCCGAGGTGCTCGACGTGCCGCAAGTCCCGTACGGGCAGCGGCGCGTGCCCGCCGGGCCCGGCACGCTGGAACTGCGGGGAGTGAGCGTCGTACGGGGCGGGCGGACGGTCCTGGACGACGTGAGCGTGACGGTGCCGGGAGGCACGTCGCTGGCCGTCGTGGGGCTTTCGGGAAGCGGGAAGACCGTGCTGGCGGAAGTCGCGGGGCGGCTGGCCGACCCGGCCGCGGGGTCGGTCCTCCTGGACGGCGCCTCCCTCCCTTCGATCCGCCGCGAAGACCTCCGCCGGGCCATCGGCTACGCCTTCGCCAGGCCGGCGCTGCTCGGCGGCACGGTCGGCGGCACCATCGGGTTCGGGGCGTTCGCCCCGGGGCGCGAGGCGCTGGAGGGCGCGGCCCGGGCGGCGTGCGCGCACGACTTCGTCCGGCGCCTCCCGCACGGCTATGACACGCCCTGCGCGGACGCGCCCCTCTCGGGCGGCGAGACCCAGCGCCTCGGCCTCGCCCGCGCCTTCGCCCACGCCGGGCGCGTCCTGATCCTGGACGACGCCACGTCGAGCCTCGACACGGCGACGGAGCGGCGCGTCTCGGCGGCGCTGCGCGCCTCCGCCGCCGCCACGCGCCTGGTCGTCGCCCACCGCCCCGCGACGGCGGCGACGGCGGACCGCGTCCTATGGCTCCACGAGGGCCGGGCGCGTGCGGTGGCCCCGCATGCGGTTCTCTGGCAAGACCCGTCCTATCGCGAGGTCTTCCATGCGTGAGCCCGCCCGCCTGCCCGGCGGGGAAGCCACCCGCGCTGTCCGGCGGCGCGGGGCCTGCGCGCCGTTGCGGCGGGACGTTCAGTCCGGCGGCAGGGGGTCCGGAGAGGCCGCGCCTCTCCCTCCCGCCGCGGCGGCGAGCAACCCCCGCCCACGTATCCGGCGGTGCCGTACCGGCCCTGGGATCGGGCTGTCCGTCATCGCCGGGGGCGTCCGCCGCGGCAGCGGAGCGCGTGCAGAGGCCCTGCCTCTCCCTCCCGCCGCCGCGGTGAGCAACCCCCGCCCACGTATCCGGCGGTGCCGTACCCGCCCCGGCTGCGGGCCGTGCCCAGGAGGTCGCCGTGACACCCGTTGAGCCCGGGCTCTTCCGGCGAGGGACGCGGTTCCTCGCCGGGCGGCGGCGCGTCGTCGCGTGGCTCGTCGTGTGGTCCGTCCTGGAGGCGGGGCACACGTTCGCCATGGGGTACGCGCCGGCCGCGGCGCTGGACGACGGGTTCCTCGCCGGAGAGCCCCGTACTGGGCTCGCCTGGCTCGGGGCGGCCGCCGTGGCCGTGGTCGTCGGCGCGTACGGCACGGGGAAGACGTACGGCGGCGTCGCCGGCCTCGTGGAGCCGTTCCGCGACCGTCTCGTCACCACGGTCGTGGACCGCGCGCTGCGCCGCGGCGACCCCGCGGCCGTGTCCCGCCTCACGCACCAGACCGAGATCGCCCGAGACGCCTTCGCCGGCCTCGTCATGGTCGCGCGGTCGTTCGTCTTCACCGCGGCCGGCGCCCTGACAGGTCTCTTCCTGCTCGCGCCCCCGCTCCTGGCGGTCGTCGTGCCGCCCCTCGTCCTGGGCCTCGCCCTGTTCCTGGCGACGCTGCGGCCGCTCGCCCGCCGCCAGGAGGCGTACCTGGCCGCGGACGAGGCCCTCGCCGCCGGGTTCGGCGAGGTCTTCGCGGGCTTGCGCGACGTCACGGCGGCGGGCGCCGAGCCGCGCGTCCGCGCGGAGGCCGGTGCGCTCACCGAGGCCGCGCTGGAGGCGTCCCGCGCGCTGGCCCGCTGGTCGGTCGTACGGGTCGTGGCCCTGACCGTGGCGGGCCGGCTGCCCGTGGTGCTCCTGCTGGCCGCGGCGCCGTGGCTGCTGGACCACGGCGTCACGGCGGGCGCCCTCGTGGGCGCGCTGGCCTACCTGACGCAGTCGCTGATGCCCGCCCTGCAGAACCTCGTTCACGGCCTCGGCACGAGCGGATCGCGCCTCGCCGTGGTGGTGCGCAGGCTCACCCCGCCGTCCCGTACGCCGGGCGCGGCGGCCCCCGGCTCACCCGCGCCCTCCCCGCCGTCCGCCGCCCTCCGCCTCCGCCGCCTCACCTTCGCCTACGGCGACCACGCCGACCCCGTCGTCCGCGACCTCGACCTGACCCTGCCGCACGGCGCGCACCTGGCCGTCGTCGGCCCCAGCGGCGTGGGGAAGTCGACGCTGGCCGGGCTGATCGCGGGCCTGCTGCGGCCGGGGAGCGGGGAGGTCGTCGTCGGCGGGAGGCGGGCGGACACGGCCGCGGCGGCCGCCGGGCGGGTGCTGATCCCGCAGGAGGCGTACGTGTTCTCGGGGACGCTCGCCGCCAACCTCGGCTATCTGCGCGCCGGCGCCGTCCCGGAGGAGGAGCTGCGGGCGGCCGCGGAGGCGCTCGGCATGACGGAACTCGTCCGCCGCCTGGGCGGTTTCGCGGCGCCGCTCGTCCCGGCGGAGCTGTCCGCGGGCGAGCGGCAGCAGATCGCGCTCGCCCGCGCCTACCTGTCGCCCGCGCCCCTCGCCGTTTTGGACGAGGCGACCTGCCATCTGGACCCCGCGGCGGAGGCCCGCGCCGAACGGGCCTTCGCCCGCCGCCCCGGCGGCACCCTCGTCGTCATCGCGCACCGCGCGACCTCCGCCCGCCGGGCCGGCCGCGTCCTGGTGATGGACGGCGCGGACACGGCCTGCGGCGACCACCACGAGCTGCTCGCGCGCTCGCCGCTCTACCGGGACCTCATGGGCGAGGACGGTGAGGCAGGGGGATCACACCCACCCCGCCCCCCGCGAGATGCGGATCGCGTCGACCCGGTTCCGCGCCCCGGTCTTGCGGGTGATGGCGGCCATGTAGTTGCGCACCGTCCCGTTGGACAGGTGCAGGCTGCGGGCGATCTCCCCGACGGAGGCCCCTTCCGCGGCGAGTGACAGCACGCTCAGCTCTCGTCTCGTGAGGGGGATCTCCGCGGCCTCCAGGAAGCCGAAGCCGAGCGCCTCGTCGATGAACCGCTCGCCCTTCGCCACATGCCGTATCCCCTCCACCAGCCGGTCCGGTGAAGCGTTTTTGCTCAGGTATCCCAGGGCCTTCTCCTCGTACGCCCGGCGCAGGGGCCCCGGCCGCCCCGCGCTGGCCAGGGCGAGCAGGGCCGCCCTGCCGCCTCCGCCGGCCGCGGCCTCGCCGTGCGCGTCACCGTTCCCGCTCCCGCTACCGCTACCGTTCTCGCTCCCGTTCCCGTTCCCGGACAGCTCCCGCAGCCCGCGCGGTCCGCCGGCCTCCGGGCTGTCCATGTCCACCACGCACACGTGCGGCCGCAGCGCGCGCGACAGGTCCGCCGCGCGCTGCCACGAGGCCGACGTGACGTCCAGGTCCGGCTCCCTGCCGAGCAGGAATGCCAGCGCTGTGCGCAGCAGATAGGTGTCATGTACCAGAAGTACCCGGATCACGGTCCCCGCCTTCCCGCTTACCGCTTCTTACTGCCCCTTGCCGCTTTCCCCGCGCAGCGAGCGCTGCGCCGGGCACGACGCCCATTCATACCGGCGTGTGCCACCGCGACGGGCGTGTATACAGGACATGGAGGGGGCGCAAGGGCGCATGAATCACGCCACGTGCGCCCCAAGTTCACTCGAAAGCGCCCCTCATGAATCGGGTGCCGGGGGTAGCGCGTCAGGCTTGTTGTGGGGTAGTGAGCCGGATGAGCCGGCAGACGGTCTCGATGTCGATCCGCACCTGGGCGATCGACGCGCGCCCCGAGAGCCAGGTGATGAGCGCCGAGTGCCAGGTGTGCTCGATGACGCGGACGGCGGAGAGCTGCTCGGGGGTGGGCGGCCCGGCCGGGCCCATGGCGTCCAGGATGATCGCCGTGGTGAGCCGGGAGACGGTGTCGACCTCGGCGCTCACCGAGCGGTCGGCGAAGGTGAGGGCGCGCACCATCGCGTCGGCCAGGTGCGGTTCGCGCTGCATCGCGCGGAACGCCCGCATCAGCGTCCGGGCCACGCGCGCGGCCGGGTCGGTGTCCGTCGGCGGGCGCTTGCGCAGCGTGCCGTGCAGCCGCTCCAACTGGTCCTGCATGGTGGCGACGAGCAGATGGATCTTGGAGGGGAAGTAGCGGTAGAGCGTGCCGAGCGCGACGCCCGCCGCCTCGGCGACCTCCCGCATCTGCACCGCGTCGAAGCCGCCGCGGCTCGCGAGCTCCTCGGTGGCCCGCAGGATCCGGCGGCGGCGGGCCGCCTGACGCTCGGTCAGGGGGAGGCTGGGCCCGGCGGGCACGGCCCGCGCGGTCGGCGACTTGGGTTCCGTCGTCATATGTCCCATTCCGTGGCAATCCATCCAGGGTGAGCTGTACGGCCCGGACGGCACAGCATGGCAGGGGCCGGGCCGTGGCGCGAATCACCCGATCCGGTCCTGGAGACTGCCCTTGCGGCCGGTAGATTCGAGGCTTCTGGACGACCCAGTCTGAAACTTGTTCTAGATTAGCGCGACCGGTTACGCTCCGGCCGGAACAGCAGCCAGAAGGAGGCCGGGGGAGTGACCGCTGAGGCCACTGAGGCAGCTCTCGCAGCGCACGCGCGGGACGCACGCCGGGACGCCCTCCACGAGACGGGCGACCACGACCGCCCTCTGCGCATCGCACTGCTCACCTACAAGGGCAACCCGTTCTGCGGCGGCCAGGGCGTCTACGTCCGCCACCTCTCCCGCGAACTCGCCCGCCTCGGGCACAGCGTCGAGGTCATCGGCTCCCAGCCGTACCCCGTCCTCGACGAGGGAGTGACCCTCACCGAGCTCCCGAGCCTCGACCTCTACCGCCAGCCCGACCCCTTCCGCACGCCCGGTCGCGACGAATACCGCGACTGGATCGACGCGCTCGAGGTCTCCACCATGTGGACGGGCGGCTTCCCCGAGCCGCTCACCTTCAGCCTGCGCGCCCGCCGTCACCTCGCCGCGCAGCGCGGCCGGTTCGACGTCGTCCACGACAACCAGACCCTGGGCTACGGGCTCCTCGGCGGACCCGAGGCGATCGGCGCGCCGCTGGTCACGACCATCCACCACCCCATCACCGTCGACCGGCAGCTCGACCTCGCCGCCGCCGCGGACTGGAAGCGGCGGGCGTCCGTACGGCGCTGGTACGGGTTCACACGCATGCAGAAACGTGTCGCCCGGCGGCTGCCGTCCGTGCTCACCGTCTCCGGCTCCTCCCGCCAGGAGATCGTCGACCACCTCGGCGTACGGGCCGAGCGGGTGCACGTCGTGCCCATCGGCGCCGACACGGACCTGTTCTCGCCGGACCCGTCCGTGCCCGAGGTCCCGGGCCGCATCGTCACCACCTCCAGCGCGGACGTGCCCCTCAAGGGCCTCGTCCACCTGATCGAGGCCCTGGCCGTGGTCCGCCGCCGGCACCCCGCCGCGCACCTCGTCGTCGTCGGCAAGCGCGCCGAGGACGGGCCGGTCGCCACCGCGATCCGGCGCTGCGGGCTGGAGAACGCCGTCGAGTTCGTCAAGGGCATCACCGACGCCGAACTCGTCGACCTCGTGCGGTCGGCGCAGGTCGCGTGCGTGCCGTCGCTGTACGAGGGCTTCTCGCTGCCGGCCGCGGAGGCCATGGCCACGGGGACGCCGCTCGCCGCCACGACCGGGGGCGCGATCCCCGAGGTCGCCGGCCCCGACGGCGAGACCTGCCTCGCCGTCCCGCCCGGCGACCCCGGAGCGCTCGCCTCCGCCCTGGGGCGGCTCCTCGCCGACCCGGAACTCCGCCGCCGCCTCGGCGCCGCGGGCCGCGAACGCGTCCTCTCCCGCTTCACCTGGCGCGAGGCCGCGCTCGGCACGGCCCGCCACTACCGCG
>NZ_PXWG01000207.1 GCF_003011965.1 Streptosporangium nondiastaticum
AAGCTCCCCCCGCGCACCACCCCCACCTCCCACCCAAGGAGACTCCATGACCACCCCTCTCAGACTTCGTCCCCGCGCCGCCCTCGCCTGCGGTGCCGGGCTGGCCGTGGCCGCCGCCCTCACGCTGACCGGTGCGGCAGACGCCCGGACGGCGCCGACGGCCGCGACGGCCGAGGCGGGCTCCACCACCGTCACCCCGGCCGGCCACTCCTTCGCGGCCACGCTCAACGGGAAGGCCACGTTCAAGGCCGGTTCCGTGACCGTCACGTGCACGGCCTCCAGCTCCAAGCCGTCGGACGACTCCACCGGCAACCGGATACCGGACGCGCCCGGCAACCAGAACCCCTCGGGCCCGGTCGCCAACCCCCTCAACGCGCCCACGTACACCGGCTGCACCGCCAGCATCCCCGGGGTGACCACCACCATCGAGACGTCCGGCGCGTGGCAGGTGTCCATGCAGAACGGGTCGCCGATCACCGCGACCCTCACCATCCCGACCGGCGGCTTCGTCCTGAAGTCCACCGGCCTGGCCAACTGCACCATCACCGCGGCCCCGACCGGTGCCGCGGACATCGCCGCGACGTACACCAACGGCTCCCCGGCCAAGCTGACCGTCAGCAATGCCACCGCCGCGGTGAAGGTCGAGGGCGGCTTCGGCTGTCCGACCAGCGCGACGACGTCCGTCTTCAACGCGGTCTACGACGTCACGGACACGACCGACCCGGGCTCCCAGATCACGGTGAGCGACTGACCCCGCCCCGGCCGGGGCCGCCGGCCAGCCCTTCGCCGCGGGCGTGGACGCCGTCCCCGTGACCCCCGTGACCCCCGTGCCGCCCGAGGGCCCCCGCCGGCAGCGGATCGCTCTCGCCGCGCGCCGCCGGCACCTTCCCGTACGCCGGCCGGCCGGGACCGCTCAGCACGTACTGGATCGCGAAACCGGCCACGACGACCAGGGCACCGCCGACCGCGTCGAGCAGGTAGTGGTTGGCGGTGCCGACGATCACCGAGAGCGTCAGCAGCGGATAGAGCGCGCCGAGGCACTTCAGCCACGGCTTCGGCGCGACGACGGCGATCACGACGCCGCACCACAGCGACCAGCCGATGTGCAGCGACGGCATCGCCGCGTACTGGTTGGACAGCTCCGTCAGCGCCCCGAAGTCGGGGTTGTCCAGGTCCTGCGGCCCGTTGAGCGTGTCGATGAAGCCGAGGCCCGGCATCAGCCGCGGCGGTGCGAGCGGGTACGCCCAGAAGCCGGCGAGCGCGAGCAGGGTCGCCAGGGACAGTGCGGTGCGGGCCCAGCGGTACGTGCCGGGCCGGCGCACGTAGAGGTAGACCAGCAGGCACACCGGCACCAGGAAGTGGAAGGTGCCGTAGTAGTAGTTCATGCCGCCGGTGAGCCAGCCGACGCCCGCCACGAAGTGGTTGAAGCCGTGCTCGACGTCGATGTGCAGGAACTCCTCCACGCCGAGGATCTGCCGGCCGTGCGCCTCCGCGAGGGAGCGCTCGTCCGGGGCCTGAGCGCGGATGAACTGGTAGAACCAGTAGCCGACCCGTATCAGCATCAGCTCCAGCAGGACGTTCGGCCGGGTCAGCGGCCGCCGCCAGAAACGGAACAGCGGCACCCAGGAGATGCGGCCCGGCTGCGGCTCGGCCGCCGGCGTCGGCACCGGCCGCGCCCAGCCCTCCGCGGTGCGGGACAGGAACGGCACCACGCAGGCCGCCAGGAGCGCGGTCAGCACCGGGGCGTTGTCGCCGAGGGGGCGCAGGACCGGGTTGTCCGGCATCAGCACGGTGCTGGGGAGCGTCGTGACGAGCACGACGAGCACGGGCCACACCAGCCGGTCGGCGCGGCGCCTGCCCACGCGGCCGACGACCGCGAGCAGGATCCACAGCTGCTGGTGCTGCCAGGCCGTCGGCGAGACGGCGACCGCGGTGCAGCCCGCGACGGCCGTCGCGAGGAGCGCCTGCCCGTCGAGGGCGTAGCGGGCGGCCCGGCGCAGGCCGAGCACGGCGACGGCGGCGGCCAGCACGCCGTACGAGGCCGGTTCGGCCGGGCCGTGCAGGCCGGTGCGGAGCAGCAGGCCGTGCAGGGACTGGTTGGCGAGCCCGTCCGGGGCGTGGCCGAGGCCTTTGCCCGCGATGTGGTGGATCCAGTACGTCCACGAGTCGTCCGGCATGAAGACCCACGTCAGCGCCGTGCAGGCCACGAAGGCGACACCGGTGGCGGCGGCCGCGCGGCGGCGGCCCGTCAGCCACTGCAGGACGGCGAACAGCAGCACCGCGGGCTGCAGGGCCGCGGCGACGCCGACGAGCAGGCCGCTCACCCGGCCGGAGCCCCGCACGAGGCGGGGCGGGCAGCAGCCGGCGAGCACCAGCAGGACGGGGATGATGCTCGTCTGCCCGAGCGTGAACGCGTTCCGCACGGGCAGCGACGACACCGCGAGGATCACCGCCACGGGGGCGGCGAGCAGCGCCGTGCGGCGCGGGACGGGGCCGGGCAGGGACCGGGCGGCGACGAGCGCCAGGGCGACCACCAGCAGGAGCGTGCCGAACGTCCAGAAGATGCCCAGACCCTGCTCGGCGGCCTTCGTCAGTGGCTTGAGGACGAGTCCCGCGAAAGGAGTACCGGTGAAGTCGTCCGTGTCGTAGAGCGAGCCCCTGACGTGGAGGACGCCGTTGTCACCGATCCAGCGCTCCAGGTCGGTGAACCGCCGCCCGGGAGGCAGCCGCAGCACGGCGGCGGCCTGACGGACCGCCAGCAGCCCGGCGAGCAGCCACAGCGCGCCCAGGGCCAGGCCGGTCCCGGGCCACGCCCTCGGTGGACTTCCGAGTCCGCCTCTCTGCGCATTCGCCACGCCCAGCCGCTCCTCCGGGGTCGCCCAGCTCGGTCACCTCGTAGCGCTCTTTGAGACCTTACCGGGACTCTTGCAGAAAGCCCCGGCGTTCAAGCCGGGGTTGAACGCACCTCAAGGCTGCTCTGACGTGCACCTTTGAGTAGATGTTTGGCTGTTCGATGTACTGGTGGACGATGACAAGGGGTGCTCCGCCGCAGGATGTGGAGACGTGGTCGCATTCGCCGTTGAACTCCTTCGGCTGCGCTTCGAAGTCCTCGCAGACCCTTGCGCCTGGTCTCTTCGCAGCGTGTCGGCATCTCGTCGTTGAAGACTCCGCTCCGGTACTTCGTCACGAAGGCCAAGTGGACATGCATCGCCGAAACGACGTGTCTGTCTGCCCCGTCTTTAGCCGTTCTCCTTCTCCGTGAGACCAATCGCCGTAGGGTCTTGGTTGTGCAGCTCCGCTACAACTACCGGGCCTACCCGGATGCCTCCCAGTGTCGTGCGCTGGCGAGTGCGTTCGGGTGCGCCCGTGTGGTGTGGAACGACTGCCTGCGCGACCGGAAGGAAGCGCACGCGGCAGGGTTGCCGTACGTGAAGTCGGCCGAGCTGTCCCGGCTTCGCATCACCCAGGCCAAGCGCACCGCCGAGCGCGCCTGGCTCGCCGATGTGTCGGCGGTCGTCCTGCAGCAGTCCCTTCGGGACCTGGACACCGCCTACAAGAACTTCTTCGACAGCCTCAAGGGCAAGCGGCAAGGCCGGAAGACCGGCCCGCCCCGGTATAAGTCGAAGAAAGACACCCGGCAGTCGATCCGCCTCAACACCAACGCCTTCTCCCTCCAGGACGACGGCACGGTATACGTAGCCAAAGTCGGCAACCTCAAGGTCAAGTGGTCCCGCCGGCTGCCGGCCGCACCCACGTCCCTGACCGTCACCAAAGACAGCTCCGGCCGGTACTTCCTCAGCTTCGTCGTGGACACCGAGCCGGACATCCTCCCCGGCGTGGAGGCCGACGCCGGTATCGACCTCGGCCTGTCCGCCTTCGCCGTCCTGTCCGACGGCAGCAAGATCGACAGCCCCCGCTTCCTGCGCCGGGCCGAGAAGAAGCTCAAGCGCCTTCAGCGGGAGCTGTCCCGCAAGGCCAAGGGATCGAAGAACCGGGCCAAGGCCCGTATCAAGGTCGCACGCCAGCACGCCAGGGTGGCGGACCGGCGCCGGGACTGGCACCACAAGGTTTCCACACAGATCATTCGCGACAACCAAGCGGTGTATGTGGAAGACCTCGCGGTGTCCGGCCTCGGGCGCACCCGGCTCGCCAAGTCCGTGCACGACGCGGGATGGTCCGCGTTCGTCGGCATGCTGGAATACAAGGCGGTCAAGCACGGCCGCACCTTCGCCAAGGTGGACCGGGCCTTCCCGTCCTCCCAGGTCTGCTCGGCCTGCGGATTCAGGGACGGCCCCAAGCCCCTGCACGTCCGGGAATGGACGTGCGGCAAGTGCGGCACCGTGCACGACCGCGACCACAACGCAAGCCGCAACGTCCTCGTCGAAGGACACCGAATCGTCGCCGCCGGACGGGCGGAGACACTAAACGCCTCGTGGAGCGCCGGTAAGACCAGGGCGAAAGTCCCGGCACAGCGCGTTGAAACAGGAAGCCCCCGGAAGGGTCAGACGACCCAGGCCGGAATCCCTGGACTTCAGGCCAGGGAGCACGTCAATGACTCCGGAAGAACAGGCGCAGGTCACTCCGGAGTCACCTGAGGACTTCCTTTTCCTTTGTTTCGTCTGGATGGCCGGATTCCGACGGGGCTGCGGCGGCGCAGGCTACGGCGCGCCCGGGAGCGGCCGGGCCCGGGGCCGTCACCGCCCCGGTAATTCGGACGCGCCCGCGAAACCCCCGTGCGACCATGCCGCCATGAGCCGTGCGACCGTCTGGACCGTCACTCCGCAGCCCGTCGCGTCCCCCGAGGCGGTGGAGCTGATGCGGGAGTACATGACCGAGGTCGCCGATCGCTGGTTCCTGCTGCACGAGGGGCGGACCACGACGCCGGAGGAGGTCGAGGGGTACGTCGCCGAGGAAGCGCACGGCGATCTCGTGCCGCCTAAGGGCGTGCTGCTGGTCGCCCGGCGGGAGGGGGAGCCGATGGGGTGTCTGGGGCTGCGGTGGTACGACCGGGGGCGGGGGACGGCCGAGTTGAAGCGGATGTTCGTGCGGGCCGCCGCGCGCGGGCTCGGGGCCGCGCCCGCTCTGCTGGCCGCGGCCGAGGCCACCGCGCGGGAGTGGGGCGCCGGGCGGATCGTGCTGGACACGCGCAAGGACCTGGTGGAGGCGCGGGCGCTGTACGCCCGGCACGGGTTCGTGCCGGTTCCCCGCTACAACTCCGTCGAGGAGAACCCGTACGCCGAGGTGTGGATGGGCAAGGAGCTGCTGCCCTGACCGGCCGGGCGGGGGCGGGTGACGCCCCGGCCCGGCCGGGCGCGGCGAGGTGTCAGCTGAGGACCGACGCGCAGGTGGTGGGCTCGGCGTTGGCCGGGTCGAGGCGGCCCGCGACCCAGTGGACGACGATGCGGTCGACGCTGCCGATCGAGATGTGTTCGGAGAAGTCGACGGGGCAGAGGTCCTGGAGCATGACGTTCCGGACGTTCGGGCCCGACAGGAAGTTCGTGCCGTGCGGGGTGACGACCTGGTCGTACTTGGTGGCGATGACCGAGTACTCGACCCCGGGCATGGTGTCGGGGCTCGCGTTCAGACGGTTGAGGAAGTCGGAACCGAGGGCCTGGTCGGTGAGGCCCTGGGCCATGCCTCCGAGGGCCTTACGGGCACCGGGGACGCTGTCCATCAGCTTGGTCAGGCCCATCATGGTCGTGCCGTGGCTGGAGGGGGCGAGGCCGATGAGGTGGTTGACCTTGCTCGCGCCGCCCAGGAAGTTGATGTAGTAGCGCGGCATCATGCCGCCCTGCGAGTGGCCGACCATGTCGACCTTGTCGGCGCCGGTGGCCGCACGCACCTTGTCGACGTACGCGGAGAGCTCTTCGGCCGACTTGTCGATCGGGCCGAGGCCGTAGAAGACCGGCACGCCGGGCAGCTTGCCGTAGTCGAGGGAGAAGACGCAGTAGCCGCGCTTGACCAGATAGGGCGCCATCACGAGCCAGTTGTCGGTGGCGTTGCCGAGCGTGCCGTGGACCAGGACGACGGGGCGGGGGTGGGCGGCGGAGGGCTTGCAGCTGAAGTCGTTCCAGCCGCTGCTGACCGTTGCGGGGCGGTCGGCTGCCGAGGCGGTGGAGCCGATGGCCAATGTCAGAGTAAGAGCTGATAAAAGGGAACAAACAAGGCGGGAAGCTCGCCCAATTCCAGACATGAAGTCCTCGTGCGTCTCGTGCGTGGTGCTCGTGCGTGGTGGGAGCAGGCGGCACCGGCGCGACGACCTGTCCGGTCGCGCGCTGAAAGCCGTCCGCGTGGATGCGATCAAGATCGCTGAAAAATTACCGGCGAGTCAAGTAACTACCGGTACGGGCGAGGTAACTTGCGGTACGAGCGGTGTGACCTCCGGTACGGACGTCAGACCGTCGGTACGTACGTCAGACCGTGCGGCGTCGTTCGGCCGGAGGGCCCGCCGGCCCGTCAGGAGACTTCCCGAAGGCCACCGGCGCGTCGAACGCCGCCCTGCGCGTGGCACGCCGCAGCGCCCTCAGCACCACCGGGCCGAGGGCCAGCGTCGCGGTGACCGTCACGACCGCGCGCGGGAGGTCCCAGCCCAGCGACGTCGCCAGGCAGTACGCGACGAAGCGGGCGAGGTTCTCCGACAGCGGGTCGCCGGGGACGAACGAGACGCCCGTGGCGAGCGAGCCGATGTAGGGCCAGCCCTGGAGGTTCATCACCGTCCCGTAGAAGAGGGACGCCACCGCCCCGTAGCCCGCGAGCATCAGCACCTCGCGGGCGCCCCGCAGCCGGTCCGGGCCCGGCAGCAGGCCCGCGCCCATGGACACCCACCCCATCGCCAGCATCTGGAACGGCATCCAGGGGCCGACGCCGCCCGTCAGCAGCGCCGACGCGAACATCGACACCGAACCGAGCACGAAGCCGAAGCCCGGTCCGAGGACCCGGCCCGACAGGACCATCAGGAAGAACATCGGCTCGATGCCGGCCGTGCCCGCGCCCAGCGGCCGCAGGGCCGCGCCCGCCGCCGCCAGGACGCCGAGCATCGCGATGGCCTTCGCGTCCAGGCCCGAGTCGGCGATGGCCGCCACGACGACCGCCAGCAGCAGCGGCAGCAGCGCCGCGAACAGCCACGGCGCGTCCTGGGAGTGCGCGAGCCCGGAGGACGACGCGGCGAGCAGGGGCCAGCCGAAGGCCATCACGCCGACGGCGGAGACCAGGAGCAGGGCCGCGACCGAACGGCGGCCCAGGCGGATCGCCCGCGCCTGGCGGTCGGGGGCGGCGCCCTGCCGTTCGCGGGCGGTGTCCGTACGGCCGGAGGCGTTCTTCACGAGCCCGCCCCCAGCGCCTTACGCACCTGCCCCACCGTGAGCCACGGCTGCGGCGCCAGCACCTTGGCCACCTGGGGGGCGAAGGCCGGGGACGAGACGACCACTTCCGCCGTCGGGCCGTCCGCGACGACCTCGCCGTCGGCGATGACGACGACCCGATCGGCCAGCTCCGCGGCGAGTTCCACGTCGTGCGTCGCCAGGACGATCGCGTGCCCCTCGGCGGCGAGGCCGCGCAGGACCTCCACCAGGCGGTGCTTGGCCGCGTAGTCGAGGCCGCGGGTCGGCTCGTCGAGGAGGATCAGCGGCGGGCGCGCCGTCAGCACCACCGCGAGGGCGAGCGCGAGGCGCTGGCCCTCCGACAGGTCGCGCGGGTGCGTCGTGCCGGGAACGTCCGGCAGGAGGCCGGAGACCAGCGCGCGGCAGGTGCCCGGCGCGGCGCCCGCGTCGCCGTCGGCCGCCGCGCACTCGGCCGCCACCGTGTCCGCGTACAGCAGGTCGCGCGGCTCCTGCGGCACGAGGCCGACGTGGCGCAGCAGCTCCGCCGGGGACGTGCTGTGCGGCGCGGTGCCGCCGACGCGGACGGAGCCCGCGGCGGGCTTGTGCATGCCGGCGAGCGTGCGCAGGAGGGTCGACTTGCCCGCGCCGTTGCGGCCCATCAGGGCGACGGTCTCGCCCGGGCGCACCGACAGGTTCACCTCGCGCAGCGCGACCAGCCGGTCGTGCCGGACGGCGAGGCCGGTCACGGCGGCCGCGGGGGCCGGGCCACTCTCCGCCGTGCGGCGGGCGGCGGCCTGCGACGTGGTCACGATGGCCTCCGTGTGGCCGGAGGACCACAGCCGGATGTGGCGCACCGCGGCGTCCAGGTCGTCCACGAC
>NZ_PXWG01000208.1 GCF_003011965.1 Streptosporangium nondiastaticum
GGGTGCGGGGGGAGGCGGCGCGGGCCGGGGCTGCGCCGGCGGGACGGGCAGGGGCGCGGGGCGAGGGACGGCCGGCGGGGTCGGTGGCGGGGCGCTGTCGCAGCCGATGACGAGCGTCGCGGAGGCTGCGCCGTCACCTGCCGTGAGGGCGAGGCAGCCGGGCCTGTTCACGATCACCGCGGCGGCGGTGTCGTCCCCGGGCCCGCCGGGTTCGCCGCCCGCCACGAGGAGCCGGCCGGGACCGTACTCGACGAGGGCGGAGCCGGGGCGGTGACGGGAGACGGGCGGCGGACCGCCGGACAAGTGCCGCTGCTCACCGGCCCGGTGCTGCGGCGCGTTGTCGTCCTGGTGCTGTTCGCCGACGTGGCGCGGCCCGGTCGGCCGACGCTGACTGCCGACCGGATGCTCCTCGTCGGCCGGGCGCAGCTCGTCCGCCCGGTGTTGCCCATCGGTGCGGTGCGGTCCGTTGCCGACCGGGTGCTGCCGACCGGCCGGGTGCCACCCGTCGCCCGTGCGCTGCTCGCCAACCCGGTGCCGCTCATCGGCGTGGCGCTGCCCGCCGGCCTGTACGCCCCGGCGGGCAGCCGGCGCGACGTTGTGCGTCCGCTCGACGGCGCCCGCCGCCGGCCCGCCGCTCCGGACGGTGCGGCCGCGGTCCGGGCCGGCACCGGGATCCTCCCCCGGAATGGGCCCGGCCGCGCCCGTCGTCGCCAGTACGGCCGCGAAGGCCACGATCCCCGCACGCCCCGCGCGCACCCATCCGCTCACGAGGAGAGATCCTGCCGGTTGTCCATCCCTCAACTGCCCCGTGGCGGGGGCAATCCCACCGAAGGGATGAAGAACTGTGTGTTTTATGTGCGGGATTCACCCGGCAAGAAGGGCGAACGGGGCGTAGGCGTGAACTCCCCGTGCCGGCCGGCGCCGGCGGCGAAGCGCGCCGCTCCCTCGGCGGCGCCGGCCAACGACGCCTTTCCGAAGGCGAATTCGGAGGCCATCGCCTCCTCCTCGGTGAGGCCTTCCTGGCCGAGGACGGAGGCCCGGTCGCCGCGCAGGCAGTCCTGGGGGAAGCGGGCGATCTCCGCGGCCAGTCGCTCCGCGGCGGCGCGGGCCGTGCCCGTGGGGACGACGCGGTCGGCGAGCCCCATCGCGTACGCCTCGGGGGCCGGGACCGGGCGGCCCGTCAGCACCATGTCCAGGGCGCGGCCCGTCCCGACCAGGCGGGGCAGCCGGACGGTGCCGCCGTCCACCAGCGGCACGCCCCAGCGGCGGCAGAACACCCCGAAGACGGCGTCCTCCTCGGCCACCCGCAGGTCGCACCAGAGCGCGAGCTCCAGGCCGCCCGCGACGGCGTGCCCGCCGACCGCCGCGACGACCGGCTTCGACATCCGCATCCGCGTGGGCCCCATCGGGCCGTCGCCGCCGGGCTCCACGCGGTTGCCGCGCTCGCTGCCGAGGGCCTTCAGGTCGGCGCCGGCGCAGAACGTGCCGCCCTCGCCCCACAGCACCGCGACGAGGGCCTCGTCGTCGGCCTCGAAGGCGCGGAAGGCGTCCGCGAGCAGACGCGCGGTCGGCCCGTCCACGGCGTTGCGGACGTCCGGCCGGGACAGGATGACGGTGGTGACGGGACCGCAGCGTTCGGTGCGAACCGCCGGGGGCCGCCCGTCGGACGAGCGCCCGTCGGACGGGCGCCTGCCGGGGGAACGACTGCCCTGCCCCGCGGGGCCGCTCCGCCCCGCGGTCCCGCCCGTCGTCACCGCACGTCCTTCGGCGCGGCGCGGTCGAGGATCTGCCCCAGGTCGGCCCCCGGCGGCAGCGTGCCGAAGGCGTGGCCCCACTCCCCGTCCAGGCGGGAGGCGCAGAAGGCGTCGGCCACGGCGGGGGTGCCGTACCGGACCAGCAGGCTGCCCTGGAGGACGAGGGTGAGCTGTTCGGCGAGGCGCCGGGCCAGGAGCTGGGCGCGGGCGGGGTCGCCGAGCGACCCGAGCAGGTCCCGCAAGCGCGCGGCCGCGGCGTCGAGCCGGGCGTCCGCGCCCGCCGCGGCGCCGACCTCGGCGAAGTAGGCGTCCAGGGCGGCCGGTTCCTTGGCGAGCGCGCGCAGCACGTCGAGGGCGACGACGTTGCCCGAGCCCTCCCAGATGGACAGCAGCGGGGCCTCGCGGTAGAGCCGCGGCATGCCGGACTCCTCGACGTAGCCGTTGCCGCCCAGGCACTCCAGCGCCTCGGCGGCGTGCGTGCTGCCGCGCTTGCAGACCCAGTACTTGCCGGCGGCGAGGGCGAGCCGGCGCAGCGCGCCCTCGGCGGCGTCGCCCGCCACCGAGCGGTCGACCGCCGCCGCCAGCCGCATCGCGAGCACCGTCGCGGCCTCCGACTCCACGGCGAGGTCGGCCAGGACGTTGCGCATCAGCGGCTGGTCGATCAGCTCCGCCCCGAACGCCTTGCGGTGCGCCGCGTGGTGCAGGGCCTGCCGCAGCCCCGCGCGCATGCCGGCCGCGGATCCGAGGACGCAGTCGAGCCGGGTCATGTTCACCATCTCGACGATCGTGCGCACCCCGCGGCCGGGCTCGCCGACCGGCCAGGCGACGGCCTGCTCGTACTCGATCTCGGCGGAGGCGTTGGAGCGGTTGCCGAGCTTGTCCTTGAGCCGCTGCAGGCGCATGGCGTTGCGGGTGCCGTCGGGCAGGACGCGCGGCATCAGGAAGCAGGTCAGGCCCTCCTCGGCCTGCGCCAGGACGAGGAAGACGTCGCTCATCGGCGCGGAGGTGAACCACTTGTGGCCGGTGACGGCGTACGAGCCGTCGCCGGCGGGCACGGCCGTGGTGGTGTTGGCGCGGACGTCCGAGCCGCCCTGCTTCTCCGTCATCGACATGCCCGCGATCAGGCCCCGCTTGCCGAGCGGGGGCCGGAGACCGTAGTCGTACGTGCGGGAGGCCAGCAGCGGCTCGTAGGCGGCGGCGAGCTCCGGCCGGGCGCGGAGCGCGGGGACGGCGGCGTACGTCATCGAGACCGGGCAGCCGTGGCCGGGCTCGGCCTGGGCCCACGCGTAGAACTTCGCCGCCCGCACCAGGTGCGCGCCGGGGCGGGGCTCGGCCCAGGGCGCGGCGTGCTGGCCGCTCTCCACGGCGACGGCCATCAGCTGGTGCCAGGCGGGGTGGAACTCGACCTCGTCGACGCGGTGGCCGTACCGGTCGTGGGTGCGCAGCACCGGCGGGTGCGCCTCGGCCAGGCGCGCCCAGTCCTGCACCTCCTCCGACCCCGCCCGCGCGCCGAGCTCGCGGACCTCGGCCTCGCCCCACGCGCCGCCGTCACGGCGCAGCGCCTCCAGCAAGGCGGGGTCGTCGGCGGTGGTGAAGCCGGTCAGGGGCGGGGCCTGGTTGAAGACTTCGTGCGTGGCGCTCACGGCGACCTCCTGCGGGGGCGGCATTACACTTTCATGATGCGTGATCCGAGACCGTAATGGATAGACCGTGAGAGGCGACAGGCAGGGCGGTGGGTAGGTTGGGCCCGGTCATGGACGAATCCCTTTCGCTGCGCCCCCTGACCGCGCGCTCGGTCGTGCTCTCCACACTCCTGGGGCATCACCCGCCCGCTCTGCCCGTCCGCGCCCTCGTCCGTGTGGGCGAGCTCTTCGGGACGGCGGAGGGCACGGTGCGGACGGCCCTGACCCGGATGGTCGCGGCGGGGGACCTGGAGCAGCACGACGGCACCTACCGGCTCACCGACCGGCTCGTCGCCCGCCAGGCCCGCCAGGACGACAGCAGGGCGCCCCGTACGGTCCACTGGGACGGCGACTGGGAGATGGCCGTCGTCACGGCCGACCGCCGTTCCGCGCCCGACCGCGCCGCCTTCCGGCAGGCCATGGCCGCGCTGCGGCTCGGCGAGCTCCGCGAGGGCTGCTGGATGCGCCCCGCCAACCTCCTGCGGGAGCCGCGGGACCGGCCGGCGGTCGTCACGGCCCAGTGCGCGCTGTTCACCGGCGCCCCGGAGGGCGATCCCGCGGCCCTCGCGGCGGCCCTGTGGGACCTGGACGCCTGGGCAGCCCGCGCCCGGTCCCTGGACGCCGCCCTCCGCGAGGACCGCACGGCGGACCTCGCCGGGCGCTTCACGGTCTCGGCCGCCGTCCTCCGCCACCTCCTGGCGGACCCGGTCCTGCCGGAGGCCCTGCTGCCGGCGGACTGGCCGGGGGAGGGGCTGCGGCGCCGCTACGAGGCGTTCGACCGGGACTTCCGGGCCCTGCTGCGGCAGCGCATCGGCATATGACGCATGAATATGAGCAGTCTGTGACAGTTCTGCGGTTCGGAGGGCCGTGCGGCGCACGCACGTACTGAAGGGAACGATACTGTCCGCATGTCACGGGTGCTGCTGATCGAGGACGACCGCGCGGTACGGGAAGGCGTCTCCCTCACCCTGCGCCGCCGCGGCCACGAGGTGGAGGGCGCGGCCACCGGCGAGGCCGGGCTCGCCGCCATGGAGACCTTCCGCCCCGACCTCGTCCTGCTCGACCTCATGCTGCCCGACAAGAGCGGATTCGAGGTGTGCCGCCGCATCCGGGCCACCCAGCAGATCCCGATCATCATGCTCACCGCGCGCGGCGACGACATAGACGTCGTCCTCGGGCTGGAGGCCGGCGCCGACGACTACATCGTCAAGCCCGCCCGCGGCGAGGTCCTGGAGGCCCGCATCCGGGCCGTGCTGCGCCGGGCCGCCCCCGGCGACGGCGGTCCGGACCCGGCGGCCCTCCAGCCCGTGGAGACCCACGGCGACCTGACCATCGACCGCAAGGGCCTCCTCGTCGCCAAGCACGGCCAGGACCTGCCGCTCGCCCCCTCCGAGATGAAGCTGCTGCTGTACCTGTCCGCGACCCCGGGCCGCGTCTTCAGCCGCCAGCAGCTCCTGGAGCACGTGTGGGAGCACAGCTACCACGGGGACGCCCGCCTCGTGGACGCGTGCGTGATGCGGCTGCGCACCAAGGTCGAGGAGTCCACCCGGTCGCCGAAGTACATCCAGACCGTCCGCGGCTTCGGCTACCGCTTCGGACCCCTGTGAGACGGCCCGCCCTCCCGCGCCGGCCCGCCCTGCGCCGCCCCGGCTTCCGCCGCCCGTCCCTGCGCGCCGTCGCCGCCGGCCTCCGCGCCCGCCTCGTGCTGGCGTTCCTCCTGGTGGCCGCGCTCAGCGCGCTCACCACGGCGGCCCTGACCTTCCGCGAGGCCCGGACGGCCATCCTCAAGCGCACCCAGGACACGGCCATCGAGGCGCTGCGCTCCCAGGTGAACTCGCAGGTCCCCGACTACAGCTTTCCCCTGTCCCAGCAGTCCCTGCAGGACCTCCAGCACCGGCTGAACGCGGCGGGCAGCGCCCAGCGCTGGACCATCCACCTGCGCTACCAGGGCGGCGGGCTCGTGCCCGGCGGCGATCCCGGCCGGATCCCGAAGGGCGTCCAGGCGAAGGTCCACGCGGGCATCCCCGCCTTCCAGCGCCTCGAGCGCGGCGGCGAACCGTGGCTCGCCATCGGCCTGCCCGTCACCTACCGCGGCACCAGCGAGGCCTCCGGCCTGGAGGTGTACGCGCAGATGCCGCTCCGCGAGGACGAGGCGAACGTCCAGGCCCTGGTCAAGGCCGCCCAGAGCGGCGCCCTGCCCGCCGTCGCCCTGGCCGCCGTGCCCGCCCTGATCGCCGCGAGCGGCGTGCTGCGGCCCGTGCGCGAGCTGCGCCGCGCCTCCCGCAAGCTCGCCGCCGGCGAGCTCGACACCCGCCTCAAGGTCACCGGCCGCGACGAACTCGCCGACCTCTCCCGCACCTTCAACGACATGGCCGAGGCCCTGGAGGAGAACGTCGCCGAACTGCGCCGCATGGAGGCCAACTCGCGGCGCTTCGCCGCCGACGTCTCGCACGAGCTGCGCACCCCGCTGGCCGCGATGACCGCCGTCGTCGACGTCCTCGACGAGGACGCGGCCTCCCTCGACCCCGACACCGCCTACGCCGTCCGCCTCATCAGCGAGGAGACCGGGAAGCTCGCCCGCATGGTCGAGGACCTGATGGAGATCTCCCGCTTCGACGCGGGCGCCGCCGCCCTCCACCTGGACGAGGTCGACGTCTCCGAGACGATCCGCAAGACCGTCCAGGCCCGCGGCTGGCAGGACAAGGTCGCCGCCGACCTGCCCGAGGGCGTCCGCGCCCGGCTGGACCCGCGCCGCATCGACGTCGTCGTCGCCAACCTCGTGGGCAACGCCCTCAAGCACGGCGGCGAACCGGTGGACGTCGCGGTCCGGGTGGCCCACGGCGAGGAGGGCCGCCGCCTGCTGATCGAGATCGCCGACCGCGGCGAGGGCATCGACCCCGACGTGCTCCCGCACGTCTTCGAGCGGTTCTTCAAGGCCGACTCCTCCCGCGCCCGCTCCGAGGGCAGCGGCCTCGGCCTGGCGATCACCCTGGAGAACGTGCGCCTGCACGACGGGACCGTGCGGGCCGCCAACCGACCCGGAGGAGGCGCCGTGTTCACGGTGGAGCTGCCGCTGCGGCAGGGCGGGGGCGAGGCGGCATGACGGGCCGGGGACTGCGGCACGCCGCCGTGGCCGCCGCGCTGCTGACCGCCCTCGCGGGCTGCGGCGTCACGACCACCGACGTCATCGACGTGGGGCAGCCCGCGACGGGCGCCAAGCGGCAGGGCGAGGTCGCCGCCGAGGCGAAGCTCTACTTCATGTCGCCCACCGGCGTGACACAGGTGACCCGCCCGGCCAAGGCCAAGCTCGGCGCGGAGGACGCCATCGTGCTCCTGCTGGAGGGGCCCGACGAGGACCAGCGGATCCGGGGCCTGTACACCGACGTGCCCAAGATGAAGGGCGAGGTGCACGTCACCACCGGCACCCTGCGGGTGGGCATCCAGATGCCGTACAACGTCCTGCGGCTCTCGCCGGTCGCCCGGAGCCAGTTCGTGTGCACCGCGGCCGCCAACGAGGTGCCGCGCGGCCGGCAGATCCACGACGTGAAGGTCGAGCTCAGCGGCGGCGGGGTCGTGATCTCCGACCTCGTCTGCGACAGCAACAACGCCTTCCCCGCGGCCAAGGTGCCGACGCCGGCCCCGACGCCCTGACGGCGCCCGGACGACTCCGGCCCGTACACCCTCCCGGGGGTACGGGCCGGAAAGCGCGGGCCGCCGGAAGGGCTCAGGGCTGGAGGCCGCCCAGCCGTCCCTCCAGCAGGACGAGCAGCTGCGCGAGCGTCTCCGCCAGCTCGGCCCGGCGCTCCCCGCCGAGCCCCTCCAGCAGCGCGTTCTCGTAGCTCAGCTGATGCGGGATCAGGCGGTCGATGAGCTCCCGGCCCTCCTCCGTCAGGGACAGGTGGGCCACGCGCCGGTCCCGCTCGTCGGCGCGGCGCGCGACCAGCTCGCGCGCTTCGAGGACCCGCAGCCGCTTGGTCACCGCGGCCCCCGACGCGAAGGTCTCCCGGGCGATCTGGCCCGGCGTCAGCTCCCGGCCCGTGCGCCGCAGCGTGCCGAGGATGTCGAACTCCGCGCGCGTCAGCCCCTCCCGCACCAGCGGGGCGTCCGTGGCCTGCTGGAGCAGCGCCGCGCAGCGGTTGAGCCTGCCGATCACGGCCATCGGCGCGGTGTCGAGTCCGGGGTGGACCTGCTGCCACTGCCGCAGCACGCGCGCGACGATGTCCTCGGTCACGGTGGTGATCCTTTCCAGTCGGTG
This sequence comes from Streptosporangium nondiastaticum, assembly GCF_003011965.1. Lineage (GTDB taxonomy): Bacteria > Actinomycetota > Actinomycetes > Streptomycetales > Streptomycetaceae > Streptomyces > Streptomyces nondiastaticus. The sequence continues at coordinate 7,692 of NZ_PXWG01000208.1, forward strand.
CTCCGGGTAGATTCTGCCGCCCCGCCGGTGCCCGTCCGGAGGGAGGCTCAGAACGCCGCCGCGCCGCCGGGGGCGCGCCCCCGTACGAGCGAGGCCAGCGCCCGGTGGCCGTCGCGCTCGGCACGCGCCACCCGCTCCCCGGGCGAGGTCCGCCATCCAGCTCCTGGTGCTCGGCGGCGCGCTCCTGACGGCCCTGCTGTCCATGAGCGCCGTCCGCGACCAGCGACTCCCCGAAGGGGAGTTCTGGTTCCTGCTGCTGTCCTCCGCCGCGGGCGCCGCC
>NZ_PXWG01000209.1 GCF_003011965.1 Streptosporangium nondiastaticum
GGCCGCCCCGCGCGCGGCCGCCTCCGGGCCGGCGCCGGGCAGGCCCGCCTCCATCGCCGTGATGTCCTCGGGGCCGCCCGCGTGCTCGGCGCCGCCCGGCTCGGGCCGGGTGCCCGGCGCGAGCTGCGGATAGCCCTGGGGCGGCAGCTCACCGGCGTTGAGCGGGAGGTAGAGGGTGAAGGTGGAGCCGCGGCCGGGCTCGCTCGCGGCGTGGATCTCGCCGCCGAGCAGCCGGGCGATCTCCCGGCTGATCGACAGCCCCAGGCCCGTACCGCCGTACTTGCGGCTGGTCGTCCCGTCGGCCTGCTTGAACGCCTCGAAGATGACGCGCATCTTGCTGGCCGCGATGCCGATGCCGGTGTCGGTGACCGAGAAGGCGATCACTTCGCCGTCCGGGTCGCGCAGCGAACCGGCCTCCAGGAGCTGCTCGCGGATGGTGTCCGGGACGTCGCCGCCGGCGGGCCTGATGACCAGCTCCACCGCGCCGGTGTCGGTGAACTTCACCGCGTTCGACAGCAGGTTGCGCAGGACCTGCAGCAGGCGCTGCTCGTCGGTGTGCAGCGTGGCCGGCAGCTCGGGCGAGACCCGGACGGAGAAGTCCAGGCCCTTCTCCGCCGTCAGCGGCCGGAACGTGGCCTCCACGTAGTCCACGAGCTGGACGAGCGCGATACGGGTCGGGCTCACGTCCATCTTGCCCGCCTCGACCTTCGACAGGTCCAGGATGTCGTTGATCAACTGCAGCAGGTCCGAGCCCGCCCCGTGGATGGTCTCGGCGAACTCCACCTGCTTCGGCGAGAGGTTGCCGTCCGCGTTGTCGGCGAGCAGCTTCGCCAGGATGAGCAGCGAGTTGAGCGGGGTGCGCAGCTCGTGCGACATGTTGGCGAGGAACTCGGACTTGTAGCGCATCGAGACCGCGAGCTGCTCGGCGCGCTCCTCCAGCACCTGCCGGGCCTCCTCGATCTCCGTGTTCTTCACCTCGATGTCGCGGTTCTGCCGGGCCAGGCGCTCGGACTTCTCCTCCAGCTCGGCGTTGGAGATCTCCAGCGCCTTCTGCCGGTTCTCCAGCTCGGCCGACCGCTCGCGCAGCTGCTCCGTCAGCTCCTGCGACTGCTTGAGCAGGATCTCCGTCTTGGTGTTGACGCTGATCGTGTTGACGCTGGTGCCGATCATCTCGGCGATCTGGTTGAGGAAGTCCTTCTGGATCTGGGCGAACGGCTGGAACGAGGCCAGCTCGATCACCCCGAGCACCTGGCCCTCGAAGAGCACCGGCAGCACGATGACGTGGGCCGGCGGCGCCTCGCCCAGACCGGAGGCGATCTTCAGATAGCCCGGCGGCACGTTCTCCACCAGGATGGTCCGCTTCTCCTTCGCGGCGGTGCCGATCAGCGTCTCGCCCGGCCGGAAGGAGGTGGGCATGGAGCCCATGGAGTAGCCGTACGAGCCGAGCATCCGCAGCTCGTACGCGTCCTCGCCGTCCTCCGCGCCCTGCCCGCCCGGCGAGCCCGTCGGCATCGCCAGGAAGAACGCGCCGTGCTGCGCGGAGACCACCGGCGTCAGCTCGCTCATGATCAGCCCGGCGACGTCGTCCAGGTCCCGGCGGCCCTGCAGGAGGCCGGAGATCCGGGCGACGTTGCCCTTGAGCCAGTCCTGCTCCTTGTTGGCCAGGGTGGTCTCGCGGAGGTTGGCGATCATCGTGTTGATGTTGTCCTGGAGCTCCAGGATCTCGCCGGCCGCGTCCACGTCGATCTTGAGGTTGAGGTCGCCGCGGGTCACCGCGGTGGCGACCTCGGCGATGGCCCGCACCTGACGGGTCAGGTTCCCGGCCATCTCGTTGACCGACTCGGTCAGGTCGCGCCAGGTGCCGTCCACGTCGCGCACCCGCGCCTGGCCGCCCAGCTGCCCCTCGGTGCCCACCTCGCGGGCCACCCGCGTCACCTGCTCGGCGAACGACGACAGCTGGTCCACCATCGTGTTGATGGTCGTCTTCAGCTGGAGGATCTCGCCGCGCGCGTCGATGTCGATCTTCTTGGTGAGGTCGCCCTGCGCGATGGCCGTGGTGACCATCGCGATGTTGCGGACCTGGCCGGTCAGGTTGGAGGCCATGGCGTTCACGGACTCCGTGAGGTCCTTCCACGTGCCGCTCACGCCCGGCACGCGGGCCTGGCCGCCCAGGATGCCGTCGGTGCCCACCTCGCGGGCCACGCGCGTGACCTCGTCCGCGAAGGACGACAGCGTCGTCACCATGGTGTTGACGGTGTCGGCCAGCTGCGCGACCTCGCCGCGCGCCTCGACCGTCACCTTCTTGGTCAGGTCGCCGTTGGCGACCGCCGCCGCGACCTGCGAGATGTTCCGCACCTGGCTGGTCAGGTTGTTGGCCATCAGGTTGACGTTGTCGCTGAGGTCCTTCCAGATGCCGGTGACGTCCCGCACCCGCGCCTGGCCGCCCAGCTGCCCCTCGGTGCCCACCTCGCGGGCCACCCGCGTCACCTGCTCGGCGAAGTCCGAGAGCTGGTCCACCATCGTGTTCACGGTGGTGACCAGTTCGAGGATCTCGCCCTTCGCGTCGACGGTGATCTTCTTCGACAGGTCGCCCTTGGCGACCGCCGTGGTCACCTCGGCGATGTTGCGCACCTGCGACGTCAGGTTGTTGGCCATGAAGTTGACCGACTGCGTGAGGTCCTTCCAGGTGCCGGACACCCCCTGGACCTCGGCCTGGCCGCCCAGGATGCCCTCGGTGCCGACCTCCCGCGCCACGCGCGTGACCTGCTCGGCGAACGACGACAGCTGGTCCACCATCGTGTTGAGGGTGTTCTTCAGCTCCAGGATCTCGCCCCGGGCGTCCACGTCGATCTTCTGCGACAGGTCACCGCGCGCCACCGCCGTGGCGACCTGCGCGATGTTGCGCACCTGCGCCGTGAGGTTGCCCGCCATGCCGTTGACGGAGTCCGTGAGGTCCCGCCACACGCCGGCCACACCGGGCACCTGCGCCTGACCGCCCAGCCGGCCGTCCGTACCCACCTCGCGGGCCACGCGCGTGACCTGCTCCGCGAAGGCGGAGAGCTGGTCGACCATCGTGTTGATGGTGTTCTTCAGCTCCAGGATCTCGCCGCGCGCGTCCACGTCGATCTTCTGCGACAGGTCACCGCGCGCCACCGCCGTGGTCACCTGGGCGATCTGCCGCACCTGCGAAGTCAGGTTCCCCGCCATGAAGTTGACCGAGTCGGTCAGCTCCTTCCAGGTGCCGCTGACGCCGTCCACCCGGGCCTGGCCGCCCAGCCGGCCCTCCGTGCCCACGTCCCGCGCCATGCGCGTGACCTGGTCGGCGAAGGACGACAGCTGATCCACCATGGTGTTCACGGTGTTCTTCAGCTGGAGCATCTCGCCGGAGACGTCGACCGTCACCTTCTGCGAGAGGTCGCCGTTGGCCACCGCCGTGGTCACCTGGGCGATGTTGCGGACCTGCCCCGTGAGGTTGCGGAAAGCGGTGTTCACCGAATCCGTGAGGTCCTTCCACGTGCCCGCCGCCCCCGGCACCGCCGCCTGACCGCCGAGCTCGCCCTCGACCCCGATCTCCCGCGCCACGCGCGTCACTTCGGCACCGAACGAGGACAGCTGGTCGACCATCGTGTTGACCGTGTTCTTGAGCTCCAGCATCTCGCCGGAGACGTCCACGGTCACCTTCTGCCCCAGGTCGCCGTTGGCGACGGCGGTCGTCACCTGGGCGATGTCCCGCACCTGCGTAGTGACGTTGCGGAAGGCCGTGTTCACCGAATCGGTGAGGTCCTTCCACGTGCCCGCGGCCCCCGGCACCTGCGCCTGGCCGCCCAGCCGGCCCTCGGCGCCGACCTCACTGGCCACCCGCGTCACTTCATCCGCGAAGGTGCGCAGCGTCTCCGTCATCTGGTTGATCGTCTCGGCCAGCTGGGCGATCTCGCCCCGCGCGCTGACCGTCACCTTCTGCGACAGGTCGCCGTTGGCCACCGCCGCCGTGACCTGCGCGATGCCCCGCACCTGCGCGGTCAGGTTCCCGGCCATGAGGTTGACCGAGTCGGTCAGGTCCTTCCAGACGCCCGCGACACCGGGCACCTGCGCCTGGCCGCCCAGCTCGCCCTCGGTGCCCACCTCGCGCGCCACGCGCGTGACCTCGGAGGCGAAGGACGACAGCTGGTCCACCATCGTGTTGACGGTGTTCTTCAGCTCCAGCATCTCCCCGGCCACGTGCACCGTGACCTTCCGGGAGAGGTCGCCCTTGGCGACCGCCGTCGTCACGAGAGCGATGTCACGCACCTGAGCGGTGAGCCGTGACGCCATCGTGTTGACGGAATCCGTGAGGTCCTTCCACGAACCCGACATACCGCGCACCCGGGCCTGCCCGCCGAGCTTGCCCTCGGTGCCGACCTCGCTCGCCACCCGCGTCACCTCGTCGGTGAACGCCGACAGCTGGTCCACGAGGCCGTTGACCGTACGCCCCACCTTGAGGAACTCGCCCCGCAGCGGGTGCGCCGCCCCGTCCGCGCCCTGCGAGCGCAGATCCATCCGCTGCTCCAGGTCGCCCTCGGCCACCGCCGACAGCACCCGGCCCACCTCGGACACCGGCCGCACCAGGTCGTCCACCAGCGCGTTCGACGCGTCGATCGCGGCCGCCCAGGCGCCCTCGCAGGCACCCACCTCCAGCCGCTCCGTGAGCTTTCCCTCACGTCCCACGACCCTGCGGACCCTCGCCAGCTCACCCGTGAGCTGCAGGTTCCGGTCCGCGACCTCGTTGAAGACCGCGGCGATCTCGGCCATCACCCCGTCACCGGAGACCGTCAGCCGCTTCCGGAAGTTTCCGTCGCGCATGGCGGACAGTGCCGTCAGCAGCCTGGTCAAGGCCGCCGTGTCCACTTCCGTCGTCCCATTGGCCCGGGACCGTCCGCCCTTCGCGCGCGTGCTCACGCCCCGCGCCGCCGCGCCAGACTCCACCGTGTCCCTCCCGCAGGGTCGATCATCCTCGTCGGGCTTCCACTTCAATCTTTCCCAGTGTTTCACCCCGGCCCGGCCAGGCCATAACAGTTCGGCAGCATCGCACACGGTCCGCGGGCACTCCGAAGGTGGAATCAGCTCGCACCGGCCTCCGCCCGTGCGGTGAAGGTAAGTAACCTGGCATCCGGCCAGGGCAATGGAGGGGCGCTGCGACATGGGCGAGCAGACCGCCGAGACCTACACGAGGAGACCTGTGATCACCGCGCGGGCTGCCGCCACCTTCGAGCCGGTCGGACGCTCGGTCGCCTCCGCCCGAGCCTTCGTCCGGGACACCCTCCAGGGCTGGGGCCATCCCGACATCATCGACGACGCCGTCGTCCTGACCAGCGAGCTCGTCACCAACGCCGTCGTCCACGCGGGCACCGCCGCCGATGTCCTGTGCATGCGCACCGGCACCGGCGTCCGCGTCGAGGTCGCCGACCGCTACCCCGAGCGCGAGGTGCCCCTGCAGAGCTCCGCCCGCCGCATCGGCGGAGTCGACCGCGAAGGCGGCCGCGGCCTGCTGCTCTGCGCCGCCCTCGCCACCCGCTGGGGCGTCGAGTACACCCCCACCCACAAGCAGGTCTGGTTCCAGCTCGACCTTCCCGACCGCCCCGCAGGCACCCGCTCCGCCGGCCCCGCCCTGCCCACCGAGGCCCTGCCCCTGGCCGACCCGCGCGTCCGCGTCGCCGTCGTCCAGCTCGACCGCACCGGCTCCATCACCGGCTGGAACGACGACGCGGCCGCCCTCTTCGGCTTCACCGCCGACCAGGTCACCGGCAAGCCGCTCACCGACTTCGCCGCCTGGCCGCACACCCCCGGCACCTCCACCGGCATCGCCGAGGCCCTGCGCCTGTCCCGCTGGGAGGGCTCCTACGGCATAAGGGGCGCCGACGGCCGCATCACCCCCGTCTACGCCTCCCACCTGCGCGTCCGTGACAACGAGGGCGCGCCCTCCACCGTCTGCCTGCTGGTGCGCGAAGAGGAGCGGGCCGTCCTGCAGAGCCTGCAGCGCTCCGCCCCCGCCCCCGACAGCGGCTCCGCCGACCGGGCCACCGCGGACCCCTTCGAGGTCTTCATCGGCTCCCCCGCCCCCGACGACCTCGACGGCCTCCTGCAGCGCACCGTCGAGCGGGCGCGCGACATGCTCGACGGCGACGCCGCCTACCTCCTCCTGGCCACCGACGACGAGACCGAGCTGGAGGTACGGGCCTCCACCGGCCTGCCGTCCGCCCGCCAGCGCTTCGCCCGCGTCCCCGTCGAGGCCGGCACCGGCCGCTACGGCTCCGCCCGCATGCCCGCCGTCCACGAGGACCTCGCCGTCATCCCCGGCGCCGTGCCCCTCCTCGCCGACACCGGCATGCGCTCCGTCGTCACCGTCCCCCTCAAGGTCGAGGGCCGCCTCACCGGCTCCCTGGGCGTCGCCGCGGAGGCCCCGGGCCGCTACAGCAACGAGGAGGCCCTCCGCCTCCAGTTCGCCGCGGACCGCATCGCCCTGGCCGTCGAGCGCGCCCGCCTCAACGAGCTCGAACGGCTCCGCCGCGGCTCCCTGTCCTTCCTGGTCGAGGCCTCCGACCTGCTCGCCGGCACCCTCGACCGCGACCAGACCCTCGCCCTCATGGCACAGATGACGGTCCCCACCCTGGCCACCTGGTGCGCCGTCTACACCGTCGCCGACCCCGCCTCCGAGCCCGAGCTGTCCTACGTCCTGCACGAGGACGAGGACCGCATCGACGGCCTCAAGACGCTCCTCGGCAAGCTCGCCCCGCCGGACCCGGTCCCCACGCCCGGCGCCCGCGTCTGGGCGGCCCCCTCCGAGGCCGCCCACGCCTCCGCCCTGCGCGGCTCCCTGCGCTCCCTCGGCCTGGCCGACTCCGCCGAGCACCCGGCCGCACCCAGCACGTCCCTCGCCACGGCGGCCGCCGTGGGCGGCGAGACGGTCGTCCTGCCCCTCGTGGCCCGCAACCGCGTCATCGGGATGCTCACGCTCGGCAAGCCCACCGACGACCACTTCCGCCAGGAGATCCTGGAGCTCGCCGAGGACCTGTCGCGCCGGGCCGCCCTCGCCCTCGACAACGCCCGCCTCTACAGCGAGCGCACCGCCATCAGCCAGTCCCTGCAGCGCAGCCTCCTCCCGCCGGAGCTACTGCACGTCCCCGGCGTCGAGGTCGATGTCATCTACCGCGCCGCGGGCGAGGGCAACGAGGTCGGCGGAGACTTCTACGACCTCTTCCCGATCCGCGACGGCGCGTACGGCTTCGCCATCGGCGACGTCTGCGGCACGGGCCCGGAGGCCGCGGCGGTCACCGGCCTCGCCCGGCACGCCCTGCGCCTGCTCGCCCGCGAGGGCTACGGCGGCCCGGCCGTCCTGGAGCGCCTCAACGCCGCCATCCTCGACGAGGGCGCCCGCAGCCGCTTCCTGACGCTGCTGTACGGCGAGCTGCGGCCGCAGGAGGACGGCAGCGCGGTCCTCAAGGTCGTCTGCGCCGGGCACCCGCTTCCGCTGCGCCTGCGCCAGGACGGCACGGTGGAGGCCGCGGCCGACCCGCAGCCGCTGCTGGGCGTCATGGAGGACCTGGAGCTGTACGAGCAGACGGTCACCCTGGAGCCGGGCGACGTGCTGCTGTGCGTCACGGACGGCGTGACCGAGCGCCGCGAGGGCACGCGCATGCTCGGCGACGACGGCCTCACGGACCTGCTGACGACGTGTACGGGTCTGACGGCGGGTGCGGTGGCCGCGCGGGTGCTGCGAGCGGTCGAGCGCTTCGCCGCCGAGCCGGCGTCGGACGACATGGCGATTCTCGCGATGCGGGTGCCGGAGCTGCAGTGAGGGAATGGGGGCCTCCGGCTCGGGTTACCGGGTGGGGACCTTGTGGACGGTGGTGTCGTCGGGGTTCAGCCGTCGTCCGTCCGCGGACAGCACTTCCACCGCACGGAGAGGCT
>NZ_PXWG01000020.1 GCF_003011965.1 Streptosporangium nondiastaticum
CGCCCCGGCCGTGCCGCCGGCCGCCGGCCGGGCTCCGGCCGGGCCTGCGGGGGGTGATGCGGCGCCGGCGCCTTGACCGTGGGCCGCTCGGTGCGCTGCTCCGCGTACTCCGCGGGGCGCCTGTCGGGCTCACGGCGCGTCAGGGGCACCCGGCCCTCCGAGAGGCCCTGCGCCTCCCGGGCCGCGATCTCCTTCAGCCGCAGGGACAGCTGCAGCGTGCTCGGCCGCTCCTCGGGGTCCTTGGCCAGGCACGCGTGGATCAGCGGCGCCAGGGCGTCCGGCACGGCCATGAGCTGCGGTTCCTCATGGACGACCCGGTAGAGCATGACCTCCGAACTGCCCTGGCCGAAGGGTGAGTCCGCGGTCGAGGCGTACGCGAGGGTCGCGCCGAGGGCGAAGACGTCCGTGGCGGGGGTCACCGCGGCGCCCCGGACCTGCTCGGGGGCGAGGAAGCCGGGGGAGCCGACCGCGGTGCCCACGTGCGTGAGCGTGCTCGCGCCCGTCGCCCACGCGATGCCGAAGTCGATGATGCGGGGGCCCTTGGGGGACAGCAGGATGTTCGACGGCTTGAGGTCCCGGTGCACCACGCCCGCGTCGTGCACGGCCAGCAGGCCCTCGGCCAACGCCGCGCCGATGGAGGCGGTCTGAGCGGCCGACAGCGGCCCGTCCTCGTTCACCTTGTCGTGCAGGGAGGGCCCCGGTACGTACTGCGTCGCGAACCAGGGGCGGTCCGCGTCCAGGTCGGCGGCCACGAGCCGCGCCGTACAGCCGCCGCGGATCCGCCGGGCCGCCTGCACCTCGCGCGCGAACCGCGAGCGGAACTCCTGGTCCTCGGCCAGGTCCGGCCGGATCACCTTCAGTGCCACGCGCTGCCCGCGCCGGTCGGAGCCGAGGTACACCACGCCCATGCCGCCCGCGCCGAGCCGGCGGTGAAGCCGGAACGAGCCGACGACACGCGGGTCCTCGCGCCGGAGCCGCATCATCGCCATCTTCATCCCCGCTGCCCGGTCCGTCTGACGTGGCACAGCTTACGGATTGACGGGCGGGCGCGCTGATAGGCCGCGCATGCGTCGGCAAGTGGATTGCCCGCGCCCGGTACGGCCGGCCGCCCGCGGGCCCGGGGCGGGGGCCGCGCGCCCCGGGCGCGGGGGAGCGGGGTCAAGGGCCCGCCCCAGCAGGGGGATTGGGGCCCTGTCCGGCCCCGGGCCACCGGTTCCGCACGAGGCGAGAGGGGTCGGTGGGGCGGGTGCGGCGAGCGGGGGAGCGGCCGTCCGGGCAGTGAAGATCATTACGCCCGGGGGCGGGCCGGACGTGATCGAAACCACACCGACCAGGCCGTCCGGCGGGCGCCTCCGGGGCTCCCCCTCCGGGAAGTCCCCAGGGGGCGGACCCCTCGTCTCCAACCAGGGGAGTAGCCGCCCGGGCCCCGCTCATCCTCCCGGATGCCCGCCAATCGGTACGAGGGCATGACGTCCGCCCGGGGCCGCGCCCCTAGATTGGAGACCGAGCGGCGGGTGCAGCACTCGTCCCCCGAGGTCAGACGCCCGCCGCTCGTGCGACTTACGCGAGGCGGGGGACGGCGGGAAACGGGAAAGGGGAGCGGAGCCATGGCGGAGACGGCGGGACGCACGGCCGGCCGGGCGCGCGGACAGCGCGCCGCCGGTCTCGTCGCGGGCCTCTTCGCGCCACGGCCCGCAGGCACCCGGCATCCGCTGGTCGCGGCGGCCATGGTGGTGCCCCTCGCGGCGTTCCTCGCCTTCCTCTTCGGCGGCTGGGACGCCGTCGCCACACAAGCGTCGTCCGTCGCCGGAATGCTGGGGCGCTGAGCGCCCCGGGTCCGGGAGAGCGGCCCGGGCCGGGGACAAGCCGGTGGAACAACCCCGTGGGGACGGGGGTACGGCGGACGGCACGAAGGGCCGGGCACCTGGGGAGGCGCCCGGCCCTTCGTACTGCTCCCGTCCGATCCCGGCCGGGTGCGGACGCGCCTGCCCGCAGACCTTCCGCCTGCCGCTCGCAAGCGCTCTGCCTGCAGAAACGGCCGGAGGCCGGAGCCCTTGAGCCCCGGCCTCCGGCCGATCGGTGTGCGCGATACTGGGATTGAACCAGTGACCTCTTCCGTGTCAGGGAAGCGCTCTCCCGCTGAGCTAATCGCGCGGGGGGTCGGTGAAGACCCTGTGGACGATACTGGGATTGAACCAGTGACCTCTTCCGTGTCAGGGAAGCGCTCTCCCGCTGAGCTAATCGTCCGGGATGCCCTGCGAGGACGCAGGTGCAGCGTGCGCGATACTGGGATTGAACCAGTGACCTCTTCCGTGTCAGGGAAGCGCTCTCCCGCTGAGCTAATCGCGCGGGAAGGTCCGTGAAGACCTGGTGGACGATACTGGGATTGAACCAGTGACCTCTTCCGTGTCAGGGAAGCGCTCTCCCGCTGAGCTAATCGTCCTTGGAGGTGGAGACGGGATTTGAACCCGTGTAGACGGCTTTGCAGGCCGTTGCCTCGCCTCTCGGCCACTCCACCAGGAGTGCGGGGGTTCGGGAAGATCCCCCAACTCGAGCGGACGACGAGACTCGAACTCGCGACATCCACCTTGGCAAGGTGGTGCTCTACCAACTGAGCTACGTCCGCAGTGTCTGGCCCGTTTCGCTTCCGCGTCCCGGCGACGTGTTGAACTCTAGCGGATTCCGGCGCCAGCTCAAATTCCGTTTCCGCAGCGTGCTGCCCTGATTGTTCGCCCGGGCCACTCCGGACGGCCCCGCCATAGACTCAATGACGTGCACAGCTTCCCCCCGAGCCTCCCTCCGATGGCCCGCTTCGGCGGCCTCCTCGCCACCGATCTGCGCGATGTCACCCGCGACCCGGCAGCCCTGGAGTCCACGGGCTGGTGGGCGGTGGTCGCGGACTTCGAGGGGCGGCTGACCTGCGCGCGCTTCGGCGACGTACGGCCCGAGCCGTCCCGCCCCGCGGACCCCGCCCGGTGGCGCGGCCCGGCCCCCGGGGACTGGACGAGCTCCCTCGACCGCGCCGCCTACACCGCGGGCGTCCGCCGCATCCGCGAGCACATCGCCGCGGGCGAGGTCTACCAGGCCAACCTCTGCCGCGTCCTCAGCGCGCCCCTGCCCGACCCCGCCGCGGCCGACGTCGACGCGCTCACCACCCTCCTCGCGCGCGGCAACCCCGCCCCCTACGCGGGCTGCATACGCCTGCCCGCCCACGGCGTCGAGGTCGCCACCGCCTCCCCCGAGCTCTACCTGCGCCGCACCGGCCGCACCGTCGAGTCCGGCCCGATCAAGGGCACCGGCCGCACCGCCGCCGACCTCCTGGAGAAGGACCACGCCGAGAACGTGATGATCGTGGACCTCGTCCGCAACGACCTCGGACGCGTCTGCACCACCGGCTCCGTGACCGTCCCCGCACTCTGCGCGGTCGAGCCCCACCCCGGGCTCGTCCACCTCGTCTCGACCGTGCGCGGGCGCATCGCCGACGGCGCGGGCTGGGCCGAGCTGTTCTCGGCCACCTTCCCGCCCGGCTCGGTCACCGGCGCCCCCAAGGAGAGCGCCCTGGAGATCATCCGCGCCCTGGAGACCGCCCCCCGCGGCCCCTACTGCGGCGGCATCGGCTGGGTCGACGCCGACCGCGGCACCGGCCAGCTCGCCGTCGGCATCCGCACCTTCTGGATCGACCGCGCCACCGCCGCCGGCCCCGTCCTCCGCTTCGGCACCGGCGCCGGCATCACCTGGGGCTCCGACCCCGAGCGCGAGTGGGCCGAGACGGAACTCAAGGCTTCCCGGCTGCTCGCGATAGCGTCGGGCACCCATCAGCCGCTCGGAGGGACGATCCGGTGACGATCTGGCTCAATGGTTCGCTGCACGACACCGACAGCGCGCGCGTCTCCGTCCTCGACCACGGCCTGACCGTCGGCGACGGCGTCTTCGAGACCCTCAAGGCCGTCCGGGGCCGCACGTTCGCCCTGACCCGCCACCTCGCCAGGCTGACCGCCTCGGCCCGCGCCCTCGGCCTGCCCGAACCCGATCTCGACGAGATCCGCCGCGCCTGCACGGCCGTCCTCGACGCCAACCCCATGCCGCTCGGCCGGCTCCGCATCACCTACACCGGCGGCCTGGCCCCGCTCGGCTCCGAGCGCGGCGCCGCGCGCCCCACCCTCGTCGTCGCCGTCGCACCGACGCCCCCGCCCGCCGCCACGGCCGCCGTCGTGACCGTGCCCTGGACCCGCAACGAACACGGCGCCCTCGCCGGCATCAAATCCACCTCGTACGGCGAGAACGTCATCGCCCTCGCCCGCGCCAAGGCGCACGGCGCGACCGAGGCCCTGCTCGCCAACACCGCCGGGGCGCTGTGCGAGGGCACGGCCTCCAACGTCTTCGTCGTCCTCGACGGGGAACTGCACACCCCGCCCCTCGCCGCGGGCTGCCTCGCCGGCATCACCCGCGCCCTCGTCCTGGAATGGGCCGGAGCCAAGGAGACCGAGCTGCCCTACGACGTCCTGGAGCGAGCCGAAGAGGTCTTCCTGACCTCCACCCTCCGCGACGTCCAGGCCGTCCGCGCCGTCGACGGGCGGGAACTGCCCGCCGCCCCCGGCCCGGTCACCGCCAAGGCCGCCCGGATCTTCGACGAGCAGTCGACGGCGGACCTCGACCCGTAGGTGCCGCGGACCGCAACCCGCAAAACCCCGTGACGCGGGGCCGCCGGGCCCGGTACAACACGAAGGTGACCACCACCCTGCGGCCCACCGCACCCGAGGAGCGCGGCCCCGGCGGCGCCCGGTCCCGCTCGTACGAGGTCTGCGTCAACAGCAGGCCCGTGGGCGCGGTCGACCTGAGCACCGACCACCGCTTCGGACCGGCCGCCGGGCGCATCCTCCGGCTCGCCATCGACGAGCGCGACCGCCGGCGCGGCCGCGGCACCGTCGCCGCGCTCGCCGCCGAGGAAGTGCTGCGGGGCTGGGGCTGCACCCGCATCGAGGTGTCCGTCGACGCCGGCGCCGAGGTCGGCCTCGGGCTCGCCACGGCCCTCGGCTACACCGAACGCAACCGCAACATGGTCAAAACGCTGACCGCCGCCCCCCGGCTGCCCGAGGGCAGCGAGGGACGGCGGATGACCGACGACGAGTACGCCGGCTGGCGGGAGGCGTCCCGCGCCGCGTACATGCAGGACTGGATCGACCGCGGCGTCCCGGCCGAGCAGGCCCGCGCCAAGGCCGAGGCGGACGACCTCACGCTGCTGCCCGACGGCGCCGCGACCGCCGGCACCATGCTGCGCGTCCTCACCCACCAGGACGCCGTCGTCGGCACCCTCTGGGTGGCGATGCGCGACGACGGCCCGGCCACCCCGGACGCCTACGTCTTCGACGTCGAGGTCGTGCCCGCGCACCGGGGCCGCGGCCACGGCAGGTCACTGATGCTTCTGGCGGAGGCCGAGGCCCTCGCGCACGGCGCGCGGAACCTCGGCCTCAACGTCTTCGCCGGCAACGTGCCCGCGCTGCGGCTGTACGAGTCGCTGGGTTACGTGCCGACGGCGTACCACTTGTACAAGCCGCTGCTGTAGCGCCGCCCGGCGGGCAAGGGGCGGGGGAGGCCTATCCGAGGAGCCGGTCCGCGATCTCCTCGATCCGCTCCCGCAGCCCCTCCTGGTCCTTGCTGCCGTCCAGCAGCTCGCCGCCGATGACGTACGTGGGCGTGCCCGTCACGCCGATCGCCTTGCCCTCGGCCTGGTCCGCGTCCACGATCAGCATGTGGCGGCCGTCGACGAGGGCGGTGTCCACCTCCTCGGCGTCCAGCCCGAGCTCGTCCGCCACCTCGGTCAGCAGCCGCTCGCCGCGCTCGCCCAGCTCCTCGGCCCGGGCCAGCACGGCCTCCGCGTACGGCCAGCCCCGCCCCTGCTCGGCCGCCTCCTCAGCGGCCTGCGCCGCGGCGTAGGAGTGCTTGTGCTTCTCCAGGGGGAAGTGCCGCAGCCGCAGCTCCAGCCGGTCGCCGTAGCGTGCGCGCAGCGCCCGCAGGTCGTCCAGGGCGGTGCGGCAGTCGGGGCACTGGAGCTCGCACCACACGTCGAGGACGGCGGGGGAGGTGTTGGTCTCGCTCATGCGGCCAGTCTTCCAGGCGGCGGGGGCGGCGGCCCTCCGGGCCTCCCCGGCCCGGGCCCCGTCCCGGCTCCGGCCGCCGGTTCCGGCTCCGGTCCTGCCCCGACCCCGCGTCCCGTCTGGTCCTCAGGGATGAGCGCCGCCGGGGACGACCCGGAGATCTCCCTGAGCCCGGCGTCCGGCCATGGCCCGTCCGGCGGCGGACGGTGCACGATGGAAGGGCGAGCCCGGCAGCGAACAGCAGGAGGAGCCCGATGCTGACCTCGACCATCTGCGCCGCGGTGTCCGCGGCGGGCCTCGGCATCGCCGCGCTGACCGCCTACCGCAAGCGCTTCCTCGCGGCGACCCGGATCGCTGCCTTCTCCCTCGTCCCCATCGGGCTGGTCCTGACCGGGATCGTCGACTGGCTCACCGACGTCGTCTTCAAGCCGAGCGTCTGGGCCGGCTTCGGGATCCTCGCGCTCTCCGCCCTGCTGTTCATGGTGAGCAGGGTGGCCGAGCGCCGCCGCCTCGGCGGCGGCCGCAAGGAGCGCAAGGCGGCGGAGCCGGGCGCGCAGCGCGATGCCCTGGCCCCCGGTGCCTCCGCTCCGTCACTGGGCCCGGGCCGCGGCGCGAGCCGTCCGCAGGCGAAGGCGAAGAAATCGGCCGACGGGGAGGACTTCTCCGATATCGAGGCCATTCTGAAGAAGCACGGAATATGACGCGGCGTCCGGCCTGTCGGCCGTGACGCCGGACCGGCGGGATTGCCGGCTGCCCGAATCCGGGCCCGCGCGCACTGCCGGCGGCCCGGTGAGCTTATGCCCGCAGTCGTTTCCGGGTAATGCACCCGGCGCGTATTCGCCCGCCCGCGATTTCCCGCACGCCGGGTGGAGAAACGCCTGGGGAAAGCGGCCGGTCCCGCCCGGGCTCAGACCTTCGCGCCCGGCCCCTCGGCCCCGGCCTCGGTCTCCGCTCCCCGCCGCCGCGCCCGGTACGCGGCCACGTGCAGCCGGTTCCCGCAGGTGCGCCCGTCGCAGTAGCGCCGCGAGCGGTTGCGGGACAGGTCCACGAAGGCGTGCCCGCAGTCCGGCGCGTGGCACCGGCGCAGCCGGTCCCGCTCGCCCGCCACCAGCAGGAACGCCAGTGCCATGGCCCCGTCGGCCGCCAGGTTCTCGGCGACCGAGGCCCCGGGGGCGAAGTAGTGCACGTGCCAGTCGTAGCCGTCGTGCGCGCTCAGCTGCGGCGTCGTCCCGGCCTCGGCCACCAGCTCGTTGACCAGCCGCGCCGCCTCGCCCGTGCTCGCCGCGTCGAAGACCAGCCCGAACCGCTCGCGTATCGATCGCACCGCGGCGACGTCCCGCTCCCGCAGCACGACACCGGTGATCCCGTGCCGGGCCACGAAGGAGCGCAGCTCCTCCAGGTCCTGCGGAGCCGTGTTGAGGAGGTCGACGACGGAGTCGAGCGCAGCCTTGGTGTCGTGGTTGATCTGCACGTTCGTGGGCTCCCTGGCCGGACGGAGGCGGCAAGTGTTCGACCGCGGCCCACGACCTTACTGGCTGGGCGGCATCCGCGGGCGCCGTGCCGTGCCCTGTGTGCGAGATGTGGCGCGCAGCCTCCCCGAGTGGGCTGGCGCGCTCCGGGTCAGCCCCGGCCCGGACTCAGCTCTCCGCCAGGATGTGGGAGAGCTCCGTGTCCAGGTCGAAGTGACGGTGCTCGGTGCCCGGCGGCACCGCGGCGTCCGTCCGCTTGAGGAACGACTCCAGGGCCCGCGCGGGGGCCTCCAGCAGCGCCTCGCCCTCCGGGGAGCTCAGCGCGATGCACACCACGCCCTGACCGTGACTGCGGGAAGGCCAGACACGGACGTCGCCGGTGCCGGTGGGCCGGTGCAGCCCTTCGGCGAGCAGATCGCGGGCGAACACCCATTCGACCGTTTCTTCGGCTCCGGTGTGGAACGTGGCGTGCACGGCATACGGATCGGCCGTGTCGTACCGCAGGCCTGCCGGGACAGGCAGTGAGGATTCGCTCGACACGACGAGGCGCAAGTGCAGCTCGCAGCTGACCGTGGTGTTCATAAGCGCCAGGGCCTTTCGCTCAGTGTGCGCTCGGGGATTCGCACGTCGGCGAAATCGACATGCCACCTACGGTGCCGTTGTAAACCCCTCTGACCGTTTTGAGACTGTTCGGATACCTCGGACGGCCCAGCCGCTCGCGACGGAATACCGCCATTCCGGTGAGTTCCGGAACGGTCCGGTAGGTTGGGGCGCATGAACGCGGAGAGTGACCGGCGGCAGGACGCCGCGGCGGGGGACGGGACGCCGGACGGGGACGGCGGCGGAGCCGCACGGCCCGGCCTCGGGTCACGGGCGCCCCACTTCATCAAGCGCTCGCGGGCCCTGCACCTGAGCTGGCAGGTCGGCGTCTTCGTCGTCGGCCTGGCCGTCGTCGTCGCCGGCATCATCATGCTGCCCCTGCCCGGCCCCGGCTGGCTCGTGATCTTCGCGGGCATGGCCATCTGGGCCACCGAGTTCGTCTGGGCCCAGCTCGTCCTGCGCTGGACCAAGCGCAAGGTCACCGAAGCGGCCCAGCGCGCCCTCGACCCCCGGGTCCGGCGGCGCAACATCATCATCACCGTGACGGGCCTGGTGATCGCCGGCACCCTCGCCGGGATCTACCTCTGGAAGTTCGGCCTGGTCCTGCCGTGGAAGGCGCGCGGCTAGCGACCCCGGCCGACCGGCCCGCCGCCGGTTCAAAGCACCGTCTGACATGCGGTAATGTTTGCGGTGCGCCCGGGCGATTAGCTCAGCGGGAGAGCGCTTCGTTCACACCGAAGAGGTCACTGGTTCGATCCCAGTATCGCCCACACAGGACCGAGGGTCCGCAAGGTTCACCCCTTGCGGACCCTCGGTCGTTTCGTGTCCGCTGGACCCATGCCCCCACCGGCCGCGGCCCCCTCCCGGATCCACCGCTACCGCTTCCACGGCTCGTGGCCCCTCGCCGCCCCGCCCGACGTGGTCTACGCCCGCCTCGAAGCCGTCGAGGGCTACCCCCGCTGGTGGCCGCAGGTCCGCGAGGTCCGCCGGGCCGACGCCACCTCCGGCACCGCCCGCATCCGCTCCTTCCTCCCCTTCGACCTGACCGTGGCCGTCCGCTCCACCCGCCACGACCCCGCCGCCCGCGTCCTGGAGATCGCCATGACGGGCGACATCGAGGGCTGGGCCCGCTGGACCGTCCTCCCGCGGGGTCCTGAGGCCTGCACCGCCCGCTACGAGCAGGACGTCGAGGCCCGCAAGCCCCTCCTCCGGCGCCTCGCCCTCCCCGCCAGACCCCTCTTCGCCGCCAATCACGCCTGGATGATGCGCACCGGCCGGCGCGGCCTCCGGGCCCTGCTGGCCGGCCGCCCGGCCGGGGGCGCGGGAGGGATTTGATGGAGAGCCGCCCCGACCTGTATTGTTCAGTGCGTTGCCGGGGGAAACCCCGCACGAATCCCGGGCGATTAGCTCAGCGGGAGAGCGCTTCGTTCACACCGAAGAGGTCACTGGTTCGATCCCAGTATCGCCCACACGCAGGCAAGGCCGGTCCGTCAAACGACGGACCGGCCTTGTGCGTTGCACGCCCGTGCGCTCGTACGCCGTGCCCCGTCCCGCCCGGGCACCGCTCACGCCGCGGCCGGCAGCGACGGCCGCAGCGGCCACGCCGGATCGCACGTCTCCTCCGTCCCGTTCCGCGCGAACCACGCCTGCAGCCCCCGCGCCTGTGCCGCGTGCCACACCGCCTGCCGGGCGTGCAGCTCCGCCGGGCTCAGCCGCTCCAGCCGCGCCGCGAACCGGCGCCCCACCGCCCGCACCACCTGCAACGCCGCCAGGGCGTCCGACGCCGCGTCATGCGCGCCCGTCAGCTCCACCCCGTACTGCGCGCACAGGTCCGTCAGCGTCCTGCGCCCCTTGCGGTAGCGGTCCAGGTGCTTGTCCAGCACCCACGGATCCATCACGCACAACGGCGCCGCCCCCAGGTACGCGGCCAGCGACGACGCCCGGTGCCGCCGCAACTCGCGGTCCAGCAGCGTCAGGTCGAACGGCGCGTTCATCACCACCAGCGGTATCGAGCGCGCCGCCTGCCCGGCCAGCGCCCGCGCCACCTCCTCCATGACCGGAGCCGGCCACCGGCCGTTCCGCTGCAGGAAGGCGTCCGTCAGCCCGTGTATCGCAACGGCCCCCTCCGGCACCGGAACCCCCGGGTCGACCAGCCAGCGCGTCACGACCGGAGCGGCCTCGGCCGCCGACTGCACCACGAGGGCCGCCGACACGATCCGGTCGTGCTCGACATCCACCCCGGTGGTCTCGGTGTCGAACGCGGCGAGTGGCCCCTCGAACCAGCACATCTTCACAACTCCTCGCACTTGCCCGGCGAATGGCGTGTTTCACCCTCCCCGGCAGGTGATACCCGGGCACGGAGTCATGCGAACCGCCGTTGTTTGCACGGGAGTTGCAAAGGAAACAACACAGATGTACGGATCGAACGCCCGAACACGCCCGGAAGGATTCGGACATGGCGTTCCCGCGGCCCGAACCGGGCGGGCTGCTGTCAGAGCTTCCCGAGCCCCCGGCCCCGGCCCCCGCACGCGGCTCGCTCGCCACCACCGCCTGCATGGAGACGCTCCAGATCGGCTATCTGCACGCCGTCGCCGCGGCCGCGGGCTGCTCGCTCGCCCAGCCCTTCCCCGACCACGGCATCGACTGGCACATCAGCCACACCGCCCCCGGCCACGCCGTCGACGACGAGGTCACCATCAAGGTGCAGCTCAAATGCACCTACCAGCTCGGCCCCCGCCCGGCCGTCCAGCCGCCGCCCCGCGCCCCGGCACCCTCCGCCGCCCGGGCCGTGCCGGTGCCGGCACCCACCTTCGCCTTCACCCTCGACAACGGCCACCTGGCCAAGCTGGCCCGCACCCCCGTCGCCGTCCACCGGATCCTCGTCGTGATGATCGTGCCGAGATCGCGTGACGACTGGCTGCGCGCCGGCCACGACAGCCTCCACCTGAGGCACTGCTGCTACTGGACGAACCTCGCCGGCCACCCCGTGACCGGCAGGCAGAGGACCACCGTGCGGATCCCGGCCACACGCGTCTTCGACGACCGCGCACTCTGCGAGATCATGACGCGGGTCGGGGCGGGAGGGAGACCCTGATGCACCGGCCGACCGAGCAGCCCGGACGCCCGCCCCGGCACATCCCGCCCGGCGGCCCCCCGCCCGAGACCGTCGACCCCGCCGTCCTCACCGCCCTCCTCGCCCGCCACGGCTGGCGCCGCAGCGGCGCGGCAGCGGGCACGTACAGCCGCTGGACGCCCCCCGACACCACCGGCACGGGACCGCGCGGCCGCACCCCCCGCACCAGCCTCCTCGTCCCCGAAAGCCGCGCCTACCCCGACAGCACCGACCTCATCGCCGAAGCGCTCGCCGCGCTCCAGCACAGCGCCGCCCCCTCCGCCCCCGGCATCCTCACCGCCCTGCGCACCCCCCTCGACGAGATCCACTGGCAGCGCGACATCCCCGAGCCCGACGCGCCCGCGGCCGCCTGGGCCGCCCAGGAACAGCTCCGCTCCGGCGCCCGCGCCCTCCTCCTCGCCGCCGCCCTGGCCGCGCGCGGCCGCGCCGGCTACCACGGCGCCCGCCACCGCCGGCACGCCGAAGCCGCCCTCGACCGCCTCCTCGCCGGCACCACCACCGCCGGCCGCGAGCTCACGACCTTCCTCCCCGTCGGCACCGGCACGGCTCCCGGACCCGACGACGGCCGGCTGATCACCACCACACTGCTCCGCGCCCTCTGCGCCGCCCGCGACGCCACCGACCACCAGCGGGCCACCGGCGGCCGCGACGCCTTCGAGCCGGCGGTCGAGGCGGGCGTCTGCCAGGAG
This sequence comes from Streptosporangium nondiastaticum, assembly GCF_003011965.1. Lineage (GTDB taxonomy): Bacteria > Actinomycetota > Actinomycetes > Streptomycetales > Streptomycetaceae > Streptomyces > Streptomyces nondiastaticus. Next base: position 11,987 of record NZ_PXWG01000020.1, read on the forward strand.
CTCACCGAAGCGATCGGCAAGCTCGTCCGCGGCTCCGGAGGAATCCGCATCACCCTCCACTGGGCCCCCGCGGCCGGCCCGCCCGACGGCTTCGCGGCCCGCCCCGCTCCCGTCGAGTTCACCCCCGGCGACCTCCCCGTCCTCCGCGAGGCCGGCGCCCGCTACATCCGCGACGAGCCGCCCGTCACCGTCCACCTCACCGGAGTGGTCCTCCGCATGCGCCGCGAGGCCCAGAGCGGCCCCGGAGCGGTGCGGCTCAGGGTCCTCGCCGGCGCGGACGTGCCCCAGCTCCGCGCCGTCCTGGACGAGGACGACTACCGCATCGCGGGCCACGCCCACCTCGTCGGCCTGCCCGTCCGCATGACCGGCCGCCTGGAGAGCAGGGGCGGCTTCCGGCGCCTGACCGACGCCCGCGACGTCATGCCCGTACGGGTCGAGGACGGGGAGCGGGACCGCCTCCTGAAGTCGCTCCACGAGAACCTCGGCTTCTTCGAGGAGGCGTACGGCGGCGACTGAGGGCGCCCTCCCCGGGCCGCCCGGCAAACCGTTTCGCGACCAGGCTGCCGCTCTCGGTACGATTCAGGCGCGCAGTGACCGCTGCGGCGACCCATACGTCAGGAGAGACCGGTGTCAGACGTCCGTGTGATCATCCAACGCGATTCCGAGCGGGAAGAGCGCGTGGTGACGACGGGCACTACGGCCGCCGAGCTCTTCGCCGGTGAGCGCACCGTCGTCGCCGCGCGCGTCGCGGGCGAGCTCAAGGACCTCGCGTACGTCGTCGCCGACGGCGAGGAGGTCGAGCCCGTCGAGATCTCCTCCAAGGACGGCCTCGACATCCTGCGCCACTCGACCGCGCACGTCATGGCCCAGGCCGTGCAGGAGCTCTTCCCCGAGGCCAAGCTGGGCATCGGCCCGCCGGTCAAGGACGGCTTCTACTACGACTTCGACGTCGAGAAGCCCTTCACCCCCGATGACCTCAAGGCCATCGAGAAGAAGATGCAGGAGATCCAGAAGCGCGGGCAGAAGTTCTCCCGCCGCGTGGTCACCGACGAGGAGGCCCGCGACGAGCTCGCGGCCGAGCCGTACAAGCTGGAGCTGATCGGCCTCAAGGGCTCCGCCTCGCACGACGACGGCGCGGACGTCGAGGTCGGCGCGGGCGAGCTGACGATCTACGACAACCTGGACGCCAAGACCGGCGACCTGTGCTGGAAGGACCTCTGCCGCGGTCCGCACCTGCCGACCACCCGGGTGATCCCGGCGTTCAAGCTGATGCGCAACGCGTCGGCGTACTGGCGCGGCAGCGAGAAGAACAAGCAGCTCCAGCGCATCTACGGCACCGCGTGGCCGACCAAGGACGAGCTGAAGGCGTACCTGGACTTCCTGGTGGAGGCCGAGAAGCGCGACCACCGCAAGCTCGGCGCCGAGCTGGACCTGTTCTCCTTCCCGGACGAGCTGGGCCCGGGCCTCGCGGTCTTCCACCCCAAGGGCGGGGTGATCCGCAAGGAGATGGAGAACTACTCGCGCCGCCGGCACGAGGACGCGGGCTACGAGTTCGTGAACACCCCGCACCTCTCGAAGGAGCACCTCTTCGAGACCTCGGGCCACCTGCCGCACTACTCGGACGGCATGTTCCCGCCCATCGAGTTCGACGGGCAGAACTACCGCCTGAAGGCCATGAACTGCCCGATGCACAACTTGATCTTCAAGTCGCGCGGCCGTTCGTACCGTGAGCTGCCGCTGCGGCTGTTCGAGTTCGGCACCGTCTACCGCTACGAGAAGTCGGGCGTGGTCCACGGCCTGACCCGCTCCCGCGGCTTCACCCAGGACGACGCGCACATCTACTGCACCAAGGAGCAGATGCCGGAGGAGCTCGACACGCTCCTCACCTTCGTGCTCGACCTGCTGCGCGACTACGGTCTGAACGACTTCGAGCTCGAGCTGTCCACCCGCGACCCCGAGTCGGACAAGTTCATCGGCTCGGACGAGGACTGGGAGGAGGCCACCGAGGCGCTGCGCCTGGCGGCCGAGAAGCAGGGCCTCCCGCTCGTCCCCGACCCGGGCGGCGCCGCCTACTACGGCCCGAAGATCTCCGTCCAGGCCAAGGACGCCATCGGCCGCTCCTGGCAGATGTCGACCCTGCAGGTGGACTTCAACCAGCCCAAGCGGTTCGGCCTGGAGTACACCGCGGCGGACGGCACCCGTCAGCAGCCCGTCATGCTGCACCGCGCGCTCTTCGGCTCGATCGAGCGGTTCTTCGGCGTGCTCCTGGAGCACTACGCGGGCGCGTTCCCGGCGTGGCTGGCCCCGGTCCAGGCGGTCGGCATCCCGATCGGCGACGCCCACGTCGGGTACCTGCAGGAGTTCGCCGCCGAGGCGAAGAAGAAGGGCCTGCGGGTCGAGGTGGACGCCTCCTCGGACCGCATGCAGAAGAAGATCCGCAACCAGCAGAAGCTCAAGGTTCCGTTCATGATCATCGTCGGTGACGAGGACATGGCCGCGGGCACGGTGTCCTTCCGCTACCGCGACGGGTCGCAGGAAAACGGGATTCCGCGCGACGAGGCGATCGCGAAGATCGTCGACGTGGTGGAGCGTCGCGTCCAGGTGTGACGCGTCCCCGCACCCGCGGGGTTTCCGAGGGGCGGCCCGTCAGGGCCGCCCCTCTCTGCGTCCGCGCCCTCCCGGGCGCATATGCTTCCCACCATGACGAGTGAGCCGGAGCAGCAGATCGGAGTCGGGGCGCCGGACGCGTTCCAGCGCCTGTGGACGCCCCACCGGATGGCGTACATCCAAGGGGAGAACAAGCCGTCCGGTCCGGAGGCCGAGGACGGCTGCCCGTTCTGTCTGATTCCGGAGAAGAGCGACGAGGACGGGCTGGTCGTCGCCCGGGGGCAGCACGTCTACGCCGTGCTGAACCTGTACCCGTACAACGGCGGTCACATGATGATCGTCCCCTTCCGGCACGTCGCCGACTACACCGAGCTCGACGACGCCGAGACGGCCGAGCTCGCCGATTTCACCAAGCGGGCCATGACCGCGCTGCGCACGGCGTCCGGGGCGCACGGCTTCAACCTGGGGATGAACCAGGGCGCGGTCGCCGGTGCCGGTATCGCCGCTCATCTGCACCAGCACATCGTGCCCCGCTGGGGTGGGGACACGAATTTCATGCCCGTGGTGGGCAGGACCAAGATCCTTCCTCAACTGCTGGCCGACACCCGCAAGATGGTGGCCGACGCCTGGCCCGCCGGCTGAGGACACGCGCCTCAGCAAACCGGGCAAATCTCCCCGATTCCTCATTAAGAGCAGTTCTAATGGTGCGGTGACGTTCCTCCACCGCCGCACCGTGCTGCGCGCGGCCGCCGGCGGTGCCCTCGCCGGGGCCGCCGCGGTGGGCTGCGGTCCGTCCGGCGGTGAGACGGGCGCCCGGGCCGCCGCGGATCCGTCCGTACGGGCCACGGGCCCTCCGCCGAATCCGTCCGCGGCGTCCAAGGGGCCGAAGGGCGGCAGGGCGTCCCGGCGGCCGGGGCCGTCGGCGTCGTCGTCCTCCCCGCCTTCCCCCTCCCTGAGCCTCGCCCCGCTCCCGCCGGGGCTTCCCGCGCAGATCGAGCACGGCCCCCGCACCGGCAAGGGCGTGGCGCTGACCTTCCACGGCCAGGGGGAGCCTAAGCAGGTCACCGAGCTGCTGGGGGAGGCCGAGCGGGCCGGGGCGCGGGTGACGGTGCTGGCCGTGGGCACCTGGCTGGACGCCCAGCCGCAGCTCGCCCGGCGCGTCCTGGACGGCGGGCACGAGCTGGGCAACCACACGATGCGCCACCTCGACATCTGTTCGATGCCCGCGGACGCGGCCTCCGCAGAGATCACCGAGTGCGCGGAGCGGCTGCGGCGGCTGACGGGCGGGATCGGCCGCTGGTTCCGTCCGTCGCGGGCCCGGCGGGCCACCGAGCGGGTGGCGTGGCTGGCCCGGCGGGCCGGTTATCCGCACGTCCTCTCCTACGACGTGGACTCGCTCGACTTCACCGATCCGGGGCCCGAGGCGGTCCGTCGCGCCGTGCTGGGCGCGGTGCAGCCGGGTTCGGTGGTGAGCCTGCACTTCGGGCACGCGGGCACGGTGGCCGCGCTGCCCGCGATCCTCGACGGCCTGCACCGCCGCGGCCTGCGCGCGGTGACGACTACGGAGCTGCTGACCTGATGAACCAGTTCTCCTCGTTCCCGAGCTCTCTGCGCCGGCCGCGTCTGCGCGGGGTGCACCGTGCCGTGCTGTTCGCCGCCGCCGCTGCTCTGCTGGCCTCCGGCTGCGGCGGGGATTCCGGTACGGAGGCGGCCGACCGCGTGCCGCACAAGGACGGGCAGCAACAGCAGCAACCGCGGCAGCGGGGGGCGGCGCCGGCGGGCCTGCCCGGGATGCCGCCGCTGCTGGATCCGCACGACCTGTACGCGGCGGACCGGCCGAACAAGCTGTCGCCGGTGGTGAAGGACTTCCCGTCGCGGGTGTACGTGCCCAACACGGAGTCGGACACGGTGAGCGTCATCGACCCGAAGACGTACAAGGTCATCGAGACGATCCCGGTGGGGAACCAGCCGCAGCACGTGGTGCCGTCATGGGACATGAAGACGTTGTGGGTGAACAACGACCGCGGTCACACGCTGACGGCGATCGATCCGGCGACGGGGAAGAAGGGGCGGACGGTCGACGTCCACGACCCGTACAACCTCTACTTCACGCCGGACGGGAAGTACGCGGTGGTGATGGCGTCGATGGACCGGGAGCTGGTGTTCCGGGACGCCCAGACGATGAAGCGGAAGAAGACGGAGCCGGTGTCGTGCAAGGGGGTGAACCACGCGGACTTCTCGCCGGACGGGAAGTACTTCATCGTCTCGTGCGAGTTCTCGGGCGAGCTGCTGAAGGTGGACACGGCGAAGATGAAGGTGATCGGTCAGCAGAAGCTGCCGTTCGAGGGGGCGATGCCGCAGGACGTGAAGATCTCTTCGGACGGGAAGACCTGGTACATCGCCGACATGATGGCGGACGGGGTGTGGGTGCTGGACGGCGACAGGTTCACCGAGCCGTGGCTGATGCCTACGGGCAAGGGTGCGCACGGGCTGTACGTGAGCCGGGACTCGAAGTCGATGTACATCTCGAACCGGGGTGAGGGATCGATCTCGGTGCTGGACCTGCCGAGCCGCAAGCTGGTGAAGAAGTGGGAGCTGCCGGAGGGCGGGAGCCCGGACATGGGCGGGGTGTCGGCGGACGGCAATGTGCTGTGGCTGTCGGGGCGTTATGACTCGGAGGTGTACGCGATCGACACGCGGGACGGGCATCAGATCGCCAAGATCCGGGTGGGTGCCGGGCCGCACGGGCTGGCGGTGTATCCGCAGCCCGGGCGGTACTCGCTGGGGCACACGGGGATCTTCCGGTGACGTAGGCCTGCCCGGCGGATCGCGGGGTGACGGCCCGGCGATGCCGGGACCGTCACGCCTGCGCGGTCACGCGTTGTAGACGTCCGCGGCGCCCGGCTTGGCGTCCTGGACGGCGCCGCTGAGGGACATGGCGCGGCTGGTGAAGCGGTCGGTGTTGACGCCGTGCTCCTTGAGGACGCGCAGGGCGGCCTCGTGGACGACGCGCAGGACGGGGGTCGTGGCGCGAAGGGCGTCATCGGCCATGAAGCGGTGCCGCCAGGGCTTCTCGGCCCAGGCGTGGCGCAGGCCGAAGGGCTCGGGGAGGACGAGCTTGCCGCCCCAGTACTCCAGGAGCGGGGGGTACCAGGTGAGGGGGGCGCGGGCGGCGAGGCGGACGACTTCGCGGGGCGGGACGACGGAGAGGGTCCTGGTGCGGTTCTCCCAGAACTTGATGGTCTTGGCGGTGGTCTTGGTGCGGGCGGAGGGCTTGCCCATGAAGATGCCGTTGACCGGGCCGAGGGCGTGGCCGGTGACCTCGATCCGCAGGGTCTTGTGGAGGACGGTGACGCTGATGAGGAGGGTGATCACGAGCTGGCCGTCCCAGAGGACGAACTGGACGCCGAGGTAGTGCCGGCTGCCGGCGCCGAACTGCTGTTCGTTACAGATCTTCTGGAGTTCGGCGCCCCTTATCTGGAAGCCGTCGGTGCCTTCGGGGCGGGAGACGGCGCCGGCGCCCTCGCCGACATCGGAGATGACCCAGTGCTCGACGGACGGGGTGGGGAAGCCACCGGTGTGCAGGGGGCTGCGCTCCAGGAGGTGCAGCTGGTCGTGGATGGCGCGGACGACGTCCCAGCTGCGGAAGGGGTTGATCTCCTTGCCGGGTTCGAGCGGGACGAGCTCCTCGGCGAGCTGCCAGCTGCCCCAGCGGGTGCCCATGCCGAGTATGCCCTTGGTGCCGGCGTAGAAGGCGACGTTGCTCTGCTGTTCGGCGGCGAGCCGCTCCAGGGACTGGCGGAGCCGCTCGGCGGCGGTCTCGCCGGGGTTCTTGGGGACGGCTTCGGGGATCTTGGCGCCGATGCCGCCGCCGGAGAGCAGGCCGCTCCAGCGCTCGCGGAGGTCCTTGGCGGTGCGCTCGCAGACGGACTTGGCCCAGTAGCCGCCGACGAGCGGGGCGATGAGCATGGCGCGGAGGTAGAAGGCCCAGAAGCCGTGGAAGGGGAGTTTGACCAGGAGGATGACGGCGAGGATGCCGAGGCCGGCGAGGAGCGCGGTGCCGAGGGCGCCGGCGCGCTTGTTCTGGGCGCCGGCGATGGTGCGGCGGAGCTGGAAGACGCCGAGCCAGAGCAGGACGCCGGGGAGGAAGAGCAGTCCGCAGACGCCCATGATGAGGGTGAGCCGGGCGTCGCGCTGCTTGCGGATGCGATTGGCGGCGAGGCAGTGCTCGACGACGGGCTGCGGGTCGAGGCCGAAGGACTGGATGAGGGGTTTGCGGCCGCCGCCGAGGACGCGCAGCTGGACGGCGCGGGCGAAGGCCTCGCCCAGGTTGGGCTCGAAGAGCGATATGCGGGGCGGCTTGACCTCGGACTTGGCCCAGTCGGAGTTGGCCTTGAGGAGCTGGTCGGCCGGGCCGTCGCGGTAGGCGGCCGAGGCGAGCGCCTGGGTCGCCGCGGTCTGTCCGGAGGAGCCCGAGAGCGGGATCTGCGCTCCGGGGCTGAAGTCGAACGGATCCCCTGCTGCCACTGCTTGCCCCCAATGCCGCGCATGTCCGGTGCTGCGGCCTTCGACGGATGCCGACGACCGCCCGCGTCATACGTGTTGGTCCGCGGACCCAGCGTATCGGCGCGGGGTGCCGGCTGTCGCAGAGATCGTGAAGGCCGCCCGCCCCGCGCGGTGCGGGGCGGGCGGTTCGCGCCTGTTACGCCCCGCCGTCCGCCGATTCCCGCAGCCGCTCGGCGATCTGAGGGGGCATCGGTTCGTGGCGGGCGTAGGAGCGGGTGAACCGGCCGGTGCCGTGCGACAGGGAGCGCAGGTCGACGGCGTAGCGGCCGATCTCGATCTCGGGGACCTCGGCGCGCACGAGGGTGCGGCCCGCGCCGGACTGCTCGGTGCCGATGACGCGGCCGCGGCGTCCGGACAGGTCGCTCATGACGGGGCCCACGTAGTCGTCGGAGACCAGCACCTCGATCTCGGCGACGGGTTCGAGGAGGTGGATCCTCGTCTCGGCGGCGGCTTCGCGCAGGGCGAGGGCGCCGGCGGTCTGGAACGCGGCGTCGGAGGAGTCCACCGAGTGCGCCTTGCCGTCGAGGAGGGTGACGCGGATGTCGACCAAGGGGTAGCCGGCGGCGACGCCGCGGGCGGCCTGGGCGCGGACGCCCTTCTCCACGGAGGGGATGAACTGGCGCGGCACGGCGCCGCCGACGACCTTGTCGACGAACTCGATGCCGGAGCCGCCGGGCAGCGGTTCGACCTCGATCTCGCAGATGGCGTACTGGCCGTGGCCGCCGGACTGCTTGACGTGGCGGCCGCGGCCGGCGGCCTTGCCGCCGAAGGTCTCGCGGAGCGACACCTTGTGCGGCACGACGTCGACCTGGACGCCGTAGCGGGTGCGCAGCCGTTCCAGGGCCACGTCCCGGTGGGCCTCGCCCAGGCACCACAGGACGACCTGGTGGGTCTGGGCGTTCTGTTCCAGGCGCATGGTGGGGTCTTCGGCGACGAGCCGGGCGAGGCCCTGGGAGAGCTTGTCCTCGTCGGCCTTGCTGTGCGCCTGGATGGCGACGGGCAGCAGGGGGTCGGGCAGCTGCCACGGCTCCATGAGGAGGGGGTCGCCCTTGGCGGAGAGGGTGTCGCCGGTCTCGGCGCGGGTGAGTTTGGCGACGCAGGCGATGTCGCCGGCGATGGCCTGGGGGAGGGGCCGCTGCTGCTTGCCGAAGGGCGAGGAGAGCGCGCCGATGCGTTCGTCGACGTCGTGGCTCTCGTGGCCGCGGTCCTCCAGTCCGTGGCCGGAGACGTGGACGGTCTCGTCGGGGCGCAGGGTGCCGGAGAAGACGCGGACTAGGGAGATCCGGCCGACGTACGGGTCGGACGAGGTCTTGATCACCTCGGCGGCGAGCGGGCCCGCGGGGTCGCAGGTCACGGGTGGGTGGGAGCGGCCGTCAGGGGTGGTGACGGCCGGGGCCTCGCGTTCGAGCGGGGTGGGGAAGCCGCCGGTGATGAGCTCCAGGAGCTCGACGGTGCCCAGGCCCTGCTTGGCGCCCTCGGCGGCGGGGGCCGCGGCGAGGACGGGGTGGAAGCTGCCGCGCGCCACGGCGCGCTCCAGGTCCTCGACGAGGGTCTTGACGTCGATCTCCTCGCCGCCGAGGTAGCGGTCCATGAGGGTCTCGTCCTCGCTCTCGGCGATGATGCCCTCGATGAGCCGGTTGCGGGCCTCCTCGATGAGCGGCAGGTGCTCGGGGCCGGGTGCGGTCTCGGCCCGGGTGCCGGAGGAGTAGTCGAAGACGCGCTGCGAGAGCAGGCCGATGAGGCCGGCCACGGAGCGGTGCCCGTCGGGGCCCTCGGGCCCGTGCAGCGGGAGGTAGAGCGGCAGCACGCCGTCGGGGGAGTCGCCGCCGAAGGCCGTCCGGCAGGTCTCCGTCATCTCCTCGAAATCGGAGCGGGCCGCCTCCAGATGGGTGATGACGATGGCGCGGGGCATCCCGACGGCGGCGCACTCCTCCCAGAGCATGCGGGTGGCGCCGTTGATGTTCTCGGCGCCCTCCGCGGCCGAGACGACGAAGAGGGCCGCGTCCGCCGCGCGCAGACCGGCCCTGAGCTCCCCCACGAAGTCGGCGTAGCCGGGGGTGTCCAGCAGGTTGATCTTGATGCCGGCCCATTCGACCGGGGCCAGCGACAACTGCACCGAGCGCTGCTGCCGGTGCTCGATCTCGTCGTAGTCCGAGAGCGCACCGCCGTCCTCGACGCGGCCGGCCCGGTTGACCGCACCGGTCGCCAGCGCGAGGGCCTCCACCAGCGTCGTCTTTCCGGAGCCGCTGTGGCCGACCAGCACCACGTTGCGTACGTGGCTCGGCCGGTCGGCCGATACTGCTCTGCCCGCGGCCCCTGGGTACGTGCCCGTCTTCTCGCCCATGTGTCCCGCCTCCCGGTCGACACCTGCGGTACACCGAGCTTTCCACTGCGGTAACGCTGCGTCCATACGTCGCACACGGGGGTACGTCCGTGCGCCCCGCGGTGGCGCCGCCGGGGGAGGCGGAGGCGCCGGTGCGCGCGCTGCGAGCAGTGCGTGCGCGGCCCGGAGGGGGCGCCTGGCTACGATGGGCCAGCCGGTGGCCTCCCTGACCACGCGGCCCGATACGACACCCCTCCGGGAAGGCCATGCTGAACAAGTACGCGCGTGCTTTCTTCACGCGTGTTCTCACGCCGTTCGCCGCCCTGCTCATCCGCCTCGGCGTCAGCCCCGACGCGGTGACCCTCGTCGGTACCGGCGGTGTGGTGGCGGGCGCGCTGGTCTTCTATCCGCGGGGGGAGTTCTTCTGGGGCACGGTCGTCATCACCTTGTTCGTCTTCTCGGACCTGGTGGACGGCAACATGGCCCGGCAGCTGGGCCGGTCCAGCCGCTGGGGCGCCTTCCTGGACTCCACGCTCGACCGCGTCGCCGACTCGGCGATCTTCGGCGGGCTCGCGCTGTGGTACGCGGGCAGCGGCGACGACAACGTGCTGTGCGCGGTGTCGATCTTCTGCCTCGCCAGCGGCCAGGTCGTCTCGTACACGAAGGCGCGCGGCGAGAGCATCGGCCTGCCGGTGAACGTCAACGGCCTCGTCGAGCGGGCCGAGCGGCTGGTCATCTCGCTGGTGGCGTGCGGCTTCGCGGGCCTGCACAAGTTCGGCGTGCCGGGCATCCAGTACCTGCTGCCGGTGGCGCTGTGGATCGTGGCCGTCGGCAGCCTCGTGACGCTGATCCAGCGGGTGGTGACGGTGCGCCGCGAGTCGGCCGAGGCGGAGGCCGAGGCCGCGGCGGCGCAGGGCGGTGGCAACGGGTGAGGGAACGGCTGACCGACGCGCTGTACGGGCTCGGCTGGGCCACGGTCAAGACGCTGCCGGAGCCGCTGGCCGTACGGCTGGGGCAGCAGATCGCCGACGTGGCGTGGCGGCGGCGCGGCGGCGGCGTGCTGCGCCTGGAGGCCAATCTGGCCCGGGTGCTGCCGGGGGCGTCCGCGGAGCGCCTGGCGCGGGTGTCCCGCGCGGGCATGCGCTCGTACATGCGCTACTGGATGGAGTCCTTCCGGCTGCCGGTGTGGAGCGCGGAGCGCACGCGCTCGTCCTTCGAGCCGGAAGGCCTGCACCATCTGGAGGAGGCCCTGGCGAGCGGGCGCGGCGTGGTCATCGCGCTGCCGCACATGGGCAACTACGACCTCGCGGGCGCGTGGGTGACCACGCGACTCGGGGTGCCCTTCACGACCGTGGCCGAGCGGCTGAAGCCCGAGACGCTCTACGACCGCTTCGTGGCCTACCGCGAGGGCCTGGGCATGGAGGTGCTGCCCCACGCGGGCGGCAGCGCCTTCGGCACGCTGGCGCGCCGGCTGCGCGCCGGGGGCCTGGTGTGCCTGGTGGCCGACCGCGACCTGTCCTCCTCGGGCATAGAGGTCACCTTCTTCGGCGAGGCGACGAAGATGCCCGCCGGGCCCGCGATGCTCGCCGTGCAGACCGGGGCGCTGCTGCTGCCGGTGACGCTCTGGTACGACCGCTCGCCGGTGATGAAGGGGCGGGTGCACGCCCCCGTCGAGGTGCCCGCGGAGGGCACGCGCGCCGAGAAGGCGGCCGCGATGACCCAGCAGGTCGCCGACGCCTTCGCCGCGGGGATCGCCGAGCACCCCGAGGACTGGCATATGCTCCAGCGACTGTGGCTCGCCGACCTGGAGCCGCGCCCGGACGCGCCGGCCGGCACGCCGGAGCAGGCGCCGGGCGGGCCCGGGGGAGAGGCACGGGGCGAGGGCGCGGGCAGGGCCGAGAGCGACCGGAGGGCCGAGGCATGAGGATCGGGATCGTCTGTCCCTACTCGTGGGACGTGCCCGGCGGCGTGCAGTTCCACATCCGGGACCTGGCCGAGCACCTCATCCGGCTGGGCCATGAGGTGTCGGTGCTGGCCCCGGCGGACGACGAGACGCCGCTGCCGCCGTTCGTGGTCTCGGCCGGGCGGGCCGTGCCCGTCCCCTACAACGGCTCCGTGGCGCGGCTGAACTTCGGCTTCCTGTCGGCCGCCCGCGTGCGGCGCTGGCTGCACGACGGCGACTTCGACGTCATCCACATCCACGAACCCACCTCTCCCTCGCTGGGCCTGCTGACCTGCTGGGCCGCGCAGGGCCCCATCGTGGCGACCTTCCACACCTCCAACCCGCGCTCCCGGGCGATGATCGCGGCCTATCCGATCCTCCAGCCCGCCCTGGAGAAGATCAGCGCCCGCATCGCGGTGAGCGAATACGCCCGCCGGACGCTGGTCGAGCACCTGGGCGGCGACGCGGTGGTCATCCCCAACGGTGTCGACGTGGACTTCTTCGCCCGCGCCGAGCCCAAGGAGGAGTGGCAGGGCGGGACGATCGGCTTCATCGGCCGCATCGACGAGCCCCGCAAGGGCCTTCCCGTGCTCATGCGCGCCCTGCCCAAGATCTTCGCCGCGTGCCCCGGCGCCCGGCTGCTCGTCGCCGGCCGGGGCGACGAGGAGGAGGCCGTGGCCGGCCTGCCTCCAGAGATGCGTGACCGCGTCGAGTTCCTCGGCATGGTCAGCGACGAGGACAAGGCGCGGCTGCTGCGCAGCGTCGACGTCTACGTCGCCCCCAACACGGGCGGGGAGTCCTTCGGCATCATCCTGGTCGAGGCGATGTCGGCGGGCGCCCCCGTCCTCGCCAGCGACCTGGACGCCTTCGCCCAGGTGCTCGACCAGGGCTCGGCCGGCGAGCTCTTCGCCAACGAGGACGCCGACGCGCTCGCCGCCGCGGCCGTCCGGCTGCTGGGCGACCCGCAGTTGCGGGCCGGGCTGAGCGAGCGCGGCAGCACCCACGTGCGCCGCTTCGACTGGTCCCGCGTGGGCGCCGACATCCTGGCCGTCTACGAGACGGTCACGGCCGGCGCGGCCTCGGTCGCCGCCGACGAACGCACCGGCCTGCGCGCCCGCTTCGGCCTCGCCCGCGACTGAGGCCTGAGGCCGCCCCCGGGGCCCGGGCCGCTAGGCCCCGGGCCCCGCCTCCTGCGGCACCGGCACGCCCGCCCTCCCGGCCGTCCCGAACAGGGATATCCCGTGCCGCGCCCGGAAGCGCCGGCTGCGCCGTACGGTGATCACCACCAGCAGGGCCAGCAGGGCGAACGACTGGATCCGGCCGATCACCGGGACCGCGTCGACGGGCAGCACCAGCGCCTGCACCGTGCTCAGGGCGGCGTCGAGCAACTCCACGCCCGCCCACAGCAGGGTCAGGCCCCGCAGCGCCTGCCGGTACGCGGGCAGCTCCTGCCAGGCGCGCTCGGCCTCCGCGTCGCCGCTGCCTCGTCGCAGGTGCGCGCCGAAGTGGAAGGCGAACGGCCGGGAGAGGAACAGGGTGCCCCCGATCCACAGGCCCAGCACGGCCGGGATCGCGGCGTCCTTCAGCAGCAGCACCCGAGGATCCCCGCTCACCAGCGACGTGGCCGCCGAGACGGCGAGCAGGGCGACGACGAGCAGGTCGAAGAAGGCGACGTGCCGGCGGCGGACGGCCGTCACGACCGCGTGCGCGGCCGGTATCACGCCGCTGATCAGCAGGGCCTGCCACTGCGTGGTGCCCTGCGCCCGCAGTATGTAGTACAGCGCGGCGGGCAGGGCGATCGTGACGGTCAGAGGGACGAGCAGCGCTCGCCGGGCGTGCGGTGTCATGGGGTTTCCTCCCCAGGCGATTCCAGGTCTTCCGTGGTGCTCCTCCGGTCCTGAAACGACGCTAGGGCCGGGCCGGGTGGAGACGGATCGGAGCCAGGGCCGAGACGAGGGTGGAGTTCCCGGCATCCGTCTCCACCCCCGGGTGGAGCGGCCCGGGACGGCCCGGTGTCCCGCCGCCGCGGGGCGAGCCACCGCGGCGGACTCAGCCGCCGGCCGCCGGCCGCCGGCCGACGGCCGTTCGCCCTTCGCCGGTGGCGGCCGGCACCCGGACGCCGCCCGGGGAACACCTCGCGCCGCCCGGCGAAGACACCTCGCGCGGCCCGGCGGCTCCGCCCGCGGAGCGGTCCCGCACCGCGGCAGCGGCCCCGCGGCGAGCGGTAACGTGGCGCGGCGTGACCACAATGATCTGGATCGTCGCCGCGCTGGTCGTCATCGGCGTCTATCTCAGCTGGACCGCCGGCCGCCTGGACCGCCTGCACAGCCGCATCGACGCCGCCCGCGCCGCCCTGGACGCCCAGCTCCTGCGCCGCGCCTCCGTCGCCCAGGAGCTCGGCACGGCCGGGGTCCTCGACCCGGCCGCCTCGATCGTGCTCTACCAGGCCGCGCACGCGGCCCGGCAGGCCGAGGAGGAGCACCGGGAGGTCGCCGAGAGCGAGCTGAGCCAGGCGCTGCGCGCGGTCTTCGCGGAGGCCCCGCAGGTCGAGGTCGTGCGGGATGCCCCGGGTGGTGAGGAGTCGCTGACCGAGTTGTCCGAGGCGGTGCGCAGGGTGCCCATGGCCAGGCGCTTCCACAACGACGCGGTGCGTGCCGCGCGCGCCGTGCGCAAGCACCGCGTGGTGCGCTGGTTCCGCCTCGCGGGCCACGCGCCGTTCCCCATGGCCTTCGAGATGGACGACGAGCCGCCCGCCGTCCTGGAATCCAGGGCGGGCGGCTGAGCGGACAAGCCACCGGCCTCCGATTGGCTCTTTTTCCGGGGAATCCCGGCTCGGTTGTATGAGGGTCGCAGCATCACCGCCCTTGATTAGTGAGGTCACAACGTGTCCAGCACGGTCCCCAGCACGTCCACCACCCCCGAGACCGGTACCGCCCGCGTCAAGCGCGGCATGGCCGAGCAGCTCAAGGGCGGCGTGATCATGGACGTCGTCAACGCCGAGCAGGCGAAGATCGCCGAGGACGCGGGCGCGGTCGCCGTCATGGCGCTCGAGCGGGTTCCGGCCGACATCCGCAAGGACGGCGGCGTGGCCCGCATGTCCGACCCCAACATGATCGAAGAGATCATCGGCGCCGTCTCCATCCCGGTCATGGCCAAGTCCCGCATCGGCCACTTCGTCGAGGCCCAGGTCCTGCAGTCGCTCGGCGTCGACTACATCGACGAGTCCGAGGTCCTCACCCCGGCCGACGAGATCAACCACTCCGACAAGTGGGCGTTCACCACCCCCTTCGTCTGCGGTGCCACCAACCTGGGCGAGGCCCTGCGCCGCATCGCCGAGGGCGCCGCCATGATCCGCTCCAAGGGCGAGGCCGGCACCGGCAACGTCGTGGAGGCCGTGCGCCACCTGCGCCAGATCAAGAACGAGATCGCCAAGCTGCGCGGCTTCGACAACAACGAGCTCTTCGCCGCCGCCAAGGAGCTGCGCGCCCCGTACGAGCTCGTCAAGGAGGTCGCCGAGCTCGGCAAGCTGCCGGTCGTCCTCTTCTCCGCCGGTGGCGTGGCCACCCCCGCCGACGCCGCGCTGATGCGCCAGCTCGGCGCCGAGGGCGTCTTCGTCGGCTCCGGCATCTTCAAGTCCGGCGACCCGGCCAAGCGCGCCGCCGCCATCGTGAAGGCCACCACCTTCTACGACGACCCGAAGGTCATCGCGGACGCCTCCCGCAACCTCGGCGAGGCCATGGTCGGCATCAACTGCGACACCCTCCCCGAGGCCGAGCGCTACGCCAACCGCGGCTGGTAACACCCACCGCTTCCCCGGCCGGGCGGCCCGCGCGCACGCGGGCCGCCCCGCCGTCGTCGTCCAGACCCCAGACGGAGAACCCCGTGGCACCCCTTTCCACCCCCACCATCGGTGTCCTCGCCCTCCAGGGCGACGTCCGCGAGCACCTCATCGCCCTCGCCGCCGCCGACGCCCTCGCCCGCCCGGTGCGCCGCCCCGAAGAGCTCGCGGAGATCGACGGCCTGGTGATACCCGGCGGCGAGTCCACCACGATGTCCAAGCTCGCCGTGGTCTTCGGCATGCTGGAGCCCCTGCGCGAGCGCGTGAAGGCCGGGATGCCCGTCTACGGCACCTGCGCCGGCATGATCATGCTGGCCGACAAGATCCTGGACGGCCGGGAGGACCAGGAGACGCTCGGCGGCATCGACATGATCGTCCGCCGCAACGCCTTCGGCCGGCAGAACGAGTCCTTCGAGGCGGCCGTCGAGATGGCCGGCATCGAGGGCGGCCCCGTCGAGGGCGTCTTCATCCGCGCCCCCTGGGTCGAGTCCGTCGGCGCCGCCGCCGAGGTCGTCGCCACCCACGACGGCCACACCGTCGCCGTGCGCCAGGGCAACGTGCTGGCCACGTCCTTCCACCCGGAGCTCACCGGTGACCACCGCGTCCACGCGCTGTTCGTGGACATGGTGCGCGCAGCCCGGTAGCCCGGTCCCGGTAGGATCTCTGTCGTTCGTTTCAGAATTTGGTTACGCGAAGGAGACAGGCAGATGTCCGGCCACTCTAAATGGGCTACGACGAAGCACAAGAAGGCCGTGATCGACGCCAAGCGCGGCAAGCTCTTCGCGAAGCTGATCAAGAACATCGAGGTCGCGGCCCGCATGGGCGGCGTCGACATCGAGGGCAACCCGACGCTCTACGACGCCATCCAGAAGGCGAAGAAGCAGTCGGTCCCGAACAAGAACATCGACTCCGCGGTCAAGCGCGGCGGCGGCCTCGAGGCCGGCGGCGCCGACTACGAGACGATCATGTACGAGGGCTACGGTCCGAACGGCGTCGCGGTCCTCATCGAGTGCCTCACCGACAACCGCAACCGCGCCGCCTCCGACGTGCGCGTCGCCATGACCCGCAACGGCGGCTCCATGGCCGACCCGGGCTCGGTGTCGTACCTGTTCAACCGCAAGGGCGTCATCATCGTCCCCAAGGGCGAGCTGACCGAGGACGACGTCCTGGGCGCGGTCCTGGACGCCGGTGCCGAGGAGGTCAACGACCTCGGCGAGAGCTTCGAGGTCATCAGCGAGGCCACCGACCTGGTCGCGGTCCGCACCGCGCTCCAGGAGGCGGGCATCGACTACGACTCCGCCGAGGCCAACTTCGTCCCCACCATGCAGGTGGAGCTCGACGAGGACGCCGCGCGCAAGATCTTCAAGCTGATCGACGCGCTCGAGGACAGCGACGACGTCCAGAACGTGTTCGCCAACTTCGACGTCTCCGACGACGTCATGGCCAAGGTCGACGCGTAAGACATCCGGCTGCGGCCGGCGGACGGGCCGGCGGGGAACACACCCCGCCGGCCCGTCGGCATGATCGGCCGTTGTCAGTGGCAGCCGGTAGCCTGCCCGGGCAGGTGAGCTGAGGAGGGGCGATGCGGGTACTGGGCGTGGACCCGGGGCTGACGCGGTGCGGCGTCGGCGTGGTCGAGGGCACCGCGGGGCGCCCGCTGCGCATGATCGGCGTCGGAGTCGTCCGCACCCCCGCGGACGCCGAGGTCGCCGACCGCCTCGTCCTCATAGAGCGCGGCATCGAGCAGTGGCTCGACGAGCACCGGCCCGAATACGTCGCCGTGGAGCGCGTCTTCAGCCAGCACAACGTCCGTACGGTCATGGGCACCGCCCAGGCCAGCGCCGTCGCCATGCTCTGCGCCGCCCGCCGCGGCCTGCCCGTCGCCCTGCACACCCCCAGCGAGGTCAAGGCGGCCGTCACCGGCTCCGGCCGGGCCGACAAGGCCCAGGTCGGCTCCATGGTCACCCGCCTCCTGCGGCTCGACGCCCCGCCGAAGCCCGCCGACGCCGCCGACGCCCTGGCCCTGGCCATCTGCCACATCTGGCGCGCCCCGGCGGCAGGCCGCCTGCAGCAGCTCGCCGCCGCCCAGCGCCGCGCCACCGCTCCCGTACGCCTCCCGAAGGGCACCCGATGATCGCCTTCGTCTCCGGCCCCGTCGCCGCCCTCGCCCCCGACACCGCGGTCGTCGAGGTCGGCGGCATCGGCATGGCCGTCCAGTGCACGCCCGGCACGCTGGCCGGCCTCCGCGTCGGGCAGCAGGCCCGCCTCGCCACCTCCCTCGTCGTCCGCGAGGACTCCCTGACCCTCTACGGATTCGCCGACGACGACGAGCGCCAGACCTTCGAACTGCTGCAGACCGCCAGCGGAGTGGGCCCCCGCCTCGCCCAGGCCATGCTCGCCGTCCACAGCCCCGACGCCCTCCGGCAGGCCTTCGCCTCGGGCGACGAGAAGGCGCTCACCGCCGTCCCCGGCATCGGCAAGAAGGGCGCGCAGAAGCTGCTCCTGGAGCTGAAGGACCGGCTCGGCAAGCCCGTCGGCTCCGCCGCAGCCCCGGCTCCCGCCGCTGCGGGGTGGCGCGATCAGCTGCAGGCCGCGCTCGTCGGACTCGGCTATGCCGCCCGCGAGGCGGACGAGGCGGTGGAGGCGGTGGCGCCCCGGGCGGAGGCTGTTCTCGCCGACGGCGGTCAGCCGCAGGTCGGCCAGCTGTTGCGCGCCGCGCTGCAGACGCTGAACCGGGCGCGGTGAGTCATTCGGAGGGCGCCCCCGGCGCTGCGGAACGACTGCCCGCAAACCACCATCCAACCGTGAGGTTCAACCCGTGAACTGGGACGACGAATCCGCATACGCGGAGCCCCCGGCAGGCGACCGCCTCGTCGGCACCGCCGCCGACGGCGAGGACCGGGCCGTCGAGGCCGCGCTGCGCCCCAAGGACCTCGGCGAGTTCGTCGGCCAGGAGCGCGTCCGCGAGCAGCTCGACCTCGTCCTCAAGGCCGCCCGAGCCCGCGGCGCCACCGCCGACCACGTGCTGCTCTCCGGCGCCCCCGGGCTCGGCAAGACCACCCTCTCGATGATCATCGCGGCCGAGATGGGCGCCCCCATCCGCATCACCTCCGGCCCCGCCATCCAGCACGCCGGCGACCTCGCCGCGATCCTCTCCTCCCTCACGGAGGGAGAGGTCCTCTTCCTCGACGAGATCCACCGCATGTCGCGGCCCGCCGAGGAGATGCTCTACATGGCCATGGAGGACTTCCGCGTCGACGTGATCGTCGGCAAGGGCCCCGGCGCCACCGCCATCCCCCTGGAGCTGCCGCCCTTCACCCTCGTCGGCGCCACCACCCGGGCCGGCCTCCTGCCGCCCCCGCTGCGCGACCGCTTCGGCTTCACCGGGCACATGGAGTTCTACGCCCCCGCCGAGCTGCAGCGCGTGGTGCACCGCTCCGCCCGCCTGCTGGACGTGGACATAGCGGATGAGGGCGCCGCCGAGATCGCCGGCCGCTCCCGCGGCACCCCCCGCATCGCGAACCGCCTGCTGCGCCGCGTCCGCGACTACGCCCAGGTCAAGGCCGACGGAGTGATCACCCGCGAGATCGCCGCCCAGGCCCTGGACGTCTACGAGGTCGACGCCCGCGGTCTCGACCGCCTCGACCGCGCCGTCCTGACGGCCCTCCTCAAGCTCTTCGGCGGCGGCCCGGTCGGCCTGTCGACGCTGGCCGTGGCCGTCGGCGAGGAGCGCGAGACGGTCGAGGAGGTCGCCGAGCCGTTCCTCGTCCGCGAGGGCCTGCTGGCCCGTACGCCCAGGGGCCGCATCGCCACCCCCGCCGCGTGGGAGCACCTCGGCCTCACGCGCGAGGCGGGTGCGGCGGGCCTCGCGGGCACCCCGCCCCAGCAGGGCCTCTTCGGCGGGTGACGGCGCGGGGGCTGGTCCGGTCAGGAACCACGGTGCCATGCTGGGCGTTGTTCCATAGGCGCGGACTCGCTTAGACTCCGCCGATGCCGTCCGGAACCGGCACGGCATACCACCCCCGTAGAAGGCCGCCTCCCGCGGTCGTGTGAAGGAAACCCCGTCCCGTGAATATCGTGACTCTCCTGCCGTTCATCGTGCTCATCGGGGCCATGTTCCTGATGACGCGGTCCGCCAAGAACAAGCAGCGCCAGGCGGCGCAGATGCGCGATCAGATGCAGCCGGGCACCGGTGTGCGGACGATCGGCGGCATGTACGCCACCGTCAAGGAGGTCAACGACGACACGGTCCTCCTCGAGGTGGCCCCCGGCGTCCACGCCATCTACGCGAAGAACGCCATCGGCGCCGTCCTGGAGGACGCCGAGTACAACCGCATCGTCCACGGCATCGAGCCGCACGACTCCGAGACCCCTGTCGTCCCGGACGACGCGTCGTCGCTGACCGAGGGCGAGGCCCCGGCGGCCGGCAAGAAGATCGACCTGGGCAAGGGCGAGGCCGCCGAGGCGGAGCGGGCCGCGGAGCCGGAGTCCGCGGACAAGGACAGGGGCGCGGAGCCGCAGGCCAAGGACGCGAAGGACGCCAAGGGCGCCGAGCGGGACGGCAAGGACGGCGACACCGAAGCGAAGTAGCCCATCGGGGAACCGCGGAGCACTGCTCGGTCAGTGCGCCGCGGTTCCCTGACGGTCTAGGCTCCGGCGGGGGGCAGGTCCCCACTACATTCGTGGCCGCCCGGCAACAGCACGGCCCCGGGCGGTTGGACAGGGAGAAACGACAAGGTGGCAGCACCGAAGAAGGGCCGCAGGTCCCCGGGCGGCCAGGGCAGGCCGGGCCGGGTCCTGGCCCTGATCCTGATCGCCATGGTGGCGCTCACCGGGGGGATGTTCGCCTCCGGGCGGACCACGCCGCGGTTGGGCATCGACCTCGCGGGCGGTACCAGCTTCACGCTGGAGGCCAAGAACGAGCCCGGCAAGCCCAACGCGATCAACCCGACCAATATGAACACCGCGGTCGGCATCATCGAGCGGCGCGTCAACGGTCTCGGCGTCACCGAGGCCGAGGTCCAGACGCAGGGCGACAACCACATCATCGTGAACATCCCCAAGGGGACGAACGCGAAGCAGGCCCGCCAGCAGGTCGGCACCACCGCCAAGCTCGGCTTCCGCCCCGTGCTGTCCGTGGCCCCCGGTGCGAAGACCGAGCCCACTCCCAACGCGTCCTCTCCCGGTAAGGACTCCGGCAAGGACAAGGACAAGGCGAAGGACGAGAAGGCCAAGGACGACAAGAACAAGCCGTCCGGCTCGCCCTCCGCCTCCGCTTCGGTCGGCAGCCCCTCGTCGAGCGCGAGCCCGCGCCAGCAGGGCCGCCCCGTCACCGACGCCGTCAAGGCCGACGCCACCCCGTCCGCCTCGCCCGTCGCCAAGGACGACAAGGCGAAGGACGAGAAGAAGGACGACGCCAAGAAGGACGACAAGGCGAAGGACGACAAGTCCAAGGAGCCCACGCCGTCCCCGGCCGACGCCGCCGCGCTGCAGAAGAAGCTCGACGCCCTCGACTGCACCACCCCCGAGGGCCGCGCCAAGGCCAACGAGGCCGCTGCGGCCGCCAAGACCACTGACGTCATCGTCGCGTGCAAGAAGGACGGCTCGGCCAAGGAGATCCTCGGCCCGGTGTCCGTCGAGGGCACCAACGTCACCGGCGCCAGCGCCGTCTTCGACAGCCAGCAGGGGCGCGGCTGGATCGTCCAGCTGAAGTTCGACTCCACCGGCTCCAAGAAGTTCGCCGACGTCACCGGCCAGCTCGCGACCAAGCAGCCCCCGCAGAACCAGTTCGCGATCGTCCTGGACGGCGAGGTCGTCTCCGACCCGTCCGTCTCCACCTCGATCTCGGGCGGCCAGGCGGAGATCTCCGGCGGCTTCACCCAGACCAGCGCCCAGGACCTCGCCAACGTGCTGTCCTACGGCGCCCTGCCGCTCTCCTTCGACGTCGTCACCGAGCAGACGGTCACCGCCGCGCTCGGCGGCGAGCAGCTGCGCGCCGGTCTCCTCGCCGGTGCCATCGGCCTCGCCCTGGTCGTCGTCTACCTCGTGGCGTACTACCGCGGTCTCGCGCTCGTCGCCCTCGCCAGCCTCCTGTGCTCGGCGATCCTCACGTACACGATCATGGTGCTGCTGGGCCAGGCCATCGGCTTCGCGCTGAACCTGCCGGCCGTCTGCGGTGCGATCGTCGCGATCGGCATCACCGCCGACTCCTTCATCGTCTACTTCGAGCGCATCCGCGACGAGATCCGCGAGGGACGCACGCTGCGCCCGGCCGTCGAGCGCGGCTGGCCGCGCGCCCGCCGCACGATCCTGGTCTCGGACTTCGTGTCGTTCCTCGCCGCCGCCGTGCTCTTCATCGTCACCGTCGGCAAGGTGCAGGGCTTCGCGTTCACGCTCGGCCTGACCACCCTCCTCGACGTCGTCGTGGTCTTCTTCTTCACCAAGCCGCTGATGACGGTCCTGGCCCGCCGCAAGTTCTTCGCGAGCGGCCACCCCTGGTCCGGGCTCGACCCCAAGCGGCTCGGCGCCAGGCCGCCGCTGCGGGCTTCCCGCCGCCGCCCCTCCGCCCCCGTCGACCCGAAGGAGGCGTGAGATGTCCAAGCTCGGCAATCTCGGTGCCCGGCTCTACCGCGGCGAGGTCGGCTACGACTTCGTGGCCAAGCGGAAGATCTGGTACGGCATCTCGATCCTCATCACCATCACGGCCATCGTCGGCCTGGCGGTGCGGGGCCTGAACTTCGGCATCGAGTTCTCCGGCGGCGCGGTCTTCACCACGCCCAGCACCAAGGTCTCGGCCGAATCGGCCCGCGTGATCGCGGAGGAGGCCTCCGGCCACACGGCGATCGCCCAGAAGCTCGGCAACGGCCCGCTGCGCATCCAGGTCAGCGACGTCACCACCGAGCAGTCGCGCGCCACCCAGGAAGCCCTGGCGAAGAAGCTCGGCGTCTCCACGGACAAGGTCAACACCGACATCGTCGGCCCCAGCTGGGGCGACCAGATCGCCAACAAGGCGTGGACCGGCCTGGCCGTCTTCATGATCCTCGTGGTGATCTACCTCGCGATCGCCTTCGAGTGGCGGATGGCGCTCGCCGCCCTGGTCGCGCTGATCCACGACCTCACGATCACCGTCGGCGTCTACGCCCTGGTCGGTTTCGAGGTCACCCCGGGCACCGTGATCGGTCTGCTCACCATCCTCGGTTACTCCCTCTACGACACCGTCGTCGTCTTCGACGGCCTGAAGGAGAGCTCGAAGGACATCACGAAGCAGACCCGCTTCACGTACAGCGAGATCGCCAACCGCAGCCTCAACGGCACCCTGGTGCGCTCGATCAACACCACCGTCGTGGCCCTGCTGCCGGTCGCCGGCCTGCTGTTCATCGGCGGCGGCTTCCTCGGCGCGGGCATGCTCAACGACATCTCGCTCGCCCTGTTCGTCGGCCTCGCGGCCGGCGCCTACTCCTCGATCTTCATCGCCACCCCGCTCGTCGCCGACTTCAAGGAGCGCGACCCGCAGATGAAGGCCCTCGCCAAGCGGGTGCGCGCCAAGCGCGCCGCCGCGGCCGCGAAGGGCGAGGCCGAGGCCGAGCCGAGCGACGCCGTCCCCGGCGCCGAGGACGAGGACCCCGCCGGCAACGCCGGTGTCGTCGCCCCCCGTGCCCGCGGCAGCCGCGGCCGTGCCCAGGGGAAGCGCCGATGAGCGCCACCGGGGTCGGCCCGGCCGACCAGAAGCTGCGTGACCTGCTGCTCGCGCACATCCACGATGTGCCCGACTACCCCAAGCCGGGCGTGATGTTCAAGGACATCACCCCGCTGCTCGCCGACGCCACGGCGTTCGCCGCCCTGACCGGCGCCCTGGCGGAGGCGTGCGAGCGCCACGGCGCCACCAAGGTCGTCGGCCTGGAGGCCCGGGGCTTCATCCTCGGCGCCCCGGCCGCCGTCCGCGCCGGGCTCGGCTTCGTGCCCGTGCGCAAGGCGGGCAAGCTCCCCGGAGCCACGCTGGCCCAGGCGTACGAGCTGGAGTACGGCACGGCGGAGATCGAGATGCACGCCGATGCGGTGGGCCCGGGCGACCGCGTCCTCGTCATCGACGACGTGCTGGCCACGGGCGGCACCGCCGAGGCCTCGGTCCGGCTGATCCGCCGGGCCGGCGCCGAGGTGGCCGGCGTCGTCGTGCTCATGGAGCTCGGCTTCCTGCCCGGCCGCGAGCGGCTCTCCGGTGCCCTCGAAGACGCGCCGCTGGAGGCGCTGATCACCGTCTGACCTGCCACGATGGAGCAGGCCTGACATGCGAAGCGGCCCCCGGGGAAGACCCCGGGGGCCGCTTCGCGTTCTGGTGAGCAGAGCCGGGTGCGCGGCGACCCCGCCGCCCGGGCTCGATACCATGGTTGTCCGGACCTGATCGGGGGGCCGGACCCCGCATGAGGAGTGCTCTTGCCAGACGAGGCCCAGCCGCTCACCGCCGCACAGCAGGACAAGCCGTCTCCCGAGGCCGCGGCGGCCACGGGTACGCCCAAGGGCCGCCCGCAGAGCGCGCCTGAGTCCACGCCCCGCCCGCCCGCGGGCTCCGGGGCGGCCGGCGGTCCGAAGGGCCCGGTCCCGGCCGTGGCCGGCACGTCACCCGCCCGGCCCACACCGCCGCCGAGCGCTCCCCGACCCGGCTCCTCCAGCCGCGTCCGGGCCCGCCTCGCCCGCCTCGGCGTCCAGCGCTCCAGCCCGTACAACCCGGTGCTCGAACCGCTCCTGCGCATCGTGCGCGGCAACGACCCCAAGGCCGACGCGACGACGCTCCGCCAGATCGAGCGCGCCTACCAGGTCGCCGAGCGCTGGCACCGCGGCCAGAAGCGCAAGAGCGGCGACCCGTACATCACCCACCCCCTCGCGGTGACCACGATCCTCGCCGAGCTCGGCATGGATCCGGCCACGCTGATGGCCGGCCTCCTGCACGACACCGTCGAGGACACCGAGTACGGCCTGGACGACCTGCGCCGCGACTTCGGCGACCAGGTCGCCCTCCTGGTGGACGGCGTCACCAAGCTCGACCGCGTGCAGTTCGGCGAGGCCGCGCAGGCCGAGACCGTCCGCAAGATGGTCGTCGCCATGGCCAAGGACCCGCGCGTCCTGGTCATCAAGCTCGCCGACCGCCTGCACAACATGCGCACCATGCGCTACCTCAAGCGGGAGAAGCAGGAGAAGAAGGCCCGCGAGACCCTGGAGATCTACGCCCCGCTGGCGCACCGGCTGGGCATGAACACCATCAAGTGGGAGCTGGAGGACCTCGCCTTCGCGATCCTCTACCCCAAGATGTACGACGAGATCGTCCGCCTCGTCGCCGAGCGGGCCCCCAAGCGCGACGAGTACCTCGCGATCGTCACCGACGAGGTCCAGGCCGATCTGCGCGCCGCCCGCATCAAGGCCACCGTGACCGGCCGCCCGAAGCACTACTACAGCGTCTACCAGAAGATGATCGTGCGAGGCCGGGACTTCGCCGAGATCTACGACCTGGTGGGCATCCGCGTCCTCGTCGACACCGTCCGCGACTGCTACGCGGCGCTCGGCACCGTCCACGCCCGGTGGAATCCGGTCCCGGGGCGGTTCAAGGACTACATCGCGATGCCCAAGTTCAACATGTACCAGTCGCTGCACACGACGGTCATAGGCCCCAGCGGCAAGCCCGTCGAGCTGCAGATCCGCACGTTCGACATGCACCGCCGCGCCGAGTACGGC
The DNA here is from genome assembly GCF_003011965.1 of Streptosporangium nondiastaticum. Lineage (GTDB taxonomy): Bacteria > Actinomycetota > Actinomycetes > Streptomycetales > Streptomycetaceae > Streptomyces > Streptomyces nondiastaticus. The sequence continues at coordinate 36,986 of NZ_PXWG01000020.1, forward strand.
ATCGCCGCGCACTGGAAGTACAAGCAGGAGGCCGTCGCCGGCGCCTCCAAGGTGCGCACCGACGTGCCCAAGAACGCCGGCAAGAACCAGGACACCGTCAATGACATGGCCTGGCTGCGGCAGCTCCTGGACTGGCAGAAGGAGACCGAGGACCCGGGCGAGTTCCTGGAGTCCCTGCGCTTCGACCTCTCCCGCAACGAGGTCTTCGTCTTCACGCCCAAGGGCGACGTCATAGCGCTCCCGGCCGGGGCCACCCCGGTCGACTTCGCCTACGCCGTCCACACCGAGGTCGGCCACCGCACGATAGGGGCCAGGGTCAACGGGCGGCTCGTGCCCCTGGAGTCCACCCTCGACAACGGCGATCTGGTCGAGGTCTTCACCTCCAAGGCGCCCGGCGCCGGCCCCTCCCGCGACTGGCTGGGCTTCGTCAAGTCCCCCCGCGCGCGCAACAAGATCCGGGCCTGGTTCTCCAAGGAGCGCCGCGACGAGGCGATCGAGCAGGGCAAGGACGCCATCGCGCGCGCCATGCGCAAGCAGAACCTGCCGATCCAGCGCATCCTCACCGGCGACTCCCTGGTCACCCTCGCGCACGAGATGCGCTACCCCGACATCTCCTCCCTCTACGCCGCCATCGGCGAGGGCCACGTCGCGGCGCAGGGCGTCGTGCAGAAGCTGGTCCAGGCCCTCGGCGGCGAGGACGCGGCGACCGAGGACATCGAGGAGACCGCGCCGATCCGCGGCCGCTCCAAGCGCCGCTCCAGCGCCGACCCCGGCGTCATCGTCAAGGGCGTCGAGGACGTCTGGGTGAAGCTGGCCCGCTGCTGCACGCCGGTGCCGGGCGACCCGATCATCGGCTTCGTCACCCGCGGCAACGGCATCTCGGTGCACCGCGCCGACTGCGTCAACGTCGAGTCGCTCTCGCAGCAGCCCGAACGGATCATCGACGTCGAGTGGGCGCCGACCCAGTCCTCGGTCTTCCTGGTGGCGATCCAGGTCGAGGCGCTGGACCGGTCCCGGCTGCTGTCGGACGTCACCCGCGTCCTGTCCGACCAACACGTCAACATCCTGTCCGCGGCCGTGCAGACGTCCCGGGACCGGGTGGCCACGTCCCGCTTCACCTTCGAGATGGGCGACCCGAAGCACCTCGGTCACGTCCTGAAGGCCGTACGGGGTGTGGAGGGCGTGTACGACGTCTACCGCGTAACGTCGGCCCGCCGGCCGTAAGCATCCGCATATGAGTAAGGGGCTCCGGCAATAGCCGGAGCCCCTTACTCATATGGCCGTTCAGCCGCCGAACTCCTCCAGGCCCTTCAGAGCCTGGTCCAGAAGGGCCCTACGCCCCTCCAGCTCCTGCGAGAGCTTGTTCGCCTTGGCGTCGTTGCCCGCGGCACGCGCCTTGTCGACCTGCTCCTGCAGCTTGTCGACGGCCGCCTGCAGCTGGCCGGTCAGCCCCGCCGCACGGGCCCGCGCCTCCGGGTTCGTACGCCGCCACTCGGCCTCCTCGGCCTCCTGGATGGCGCGCTCTACCGCGTGCATCCGGCCCTCGATCTTCGGGCGGGCGTCGCGCGGGACGTGGCCGATGGCCTCCCAGCGCTCGTTGATCGAGCGGAACGCGGCGCGGGCGGCCTTCAGGTCGGTGACGGGCAGCAGCTTCTCGGCCTCGGCCGCGAGCTCCTCCTTGTGCGTCAGGTTGACCTGCTGCTCGGCGTCGCGCTCGGCGAACACCTCGCTGCGCGCCTGGAAGAAGACGTCCTGCGCACCGCGGAAGCGGCCCCACAGCTCGTCCTCCGCCTCGCGCTGCGCGCGGCCGACGGCCTTCCACTCGGCCATCAGGTCGCGGTAGCGCGCGGCCGTCGGGCCCCAGTCGGTGGACCCGGAGAGCGCCTCGGCCTCGGCGACCAGCTTCTCCTTGGCCTTGCGGGCGTCCTCGCGCTGGGCGTCGAGGGCGGCGAAGTGCGCCTTGCGCCGCTTGGAGAACGCCGAGCGGGCGTGCGAGAAGCGGTGCCACAGCTCGTCGTCGGCCTTGCGGTCCAGCCGCGGCAGGCCCTTCCAGGTGTCGACGAGGGCGCGCAGCCGCTCCCCGGCGGCCCGCCACTGCTCGCTCGCCGCCAGCTCCTCGGCCTCGGCGACCAGCGCCTCCTTGGCCGTGCGCGCCTCGTCGGCCTGCTTGGCCTTCGCCGCCTTGCGCTCCTCGCGGCGCGCCTCGACCGTCGCGACGAGCTTGTCGAGCCGGGTCCGCAGCGCGTCGAGGTCACCGACGGCGTGGTGCTCGTCGACCTGCGTGCGCAGGTGGTCGATCGCGATCATCGCGTCCTTGGCCGACAGGTCGGTGGTCGTGACCCGCTTCTCGAGGAGGCCGATCTCGACGACCAGGCCCTCGTACTTGCGCTCGAAGTAAGCGAGGGCCTCCTCGGGAGACCCGGCCTGCCACGATCCGACGACCTGCTCACCGTCGGCAGTACGCACGTACACGGTCCCCGTCTCGTCGACGCGGCCCCATGGGTCGCTGCTCACAGCGCCTCCTCCACATGATGCCGGGGCCGGCGTGCGGCCCTCGCGCATCGTCCACAGTTGTTCCGGGCAGGGCCGCGCCCTGGCCGGTCCGACGGCTTGATCATCGTCTTGATCATTCGGGTGCGGGTAGCCGCCGGATCAGGCACCCTACACAACGCCAACATAGGCGACCGGCGCCCTGGCTGTCCGTATCCCGCGCGACCGAAATTTCGCTGAGCGGGCAACAACCGGGCGCCGGAGGCCTGATCGGAGCGGTGCGCCCGGCGTCAGGACTTGGCGACCGTCGCCTTGTCGATGACCACCGTCGCGTTCGGGGCGCCGTCGCCGGCTCCCGAGCCCTCGCCCGCATCGGCGATCTTCTTGAGCGTCTTCATGCCCTCGGCGCCGATCGTGCCGAAGGGCGTGTACGTCGGCGGCAGCGGGCTGTCCTGGTAGACGAGGAAGAACTGGCTGCCGCCGGTGTGCGGCTGGCCGGTGTTGGCCATCGCGATCGTGCCGGCGGGGTAGACGTTCCCCTTGAGCCTGGAGTCCTTGAGGTTCTCGTCGGGCAGGGTGTAGCCCGGGCCGCCGTTGCCCATGCCCTTGGGGTCGCCGCACTGCAGGACGTAGATCCCGGAGGTGGTCAGGCGGTGGCACTTGGTGTGGTCGAAGTAGCCCTCGCCGGCCAGGAAGTTGAAGGAGTTGACCGTGTGCGGGGCGTTCGCCGCGTCGAGCTTGACGTCGATCGTGCCGCACGTCGTCTTCAAGTCCATGGCGTAGGCCGCGGACTTGTCGATGCCCATCTCCGGCTCCGACTTCCACGTCTTCGCCGCGGGGGAGCCCGGGGCGGGCTTGGCGCACGGGTCGGGACCCTTGGACGGTGCCTTGGAGGTCTCGGGGGCCGCGGCGTCGGTCGTGTCCTTCTTGTCGTCGCCGGACAGCGCTCCCGTGGCGTACGCGGTCACGCCCGCGGCGAGCACCACCGCGAGGGCCGCGGCGATCACCGCGTTCCGCCGCCGGGCCTTGCGCCGGGCCTCCTCGCGGCGCTGCTGCTGCCGCTCGAACTTCTCCCGGGCGAGCTGCCGCCGCCGCTGCTCGTTACTGACCACCGGGTCTACTCCTCATACCGACTTGTCCATGTCATGAGCCCTGTGTTGCTGGTGTGCCCGTACCGTATACGGGTTCGCGGCCGCGGAGGTGCCGCCGGTAGGCTCTTGTTCGCAGCCGGTGATCCCCGAGGGGCGTCGCGGCCGCACCGCTGATGAAATTCTGCTGGTCGATCATTAAGGACGAATGTGCTGATTGCCGGGTTCCCCGCCGGGGCCTGGGGGACCAACTGCTATCTGGTCGCCCCTGCCGCGGGCGAGGAGTGCGTGATCATCGACCCGGGCCACCAGGCGGCCCCCGGGGTCGAGGAGGCGCTCAGGAAGCATCGGCTCAAGCCCGTCGCCGTCGTCCTCACCCACGGCCACATCGACCACGTCGCCTCGGTCGTCCCGGTGTGCGGCGCCCACGACGTCCCGGCCTGGATCCACCCCGCCGACCGCTACATGATGAGCGACCCGGAGAAGGCCCTCGGCCGCTCCATCGGGCAGCAGCTCATGGGCGAGCTGACCGTCGGGGAGCCGGACGACGTCAGGGAGCTGACCGACGGCTCCCGCCTCGACCTCGCGGGGCTGGAGTTCACCGTCGCGCACGCGCCCGGCCATACCAAGGGGTCGGTGACCTTCAGGATGCCCGAGACCTTCGACGTCCCGTCGGTGTTCTTCTCGGGCGACCTGCTGTTCGCCGGCTCCATCGGACGCACCGACCTGCCGGGCGGTGATCACGCCGAGATGCTCCGGTCGCTGGCACGCGTGTGCCTGCCCCTGGACGACTCGACCGTGGTCCTCTCCGGCCACGGCCCCCAGACCAGCATCGGCCGCGAGCGCGCCACCAACCCGTACCTGCGGGAAGTGGCGGACACGCTGCGCGGCTCCGGAGGCGGCCCTACCGCCGCTCCGCGAAGAGGAATGTGACGATTTTCCCGTGAGTACGTTCAAGGCCCCCAAGGGCACCTACGACCTCAAGCCCCCCACCTCCGCCGTCTACCTCGCGGTCCGCGAGGCCATCGCCGCCCCGCTCAAGCGGGCCGGCTACGGCTACGTCGAGACCCCCGGCTTCGAGCAGGTCGAGCTGTTCTCCCGCGGCGTCGGCGAGTCGACCGACATCGTGACCAAGGAGATGTACACCCTCACCACGCGCGGCGGCGACCAGCTCGCCCTGCGCCCCGAGGGCACCGCCTCCGTGCTGCGCGCCGCGCTGGAGGGCAACCTCCACAAGGACGGCAACCTGCCCGTCAAGCTCTGGTACTCCGGCTCGTACTACCGCTACGAGCGCCCGCAGAAGGGCCGCTACCGCCACTTCTCGCAGGTCGGCGCGGAGGCCATCGGCGCCGAGGACCCGGCGCTGGACGCCGAGCTGATCATCCTGGCCGTCGACGCGTACAAGTCGCTGGGCCTGCGGAACTTCCGCCTGCTGCTGAACTCCCTCGGCGACAAGGAGTGCCGCCCGGTCTACCGTGCCGCCCTGCAGGACTTCCTGCGCGGCCTGGACCTGGACGAGGACACCCGCCGCCGCATCGAGATCAACCCGCTGCGCGTCCTGGACGACAAGCGCGAGGACGTCCAGAAGCAGCTCGTCGGCGCCCCGCTCTTCCGCGACCACCTGTGCGAGGCCTGCAAGGCCTACCACGGGCAGGTGCGCGAGCTGCTGACCGCGGCGGGCGTCGAGTTCGAGGACGACCCCAAGCTGGTGCGCGGCCTCGACTACTACACCCGCACCACCTTCGAGTTCGTCCACGACGGCCTCGGCTCGCAGTCCGCGGTCGGCGGCGGCGGTCGCTACGACGGCCTGTCCGAGATGATCGGCGGCCCCGCGCTGCCGTCCGTCGGCTGGGCGCTCGGCGTCGACCGCACGGTCCTCGCGCTGGAGGCCGAGGGCATCGCGCTCGACCTGCCCTCGCCGACCGAGGTCTACGCGGTCCCGCTGGGCGAGGAGGCCCGCAAGGTCCTCTTCGGCCTGGTCACCGAGCTGCGCCGCAGCGGCGTCGCCACCGACTTCGCGTACGGCGGCAAGGGCCTGAAGAACGCGATGAAGTCGGCCAACCGCTCCGGCGCCCGCTTCGCGGTCATCGCCGGCGAGCGCGACCTGGCCGAGGGCAACGTGCAGCTCAAGGACCTGGAGAGCGGCGAGCAGAAGGCCGTGGCCCTCGCCGACGTCGTGGGTGAAGTCCTGGCCAAGCAGGGCTGATTGCCACTCTCCTGGTGCAGAATGGGCGCCAGGGACCGACTGATGGGATCAACGCCGCCATGACCACTTCGGCACTGGACCGCTCCGACACCGACGGCGACGAGCGGGACGGCCCCGCGACCGGCGCCATGGGCGGCAGCCGCGCCTTCGCGCTGCTGCTGGTCATCACCGGTGCGCTGGGGCTGCTCGCCGCGTGGGTCATCACGATCGACAAGAACAAGATCCTTGAGGCCAAGGCGGTCGGGAAGACCTTCACCCCCGGGTGCAGCCTCAACCCGATCGTCTCCTGCGGCAACATCATGGAGAGCGAGCAGGCCCACGCCTTCGGGTTCCCGAACCCGATGCTGGGGCTCGTCTGCTACGGCGCGATCATCGCGATCGGCCTGGCGCTGCTCTCGGGCGCCCGCTTCCCCCGCTGGTACTGGCTGGGCATGCAGGCCGGCACCCTCTTCGGCGTCGGGTTCTGCACCTGGCTGCAGTACCAGTCGCTGTACGTCATCGGGTCGCTGTGCCTGTGGTGCTGCCTCGCCTGGGTCGCCACGATCTTCATGTTCTGCTACGTGACCGTGCAGAACGTCCGGCACCGCTTCATCCCGGTGCCGGACGGCGTGCGCCGCGTCCTGCTGGAGTTCCACTGGGTCGTGCCCGTCCTGTGGGTCGGCATCATCGGCATGCTGATCCTCACCCGCTGGTGGGACTTCTGGACGGGCGGCACCGCCTGATCCCGCCCTCGCCGAACCTGGCTTGATCGACGCCGCCGGACCTCTCGGTCCGGCGGCGTTGTCAGTGGTGTGGCTTAGGGTTTCGGACGTGGAGCCCGATCTGTTCACCGCCGCCGCAGAGGACCGCCAGGAGAAAGACCCGGCGAGCAGTCCCCTGGCCGTGCGCATGCGCCCCCGCACGCTCGACGAGGTCGTGGGGCAGGGGCACCTGCTCAAGCCCGGCAGCCCCCTGCGGAGGCTGGTGGGGGAGGGCAGCGGCGGCCCGGCCGGCCCCTCGTCGGTGATCCTCTGGGGTCCGCCCGGCATCGGCAAGACGACCCTCGCGTACGTCGTCAGCCAGGCCACCAACAAGCGTTTCGTGGAGCTCTCCGCGATCACCGCGGGCGTCAAGGAGGTGCGGGCCGTCATCGACGGAGCCCGCCGCGCCTCCGGGGGCTACGGCAAGGAGACGGTGCTCTTCCTCGACGAGATCCACCGCTTCAGCAAGGCCCAGCAGGACTCCCTCCTGCCCGCCGTGGAGAACCGCTGGGTCACCCTCATCGCGGCCACCACCGAGAACCCCTACTTCTCGATCATCTCCCCCCTGCTCTCCCGCTCCCTGCTGCTGACGCTGCAGGCGCTCACCGACGAGGACCTGCGGGGGCTGCTGCACCGCGCCCTCACCGACGAGCGCGGGCTCGGCGGCGCGGTGACCCTGCCCGCGGACGCCGAGGCGCACCTGCTGCGGATCGCCGGCGGCGACGCCCGGCGCGCCCTCACCGCGCTGGAGGCGGGCGCCGGCTCGGCCATAGCCAAGGGCGAGGCCGAGATCACCCTGGAGACGCTGGAGGAGTCCGTCGACCGTGCGGCCGTGAAGTACGACCGCGACGGCGACCAGCACTACGACGTCGCGAGCGCCCTGATCAAGTCGATCCGCGGCTCCGACGTGGACGCCACGCTGCACTATCTGGCCCGCATGATCGAGGCGGGCGAGGACCCGCGGTTCATCGCGCGACGGTTGATGATCTCCGCGAGCGAGGACATCGGCCTGGCCGACCCCACGGCCCTGCAGACGGCGGTCGCCGGTGCGCAGGCCGTCGCGCTGATCGGCTTCCCCGAGGCGCGGATCACGCTGAGCCAGGTGGCGATCGCGCTGGCGCTGGCCCCGAAGTCCAACGCGGCCTACCTCGCGATCGACGCCGCGCTGGCCGACGTACGGGCGGGCCTCGCCGGCCCGGTGCCGCCGCACCTGCGGGACGGCCACTACAAGGGCGCGGAGAAGCTGGGGCACGCGCAGGGCTATGTGTATCCGCATGACGTGCCCGGCGGCATCGCGGCCCAGCGGTATGCGCCGGAGACGGTTCACGGCAAGCAGTACTACGCGCCGACGCGGTACGGGGCGGAGGCCCGCTACGCGGACGTGGTGGAGCGCGTGCGCTCGCGCTTGCGCGGAGAGCAGGACGGCTGAGCGGGGCGTGGCACCGCCGGGCAGGTCCGTTCGGCGTCTCGCCGTTGCGGCGGATTCAAGGTGCATGCCCGGCACCTTGAATCCGCCGCCGCGGTGGGGGCTCCTCCCAGCGGTAGCTGGGGGAGTAACCACCACGTACGTGTCCGGCGGTGCCGAGACCTGCTCGCCGTCATTCAGCGGCGGCCTCGAAGAGCGTGTGCATCGCCCGGCGCAAGCCGGCCACGTCCCGGACCGGGTCCGGGAACTCGAACCGCGCGTCGAAGGACCGGTCCGCCGGCGACCCGCTGCCCGCACGGGTGAACCGCACCCGCAGCCCGAAGCGGTCCAGGGCCAGCGGCACCGCCCGGTCGCCCGCGCGGCGCACGTCCTCGGCCGGCTCGCCGATGAGCGAGTACAGCCCGAGCATCTGGTCGCCGTGGCCCGAGTGCAGGTGCTGCAGCAGCTCGGCCTCGTGGGCGATGAGCGGGTCCGGCTGGGCCCGGGCGAAGTCCTCGGGCTCGACGTCCTCCGCGCCCCACAGGTCGTCCACGCTCGCCTCGCCGATCTCCAGGCGCACCATCATGCGGCCGGGCTCGGTCACGCCGGGGACGCAGGTGATCCAGCCGGAGAGCCAGGCCCGGCCGCGGATGCGGCCGGGCACGGAGACGGGTGCCACGTCGGTGAGCTCCAGGACGGCGGACAGCTCGTCGTCCTGTGCGTGGGTCGCCGCACGCACGACGGGGCTGTCGGCGGGGAACACCAGGAAGACCTCGCCGTCGGGTCCGACGCTGCGCGCCTCGGGCATCAGCTGGTCGGGACGGGTGGCGGCGGCTCCGGGAACGAGCAGCACCGCGGAGCATGTACTCTGTACGAGAGTTCGTGTGCGCTCGGCTGCTGACGGCATCCGCGCGATTTCAAGTCCGCTGGGACGCGGCTGACCACGATCTGATCGGACCTCCGTCACGTCGGCGCCATCGAGAGTGCCGGTCTTCTGCGTGCTGTCCGTGATGTGACTGGTGTTCCCCGGGCGAGACATGCGATCTCCTTGAGTAAGGTAAGCCTAACCTAACCTATTTCGGAGGTCTGGAGAACGTGCCTAACCAGTCGCGTCCCAAGGTCAAGAAGTCTCGTGCGCTCGGCATCGCGCTGACCCCGAAGGCTGTCAAGTACTTCGAGGCCCGCCCCTACCCGCCGGGTGAGCACGGCCGTGGCCGCAAGCAGAACAGCGACTACAAGGTCCGTCTGCTCGAGAAGCAGCGTCTGCGCGCCCAGTACGACATCAGCGAGCGCCAGATGGTCCGCGCCTACGACCGCGCCCGCAAGGCCGAGGGCAAGACCGGCGAGGCCCTGGTGGTCGAGCTCGAGCGCCGCCTCGACGCCCTCGTCCTGCGTTCGGGCATCGCCCGCACCATCTACCAGGCCCGTCAGATGGTCGTCCACGGCCACATCGAGGTCAACGGTGGCAAGGTCGACAAGCCGTCCTTCCGTGTCGCCCCGAACGACGTCGTGATGGTCCGCGAGCGCAGCCGCAGCAAGCCGCTGTTCGAGACCGCCCGCGCCGGTGGCTTCGCCGCCGAGGGTGAGACCCCGCGCTACCTGCAGGTCAACCTGGGCGCCCTGGCCTTCCGCCTGGACCGCCTGCCCAACCGCAAGGAAGTTCCGGTCATCTGCGACGAGCAGCTCGTCGTCGAGTACTACGCCCGCTAAGACCGGCGTAGGAGACTCTCCTTCCGCCCAGCCCGTCGTTCCGTCGGCCCTCGTGGCCGCGGGCCGGCGGGCTGGCGCGTTTCCGGGCCCCGGAGCTCGCACATCCGTGCCGTACGGACCGGTAATGCGGTACGGGCGCGCAGGCCCGGCGCGATAAGGTCGGTATCCGAGCAGCAAGAGACCACAGCTAGGGAGCGGTGCAGCGTGTCCGGTGGAGAGGTGGCCGGGATCCTCGTGGCCGTCTTCTGGGCCATTCTCGTGTCTTTCATCGCCCTGGTGCTGGTGCGGCTCGCGCAGACGCTCAAGGCGGCCACCAAGCTGGTCGCCGACGTCACCGAGCAGGCCGTGCCGCTCCTCGCCGACGCCTCGGCGACCGTCCGTTCCGCGAACAGCCAGCTCGCCCGCGTCGACTCGATCGCCGCGGACGTCCAGGAGGTCACGGCGAACGCCTCGGCGCTCTCCTCGACCGTCTCCTCCGCCTTCGGCGGCCCGCTGGTCAAGGTCGCGGCCTTCGGCTACGGCGTCCGCCGGGCGATGGGCCGCAAGGCCGCTCCCGAGCCGAAGGGCTCCGTCTTCGTCGGCAAGGCCGTCGGCAGCCCCCTGCCGTCCGCCCGCGCCGGCCGCCGCCGCACCCGTGGGAAGGGTTGACCCCAGGAATGTTCCGCCGCACCTTCTGGTTCACGACCGGTGTAGCAGCCGGTGTCTGGGCCACCACCAAGGTCAACCGGAAGCTCGCCAAGCTCACCCCGGAGAGCCTGGCCCTGCAGGCCGCGGACCGCGCGGTCATCGCCGGGCGCAAGGTCAAGCTCTTCGCGCTGGACGTCCGTGACGGCATGGCGCACCGGGAAGCGGCGCTCAAGGACGCGCTCGGCCTCACGGCCGCGCCGCCCGCCCCCGAGCACCGCGCGCTCCCCGGGCAGCGCCATCTCGTCGCGATCGACCCGCAGCACACCTACCACTCGTTCACCCGGAAAGAGGACCACTGATGGAGTCGGCTGAAATCCGCAGGCGCTGGCTGCGCTTCTTCGAGGAGCGTGGGCACACCGTCGTGCCGTCGGCGTCGCTCATCGCGGACGACCCGACCCTGCTCCTGGTCCCCGCGGGCATGGTCCCCTTCAAGCCGTACTTCCTCGGCGAGGTCAAGCCGCCCTTCACGCGCGCCACCAGCGTGCAGAAGTGCGTCCGCACGCCGGACATCGAGGAGGTCGGCAAGACCACCCGCCACGGCACGTTCTTCCAGATGTGCGGCAACTTCTCCTTCGGCGACTACTTCAAGGAAGGCGCCATCAAGCTCGCCTGGGAGCTGCTCACGACTCCCGTGGCGGACGGCGGCTACGGCCTGGAGCCGGAGAAGCTGTGGATCACCGTCTACCTCGAGGACGACGAGGCCGAGCGCATCTGGCGTGACGTCGTCGGCGTGCCCGCCGAGCGGATCCAGCGCCTGGGCAAGAAGGACAACTACTGGTCCATGGGCGTTCCCGGCCCGTGCGGCCCCTGCTCCGAGATCAACTACGACCGGGGCCCGGAGTTCGGCGCCGAGGGCGGCCCGGCCGTCAACGACGAGCGCTACGTGGAGATCTGGAACCTGGTCTTCATGCAGTACGAGCGCGGTGCCGGCGACGGCAAGGAGGACTTCCCGATCCTCGGGGAGCTGCCGTCGAAGAACATCGACACCGGTCTCGGCCTCGAGCGCCTCGCCATGATCCTGCAGGGCGTGCAGAACATGTACGAGACCGACACCCTGCGCGTCGTCATGGACAAGGCCACCGAGCTCACGGGCGTCCGCTACGGCGCCGCCCGCGACACCGACGTCTCGCTGCGCGTGGTCGCCGACCACATGCGCACGTCCACGATGCTCATCGGTGACGGCGTCACCCCGGGCAACGAGGGCCGCGGCTACGTCCTGCGCCGCATCATGCGCCGCGCCATCCGCAACATGCGCCTGATGGGCGCCACCGGCCCCGTCGTGGCCGAGCTGCTCGACGTCGTCATCAAGACGATGGGTCAGCAGTACCCGGAGCTGGAGACCGACCGCAAGCGCATCGAGACGGTCGCCCTCGCCGAGGAGGCCGCCTTCCTCAAGACGCTGAAGGCCGGCACCAACATCCTCGACACCGCCGTCACGGAGACCAAGGCCGCCGGCGGCAAGGTCCTGGCCGGCGACAAGGCGTTCCTGCTCCACGACACCTGGGGCTTCCCGATCGACCTCACCCTGGAGATGGCCGCCGAGCAGGGCCTCTCCGTGGACGAGGACGGCTTCCGCCGCCTGATGAAGGAGCAGCGGGAGCGCGCCAAGGCCGACGCCAAGGCCAAGAAGACCGGCCACGCCGACCTGTCCGCGTACCGCGAGGTCGCCGACGCCTCCGGCGAGACCGACTTCACCGGCTACACCCTCACCGAGAACGAGTCCACGATCGTGGGCCTCCTCGTCGACGGCCTGCCCTCGCCGGCCGCCACCGAGGGCGACGAGGTCGAGGTCGTCCTGGACCGCACCCCGTTCTACGCCGAGGGCGGCGGCCAGCTCGCCGACACCGGCCGCATCAGGCTCGACACCGGTGCCGTGATCGAGGTCCGCGACGTGCAGAAGCCCGTCCCGGGCGTGCACGTGCACAAGGGCGTCGTCCAGGTCGGCGAGGTCACCGTGGGCGCCTCCGCCTACGCCTCGATCGACGTCAAGCGCCGCCGCGCCATCGCCCGCGCCCACTCGGCCACCCACCTCACCCACCAGGCCCTGCGCGACGCGCTCGGCCCGACGGCCGCCCAGGCCGGCTCGGAGAACTCGCCGGGCCGCTTCCGCTTCGACTTCGGCTCGCCGGCCGCCGTTCCCGGCACCGTGCTGACCGACGTCGAGCAGCGCATCAACGAGGTCCTCTCCCGGGAGCTCGAGGTGCAGGCCGAGATCATGAGCCTGGACGAGGCCAAGAAGTCCGGCGCCATCGCCGAGTTCGGCGAGAAGTACGGCGAGCGCGTGCGCGTCGTCACCATCGGCGACTTCTCCAAGGAGCTGTGCGGCGGCACGCACGTCGCCAACACCGCCCAGCTGGGTCTGGTGAAGCTGCTGGGCGAGTCGTCCATCGGCTCGGGCGTGCGCCGTGTCGAGGCCCTCGTGGGCGTCGACGCCTACAACTTCCTGGCCAAGGAGCACACGGTCGTCGCCCAGCTCCAGGAGCTCGTCAAGGGCCGCCCGGAGGAGCTGCCGGAGAAGATCTCCGGGATGCTCGCCAAGCTCAAGGACGCCGAGAAGGAGATCGAGCGCTTCCGCGCCGAGAAGGTCCTGCAGGCCGCCGCGGGCCTGGCCGAGGGCGCCAAGGACGTGCACGGCACGGCCCTGGTCACCGGCCGCGTCCCGGACGGCACCGGCGCCGACGACCTGCGCAAGCTCGTCCTCGACGTGCGCGGCCGCATCACCGGTGGCCGCCCGGCCGTCGTGGCCCTGTTCACCGTGGCCAATGGCCGCCCGCTGACGGTCATCGCCACCAACGAGGCCGCCCGCGAGCGCGGTCTCAAGGCCGGCGACCTGGTCCGTACGGCCGCCAAGACCCTCGGCGGCGGCGGTGGCGGCAAGCCGGACGTCGCCCAGGGCGGCGGCCAGAACCCCGAGGCCGTCGACGAGGCCATGGCCGCCGTCGAGCGCCTCGTGGCCGAGGCGGCCTGATCCCCGTGCGCCGAGGAAGACGCATCTCCGTCGACGTCGGGGACGCCCGGATCGGGGTCGCCTCGTGCGACCCCGACGGGATCCTCGCCACTCCGGTGGAGACGGTGCCCGGCCGTGACATCCCCAAGGCCCACAAGCGGCTCGTGGAGATCGTCGCGGAGTACGAGCCGATCGAGGTCGTCGTCGGCCTGCCCCGTTCCCTCAAAGGAGGGGAGGGGCCGGCCGCGGCCAAGGTCCGCACCTTCGCCAAGGAGATGGCCCGCCGCGTGGCGCCCGTCCCGGTGCGCCTCGTCGACGAGCGCATGACGACGGTCACGGCGACGCAGGGGCTGCGCGCCTCGGGCGTCAGCTCCAAGAAGGGCCGGTCCGTGGTGGACCAGGCGGCCGCGGTCGTCATCCTGCAGAACGCCCTGGAGACCGAGAAGGTCTCCGGGAGGCCCCCGGGCGAGACCGTCGAAGTGGTCATCTGATCGCAGTACGGTAACGTTCCGCGCTGAACACATGGCAGCCGCCCGGCTGACGTCTCCGACGACGGCCGGGCGACTGGGAACCGCGCTCCTCGGAGCGCCCACCTGCTGCCGCTGCGCGGCTCTAGGGGATCGATGACTGAGTACGGCCGGGGCTCCGGCTCCCAACCGTGGCATCCTGACGACCCGCTGTACGGGGACCAGGGCTACAGCGGACAGCAGCAGCATCCGCAGCAGTCGCAGCAGGCCCCGTACGGTCACGGCCAGCAGCAGTACTGGGACCCGTCGCAGTCGCAGGGGGGTCAGCAGCAGTACGTGCAGCCGGGCGGTGGCACGTACGGCGGCGGGCAGGCCGACTACTACGGCACGCCCGACGGCTACCAGCAGCCGCAGCACCCCCAGCAGCCGCACGGGCAGCAGCCGCAGGCTCAGCAGGGCCACCAGGAGGCCCAGCAGCTGCATCAGGCGCAACAGCAGGCCCAGCAGCAGGCGCAGCAGCAACAGCACCCGGAGCACCCGGCGCCGTACCAGTCGCAGCAGGAGTGGTCCGAGCCCGACGACGAGAAGATCTCCCTCTTCGACGACCTGCCTCCCGCCACGGACCGCCCCGGCGAGCGCGCCGGCGAGCCCGGGGACGACAGGGACGACGAGGACGACGAGCCGCGCGAGGAGCGGTCCCGCGGCCGGCGCGGCGGCAAGAAGCCCAAGAAGAACAAGCGCCGCAGCGGCACCGCCTGCCTCGTGGTCGCCGTGGTGCTCCTCGGCGTCGTCGGCGGTGGCGGCTACCTCGCCTACGACTACTGGGAGACCCACTTCGGCGCGGCTCCCGACTACGAGGGCCAGGGCAGCGGCCAGGTCCAGGTCGAGATCCCCAAGGGGGCCAGCCTGACCGAGATGGGCAAGGTCCTGCAGGAGGCCGGGGTCGTCAAGAGCGTCGGCGCCTTCACCGACGCCGCGGCCAAGAAGGCCATCCAGCCGGGCACGTACACCCTGCACAAGGAGATGTCCGGCGCGGCGGCGGTCGAGATGATGACCAACGCGGGCAACTTCCTGACGATCAGCGAGGGCCAGCGGGCCGGGCAGATCTACGCCGCGATCGACAAGAAGCTCGGCCTCGCCGAGGGCACCACCAAGGGCGCCGCCAAGAGCCAGGCGAAGAACCTCGGCCTGCCGGAGTGGGCGGGCACCGACCCCAACATCAAGGACCCGCTGGAGGGCTTCCTCTTCCCGTCGCAGTACAGCGCGGGCAAGGGCACCAAGCCGGAGGAGATCCTCCGCCAGATGGTCGCCCGGGCCAAGGAGAACTACGCCAAGCAGGACCTGGAGGGCAAGGCCAAGGAGCTCGGCCTGAAGTCGCCGCTCCAGGTGATCACCGTGGCGAGCCTGGTCCAGGCCGAGGGCCGGTACAAGCACGACTTCGACAAGGTCTCGCGCGTCATCTACAACCGGCTCAAGCCGGACAACAAGGAGACGTACGGCCTCCTCGACTTCGACTCGACGGTCAACTACGCGAAGAACACGTCGACGCTCGACACCGGCGCGGTCAGCGACCTGCGGCAGTTCAAGGACCCGTACAACACGTACAAGATCAAGGGACTGCCCCCCGGCCCGATCGACAACCCCGGCATGGAAGCGCTGAAGTCGGCGCTGGCTCCGGCGCCCGGTCCCTGGTACTACTTCGTCTCGATCAACGAGAACGAGACGTTGTTCGCGGTGACCAACGAAGAGCACAACAAGAACCGCGAGCGGTACAACAAGGAACACAAGAAGGGCGCGTAGTGACGCAACGGCACCGCGCGGCGGTCCTCGGTTCCCCGATCGCCCACTCGCTCTCCCCGGTCCTGCACCGCGCCGCGTACGCGGAGCTGGGCCTGGGGGAGTGGACGTACGACCGCTTCGAGGTGGACGAGGCCGCGCTGCCGGCCTTCCTCGACGGGCTGGACGGCAGCTGGGCCGGGCTGTCCCTGACCATGCCGCTCAAGCGGGCGGTGATCCCGCTGCTGGACGAGGTCAGCGGCACGGCCGCCGCGGTCGAGGCCGTCAACACCGTCGTGTTCACGGAGGACGGCCGCCGCCTCGGCGACAACACGGACATCCCCGGCATCGCCGCGGCCCTGCGCGAGTGCGGCGTGACCCGCACCGCCTCCGCCGCCGTGCTGGGCGCGGGCGCCACGGCTTCCTCCGCGCTCGCCGCCCTGGCCGGGATCTGCACGGGCGAGGTCACCGTGTACGTGCGCAGCGAGGCCCGCGCGGCCGAGATGCGCGAGTGGGGCGAGCGGCTCGGTGTGGCCGTCCGCACCGAGGACTGGGCCCGCGCCGCCGAGGCCCTCACCGCTCCGCTGGTCGTGGCCACCACCCCGGCGGGGGCCGCCGACGCCCTCGCGGAGGCCGTCCCGGACCGTCCCGGCGCCCTCTTCGACGTCCTCTACGAGCCGTGGCCGACGCCCCTGGCAGCGGCGTGGTCCGCGCGCGGCGGCACCGTCCTCGGCGGCCTGGACCTCCTCGTCCACCAGGCGGTCCTCCAGGTCGAGCGGATGACCGGATGCGCGAAGGCGCCGCTGGCCGCGATGCGCGCGGCGGGCGAGGCGGCCCTCGCCGCCCGCGCCTGACGGGACCCGTCCGGCCGACCACGACGTGACTCACTCCGTTCCACAACGCGGACCGGAGGGCGGCCCGGACCGTCCGGCATGGGAGGATCAGAAGCGGCGGGCCGGGGCCGCGCACCCGGGCGCCGCACGATCTTGAGGCGCGCGAGCAAGAGGAGTCCCGTTGAGCAGGTTGCGCTGGCTGACTGCCGGTGAGTCGCATGGTCCGGCACTCGTGGCGACGCTGGAGGGCCTGCCCGCCGGTGTCCCGGTCACCACGGACATGGTGGCGGACCACCTGGCCCGCCGGCGGCTCGGCTACGGCCGCGGCGCGCGCATGAAGTTCGAGCGGGACGAGGTCACCTTCCTCGGCGGCGTGCGCCACGGTCTGACGATGGGCTCCCCGGTCGCGGTCATGGTGGGCAACACCGAGTGGCCCAAGTGGGAGAAGGTCATGGCGGCCGACCCGGTGGACCCGGAGGAGCTGGCGTCGATGGCGCGCAACGCGCCGCTGACCCGCCCCCGCCCCGGCCACGCCGACCTCGCGGGCATGCAGAAGTACGGGATCGACGAGGCCCGCCCGATCCTGGAGCGCGCCTCCGCGCGCGAGACCGCCGCCCGCGTCGCCCTCGGCGCCGTCGCCCGCTCCTACCTGAAGGAGACCACGGGCATCGAGATCGTCTCGCACGTCATCGAGCTGGCCGCGGCCAAGGCGCCGCTCGGCGTCTACCCCAAGCCCTCGGACGTGGAGAAGCTCGACGCGGACCCGGTCCGCTGCCTGGACGAGGCGGCCAGCAAGGCGATGGTCGCCGAGATCGACCAGGCCCACAAGGACGGCGACACGCTCGGCGGCGTCGTCGAGGTCCTGGCCTACGGCGTCCCCGTCGGCCTGGGCTCGCACGTGCACTGGGACCGCCGCCTGGACGCCCGCCTCGCCGCCGCCCTGATGGGCATTCAGGCGATCAAGGGCGTCGAGGTCGGCGACGGCTTCGAGCTGGCCCGGGTGCCCGGCTCGAAGGCCCACGACGAGATCGTCTCCACCGAGGACGGCATCCGCCGCACCTCCGGCCGCTCCGGCGGCACCGAGGGCGGTCTGTCCACGGGCGAGCTGCTGCGCGTCCGCGCCGCCATGAAGCCGATCGCCACCGTGCCGCGCGCCCTGCGCACGGTCGACGTGACCACCGGCGAGGCCGCCCAGGCCCACCACCAGCGCTCCGACGTCTGCGCGGTCCCGGCCGCCGGCATCGTCGCCGAGGCGATGGTCGCCCTGGTGCTCGCCGACGCGGTGGCGGAGAAGTTCGGCGGCGACAACGTCGCCGAGACCCGCCGCAACGTCCAGGGCTACCTCGAGAACCTGGCCATCAAGTGACCGCGCCCGCCGTCGTGCTGGTGGGCCCGCCGGGAGCCGGCAAGTCCACCATCGGCGCCTTGCTCGCCCAGCGGCTGGGCACCGGCTACCGCGACACCGACGCCGACATCGAGAAGACCGCCGGCAAGCCCATCCCGGAGATCTTCATCGACGAGGGCGAGCCGCACTTCCGCGAGCTGGAGCGGCAGGCGGTGCGCGCCGCCGTGGCCGAGCACCCCGGCGTGCTCTCCCTCGGCGGCGGCGCGATCATGGACGACGGGACGCGGGCCCTCCTCGCGGGGCTGCCCGTGGTCTTCCTCGACGTCGAGCTCGCCGACGCCGTACGGCGCGTCGGCCTCGACGCCCCGCGCCCGCTGCTCGCGGTCAACCCGCGGCAGCGCTGGCGCGAGCTGATGGAGGCCCGCCGCCCGCTCTACACGGAGGTCGCCCGGGCCACCGTCGCCACCGGCGGCCGCACGCCGGACGAGGTCGCCGACGCCGTGCTGGAGGCCCTGCACCTGGCACCGGTGCCCGGGGACCGCACACAGGACACCACGCAGTGAGGAACGCATGACCGACGCCCCCACCCGCATCCAGGTCGCCGGCAGCGCGGGCACCGACCCGTACGAGGTCCTGGTCGGGCGCCAGCTGCTGGGCGAGCTGCCCGGCCTGATCGGCACCGCGGCCAAGCGGGTCGCCGTGCTCCACCCCGAGGCGCTCGCCGAGACCGGCGAGGTGCTCCGGCAGGACCTCGCCGCCCAGGGCTACGAGGCCATCGCGATCCAGCTGCCCAACGCGGAGGAGTCCAAGACCGTCGAGGTCGCGGCCTACTGCTGGAAGGCGCTCGGCCAGACCGGCTTCACCCGCACCGACGTCATCGTCGGCGTGGGCGGCGGCGCCACCACGGACCTCGCCGGCTTCGTCGCCGCCACCTGGCTGCGCGGCGTGCGCTGGATCGCCGTGCCCACCACGGTGCTGGCCATGGTCGACGCCGCCGTCGGCGGCAAGACCGGCATCAACACCGCCGAGGGCAAGAACCTCGTCGGCGCCTTCCACCCGCCCGCCGGCGTCCTGTGCGACCTGGCCGCGCTGGACTCGCTGCCGGTCCACGACTACGTCAGCGGCCTCGCCGAGGTCATCAAGGCGGGCTTCATCGCCGACCCGGCCATCCTCGACCTCATCGAGGCGGACCCGGAGGCCGCCCGCACCCCCGCCGGGCCGCACACCGCCGAGCTGATCGAGCGCGCGATCCGGGTCAAGGCCGAGGTGGTCTCCTCCGACCTCAAGGAGTCGGGCCTGCGCGAGATCCTCAACTACGGCCACACCCTCGCCCACGCCATCGAGAAGAACGAGCGCTACAACTGGCGGCACGGCGCGGCCGTCTCCGTCGGCATGGTCTTCGCCGCCGAGCTCGGCCGCATCGCCGGCCGCCTCGACGACGCGACCGCCGACCGGCACCGGGCGATCCTCACCGCCGTGGGCCTGCCCGTCACCTACCGCGGCGACCAGTGGCCCAAGCTGGTGGAGACCATGAAGGTCGACAAGAAGACCCGCGGCGACCGGCTGCGCTTCATCGTCCTGGACGGCCTGGCCAAGCCGACGGTCCTGGAGAGCCCCGACCCGGCGATGCTGCTCGCGGCGCACGCCGAGATCGCGGCGTGACCGCCATGACGGAACAGCCGCGGAAGGTCCTGGTCCTCAACGGCCCCAACCTGGGCCGGCTCGGCTCCCGCGAGCCGGACGTCTACGGCTCGACGTCCTACAAGGGCCTCGTTGCGGAGTGCACCCGGCTCGGCGCGGAGCTCGGCTTCGCCGTCGACGTGCGCGAGACCAACGACGAGGGCGAGATGGTCCGCTGGCTCCACGAGGCGGCCGACGGCGCCCTCCCGGTCGTCATCAACCCCGGTGCGTTCACGCACTACTCGTACGCCATGCGCGACGCGGCCGCCCAGCGCACCGCGCCGCTCGTCGAGGTGCACATCTCCAACCCGTACGCGCGCGAGGAGTTCCGCCACACCTCCGTGATCGCGGCGGTCGCCAGCGGCACCGTCGCGGGCTTCGGCATCGGCTCCTACCGGCTCGCGCTGCGCGCCCTGGCCGAGGAACTCGCGGGCTGACGTGCCCGTTGCCCCTGCGGGGGCGACGGGGCCGGGGCTCGGGTACTCTCCCGTCTGGCCGACGCCCGGTGGCGTGAACTGAGGGCCCCTCAGCTCGCGCCACCGGGCGCCCCCTGCCGCCCCGCGCCCTCACGAGACGGAGTGCCACCGCATGCAGTACCCCGTCGGACCGCCGCTGCCGCCGGCCCACCCCCCGATGCCGGGTGCGCCCCCGCCGCCGGCCGACCCGACCGGTCACCTCATGGTCCCGCAGGGCGCGCCCGCGCCGTCGCCCGCGCCCGGCATGCCGCCGGCCGACCCCGCCCACGCCGCCGTCGCCGTGATCCTCATCGGCCCGGCCGGCGCCGGGAAGACGACCGTGGCCCGGCACTGGGCGGACACCCGCCGCGTGCCCACCGCCCACATCAGCCTGGACGACGTCCGCGAGTGGGTGCGCTCGGGCTTCGCCGACCCCCGGTCCGGCTGGAACGACCACTCCGAAGCGCAGTACCGCCTCGCCCGCCGCACCTGCGGCTTCGCCGCCCGGAACTTCCTCGCCAACGGCATCTCCTGCATCCTCGACGACGCCGTCTTCCCCGACCGGCCCGCCGTCGGCCTCGGCGGCTGGAAGCGCCACGTGGGCCCCGGCCTGCTCCCCGTCGTCCTGCTGCCCGGGCTGGAGGTCGTCCTGGAGCGCAACGCCGAGCGCACGGGCAACCGCCGCCTCGGTGACGAGGAGGTCGCCCGGATCCACGGCCGGATGGCCGGGTGGTACGGCTCCGGCCTGCCGATCATCGACAACTCCCAGCAGGACGTCACCACCACCGCCCGCCTCCTCGACGAGGTCGTCGCCCGCTCGCTGGCCAGCCCGCCCAGCTGGTGACCGGCCCGGGCGCCCGGGCGCCGGTGCCCGGTCGGACGCGCTGGGACGGCCGCCCGCGGCACCCCGCCGTAGGCTCACAGACATGTCCGAGGTGTACGCGGCGCGCCGCGACCGGCTGCGCGAGCGCTGCCACGCGGCCGGGAGCGAGGCCGCCCTGGTCTCCGGGAACGCCAACGTCCGCTATCTGGCCGGCACGGCACCGGCCGGGGCGGCGCTGCTCGTCTGCCCCGGCCAGGACGTCCTGCTGTGCCCCTGCGACCCCTGCGGCGAAGCCGGCGGCCCGCGGGCCGCGGAGGACCTGCAGGTCCTCCTGCTGGCCGAGACGGACGGCGACCCGGCCGTCGCCGGGGCCGAGCGCGCCGCGGCCGCCGGAGCCGGCTCCCTCGCCGTCGAAGAGCACCACCTCACGGTCTCCCGCCACCGCGCCCTGCAGGCCGTGGCACCCCGGCTGCGCCTGACGGACCTCGGCCCCGCCGTGGAGCAGCAGCGGCTGGTCAAGGACGACGAGGAGATCTCCTCCCTGCGGATCGCCGCGGAGATCGCCGACCAGGCCCTGGGGGAGCTCCTGGAGTCGATCCTGGTCGGGCGCACCGAGCGGCACCTGGCCCTGGAGCTGGAGCGCCGGCTGGTCGACCACGGCGCGACGGGCCCGGCGTTCCCCACGTCGGTCGGCACGGGCCCGAACTCGGGGCTGGCCGGGCACCTGCCGAGCGACCGCCGGGTGGAGGAGGGCGACTTCCTCAGCGTGTGCGTGGGCGCCGACTACCGCGGCTACCGCAGCGAGATCGGCCGCACCTTCGTGATCGGCACCAGCCCGGCGGACTGGCAGATCGAGCTCTACGACCAGGTGTTCGCCGCCCAGCGGGCCGGCCGGGAGGCGCTCGCGCCGGGCACCCCGTACCGCGACGTGGACCGTGCCGCGCGCGTGGTGCTGGAGGCCGCGGGGCACGGCGAGCGGGTCGGACCGCGGATCGGACACGGCGTGGGGCTCGAAAACGACGAGGACCCTCGGCTGACACCTTCGGCAATGGGTAAACTGGACGCTTGCGTGCCGGTCACCGTAGATCCGGGGGTACACCTCCCGGGCCGCGGCGGAGTCCGGATCGATGACACGCTCGTCGTCCGCCCCGAGGCGGACGACGGACCCGAGCTACTCACCATCACGACCAAAGAGCTGCTCGCGCTCTAGCGGGGCGCACCGCACTTTCTGGTTCCACCAGTCCAGGAGATACCGCAACCGTGGCATCCACGAACGACCTCAAGAACGGCATGGTGCTCAAGCTCGAAGGCGGCCAGCTCTGGTCCGTCGTCGAGTTCCAGCACGTCAAGCCCGGCAAGGGCCCCGCCTTCGTCCGTACGAAGCTGAAGAACGTGCTCTCCGGCAAGGTCGTCGACAAGACCTTCAACGCCGGTGTGAAGGTCGAGACGGCCACCGTCGACCGCCGCGACATGCAGTTCTCCTACATGGACGGCGACTACTTCGTCTTCATGGACATGAAGGACTACGACCAGCTCATGATCGACCGGAAGGCCGTCGGCGACGCCGCGAACTTCCTGATCGAGGGCTTCGAGGCCACCGTCGCCACGCACGAGGGCGAGGTGCTCTACGTCGAGCTGCCGGCCGCCGTCGAGCTGGTCATCGAGCACACCGACCCGGGCGTCCAGGGCGACCGCTCCACCGGTGGCACCAAGCCGGCGAAGCTGGAGACGGGCTACGAGATCCAGGTCCCGCTCTTCGTCACCACCGGCGAGAAGATCAAGGTCGACACGCGCACCGGCGATTACCTCGGCCGGGTGAACAGCTAACCGTGGCTG
Organism: Streptosporangium nondiastaticum; assembly: GCF_003011965.1. Taxonomy (GTDB): domain Bacteria; phylum Actinomycetota; class Actinomycetes; order Streptomycetales; family Streptomycetaceae; genus Streptomyces; species Streptomyces nondiastaticus. The sequence continues at coordinate 59,474 of NZ_PXWG01000020.1, forward strand.
CCCGCAGCAAGGCCCGTAAGCGCGCCTTCCAGATCCTCTTCGAGGCCGACCAGCGCGGCATCACCGTGCAGAACGTGCTCGCGGACTGGATCCGGCACTCCCGGTCCGACGACCGCCAGCCGCCGGTGAACGAGTACACCATGCAGCTGGTCGAGGGGTACGCCGAGCACGTGGCCCGGATCGACGAGCTGATCTCCACCTACGCGGTCGACTGGGACCTGGACCGGATGCCGGTCGTGGACCGGAACATCGTGCGGCTCGGTGCCTACGAGCTGATCTGGGAGGACGGCACTCCGGACGCGGTGGCGATCGACGAGGCGGTCCAGCTCGCCAAGGAGTTCTCCACGGACGACTCACCGGCCTTCGTCAACGGTCTGCTCGGCCGCTTCAAGGAGCTCAAGCCGGGTCTCCGGCGCGACGAGAAGTAAGCCGCAGAAAACCAAACCGCCCGGGGGGCGGGAAACCGCAAGGTTTCCCGCCCCCCGGGCGGTTGTAGTGAAGGAAGCCGACCAGCCGTCAGGCGTCCTCGTGCTGGACCGCGCGGCGCGCATCCGCATCGAGCACGCCCCAGCTGATCAGCTGTTCGGTGAGCACCGAGGGCGACTGGTCGTAGATGACGGCAAGGGTCCGCAGGTCGTCCTGGCGGATCGAGAGGACCTTGCCGTTGTAGTCGCCGCGCTGGCTCTGGATGGTGGCCGCGTAACGCTGGAGCGGGCCGGCCTTCTCGGCCGGCACGTGGGCCAGGCGCTCAAGGTCCAGAACCAGCTTCGGCGGCGGCTCGGCGGCGCCGCCCGGCGTGGTGCCGGGCAGCAGCTCCTGCACGGGAACCCCGTAGAAGTCGGCCAGCTCGGCCAGGCGCTGCACGGTCACGGCACGGTCGCCGCGCTCGTACGAACCCACTACGACGGCCTTCCAGCGGCCCTGGGACTTCTCCTCCACGCCGTGAAGGGAGAGGCCCTGCTGGGTGCGGATGGCGCGGAGCTTGGCCCCGAGCTGTTTGGCGTATTCGCTGGACATAAAGCTCCCCGGACGCTGTATCGACGTGCGACGGCGCGTCTTCTGAAGACTGCCGCGTGTCTGGTAACTCACTGTGAGGTTACGCAGCGTAATCTGACTTCGTCAAGCCGAATGGTCCATACCGTCCTCCAGCAGGGGGGACGGTGAGCGTCACACCCCGGGCCTGGTACGGTGAGGGAGTAATTCCGACGTCCTTTAATGTCCGTCCCGTGAGGCGGAGAAGGAGGTCCGTTTCGTATGGACGCATTTCCCAGTGCGCGTCCCGTGCTCGAAGCACCGGACATCGCCCGGGTTCTCACCCGCATCGCCCACGAGATCGTCGAGCGCGCCAAGGGCGCCGACGACGTCGTGCTCCTCGGCATCCCCACCCGTGGCGTCTTCCTCGCCCGCCGGCTGGCCGCCAAGCTCGAGGAGATCACCGGAGGCAGGACCCCGGTCGGCTCCCTCGACATCACCATGTACCGCGACGACCTGCGGCTCCGCCCGGCCCGTGCGCTCGCCCGCACGGAGATCCCCGGCGAGGGCATCGACGGCAGGCTCGTCATCCTCGTCGACGACGTGCTCTTCTCCGGCCGCACCATCCGCGCCGCGCTCGACGCGATGAACGACCTCGGCCGCCCGCGCGCCGTCCAGCTCGCGGTCCTCGTCGACCGCGGCCACCGCGAACTTCCCATCCGCGCCGACTACGTCGGCAAGAACCTCCCGACGTCGCTGCGGGAGACGGTCAAGGTCCACCTCACCGAGGAGGACGGCCGCGACAGCGTGCTCCTCGGCGCGGGCACGACCGCCCCGGCCGACGGGCAGTAGCACCCTCCTCCCCGCGGACCCGGCGCGCCCGGGACCGTGCCGCCGCATGCCCGGCCCCCGCCTTCGCACACCTCCTCACCCACGGAGAACCGGATGAAGCGCCACCTCATCTCGGCCGCCGACCTCACCCGCGACGACGCCGTCCTGATCCTCGACACCGCCGAGGAGATGGCCAGGGTCGCCGACCGGCCGATCAAGAAACTGCCCACCCTGCGCGGCCGCACCGTCGTCAACCTCTTCTTCGAGGACTCGACCCGCACCCGCATCTCCTTCGAAGCCGCGGCGAAGCGCCTCTCCGCCGACGTCATCAACTTCTCGGCCAAGGGCTCCTCGGTCTCCAAGGGCGAGTCGCTGAAGGACACCGCCCTGACCCTGGAGGCCATGGGCGCGGACGCCGTCGTCATCCGCCACCACGCCTCCGGCGCCCCCTACCGGCTGGCGAACTCCGGCTGGATCGACGGAGCCGTCGTCAACGCCGGCGACGGCACCCACGAGCACCCCACCCAGGCCCTGCTGGACGCCTTCACCATGCGCCGCCGCCTGGTCGGCCGGGACGCCGGGATCGGCCAGGACCTCTCCGGGCGCCGCATCACGATCGTCGGCGACGTGCTGCACAGCCGCGTGGCCCGCTCCAACGTCCACCTGCTGACCACGCTCGGCGCCGAGGTCACCCTCGTCGCCCCGCCCACGCTGGTGCCCGTCGGCGTCGAGAACTGGCCCTGCGAGGTCTCCTACGACCTCGACGCCGTGCTGCCGAAGTCCGACGCCGTGATGATGCTGCGCGTGCAGCGCGAGCGCATGAACGCCGCGTTCTTCCCGACCGAGCGCGAGTACTCGCGCCGCTACGGCCTGGACGGCGACCGCATGGCGAAGATGCCCGAGCACGCCGTCGTGATGCACCCCGGCCCGATGAACCGCGGCATGGAGATCACCGCCGAGGTCGCCGACTCCGACCGCTGCACGGCCGTCGAGCAGGTCGCCAACGGCGTCAGCACCCGGATGGCTGTCCTCTACCTGCTGCTCGGCGGCTCCGAGCCCGCCGTCACCACCGCCCGCACCGAGGAGAACAACTAATGTCCAAGATCCTGATCCGCGGTGCGAAGGTCCTCGGCGGCGAGCCGCAGGACGTCCTGATCGACGGCGAGACCATCGCCGAGGTCGGCACCGGTCTCAGCGCCGAGGACGCCCAGGTCATCGAGGCCGACGGCAAGATCCTGCTGCCCGGCCTGGTCGACCTCCACACCCACCTGCGCGAGCCCGGCCGCGAGGACTCCGAGACCGTCCTGACCGGCACCCGCGCCGCCGCGAGCGGCGGCTACACGGCCGTCTTCGCCATGGCCAACACCTTCCCCGTCGCGGACACCGCCGGCGTCGTCGAGCAGGTCTGGCGCCTGGGCAAGGAGTCCGGCTACTGCGACGTGCAGCCGATCGGCGCCGTCACCGTCGGCCTGGAGGGCAAGCAGCTCTCCGAGCTGGGCGCCATGCACGACTCCGCCGCCGGCGTCACCGTCTTCTCCGACGACGGCAAGTGCGTCGACGACGCCGTGATCATGCGCCGCGCGCTGGAGTACGTGAAGGCCTTCGGCGGCGTCGTCGCGCAGCACGCCCAGGAGCCCCGGCTCACCGAGGGCGCCCAGATGAACGAGGGCATCGTCTCCGCCGAGCTGGGCCTGGGCGGCTGGCCGGCCGTCGCCGAGGAATCGATCATCGCGCGCGACGTCCTGCTCGCCGAGCACGTCGGCTCCCGGGTGCACATCTGCCACCTCTCCACGGCCGGCTCCGTCGAGATCGTCCGCTGGGCCAAGTCTCGCGGCATCGACGTCACCGCCGAGGTCACCCCGCACCACCTGCTCCTCACCGACGAGCTGGTGCGCTCGTACAACCCGGTCTACAAGGTCAACCCGCCGCTGCGCACCGAGCGCGACGTGCTGGCCCTGCGCGAGGCCCTGGCCGACGGCACGATCGACATCGTCGCCACCGACCACGCTCCGCACCCGCACGAGGACAAGGACTGCGAGTGGGCCGCGGCCGCCATGGGCATGGTGGGCCTGGAGACCGCGCTGTCCGTCGTCCAGCAGACGATGGTCGAGACCGGGCTGCTGGACTGGGCCGGCGTCGCCGAGCGCATGTCCTTCAAGCCCGCCCGCATCGGCAGCCTCGACGGCCACGGCCGTCCCATCGCCGCCGGTGAGCCCGCCAACCTCACCCTGGTCGATTCCGCTTACCGTGGTGTCGTGGACCCCGCGGGCTTCGCCTCCCGCAGCCGCAACACCCCCTACGAGGGCCGCGAGCTGCCGGGTCGCGTCACCCACACCTTCCTGCGGGGCCGGGCAACGGTCGTGGACGGGAATCTGGCGTGACATCTGCACCATCTGCACTGATCATCCTGGCGGGCGAGCAGAAGTCTGCCGCCGTCACCGACTGGGCCGCCCGCGCCGGCTGGGTCGTGGGGCTGCTGCTCTTCGTCGCGCTGCTCTACTGGCTGATGCGCGAGGGCTGGAAGTGGCGCGGCACGCTCCAGGGCGACCTGCCCGAGCTGCCCGCCGCCCCCGCCGAGCAGGGTGAACCCACGCTCACGATGACCGGGCGCTACCACGGCTCCACCACCGCCGGGCAGTGGCTCGACCGCATCGTCGCGCGCGGCCTCGGCACCCGCAGCCGCGCCGAGCTCACCCTGACGGAGCAGGGCGTCACCGTCGTGCGCCCGGGCGCCCAGGACTTCTTCATCCCCGCGGACCGGGTGCGCGGCGCCCGGCTCGACAAGGGCATCGCCGGCAAGGTCCTCACCGAGGGCGGCCTGCTGGTGATCACCTGGGTGCACGGGGACCGCGAGATCGATTCCGGTTTCCGCTCCGACCAGGCGGCCGAGCACGCCGCCTGGGTCGAGGCCCTCACCCACCCGCACCACCTGAACAGCGACACGGAAGGCGCACGATGACGACCTCCACCAGGGGGACTGCCAAGATCCCCGCCGTACTCGTCCTGGAGGACGGCCGGATCTTCCGCGGCCGGGCCTACGGGGCCGTGGGGGAGACCTTCGGCGAGGCCGTGTTCTCCACCGGCATGACCGGCTACCAGGAGACCCTGACCGACCCCTCGTACCACCGCCAGGTCGTCGTGATGACCGCCCCGCACGTGGGCAACACCGGCGTCAACGACGAGGACCCCGAGTCGGCGCGCATCTGGGTCGCCGGCTACGTGGTGCGCGACCCCGCCCGCGTCCCGTCCAACTGGCGCTCGCGCCGGTCCCTGGACGAGGAGCTCGCCAAGCAGGGCGTCGTCGGCATCTGCGGCATCGACACCCGCGCCCTCACCCGCCACCTGCGCGAGCGCGGCGCCATGCGCGTCGGCATCTTCTCCGGGCACTCCCTGCCGGACGAGGGCACCATGCTCGCCGAGGTCCGCCAGGCCCCCGAGATGACGGGCGCCGACCTCTCCGCCGAGGTCGCCACCAAGGAGACCTACGTGGTCCCCGCGATCGGTGAGAAGAAGTTCACCGTCGCCGCGATCGACCTGGGCATCAAGGGCATGACCCCGCACCGGATGGCCGAGCGCGGCATCGAGGTGCACGTGCTGCCCGCCACGGCCACCGCCGAGGACGTCTACGCCGTGAACCCCGACGGCGTGTTCTTCTCCAACGGCCCGGGCGACCCGAGCACCGCCGACCACCCGGTCGCCGTCATGCGCGAGGTCCTCTCCCGCAAGACGCCGCTCTTCGGCATCTGCTTCGGCAACCAGATCCTCGGCCGCGCGCTCGGCTTCGGCACCTACAAGCTGAAGTACGGCCACCGCGGCATCAACCAGCCCGTGCAGGACCGCACGACCGGCAAGGTCGAGGTCACCGCGCACAACCACGGCTTCGCCGTCGACGCCCCGCTCGACCGGGCGACCGACACGCCGTACGGCCGGGTCGAGGTCTCCCACGTGTGTCTGAACGACAACGTGGTGGAAGGCCTCCAGTTGCTCGACCAGCCGGCATTCAGCGTCCAGTACCACCCCGAGGCAGCAGCAGGCCCGCACGACGCCGCGTACCTGTTCGACCGCTTCGTCTCCCTGATGGAGGGCCAGCGTGCCTAAGCGCACCGACATCCAGTCCGTTCTGGTCATCGGCTCCGGCCCGATCGTCATCGGCCAGGCCGCGGAGTTCGACTACTCCGGCACCCAGGCCTGCCGTGTCCTGAAGTCCGAGGGCCTGCGGGTCATCCTCGTGAACTCCAACCCGGCCACGATCATGACCGACCCGGAGATCGCCGACGCCACGTACGTCGAGCCGATCACCCCCGAGTTCGTCGAGAAGATCATCGCCAAGGAGCGCCCCGACGCCCTCCTGCCCACCCTCGGCGGCCAGACCGCGCTCAACACCGCCATCTCCATGCACGAGAACGGCGTGCTGGAGAAGTACGGCGTGGAGCTCATCGGCGCCAACGTCGAGGCGATCCACAAGGGCGAGGACCGCGACCTGTTCAAGGGCGTCGTCGAGGCCGTCCGCGCCAGGACCGGCCACGGCGAGTCCGCCCGCTCGGTCATCTGCCACACCATGGACGAGGTCCTCGCGGGCGTCGAGACGCTCGGCGGCTACCCCGTCGTCGTCCGCCCCTCCTTCACCATGGGCGGCGCCGGCTCCGGCTTCGCCCACGACGAGGAGGAGCTGCGCCGCATCGCCGGCCAGGGCCTCACGCTCTCCCCGACCACCGAGGTGCTCCTGGAGGAGTCCATCCTCGGCTGGAAGGAGTACGAGCTGGAGCTGATGCGCGACAAGAACGACAACGTCGTGGTCGTCTGCTCCATCGAGAACTTCGACCCCATGGGCGTCCACACGGGTGACTCGATCACCGTCGCCCCGGCGATGACGCTCACCGACCGCGAGTACCAGATCCTGCGGGACGTCGGCATCGCGATCATCCGCGAGGTCGGCGTCGACACCGGTGGCTGCAACATCCAGTTCGCGGTCAACCCCGACGACGGCCGGGTCATCGTCATCGAGATGAACCCGCGCGTCTCGCGCTCCTCCGCGCTCGCCTCCAAGGCCACCGGCTTCCCGATCGCCAAGATCGCCGCCCGCCTGGCCGTCGGCTACACGCTGGACGAGATCCCCAACGACATCACCGAGAAGACCCCGGCGTCCTTCGAGCCCACGCTCGACTACGTCGTGGTCAAGGCGCCCCGCTTCGCGTTCGAGAAGTTCCCGGCCGCCGACGCCACCCTCACCACCACCATGAAGTCGGTGGGCGAGGCCATGGCCATCGGCCGCAACTTCACCGAGGCGCTGCAGAAGGCCCTGCGCTCGCTGGAGAAGAAGGGCTCGCAGTTCGACTTCGTCTCGGAGCCGGGCGACAAGGCGGAGCTGCTGGCGAAGGCGGTCCGCCCGACCGACGGCCGGATCAACACCGTCATGGCCGCCATCCGCGCCGGGGCCACCCCGGAGGAGGTCTTCGAGGCCACCCGCATCGACCCGTGGTTCGTCGACCAGCTCTTCCTGCTCAAGGAGGTCGCCGACGAGATCGCCGCGGCCGTCCGGCTGGAGCCCGGGCTGCTGGCCGAGGCCAAGCGGCACGGCTTCTCCGACGCCCAGATCGGCGCGATCCGCGGCCTGCCCGAGGCCGTCGTCCGCGAGGTCCGGCACGCCCTCGGCGTCCGCCCGGTCTACAAGACGGTCGACACCTGCGCCGCCGAGTTCGCTGCGAAGACCCCGTACTTCTACTCGTCCTACGACGAGGAGACCGAGGTCGCGCGCCGCGAGAAGCCCGCGGTGATCATCCTGGGCTCGGGCCCGAACCGCATCGGCCAGGGCATCGAGTTCGACTACTCCTGCGTCCACGCCTCCTTCGCCCTCAGCGACGCCGGCTACGAGACCGTGATGGTCAACTGCAACCCCGAGACCGTCTCCACCGACTACGACACCTCCGACCGGCTCTACTTCGAGCCGCTCACCCTGGAGGACGTCCTGGAGATCGTCCACGCCGAGCAGGAGGCCGGCCCCGTCGCGGGCGTCGTCGTCCAGCTCGGCGGCCAGACCCCGCTCGGCCTCGCCCAGGCGCTCAAGGACAACGGCGTGCCGATCGTCGGCACCTCGCCCGAGGCCATCGACCTCGCCGAGGAGCGCGGCGCCTTCGGCCGCGTGCTCACCGAGGCCGGCCTGCCCGCGCCCAAGTACGGCACCGCCTTCTCCTTCGAGGAGGCCAAGGGCATCGCCGCCGAGATCGGCTACCCGGTCATGGTCCGCCCGTCCTACGTGCTCGGCGGCCGCGGCATGGAGATCGTCTACGACGAGCCCTCCCTCGGCGAGTACCTGGAGCGCCACGCCGGCCTGATCTCCGAGCACCCGGTCCTCATCGACCGCTTCCTCGACGACGCCATCGAGATCGACGTCGACGCGCTCTACGACGGCCACGAGCTCTACCTCGGCGGCGTCATGGAGCACATCGAGGAGGCCGGCATCCACTCCGGCGACTCCGCCTGCGCCCTGCCCCCGATCACCCTCGGCGGCTTCGACATCAAGCGGCTGCGCGCCTCCACCGAGGCCATCGCCAAGGGCGTCGGCGTCCGCGGCCTGATCAACATCCAGTTCGCCATGGCCGGGGACATCCTCTACGTTCTGGAGGCCAACCCGCGCGCCTCCCGCACGGTCCCCTTCACCTCGAAGGCGACCGCCGTGCCGCTCGCCAAGGCCGCCGCCCGCATCTCGCTGGGCGCGACCATCGCCGAGCTGCGCGCCGAGGGCATGCTGCCCCGCGAGGGCGACGGCGGCACGCTCCCCATGGACGCGCCGATCTCCGTCAAGGAGGCCGTGATGCCGTGGTCGCGCTTCCGCGACATCCACGGCCGCGGCGTGGACACCGTCCTCGGCCCGGAGATGCGCTCCACCGGCGAGGTCATGGGCATCGACAGCGTCTTCGGCACGGCCTACGCCAAGTCGCAGGCCGGCGCCTACGGCGCGCTGCCGACCAAGGGCCGCGCGTTCGTCTCGGTCGCCAACCGCGACAAGCGCTCGATGATCTTCCCGGCCCGTGAGCTGGTCGCCCACGGCTTCGAGCTGCTGGCCACCTCCGGCACCGCCGAGGTCCTCAAGCGCAACGGCATCAACGCCACCGTCGTGCGCAAGCAGAGCGAGGGCGAGGGCCCGAACGGCGAGAAGACCATCGTCCAGCTCATCCACGACGGCGAGGTCGACCTCATCGTCAACACCCCGTACGGCACCGGCGGCCGTCTCGACGGCTACGAGATCCGTACGGCCGCGGTCGCCCGCGCGGTGCCGTGCCTGACCACGGTCCAGGCCCTCGCGGCCGCCGTGCAGGGCATCGAGGCGTTCAGCCGCGGCGACGTGGGCGTGCGCTCCCTGCAGGAGCACGCGGAGCACCTGACCGCCGCCCGCGCCTGACCCCTCCCGCCCGTCCGCCCCCGGTGAGAGCCGGGGGCGGACGGGCGGACCCATGGAACCTCCCCCTCGCCCGCGGAAGGCCCGGCCCCCCATGTACTCCCTCTTCTTCCGACTGATCTTCCAGCGGATGGACCCCGAGAAGGCCCACCACCTCGCCTTCGCCTGGATCCGCGCCGCCGCCCGCGTGCCGGTCCTGCGCACCTTCGTCGCGGCCGTCCTCGCCCCCCGCCACAAGGAGCTGCGCACCGAGGCGCTCGGCCTGCGCATGCACGGCCCCTTCGGGCTCGCCGCCGGCTTCGACAAGAACGCCGCCGCCATCGACGGCATGAGCATGCTCGGCTTCGACCACGTCGAGGTCGGCACCGTCACCGCGCAGCCGCAGCCCGGCAACCCCAAGAAGCGCCTCTTCCGCCTCGTCGCGGACCGCGCGCTGATCAACCGCATGGGCTTCAACAACGACGGCTCGGAGGCCGTGGCGGAGCGCCTGGCGGCCCGCAAGGCGGTCTTCCGCACGACGGTGGGCGTCAACATCGGCAAGACCAAGGTCGTGCCGGAGGCCGAGGCCGTCGCCGACTACGTGACCTCCACCGAGCGCCTCGCCGCCCACGCCGACTACCTCGTCGTCAACGTCTCCTCGCCCAACACGCCCGGGCTGCGCAACCTCCAGGCCACCGAGTCCCTGCGCCCGCTGCTCGCCGCCGTCCGCGAGGCCGCCGACCGCACGGTCCCTTCGCGCCGCGTGCCGCTGCTGGTGAAGATCGCCCCCGACCTCGCCGACGAGGACGTGGACGCCGTCGCCGACCTCGCCGTCGAGCTCGGCCTGGACGGCATCATCGCCACCAACACGACGATCGCCCGCGAGGGGCTCGGCCTGCGCACCCCGAAGCGCACCGTCGAGGCCATCGGCGCCGGCGGCCTGTCCGGCGCCCCGCTCAAGGCCCGCTCGCTGGAGGTCCTGAGCCGCCTGTACGCCCGCGTGGGCGACCGGATCACCCTCGTCGGTGTCGGCGGCATCGAGACCGCCGACGACGCCTGGGAGCGCATCCTGGCGGGCGCCACGCTGGTCCAGGGCTACAGCGCCTTCATCTACGAGGGCCCGTTCTGGTGCCGGAAGATCCACAAGGGCCTGGCCGAGAAGCTCGCGGCCAGCCCGTACAAGACCCTCGCCGAGGCTGTCGGCGCCGAGACCCGGAAGAAGGCCGCCGCATGACCCTCGAACCCTTCGGCGCCCGGCTGCGCCGCGCCATGGACACGCGCGGCCCCCTCTGCGTCGGCATCGACCCGCACGCCTCCCTCCTCGCCGACTGGGGCCTCCCCGACACGATCGACGGCCTGGAGCGCTTCACCCGCACCGTCGTGGAGGCGCTCGCCGACCGCGTGGCCGTCCTCAAGCCCCAGTCCGCCTTCTTCGAGCGCTTCGGCTCGCGCGGCATCGCCGTCCTGGAGCAGGCCGTCGCCGACTCCCGGGAGGCCGGCGCGCTGGTCCTGATGGACGCCAAGCGCGGCGACATCGGCTCGACCATGGCCGCCTACGCCGCCACCTACCTCGACCCCTCCTCGCCGCTCTTCTCCGACGCCGTGACCGTCAGCCCGTACCTCGGCTACGGCTCGCTGCGCCCGGCCCTGGAGCTGGCGCGCGAGAGCGGCACCGGCATGTTCGTGCTCGCGCTCACCTCGAACCCGGAGGGCGCCGAGGTGCAGCACGCCGTGCGCGCCGACGGGGCGAGCGTCGCCGCGACCATGCTGAACCACCTGCGGGCCGAGAACGCGGACGCCGCGCCCATGGGCTCGTTCGGCGCGGTCGTCGGCGCCACCCTGGGCGGCAGCCTCGGCGCGGCGCGCGCGGATCTGGACATCAACGGCCCGCTGCTCGCGCCGGGCATCGGCGCTCAGGGCGCGACCGCCGCCGACCTGCCGAAGGTCTTCGGCGCGGCCGTGCGCGACGTGGTCCCGAACGTCAGCCGGGGCGTGCTCCGGCACGGGCCGGACGTCACCGCGCTGCGCACGAGCGCCGAGCGCTTCGCCGCCGAGGTGCGGGAGGCCGTGAGCGCCGCGGATCCGGCGGCCGGGTAACCGCCGGAGGCCCGCCGGGCGGCCGGCGGTGCCGGCGTCCGCCGCGGAAGCGTCAAAATTGTTGGTCTATATGTCCGGAAAAGTCCTGGTCGAGCGAGTCTGACCAGGACTTTTCGCTTGTTCTCGCTGACTGGAGCGGAATCGGCCGCTAGTCTCCGACGAGAGCGAACGTGCAAGCGCGTTGCTCGTTGCTCCCCAGGTGTGGGCCGACTAGGTTCCTCACCGGTCCGTTATCCGACAGTTCGATATCCGAGGTGACGTAGGCGTGGCTCTTCCGCCCCTTACCCCTGAACAGCGCGCTGCCGCGCTCGAAAAGGCCGCCGCGGCTCGCCGGGAGCGCGCCGAGGTCAAGAATCGGCTCAAGCACTCCGGAGCCTCGCTGCACGATGTCATCGCGCAGGGCCAGACGAACGAAGTGATCGGCAAGATGAAGGTCAGCGCACTCCTGGAGAGCCTGCCGGGCGTGGGCAAGGTCCGTGCCAAGCAGATCATGGAGCGGCTCGGGATCTCCGAGAGCCGTCGTGTGCGCGGGCTCGGCTCGAACCAGATCGCATCCTTGGAGCGTGAGTTCGGCGGCAAGGCCGCCTGACGTTCCCAGGCACTCCCGCGAACCGGGATAATCGCTGCATGAGTACTGCAGTCTCCCGGGGGACGTCCCCCGTACCCCCGGCCAGACAACCGCGGCTGACCGTGCTCTCCGGCCCCTCCGGGGTCGGCAAGAGCACGGTCGTCGCCCATATGCGCAAGGCGCACCCCGAGGTGTGGCTCTCGGTCTCGGCCACCACCCGCAAGCCGCGCCCCGGCGAGCAGGACGGTGTCCAGTACTTCTTCGTGGACGACGAGGAATTCGACAAGCTCATCGCCAACGGTGAGCTGCTCGAATGGGCCGAGTTCGCCGGCAACCGCTACGGCACGCCGCGCCAGGCGGTCCTCGACCGCCTGGAGGCCGGCGAGCCGGTGCTGCTGGAGATCGACCTGCAGGGCGCCCGGCAGGTCCGCGAGACCATGCCGGAGGCTCAGCTGGTCTTCCTCGCGCCCCCGAGCTGGGACGAGCTGGTCCGCCGGCTCACCGGCCGGGGCACCGAGTCGCCCGAGGTGATCGAGCGCCGCCTCGCCGCGGCCAAGGTCGAGCTCGCCGCGGAGTCGGAGTTCGACGTCACGCTGGTCAACACCTCCGTCGAGGACGTTGCGCGTGAACTGCTAGCCTTGCTCCGTTGACCATCTTTCTTCACCCCCCTTCGGAAGGCAGAGAGTGTCCTCTTCCATCACCGCGCCCGAGGGCATCATCAACCCGCCGATTGATGAGCTGCTCGAGGCCACCGACTCGAAGTACAGCCTGGTGATCTACGCCGCCAAGCGCGCCCGTCAGATCAACGCGTACTACTCGCAGCTCGGCGAGGGCCTGCTGGAGTACGTCGGCCCGCTGGTGGACACCCACGTCCACGAGAAGCCGCTCTCCATCGCGCTCCGCGAGATCAACGCGGGTCTGCTGACCTCCGAGGCCATCGAGGCCCCGGCGCAGTAAAGCGGGGCGGCGTCCTCGCCGCCTTCGTCGTTTTCGTCACCACGGGTCCGGTAGCGCCGCTGCCGGGCCCTTGGTGTGTCATGGGACCTGTACGCAACCGATGGATGGGGAGAGCGCGAGCGATGGACAAGCCCAAGGTCGTCCTGGGGGTCAGCGGCGGGATCGCCGCCTACAAGGCGTGCGAGCTGCTGCGCCGGCTCACCGAGTCCGGCCATGACGTCCGCGTGGTGCCGACGGCCTCCGCCCTGCACTTCGTCGGCGAGGCGACCTGGTCGGCGCTGTCCGGGCACCCCGCCGGCACCGAGGTCTGGGAGAGCGTCCACGAGGTGCCGCACGTGCGCATCGGCCAGGAGGCCCGGCTCGTCGTGGTCGCGCCCGCCACGGCCGACATGCTGGCCAAGGCCGCCCACGGCCTCGCCGACGACCTGCTGACCAATACGTTGCTCACCGCTCGCTGCCCGGTCGTCTTCGCGCCCGCCATGCACACCGAGATGTGGGAGAACCCCGCCACCCAGGAGAACGTGGCCACGCTGCGCCGCCGCGGGGCGATCGTCATCGAGCCCGCCGTCGGCCGCCTCACCGGCGTCGATACCGGCAAGGGCCGGCTCCCCGACCCCGAGGAGATCTTCGAGGTCTGCCGCCGGGTGCTGGCCCGCGGCACCGCGGGCCCGGTCGCCGACCTCGCCGGCCGCCACGTGGTCATCAGCGCCGGCGGCACCCGCGAGCCGCTCGACCCCGTCCGCTTCCTCGGCAACCGCTCCTCCGGCAAGCAGGGGTACGCCCTGGCCCGTACCGCGGTCGCGCGCGGCGCCCGGGTCACGCTCGTCGCCGCCAACAGCGAGCTGGCCGACCCGGCCGGTGCCGACGTCATACCGGTGGGCACGGCCGTGCAGCTGCGGGAGGCCGTTCTGAAGGCCGCCGAGGACGCGGACGCCGTCGTGATGGCCGCCGCGGTGGCCGATTTTCGTCCTTCGCATTATGCCGAGGGCAAAATCAAGAAGCGGGACGGCGAGGAGCCGGCGCCCGTCGAGCTCGTCCGGAACCCCGACGTCCTCGCCGAGCTCTCGGCGAGCCGGCCGCGCCCCGGGCAGATCGTCGTGGGCTTCGCCGCCGAGACCGACGACGTCCTCGCCAACGGTCGCGCCAAGCTCGCCCGCAAGGGCTGTGACCTGCTGGTTGTCAATGAGGTGGGGGAGCGGAAGACCTTCGGATCGGAGGCGAACGAGGCCGTCGTCCTGGCCCCCGACGGCTCCGAGACCCCGGTTCCCTACGGCCCCAAGGACGACCTCGCGGACACCGTCTGGGACCTCGTCGTACGGCGGTTTTCCTGACCCCTCCGCGCGCCGGAGCGCGCGGGTGCCGCAGGTCACAGAGGCCGGTGATACGAGACAGGATGTCCCAACCACGAGAACGCCGGATAAACTGACCGAGGACCCAGCGCCGAGCGCAGCTCTCGGCCGGGTCCGTCAATGATCAGCCAGCAGCCGCTGCAACCCCAGGGAGCGATGTGTCCCGCCGCCTGTTCACCTCGGAGTCCGTGACCGAGGGTCACCCCGACAAGATCGCTGACCAGATCAGCGACACCGTCCTCGACGCCCTGCTGCGCGAGGACCCCACGTCTCGTGTCGCCGTTGAGACCCTCATCACCACGGGCCTCGTCCACGTCGCCGGTGAGGTGACGACCAAGGCCTACGCGCCGATCGCCACGCTCGTGCGCAACAAGATCCTCGAGATCGGTTACGACTCGTCCAAGAAGGGCTTCGACGGCGCCTCCTGCGGCGTCTCGGTCTCCATCGGCGCCCAGTCGCCGGACATCGCCCAGGGTGTCGACGCCGCCTACGAGGCCCGCGTCGAGGGCGATGAGGACGAGCTCGACAAGCAGGGCGCGGGCGACCAGGGCCTGATGTTCGGCTTCGCCTGCGACGAGACGCCGAACCTCATGCCGCTGCCGATCGAGCTGGCGCACCGTCTCTCGCGCCGCCTGTCGGAAGTCCGCAAGAACGGCACCATCCCCTACCTGCGCCCCGACGGCAAGACGCAGGTCACCATCGAGTACGACGGCAACAAGGCCGTCCGCCTCGACACCGTCGTCGTCTCGTCGCAGCACGCCTCCGACATCGACCTCGACTCCCTGCTCGCGCCCGACATCCGCGAGTTCGTCGTCGAGCACGTCCTCAAGGAGCTCGTCGAGGACGGCATCAAGCTCGACACCGACGGCTACCGCCTCCTGGTGAACCCGACCGGCCGCTTCGAGATCGGCGGCCCGATGGGCGACGCCGGCCTCACCGGCCGCAAGATCATCATCGACACGTACGGCGGCATGGCCCGCCACGGCGGCGGCGCCTTCTCCGGCAAGGACCCGTCCAAGGTCGACCGCTCCGCCGCCTACGCGATGCGCTGGGTCGCGAAGAACGTCGTCGCGGCCGGTCTGGCCTCGCGCTGCGAGGTCCAGGTCGCCTACGCGATCGGCAAGGCCGAGCCGGTGGGTCTGTTCGTCGAGACCTTCGGCACGAACACCATCGACACCGACAAGATCGAGAACGCCATCGCCGAGGTCTTCGACCTCCGCCCGGCCGCGATCATCCGCGACCTCGACCTGCTCCGCCCGATCTACGCGCAGACCGCCGCGTACGGCCACTTCGGCCGCGAGCTGCCCGACTTCACGTGGGAGCGCACGGACCGCGTGGAGGCCCTGAAGAAGGCCGCGGGTCTGTAAGCACCTCTCCGGGGCGCCAGCCCCGGGCACCGCTGTCCTCGCGCCGGGCGGACTGGAGATCCAGTCCGCCCGGCGTTGTCAGTGGGGTCTGGTAGGACTGTGGCTGTGAGCAGCGAGAACGGGCGGTCCCAGGGGAAGCCTCCGGAGCACGGGGAGCAGCTCGCGCTCATACGGGAGAGCGTGCGCGAGGCCAAGGCGAAGGCGCCCAAAGCCAAGCCGCGCACGTGGCGGGGGGCGCCGCTGGCCAAGACGCTGCCCGTCGCGCGCGTGCTCGTCGACAAGGGCCCCGTCCACCTGGACCGGCTGTGGGACTACGCCGTGCCCGAGGAGCTCGACGCCGACGCCCGGCCGGGCGTGCGGGTGCGGGTGCGGTTCGGCGCCGGGACGCGCAATGTGCGCGGGGGGCGCCGGGAAGGCGGCGGGCTGCTCGACGGGTACATCGTCGACCGGGTGGCCGAGTCCGACTACCAGGGGCCGCTCGCCGCGATCGCCCAGGTGCTCTCGCCCGAGCCGGTGCTCAGCCCCGCCCTCTACGAGCTCTGCCGGGCCGTCGCCGACCGGTACGCCGGTTCGCTCGCCGACGTGCTCCAGCTGGCCGTACCGCCCCGGCACGCCCGCATCGAGGCCGAGCCGTCGCCCGCGCCGCTGCCCCCGCCGGGGGTGCCGGAGCCCGGGAGCTGGGCGCGGTATCCCACCGGGCCCGCCTTCCTCGACGCCGTGGCCCGGGGGGACGTCCCGCGGGCCGTGTGGACGGCGCTGCCCGGCCCGCACTGGCCGCACGAGCTCGCGCGGGCTGCCGCGGCGGCGCTGTCGTCCGGGCGCGGTGCGCTCGTCGTCGTGCCGGACGGGCGGGACGCGGCGCGCGTCGACGCCGCCCTCGGGGAGCTCCTGGGGGAGGGCCGGCACGTGCTGCTGACGGCCGAGCTCGGGCCCGAGGAGCGGTACCGCCGCTGGCTCGCGGTCAGCCGGGGCTCGGTGCGGGCCGTGGTCGGCACGCGGGCGGCGATGTTCGCGCCCGTGCGGGACCTCGGGCTCGTCGCCGTCTGGGACGACGGGGACGGCAGCCACAGCGCGCAGAACGCACCGCACCCGCACTCCCGCGAGGTGCTCGTGCAGCGCGCGGTGCACGAGAAGGCCGCGTTTCTGCTCGGCGGCTTCGGCTGCACGGTCGAGGCCGCCCAGCTGGTGAACACGGGATGGGCCCTGCCGCTCGCCGCCGCCCGCGAGACCGTGCGGGCCGTCGCCCCCGCCGTGCGGACCGTCGGCGACTCCGACGAGGCGCGCGACGCGGCGGCGCGCGCCGCCCGCCTGCCCAGCCACGCCTGGCAGGCCGCCCGCGAGGGGCTCAAGCACGGGCCGGTGCTGGTCCAGGTGCCCCGCCGCGGCTATGTGCCCCGCCTCGGCTGCGAACGCTGCCGCGAGCCCGCCCGGTGCGGGCACTGCGCCGGGCCGCTGGAGGCCGGCGGAGCCGACGGCGCGCTGCGGTGCGGCTGGTGCGGGCAGGAAGCGCCCCCGGGCTGGCACTGCACGGAGTGCGGCGGCTCCCGGCTGCGGGCCCGGGTCGTGGGCGCCGGACGCACCGCCGAGGAGCTCGGCCGGGCCTTCCCGTCCGTGCCCGTACGGACCTCCGGGCGCGACCACATCCTCGACACGGTGCCCGACCGGCCCGCGATCGTCGTCTCCACGCCCGGCGCGGAGCCCGTCGCCGAAGGCGGCTACGCCGCGGCCCTGCTGCTCGACGGCTGGGCGCTGCTCGGCCTCCCCGACCTGCGGGCGGGGGAGGAGGCGCTGCGGCGCTGGCTGTCCGCGGCGGCGCTCGTCCGCGGGCAGGCGGACGGCGGGGTCGTCGTCGTGGTCGCGGAGCCCACGCTGCGGCCCGTACAGGCGCTCGTGCGCTGGGATCCCGCCGGGCACGCGATGCGGGAGCTCGCCGACCGGGCGGAGCTCGGCTTCCCGCCGGTGTCCCGGATGGCGTCGGTCTCCGGGCCGCCGCAGGACGTCGCCGACCTGCTCGCCGCGGCGGAGCTCCCGGAGGACGCGGAGGTGCTCGGCCCGGTGCCCCTGCCGGTCACGGCCCCGGGCCGCCCGCGGCGCCCCGGCGACCCGCCGCCGGGGGAGC